>JBNJEV010000001.1:0-201716 GCA_051746185.1 Bacteroidota bacterium
GGCTGACAAATTCGGTTATACCCCCGCTCCGGGCCCCAGCGGCCGGGGGATCGGCATTGCATGCGGGATTGATGCCGGAACCTACGTGGCCCATATCGCGCAGGTAGAGGTCAATGAAGAAACCGGGGAGGTCAGGGTGCTTCGCGTGGCCTGCGCCCAGGATATGGGAATGTGCGTGAATCCCCAGGGAGCCGCCATCCAGATGGAGGGGTGCATTACCATGGGACTGGGATATGCCCTGAGTGAGGACATCGAATTCGATGGAGGAGCGATCCACACCCGGAACTTCGATACCTATCAGATCCCCCTGTTCTCCTGGGTCCCTGAAATAGAGACGGTGATCCTGGACCGGCAGCACATGCCTCCCCAGGGCGGCGGCGAACCTCCCATCATCTGCATGGGCGGAGTGGTGGCCAATGCCATTTTCGATGCCACCGGCGCACGACTGTACCGGATGCCCATGACCCCCGAACGTGTCCTGGAAGCCATCAGCCAGGCAATCTGAGATAGGATTTGGCAGTCATTCAGAATTCAGCTAAATTTGTCCCCCGCGAATTTCGGCTCCATAGTTCAAGGGATAGAATAGCGGTTTCCTAAACCGTAGATCCAGGTTCGAGTCCTGGTGGAGCTACAAGAACAAAAGCCTTTGCCCAAGGGGCAGGGGCTTTTTTGATTTCAGTGACCAAGCTTGCTTGAGGAACTGTAAGCGAAAAAGCACCGTACCTCGCGAAGCGAGAAAGGGTTTTGTTTTTAGGCAGCGGATTTCTCAGGTCCGCGAGCCCGCCCCTTCGGGCGAGCAATCCTGGTGGAGCTACCCCCTTCATGGGAGGTTTTTATTTGTTTTCAGCGGTCATTTTTTTCTCACAAGAATCATAGACCGTTCTTCGATCAATTTATCAATATATTATACCTCATCAGGTATAATGAAATACGGGTAAATAAATTTTATACCCGAAATGATATAATCATATAAAATTCCATATATTTATACCCGAAATGGTATAAATCATGGATAAAGAAAAATCTATTTTATCAGCATTTTTGAAAGAGAAACGAAAGATCACCAAGCTGACACAGGAAGAGCTCGCATTGAAAGCTGGAGTTGGTTTGAGGTTTATACGTGATATCGAGCAAGGGAAAACCTCCTTACGAATGGATAAAGTCAACAAAGTGCTCAAATTATTCGGTCATGAACTAAAACCTGCACCCATTGACCGTTCAAAACTAATAAAAGAATGAGAAAAGCAAATGTGTTTATGGAGAGGAAGTTGGCCGGTTTTCTTGTTGAGGATGAGGATGGTTACAGCTTTACCTATAACAAGGAATATCTTCAATCCGGATCGAAGCCGGTGAGCCTGACCTTACCACTGCGGTCTGAACCGTATCATAGCAAAACCATGATACCTTTCTTTGATGGGTTGATACCAGAAGGTTGGTTGCTCGATATCGCTGAGAAGAACTGGAAATTGAATGAGAGGGATAGAATGGGACTGCTATTGGTCTGCTGCAGGGATTGTATTGGGGCCGTGAGTATTGAACCTGTAACGAATCCGTAATCATGGAAAAGAAAAGGTGTCTTTACTGTTATGGTATCCTTGAGGAGGAGAGTGTGGATTATCATCCAGCATGCAGCAGGAAAATATTTGGATCTTCAGAAGCTCCAGTAGTTCCGTTCGCTGAAAATGAAATGCTGCAACTCGGGGAACAGGTAATCAAATCACAGACAACAGTTACCGGTGTTCAGCCAAAACTCTCCCTGAAGTTGGACAAACTTTCGAAAAAATCGGATCCGAAACGGTTTACTATAGTCGGTTTATGGGGAAATTATATTCTGAAGCCTCCCACCAAGGAATATCCAAATCTACCTGAGCTGGAAGATCTTACCATGCACCTTGCTTCACTGGTGGACATTCAAACGGTTCCACATTCTCTGATCAGGCTAAAATCAGGAGAATTATCATATATCACCAGGAGGATCGATCGCTCTGAAGATCAAAGAATTCATATGGAAGATATGTGCCAGTTAACGGAAAGGTTGACGGAACATAAGTACCATGGTTCATACGAACAGATTGGGAAAGCAATTATCAGGTATTCAGAAAACCCGGGATTGGATATTATAAATTATTTTGAGCAGGTATTATTCTCTTTTCTTACAGGTAATGCTGACATGCACCTTAAGAATTTCTCGTTGATTGACCAACCAGGATTAGGGTATATGCTGGCTCCTGCCTACGATATGGTTGCTTCTAATCTGGTTGTTGAGGGTGATGATGAAGAACTGGCTCTAACAATCAATGGAAAAAAGAAAAAAATTCGTCACAAAGATTTTTTGGAAGTATCCAAAAGGTTTGACCTGGATGAAAAGATTCTGTACAACATTTTTATGAAATTCAAGAAAGTACTATCCCGGTGGCAGGACTTCATTGAAATAAGTTTTTTACCAACAGATATGAAAGAGAAATATCAAGAATTAATCATTAGAAAGTCAACTCAGATAGATTTAAGTTGATGATACTGTGAGCATCTAATTACTTTTCCTGATTTTCTCAACGAACAGGAAAGAAGTTTCAGCCCTTGTAGAACAGTCAGAAGAAATATACATGTATATTATCCAGGGTTCCATCTGGTTGAACAGTAAATTTAACGACTACTCTTCCAGATTTCCCATTCTCAGCGGCAGTTTCAGGATATCTTAAATTTCTGGCAATGAAATTCCTGAATTCTGTTCACCATGAAAACAGGACATTTGCCGGATGCCCGGCCTGTGATCCTGGTTTCCAGTCTGGAGCTTCCAACAATACTCTGAGCGCTTCAATATTGAGATCAGATGTGGCTCTTTGAACGATCTGTGGATTTCTGACCTTTCCTTCAGTATCCACCATGAACTGAATAATCACGTTTCCAGTGATCCCTTTTCTTGCTGCATAAATAGGATAGTACAAGTGCTCCTGGATGTAGTTGTCGAAATGTTCAATAGTGTTGTCACCCTCAAATTCGGGCATATGATCTACCAAATAAAATGCACCATCAGCATTCATGGTTTCTTTATCATTCCTGTTCAGTTCCGTGAAAACTGTCGAGTCGATTGTATAATCATTAGCTTCTGTTTCCATATAAAGCCATATTGAGCCGTAATCAATTGATCTGACAGTATCCATAGCTTCATTATAATATACCCACGTACCACGGGGAACATCATCGACATAATACCCGCTTGCCTCGACATACCCCTTACTATTAAAGAAATAGAACCTGCCATGTCGAATCATCGGGTTGAGAGAACTTAAGGTCCCTTTATAAATGATGAGTGAATCGCTGGTTATTTCCATTATTTCATAATTGCCATTCTTTAATGGACGGGTTTTAATGATATGTTGAGTGATAGAATCAAAAACCTGGCAATTCATGCTGCAAAATGATGATGAAGCCAGGAGAAAAAAGATCCCAGGGAAGAAAATCAGTATTGTTCACTATCTTTATGATCATCAACCATAACCGTAATACCTATATGATCAAAGATTTCCTGAAAGATAAATTTCTTATTACCAGGATCAGGAACCGGTTTATCCCGTCCGTTCAGATTTTACAGCGGCAGCTGTATCATCAGTACCGTCAGATGGCAGGGGAGGTCAACCTGCCCTCCTTCAACGAAAATGGATTCCGGGTCTTTTCGCAGTTTGAGGAAGACGGAAAACTGCTTTTTGTTTTTTTCCATCCTGGGAATGAAGAATAAAACTTTCGTTGAGATCGGTGCGGATGATGGCGTGAAAAGCAATTCTGCCAATCTGTATGGTGAAACCGGATTGTTATCCATTGATATTGATGGGAATGACTACTGGATCTGGGATGCCATTACAGTAATCGAACCTCAGGTCGTCATCATAGAGACCCACAACGAATTCGGCATGAATGACATTGTCGTGCCGTATGATCCGGATTATGAATACCCGGGCAAACATCCTGTTTATCACGGGGCATCTCCGGTAGCCATGACAAAGCTTGCAAACAAAAAAGGGTACCGGCTTATCGGATCAAATGAACTCGGTTTTAATTTCATCTTCGTAAAAAGAGGGCTGGCTGAAAACGAACTTCCTGAAGTACCTGTTGAATCGGTGCTGACCCACCCATCCGTGAAGGAAGGTTACAGGAAATTTGAACCCATCAAAGACTGGGAATATATTGAGGGATAGCACAGAATACCATCATCTTCTGAAAAACATCACGTTCAGGTGCTATGCCGAGCTGAATGACTTCCTGCCCCGTGAGCTCAGGCATAAACAGTTCGTCCATTCACTGAAAACCCCGGTCACCCTGGAAGAAGCGATCGAATCACTTGGCATCCCATTTTCAGAAATCGACCTGGTGCTGGTGAACGGTCAACCCGCATCACGGCAACAGCGTCTTCACGAAAACGATTTTGTTTCGCTATACCCCACGTTCGAAACATTGGATATCAGCGGGCTGAAAGGGGCAAACGTGTCACCCCTTCGTGTTACCCGTTTTATCCTCGATACTCACCTGGGAAAGCTGGCAAAATACCTGCGGATGCTTGGTTTTGACAGTTTGTACCGGAACGATTTTGAAGATCAGGAGATGATAGAAATTGCAGCCAGGGAGAAACGCATCATACTCACACGCGACAAGCTGCTTCTGAAATCAGCAAGGATCACACACGGCTATTATGTAAGGTCAACAGAAAAACATCACCAACTTAGGGAGGTAGTACAAAAATTCGATCTGTACAGTCAGTTCCAATCCTTTACACGCTGCATGACCTGTAATAGTGAACTGGTGCCGAAAAAAAAGGAGGAAATCAAACATCTGCTCGAGCCCCATACGGTTGAGGAATTCAATGAGTTCTTTTTTTGTCCTTCCTGCCGGAAAGTGTACTGGAAGGGTTCTCATTTCAGGAAGATGGAATCCTTCATCCGGAAACTCACGTACATGAAAGGTTGATGCCATGAAACACTCCCCCGGAGATCCACTGTGGAATCCAATGCTCAATCTGATGAATAAATACCCCGGAAAGGCTACTCCAGGATAATCAATCTCTCCAGGTTTCGATTCAGGGATACTTCAGACTGACACATCATAATCCCTTAATTTTTAAACAGATTGCTCAATAATTTGCCGGTTTGGAGAAAGAGCAGTAAATTAATAACGCAAGCTATTCCTGATTTAGGAATATTCTTTGCATGAAATTCATAGATCCAGAACTAAACCTATGTAACGGATGAAAAAGGTTTACAGGTCTCTCCTGGGAGCGGTGATCGTTTTTACAGGCGCATCCCTCACCCTGCACCAGCAACAAAAACAGAAGTACAGTTACGATGATTTCCAAACTCCCAGGTACTGCAACCAGTGCCATAACCTGTTTCACAATCAATGGGATCAGGCGCTGATGTCAGATGCCTACAATCATCACTGGGACGAAATCGAATATTTTGAACTCGCCGTTCCACATACGGAGAATGATACCAGCATGGACAAGGAGGTCCACGAGGGTTGCAATGGTTGCCACACTCCGATGGCCTATCTGGCAGGTGACATGCCCCCGCCGGATCCCAAAACCAATCCCCGGGCCAATGAATCGGTTTCATGTGAAGTCTGCCATCTTATTACGGGATATACAGGAGACACATCCTACAACCATAATTATATCATAGAACCAGGAGATACCAAATACACCACGCGCAAAGGCGAAGTATCTTCCCCAGATCATCAGATCATCAAAACTGAACTTCACGGCACCGCTGAATTCTGCGGGATCTGTCACAATGAGAAAAGTCCATTCGGAATTTGGGTGAAATCCACCGTTTTTGAACTGCAGGAAGGTCCTTACTACGACGAGGGTGTGGTCTGCCAGGATTGTCACATGCCTGACGGCCCCTCCAAAACAGCGATCATGGGCGCATCCTATGAAGACGCCAAAATGCACATCTTCAACGGGGCGCATGATCCCGGGAAGGTCAGGGGTACCATTGAGATCATCATAGCTCCCGATATCCAGGAATCGGTGCCGGGGGAAAAGGTTGTCTTTACCATCACCCTCTACAATCAGAAAACCGGGCATAAGTTTCCCACAGGATCTGTGGAAGACCGGATTGCCTGGCTGCACGTGGAAGCCGTGGACGACAGCGGAAATGTATACCATATGCCGGTGGATGAAAAAGGCTTTGAAGGCGAGGAGTATACCATTGCCAGCGAAGCCCTTGCTTACCAGGACCTGGCTGTACCTCTCGGTCTGGACGATTTTGAGGGCATTCGCCGGGAAGATGTACCCCTGGGGGACCGGATCTTCCGGATGCCGTTTTTTGATCCGCAGGGGAGAATGACCATGATGCAATGGAACACAGCCTCCCTGGGCGTGGATTACCGGATCGGACCCAGGGAAACCAAAGTGGAAACCTATTCATTCACGATTCCCTATGAATTTGTCCCCGGCACTCTGACCGTCAGGGCGGTCATGAAGTACAGGCTGCTGGTAAAACCGGTGGGAGAGTTTTTGGAAGTTCCGGAAGAAGAATACGAGGCGATGATCGTGAACGAGCAGGAAACTACTATTACCGTATATCCCTAGAACTAAATATGCACAGACATGTCGAGATTAAGCAGATTATTCATTCCGGCGATCATCGCGGGTATTTTTTGCCAGACGGCAGAGGCCATTCCGGCATTCGCCCGAAAGTACAATATCAGCTGTACCACCTGTCACACCCCCTCGTTTCCCAAACTGAAGCCTTTTGGGGACCAGTACGCAGGGGATGGGTTCACACTCACCGAATACCAGTCGCCAAGATACTTTACCGAAACGGGTGACGAAAAATTATCCCTGATACGGAATTTTCCGATCGCTGTCAGACTGGATGGCTATGTACAGGTAAAAATCGATAATACAGGGGCTGTGGACCTGTCCGCTCCCTACCTTTTAAAACTTTTATCCGGGGGAGAAATCTCCGACCACCTGGCATACTATTTTTACTTCTACATGGATGAGCATGGTGAGGTTGCCGGCGTCGAGGATGCCTTCCTGATGTACAACAACCTGTTTGATACCGAACTGGATATTTACCTCGGCCAGTTCCAGGTCTCGGATCCGTTGTTCAAGAGAGAACTCCGGCTCACTTTCGAGGACTATCATGTGTATACTTCACGGATCGGTCTCTCGGATATCAGCATGAAATATGACAAAGGGATCATGCTTACCTACGGCCTGCCCACAGGAACGGGACTGGTTTTTGAAATTGTCAACGGGAACGGCCTTGCCGAAGCGAACGCGATGAATTTTTTCGATAAGGACAGGCATAAAAGCTATCTGGGGAGAATATCCCAGGATATCAAGGATTTCCTCAGCATCGGACTGGTGGGGTACTACGGCAGGGAAAACATGACCAACGATTTTGAAACCCTTACAAACAGGGCATTATTCGGAGGGGCCGATGCCACGGTTTCCCTGTCGGACAAACTGGAGATCAATATGCAATATCTCTACCGCCAGGATTCGGAAGTTTTGGCTTCTACAGCGAGTCTCATTCCCATCAATGATGTAATAACCCACGGGGTAATGGGGGAAATTATTTACAGTCCGAAAGGGGATCAAAGCGACTGGTATGCCGTCGGACTGTATAATTACGTGGAATCTGACTTTGATCCGGCCGATTATCATTCAGCGACGCTCCATCTTGGATACCTGTTGCGGAGAAACGTACGACTCAGCCTTGAATTCACAGAAGTGTTCACCAATCCTGACGATCCTTACAGCAGGATCTCACTTGGTTTCACATCCGCGTTCTGATCATCGGAAGATGCCCAGGGCCAGGGTTGCGGATTCCTGATCCTTCGGTAAAGTAATATTGACAGACCTGTGCGCTCAATGCACATCAAAAGATCAGGTACATGGTCTGAGCTACCAGGAAACAGACAATGATCGCGACGGCCAGGGGGATCAGATTTGACAGAAGGGTCCACCGGGGGCTCCGGGTCTCTTTCCAGATGGTCAGGGTGGTGGTGCTGCAGGGGAAATGCAGCACGGAAAAAAGCATGATACAAACTGCCGTAACGATGGTCCATCCGTGATTCTCCAGCAGATTGCCCACGCGGACTGTATCTTCCATTTCGACCATCTGTCCGGTTGCCAGGTACCCCATCAGGATGGTGGGGATCACGATCTCATTGGCCGGGATCGCAATAATATAGGCCAGCAAGATCATGCCGTCCAGTCCGAGGATCTCGGCAAATCCATCCAGTGAACCGGCGGCCCAGTACATCAGTGAATGACCCTGAACATCAATATTCCCCAGGATCCAGATAAGACCACCCGCAGGAGCCGCCATCATCACCGCCCTTCCGAGAACAAAGATCGTTCTGTCGATCAGCGATCTGTAGAGAATACGAAGCAACTGCGGTTTTCTGTACGGGGGCAGCTCCAGGATAAAAGAAGAGGGTTCTTTCTTTAAGAGCGTCGTGCTCAGAAATTTGTTCACCAAAAAGGTTATTCCGATGCCAACCAGGGTAACCCCCACTACCGCGGAGACCGAGACAACGGTGGCCATTGCGGGGGATGCCAGCGAACCGATGAATATGGTCGCAACCAGGATCAGCAACGGCCACCTCCCGTTACAGGGAACAAAATTATTGGTCACAATGGCGATCATCCGCTCTTTCGGAGAATCGATGATGCGTGTGGAAATAATGCCTGCAGCATTGCATCCGAATCCCATTCCCATGGTAAGTGCCTGCTTTCCGTGGGCGCCTGACCACCGGAACATCCGGTCCAGGTTAAAGGCGACCCTCGGAAGATATCCCAGGTCCTCAAGAAAGGTGAAAAGCGGGAAAAATATAGCCATGGGCGGAAGCATGACCGATACCACCCAGGCCATTCCTTTGTAAATACCATGCACCAGGAATCCTGTGATCCACCATGGGACCTGCCATTTTTCAAACAGTCCGGCCCATGCATCCTCGATCCGGAAAAGTCCCTTCGCAAGAAGGGCAGAGGGGTAATTCGCACCTGCAATGGTGATATAAAAGATCAGGAAAAGGAGCAACAGCATGATGGGAATTCCCCAAATGCGGGAAGTGACGATCCTGTCAATTTTCTCCTCGGTGCTTTTTTTCTCCTTTTCTTTGTGAAAAACTGCCTTCCCTGCAATGGCCGATGCCTGGCGGTGTATCTTTTCCGAAAGTACATCATGCAGCGAAAACCCCAATTTTTCCTTTGCCAGCTGTGCCCTCAAAACCAGCTTACCCAGGGATTTCAGATCATTATCTTTTTGCTGATTAGTACTTTCTTTTTTTCTGACAAGTGATTCAAGGATACTGACAACCGACTGATCCCCTTCCATCATGCGAAGAATAATCCACTCGATAGCCTGCAGGGATGGAATCATTCTTTTCAATTCGCCCCCGATGGAATCCATCTCCGATTTCAGGGATTCCGGATAATTTACGGTGACCGACCGGGGTGGATTGGGATCGGTCACTACCCTGGTCATGGCTTTCTTCAGCTTATCGATTCCCTGGTTTCTGGAAGCTGAAATTCCCACCACGGGAATCCCCAGTTGAGATTCAAGAATGCTTGTCCGGACCCGGATCCCCTTTCTGTCGGCCTCGTCAACCAGGTTGCATACCAGAATCACCTTTGAGGTGATCTGCAAAATCTGGAGGACAAGGTGCAGGTTACGTTCCAGGGCGGTGGAATCGGCCATCACCAGTACCAGATCGGGATCGTCAAAAATCAGGTAATTCCTGGCAATTTCCTCGTCTTTCGACCGGGTGAGCAGAGAATAGGTCCCGGGAAGGTCCAGCAGGTTGAACTTGAATCCATCATACCGGAAAGAGCCTTCCGCCCGGGTTACGGTCTTCCCGGGCCAGTTCCCCGTATGCTGCCGCAAGCCGGTGAAAAGGTTGAAAAGCGTACTTTTCCCTGTATTGGGATTCCCCGCCAGCGCAACCGAAACCTCCCTACCTTCCATTTTTTAACAAAATCTTTCTGGCCTCGTCGTTTCGCAATGCAATGGTTGTATTCCTGATTCGGAATGAGGAAGGATCGCCTGAAGGAGCGACCATGGTCTTTTCAATTTCCGTTCCTGAGGTGAAGCCCAGGTCAAGCAATCTTGAGCGGAGCATTCCCTTCGCATGGACCTCATCCACGATCCCCTTTTCATGTATTTTCATGTCTTCCAGGGTCTTCGCCTTCACCACCTCCACATTGGAAGCAATGAAATTACTGACTACGGTCTTCTGCTGTCCCAGCTCCACTACCAGCGATTGATCATCCTTCAGTTTGTGGTGAAGAAAAATGTTCTTACCCAGGTAGAATCCAAAATCAGAGAAGTACTCCATCAGATCCTTTGACCTGTCCTTCACTCTTACAATGGAATACATATCGCCGATCTGACACTCTGAAAGCGGTTTTGAACCGGGTATGTCAGGGAAAATACCTTCCTTATCGGGAATCGGATCGCCATGTGGGTCAAACTGCGGTTTTCCAAGGTAAGCATCAATGCTGTCAATGAGTGAATCCGAGCTGCAGTGCTCCAGCTTTTCGGCCTCATCATGCACCTGATCCCAGGACAGCTTCAATACCTTGTGCAGGAACATTTCCCATATCCTGTGCCTTCGCACTACCTGAACAGCAAGCTCCCGGCCTTTCTTTGTAAGAAAAACAGGTTTATAAGGAGTGTGTTTCACCAGGCCCTCCTCTGACAGCCTGCGGGTCATTTCCGTGATGGAAGCCGAACTCACAGAAAGCCTGGAGGCAATGCCCGATGTGGTGGCCTGCTGGCCATCGAACTCGATATGCATCAACGCTTTCAGATAATCTTCAACTGAGACCATGATCATCTTAGAAAATGTTTTTAGGAATTCCTAAAAACAAAGTTATAAATTTCCAGATTAAATGTGAGAAAATATAAAGATGATCTCTTGAAAAATTTAACTCGTCAAAAAGCGTATAAGTTTGATTATATTTGAATTCAGATGATGATTAAATGATAGTACATGAGTACAAAAAAATCAATCCTCCTGTTTTGGAGTTTTGTATTAGCGATCCATGCATGCGGGACAATGGCCCAGGAGAATTGTCACTGGCCCGGCTTTCACGGACCTGACAGGACCAATCAATCGGATGAAACGGGGCTATTGCAGGAATGGCCCGAAGGAGGCCCAGAGCTTGTAATGACGATCTCCGGACTTGGAGAAGGATACAGTACGGTTTCTATTGCCGAAGGATATATTTTTGCCTCAGGAATGGTGGATCAGAAAACCCATGTTTTTGCTTTTGACATAAACGGTAAGCTGATATGGAAAAAACCCAACGGCCAGTCCTGGGAAACACACATGCATCATGCAAGGGCCTATACCGGCGCCAGGAGCACACCCACATATGATGGGGGAATAGTCTATCATCTGGGAGAAATGGGCCGGCTGGCTGCTTTCAACGGCAGCACCGGCGATGAGCTCTGGAGCTTGGAGCTGCGCGAGCGGTTCGATGCAGAGGTTCCCGAATACGGGTATTCAGAATCGTTGCTGATCGAAGGCAACCGTTTATATTGCTGTCCCGCCGGGAAAGAAGCCTACATCATATGCCTGGATAAAAACACGGGCGATCTGATCTGGGCCAACAATAAGATCCCGGGAAATGTGGGATTCAGTTCCCCGGTCATATTCGACCATGGAGGTTACCGGCAGATCGCCAGCCTGAGTTCCAACTGCATCTTCGGTGTGGATTCGGAAACAGGTAAATCCCTGTGGGTGGTGGATTATGAAAACAGCCGCTCAAACAATGTGGCGGATCCTATTTTTCACGACGGACACGTTTTTGCTTCCAGTGGTTATGGCAAAGGCAGTATTCTGTTAAAACTCAATGTATCGGGTAAAGAGATCACACCCCGGACCGTCTGGCATACCGAGCTCATGGACAATCACCACGGCGGGGTGATCCTGCTGAACGGCTATTTATACGGGGCAGGTCATAACAACAGGGGATGGTATTGCCTCGATTTTGAAACCGGCAGGCAGGTGTGGAAAGCACAGGGGAAAGGATCCCTGACCTACGCCGATGGTAGATTCTATTGCCTGGAAGAAAGGGGGATCATGTCCCTGGTCGAGGCCACACCTGACAGCTACAATCCCACCGGCACATTCGAAGTGCACAGTGGCGGCAAAGGGATGCACTGGGCCCATCCGGTGGTGTGCGGCGGAAAAATGTACATCCGTCATACCGATAAACTGTTCGTGTACGATATCAGGGAACAGTAGTAATCAATGCATATTAATAAAACACCATCATGGCACTTCTGATATTCTATCTTTTCCTTGCTCTGTTTGTTTCCTTTTTGTGCTCGGTGATGGAGTCCGTACTTTTATCCACACCGCTTACATATTTGAGTATCAAGGAGAATGAAGGATACAATTCATCCAGGGCTTTTATTAATCTGAAAAGGAACATCGGCAAGCCCCTCGCTGCCATTCTTTCCCTGAACACCATCGCTCATACTGTAGGGGCGGCAGGAGTAGGAGCCCAGGCAACCCTGGTTTTCGGGGAGGCTTACTTCGGCTGGATTTCGGCCATCCTGACCCTGATGATCCTGATCTTTTCTGAGATCATTCCCAAAACCGTCGGTGCCAGATACTGGAGAAACCTGGCCCTGGTCTCCGGAAGGATCATACAGGGCATGGTGATCATCACCTATCCGCTTGTGATCCTGACCGGATTCATCACCAGGATGCTTTCCAGGAATACCGGAGTGGATTCGGTGAGCAGAGAAGAGATCTCGGCGATGGCCAAGATCGGAACAGAAGAAGGGATACTTGAAGAAAAAGAATATAAGATCATCCGGAACATTATCAGGATCAGAAATGTACTGGTGTCCGAGGTTATGACCCCCAGGATCGTGGTAACGGTGGCCGACGAAAACATGAAACTCGGAGATTTTCTCAAGAACAGGGAGTTCCTGTACTATTCAAGAATTCCGCTTTATTCCGCGGATAAGGAAAACATCACGGGCTATGTGATCCGTCAGGCTGCCTTTGAGAAATATAACGAGAAGGAAACAGGATTGAAGCTCCGGGATATCCGCAGAAAGATCGTGGTAGTGCCCGAATTCCAATCCCTTCTGAGTGTCTGGGAACTCCTGCTGGAGAAAAAGGAACAGATCGCCCTGGTGGTGGATGAGTACGGTGGAATGCACGGTATCGTGACCATGGAGGATATTATAGAAACGATCCTGGGCCTGGAAATCGTAGATGAAAGGGACCGCATCGCAGATATGCAGAAATATGCACGTGAACGCTGGAAACAGCGGAAAGCCAAGTACGATTACCTTCAGGAATCCTGACATTACATGGACACCGAGACCTCCCAGACAGTTACCGTATCGTTTTTCAGATACTGTGGTTTCCAGAAATTCTGGGGAATGATGCAGATGGCTGCATCCCGGTCTCCCATGCGGAAGATGAATGGACTGCAGTTCTTCAAACCAGTGGGTACGGGCAGCGGGATCGGATACAGCATCCGGCCCGACTTCAGCGTGTACGGTATGCTGGCGGTGTGGGAGAGCGAACGGGATGCAGACGATTTCCTCTCATCCGGGTATTTCCGGAGATTTATTGCCCATAGCAGTGAGCAATACACGGTCTTCCTGAAGCCGCTCGGTTCGAAGGGTTCCTGGTCGGGATTCAATCAATGGCGGTTTTCCTCTCCTTCGGCTGAAAGCCACCTGATCGCCGCGCTCACAAGGGCCACCGTGAGAATCCGTTTCCTTGTGAAATTCTGGAGCATGGTTCCCCGCGTAAGCAGGGAACACGAGGGATTTCGCGGACTGATCTTCACAAAAGGGATCGGGGAATATCCTCTGTTTGAGCAGGCTACCTTTACCATCTGGGAGGATAAGGAATGTATGAATGAATTCGCATGGAAGACCTTTCACGCAACAGCCATCCGGGAAACAAGAAAGCGCAAAGGTTTTAAAGAAGAAATGTTCACCAGGCTGCAGCCTTTCAGATCCGCCGGGACATGGAAGGGGACCGATCCGCTTAAAGGGCATTTTTTAGAAACCCCTGGGTAGTCTGAAAGAAATCCCTGATCATTGCCTCTTCATCAATGTCTCTGTACATCCATACATTTTTATTCTGGAATGAGGCTACCTTCACCTCCTCTGCCAGTCCGGGATGGATCATGGCCTCGATCAGGCTCAAATCCCAAATGGTCCGCCGGTACACCCCCGCGTCCATATGGTTGTACCACCTGTCCAGCAGGTAGTCGGCCAGGGGATGCTGATCCTTCAACCTCGACCTGGTTTCGTCATAATCAAAAACCATCTGCCCGGCCACATTCACCGGGATAATATGCATCTCCACATTGGAGGAAAGCAAGATCTCGGTGGCCTGGATGTCCATCACTGCATTGAAATCAATTCGCCTCGAAAGTTCCTTTTCGAAATCGTAAGAAGTCCCCAGCCAGTATACCTTAAGCCTGGATTCGATGGCCGGTTCGATGTAAATTGCGGATGCCACGTTGGTCAGGGCTCCCAGGACAACCACCGTCAGTTTTTCTCCCTCCTTCATCTGGTGTGCCTGACGAATGATCCCGTAGGCTGCCGCCGAGTGCTGGGCTTTATCTCCCCAGTCGTACATCCTGCCGGCTCCGCCCCTCAGGGCCTTCACCTTTTCTCCCATCTCCAGGTAGGCCAGCAGGATCTGGTTCAGACGGTGGCTCTCCTCCATGGTCCGGTCCACCGCCCACTGGCTCGCCTGCCACTGGGTAGCATTCAGAGCCTTGATATTCCAGGAAGGTTCGACCAGCGCCCTGACGATGGCATAGAGATCATCCACTTCATTTCCGGTATCGGCATCCAGGATGATGGTTTCCGGTTCCTGCGCAAAAAGGGAACACAGCGGGATGACCAGCAAAGCAATAAATATTTTCCTCATGTTTTTGATTGTTTCATGGTTGATGAACAAAGGTATCAAGAAACAGAACATTATTATAAACCGCTGAACCCCTTCTAACCTTCAATTTCCTATTTTCGCAAAACCATATCACCATGCGACTGTTCTCCATCATATGGATCCTGATTTTTTCCCTGTACTCACCGTTGCTTGAGGCCCAGCAGACAGGCACGGTCGAGCTGTTGCCTTCGCAGGCTGAATACCTGGAGACGCTGTACAACAGTTCAGCCGGGGCCGGCAGACGGTTTATCAACGGTTCGGAATACAGGGATTCTTACATCCGTGCCAGTGGTCACCCTTTCTTCCTGACCACGAACTGGGTCAAGGGAATGCTGATAATGCATGGCAGGTCCTATGATCAGCTTTCAGTGAAATATGATATTTACAGGGACCAGTTGCTGTACAACCACATCCTGGAATCTGGTGCCCATCCCCTTGTTTTGAACAAGACCAGAATCGACAGTTTTACCATCCGGGGCCACAGGTTCTGCCATCTTCGCCGGATCCCGGGAACGGATGACCGGACGGATGCCGGTTATTATGAGATCCTCAGCCAGGGTAAGGCAAGGCTCTACATCAAATGGAGGAAACGTTACAATGAACCCACCGTTCATTCCAGGGGTGAATTCATCCAGACAATAGACCGCTATATACTGAACGAGGGTTCCTTTTTCAGGATCAATCGCAGATGGGGATTGCTCCGGGCACTGGGTGACCGGAAAAAAGAGATCAGGACATACATCAGGAGGAACCGGCTGCTGGTAGGCCCGGGTCATGAAGAGGAGTTGAAGGAAATTGTCGAATATTATAACGCCCTGTAACAGGTGGTAAATCATTGACGGTATATCCCACGAGGAATTGATACGATGAACGGTTTTACAAGACATATGCTGGCAGTTCTGCTGATGCTAGTACCGCACTTAACAGGATATTGCCAGGATGACCGGGTCGTTCGCACATCTCATCACCAACAGCCATTCACCGAATTCGTAACAGCGATGGAAGCCTCCTTTCCTGTACATTTCTATTTCAGGCAGGAATGGATTGATTCGGTAAGGATTATCCAGCATGAGGAGGAACAGAAGCTCACGGAAATACTGGATGCCACCCTGTCCCCGCACCAGATCAGCTTTTATATCCGGGAGGGAAACATATTTCTTTCCTCTGGCCGGGTAATCGATCCTTCCCTGGCCCGCAGCTTCCCGGAAAAAGAACCCGTTGCCGGATACCCGGAGAAAGCTTCCCAGACCGAACTTACTGATGAAGATACAGGGCAAAAGAACGGCGACTACAACCACATTATCCGAATAGGAACCGAAGGCAGTGACCCCGGTGATCAGAGGGCGACGATCAACGGAACCGTAAGGGAGGCCGAAACCGGAGAACCCATTATCGGAGCTGTGGTATATAACGAAGATCAGCAGCTGGGAGTGATCACCGATGCAAGTGGTTACTATGTCATTTCACTGGGAAAGGGCACACACCGGATCTCCTTCAGAAGTCTGGGCAAAGAAGAGGTCAGCAGGAATGTGATCCTCAAGGGAGATGGTTCTCTGAATGTGGAAATGGAGGAGAAGGTCACCCAGCTGAAAGGTGTTGAGATCGTCGCCGATAAATACCAGAATGTATCGGGCATGCAGATCGGGCTCAACAGGATCGAGGTGAGCACCATCAACACGGTGCCCGCAGCTATGGGTGAAACGGATATTTTCAAGGCCGCCCTGCTGCTTCCGGGAGTACAAACGGTGGGCGAGGGAGCTTCCGGGTTCAATGTCCGCGGGGGAAGTACAGATCAGAACCTGATCATTTTCAACGGGGCCCCCGTGTTCAATACCTCTCATCTGTTCGGTTTCTTCTCGGCATTCAATCCGGATGTGATCAAAGAATTCAAGCTTTACAAGAGCGGGATCGGCGCCGAGTATGGCGGCCGGATCTCATCTGTGTTTGACATCACCACCAGGAACGGGAACCGCAAGAACCTGTCAGGCGCAGGGGGGGTCAGTCCGGTTACAGGAAGATTGATGCTGGAAGGTCCCATCATCAAAGAAAAACTCTCTTTCATTCTCGGGGCCAGAAGTACCTATTCCGACTGGATCCTGAAACAGATCAAAGATCCTGCCATCAGGAACAGTTCGGCCGCATTCTATGATCTGAACGGGAAGATCAGCATGGACCTGGATGAAAATAATAGCCTGGAAATCAGCGGATATTACAGCAATGACTATTTCAGGCTCAATTCCGATACTGCCTACAGGTATGACAATACAAATCTTGTTGTGGCATGGAAACATTTATTCAGCGAAAGGCTCATGGCTGATTTCAGCGGCAATTACAGCAGCTACCATTATCATATTTCCAGTGATTCCGATGAACTTCAGGCCTTTGACATGAAATACGGGATCGTCTACAGTGAAGTGAAAGGGAGTTTCTCATATTTTCCGGCATTCAAACACAGGGTGAAATTCGGCGCAGGCCTGATCCGCTACCAGCTGGAACCAGGCTATTTCGGCCCGATGCATCATAATTCACTGGTATCCCCTGCCGACCTTGAAAATGAACGCGCCCTGGAAGGCTCACTCTACCTGAGTGATGAATACCACCTCACCTCCGATCTGTCGCTCTACGCGGGCATCCGGTATTCGTTCTATGCCTTCATGGGACCGAAAACCGTTTTTAAGTATTACAGGGATGTCCCAAAGGATCACACAAGCCTTTATGATACGGTCCGCTATGACAGGGGTGAATGTATCCAGACCTATTCCGGACCCGAACTCAGACTGAATGTGAGATATAAACTGACAGGAAACAGTTCGGTCAAGCTCAGCTATAACAGGATGAGGCAATACCTGAACATGCTCTCCAATACCACCGCCATATCCCCCACCGATACGTGGAAACTGAGCGACCCGAATATCAGGCCCCAGGTAGGGGACCAGCTTGCCCTTGGTTTTTACAAAGATTTCCGTGGACAGCGTGTGGAAACCTCCATTGAAATCTACTACAAACGCATCAAGGATATCATTGAATACAGGGGAGGGGCAAGGCTGATCCTGAACGAGGTCATCGAACAGGATCTGATCCACGGCCGGGGAAGGGCCTATGGTACCGAACTGATGGTGAAAAGGACCGCCGGGAAACTGAATGGCTGGATCAGCTACACCTACTCACGCATCCTTGTTCAGGCTGACAGCGATTTCCCTGTTGAAAGGATCAATAACGGGGAATGGTTCCCGGCGAACCATGATAAACCGCACGACATCACCCTGGTGGGTAAATACAGGTTTTCCAGAAGGTTCAGTGTCTCTTCCAATGTGACCTACAGTACAGGAAGGCCCATCACCTATCCTGTCGCCAAATACAGGATCCGCAACAAGACCGTCCTGCATTACACCTCAAGAAATGAATACAGGATCCCCGATTATTTCAGGTGGGATCTGTCAGTCAATGTGGAAGGGAATTTGAGATCAAAGAAACTGGCGCACAGCTCCTGGTCATTTTCGCTCTACAATGTCACCGGAAGGAACAATGTCTATTCGATCTACTTTGTAAGCGATGATAAGGATGTATCCGGATACAGGCTTTCCATCTTCAGCCGGCCTGTGTTCACCGTCACATACAACTTCAAGTTTTAATTCATATAAGATGTTTATAACACTTTATATCAAAGTATTCAAAAGGTGATAAAATACAAGTCCATATGCTTCTTCCTCATATATTTTGCCTCGTTCCTTTCCGGATGCCGGGAGCCCTATGATCCGGATATTTCAAAATACGACAATATCCTGGTGGTGGACGGACTGATCACCGACCGGGAAGGACCCCATATAGTCAGGCTCTCACGCAGTTTTGCATTTGATGAGAATTATCCTGCTCCGGAGGAGGGAGCGGTGGTAAAGATCATCGACGAGGATCTGAACGAATACCTGCTATCCGAAGATGAGCCCGGTCTGTACCTGAGCAGCAGCAGCCTGAAAGGGCAGGCGGGGATCAGCTATCAGCTGAGTCTGACCACAGCGGACCGGAAGCGGTATGAGTCGGAATGGGTAAAGCTCAGGAATGTGCCTGAAATAGAAGATCTTAGCTGGGAATTCCGGGAAAAGGCCGTAACAGATCCATCTGAATCCCTGTACGGTGTGCAGATCATGGTCAGCACCCGGGATCCCCGGAATGAGACCCGCTATTACAGGTGGGAATGGACCGAAACATGGGAATTTATCACTCCGATAGTCTCATCTATTTATCCCGGGGAACAACGCTGCTGGAAGAACACCGGATCTTCCACCATCAACATCGGTACTACCGAACATCTCACCAAAGACGTGCTGCAGGACCATCCCCTGTGTTTTATCTCGACCGAAACCAACAAGCTGAAGATCAGGTATTCCATTCTGGTCTCACAATATTCTTTAAGCCGAAGTGAATATGCCTACTGGAAAAACCTCCGGGAGATCACGCAGAATACGGGATCTCTCTTTGATCCCACACCTGCCGCGGTAGAGGGAAATATTCACAGTCAGGACGATCCCTCCCTCCCTGCAGTGGGGATCTTTCAGGCCTCTGCCGTGTCCCGGAAACGGATCTTCATTGACCGTTCGGATCTGCCCGGGTTCCTGAACATCCCTTCGGGTTTCGAGGGATGCGATTTTTTCACGACTGCCGATTCTGCTGAGATTGCATATTATTTCGATCACGGATATGCCTATGTGGATGAGTATGTGGATGGAAACACCCTCTATTTCATCTTTTCCAATTCCCCTGTATGCTTCAGGTGCACCCTGGCCGGAACCAATGTGAAACCGGATTTCTGGACGGAGGAATGAACATGAAACCTTGTCCGCAGATCATACGAATATTTTTCATGGCAGCCATGCTGTCCGTTTCCATGAAAGGGACCTCGCAGGACCCCGGGGAAAAACTGGTGGAACTTTTCATGAACAACAACAGGGCCCGCTACCAGGAAAGGATATTCGTCCACCTGGACCGTCAGTATTACCTGGCAGGGGAAAGGATCCAATTCAGTATCTTCTGCCTGGAACCCGCTTCCTGCAAGCCTTCCCTGGCCAGTTCGGCGGCCTGCATTGAGCTGCTGGACCGTCAGAACAACAGCATCGTCCGGGAAAAGATCTCGCTTCATCGGGGATATGGTGCCGGTTCGCTCGAGATCCCCACCTCATGCAAAGGCCAGGAATATATCCTTCGCTGTTATACGGCATGGCAGCGAAATTCCGGTCCCCGTTCCTACTATTACAACAACCTCCTGATCCTTCATCCCTCAGAACCCATGCATCTGCCGGGAAGAAACCAGAAAGGCGCCGGCATGATGGAAATGGAGGTCTGGCCCGAAGGAGGTCAGGCGGTTCCCGGTGTACGGAACCGCTTTGTCTTCCGTGTGTCGGACGCTGACCGGACCCCGGTAATGGTCAGCGGCGGGATCATCAGGGATGATTCGGTGACGGTGACCCAGATACAAAACTCCGCGACCGGTATGGGCTGCTTTCACCTGGTCCCCGAAAAGGGAAGAGAATATACGGCAAGGATCTGTGAACCGGGAGGGAAACAGGCCGAATTCCGGCTTCCCGTTCCGGAAAGGGAGGCATGCGCGGTGGAACTTACCGGTGACCGTCATGGAAGGCGCATTCTTTTTGTCAGGCCCCACAAGGGCATTTGCAACGATCACAGGATGCTCATCCTTGTTATATGGAGACCCTCGTCCATTGAAATGCTTCAGAAAATGGAGGCGGACACCCTGATGAAATTCGACTTCCATGACCGCAGATTCGCCCCGGGGATCCATCACATCACCCTGCTGGATGAAACGTATCACATCCTGGCAGAACGGTCCTTCTTTGTGGACGGGAAGGAATCCCTGGAGATCAGGACCATCGGGCTGCAGGAATCATACAATTCCAGGCAAACCATCACATTCGATCTGGAAACCTTTACCCCGCAGGGTGTTTCCACCCCCTCCCTCCTTTCTGTATCGGTATCCCTTTCGGGGTATGACCTTCCCCGATCCCATTCCAACGCATTTCTGCAAAGCATCCTGCTGGGCAGTGAGATACCCGAGCTTTTGCCGCTGCAGACATCCGGTATTTCACCTGAACAGATGGATCAGTATATGATCATGCATTCCAGAGGAAAATGCAACTGGCAGGGGAACGAAAGCAGGAACATCATGTATGTCCCGGAGCAGGAAGGCCTGGTGGTGAGCGGTAAGATCATCCACAGGGAAACCGGAATGCCTGCTTCCGGCCAGCGGCTGTTTCTCTCGTTCATCGATACCATCCCGGACTTTTACAGCACCTCCAGCAATCAGCAGGGCATTTTTCATTTTTCGCTGGACGATCGTACCGGGACGATGGACGTGGTCATACAGGCAGATGCTCAGAACGAAGAGGACTTTCTGATCGCCCTGGATAATGATTTTTCCCGGGAACCTGTTCCCGGTTTTTCTTTTTGCTCGTTGAAAAAAACTCAGTTACAGGAACATTTTGAAAAACTCCAGCTCCACAGGCAGCTTGCCGGGGCTTATTCACGGGAACGGGATTCCATTACGGGGGGATGCCCGACAGACCCTGAACACAGGATCCCTTTCTACGGACGGTATGACCACCAGATCGTCATGGAAGAATTCATTGCCCTTCCGGTGATGGAGGAAGTGTTCAGGGAACTGGGCAAAAGGATCTTCCTGGTCCGGGAAGAAGGATCATACCATGTCCGGCTCCTGGATTTGAAGACCAACCGGATCATCGGGAATCATCCCTTTTATTTTATCGATGGGGTCCCGGTTTCTGATCCGCAGATCCTGATGGAACTGGATCCTTCCCTGATACACAGCATCCGGCTGAAAAGCGAGCGTTATTTTATGAAAAATATCGTCATGGACGGGATTGTGGATATCCGGACCCTCAGGGGTAATGCAGACCCGGCGCAACTGCCTGAGTCATCCATCCGGCAGTCTTTCCGGTGTTTTTCCACCCTCCGAAATCCTGTCTGTGCCGGTTGTTCGATCCCGGATGATCCCCGCATACCCCTTTTTTTGACCACCCCCTGCTTTGAAACAGGTCTGAGATCAGTCCCCGGCAATCCGGCCTCCATCAGGTTCATTGCACCTGACAGTAAAGGTCGTTATGATATCGCTGTATATGCCATGGATGAAAATGGCAGGATCGGGCAAAAAAGATTCACCCTGTTCATCAAATAGCCCCGGATATTTAATATATTTCACATTTAAGATATGTCCTGATGAAACGAAACGCAGCACTGATCATCCTGCTTTGTGGTATCTCCCTTTCAGCACAGCAGCTTCAGCTGAACGAGCAGGGATATTTTCATATGAACGGACTGGATGTGACCGTTTTCAGCGATTACTACCCCGAGGGACACCAGTCCGGTGTCACCATCATCCAGCATGCTATCCGGGTGGCCGCCAACGGAGATCTCCGGCTGGAACCATCCCCGGGACAGTGGTCCCCGGTACCGGCGGCGGGAGACAGGATCACCGACACTGTCGGTCAGCGTATCTCCCAGACCATGTGGTATCCTGATTCCGGCAGGATGCACAGAGGACACAATCCCCTTGTGTACCCCGATCTTGCCTTCACCTACCATATCCACGTGACCGCACTGGAAGGCAACAGCTTCAGGGTGACGGTGGACCTGGAAAAACCGCTTCCCGAAGCATGGATCGGAAAGGTGGGCTTCAACCTGGAACTTTTCCCGGGAGATCTTTTCGGAAAAGCCTATCTCATGGACGGGGCTACCGGGATCTTTCCTGATCAGCCGGTGGGTCCCATGGAGGAATTCGACGGAGAGCCAATCACCGTGCCCCTGGATACAGGGTCTGCACTGGTGATCGCTCCCGGTGAACCACTGCAGCGGATGACCATACACTCCTATGGCAATCCCCTGGAACTCCGTGACGGGAGATCCAATCACAACAACGGCTGGTTCATTGTCCGAAGCACTATCCCCGGGGGAGCCACCCGGTCGGCCGTCCACTGGACCATCACACCCAACGTGGTAAAGGATTGGAAGTATACACCCGTTATTCAGGTTTCCCAGCTGGGGTATCATCCGGACCAGCAGAAGAAAGCCGTGCTTGAAATGGACCGGAATGAAAGCCCTTCGGGTGAATTCGAACTCTTCCGGCTCGGTGAACAGGGCATGGAGCCGGTCTTCTCCGGAACACCCGTACCCTGGGGAAGGTTCCTGCGGTATCAATATGCCATTCTTGATTTTTCCGAGGTCAGCACTCCGGGGATTTACCGGCTTCGTTACAGGGATCAGCTGTCCCATCCCTTCAGGATCGCTGAAGATGTGTATGAAAAAAATGCCTGGCAACCCACCCTGGAATATTACCTGCCCGTCCAGATGTGCCACATGAGGGTGAATGAAAAATACCGGGTCTGGCATGATCTGTGCCATGCCGATGATGCCCTGATGGCCCCATCCGGCATCCACCATTTCGATGGATACAGACAGGGTCCGGAAAATTATACAACCTACGAACCGCTTCAGCCTGTGCCCGGCCTCAACCGGGGAGGCTGGCACGATGCGGGAGATTATGACCTGAGGGTGGAATCCCAGTCGGGAACCGTGTGGATGCTGGCGCTGATGATCGAGGAATTCGGCCTGGACCATGATGCCACCCTGATCGATCCGGAACAACGGGTGGTGGAGATCCATCATCCCGACGGCCGGTCCGATGCCATTCAGCAGATCGAACACGGACTGGCATCCATCCTGGGTGGATACCGCTCCCTGGGCAGGCTATACCGGGGCATCATCTGCTCGGACCTCCGGCAGTACGTCATGCTGGGTGATGCTTCGGCCATGACCGATAACCTGACGGGTACCGGGGATGACCGCTGGGTATTTACCGAAGAGAATCCCGGAAGGGAACTCCGGGTGGCCGCAGCACTGGCCGCAGCCGCCAGGGTTCTGGAAAAGCCCAATCGCCCCCTGTCGGAGGAATGCCTGGAAACCGCACTGTCCCTCTGGTCAGAAGCCTCCATGAAAGAAGGGAACCATTCGGCCAAAATCGTGGCATTGTCGGAACTGATCCTCACTACCGGAGATCCCGGGCTGAAGAAAACCTTTATCGGCATGAAGCAGCAGATCATCGAAAACCTGGACCGTTGCGGCTGGGCCGTGGGGCACGTGATCCATGAGATCGAAGATCCCGCTTTCAGATCTGAGATTGCGGGGGCGGTACAAACATACCAGCAGCAACTGCAAAAAGCCCGGCGATCCGATTCTCCCTACGGGGTGCCCTACCGTCCGGCCATCTGGGGAGCGGGCTGGAATATCCAGCGTTTCGGAGTGGAACAGTATTTTTTCCATCAAGGATGGCCCGATGTGGCTTCAACTGAATTTACGGAGCATTCCCTGAACTTTGTGCTCGGGGTTCATCCCGGCAAAAACAACGCTTCCTTTGCTTCGGGAGTGGGATCGGAATCCATCAAAGTTGCTTACGGGGTGAACCGGGCCGACTGGTCCTTCATCCCCGGAGGGGTGGTGTCGGGTACTGCTTTGATCAGGCCCGATCTGCCCGAACTCAAGACCTGGCCTTTTTTGTGGCAGCAGACCGAATATGTGATGGGAGGAGGTGCCACCCATTACATGTTCCTGGTCCTGGCGGTGAATTCATTTTATTAATATATTTTTTTCTAATCCATACAATCGCAACATGAAAAAACTATCCCTTTACACCATTGCACTGATCCTTGCCGGCCTGGCATTTTCATCATGCCAGCAAATCCTCACAGATGCCCGCAGCGATGAAATTAAAAAAGAAATGCGGGATTTCACCGATGAGGTCGTCGGGCACATGAATGAAGGGGACACCGCAGCATTCTTCAGTTATTACAGTAATCAGTTCACCCTTCTTTCCAAGGGGGACAGGGAAGTGGTGGACCGGCAAACAAGAGAAGAATGGAAAGCCGCTGTGGGACAGCGCCTGACCGGGGATGACCGGACGATCTATACCATCGAAGACCTCTGGGTCGAGGTCTATGCACACAACTCGGCCAATGTATGCCATACCTGGGTCAAAACGACCACGTATGAAAACGATTCCACCTCCCAGTCCAGAGGCGCTGCCACATGGACCATTTACAGGGAAGATACCGGCTGGAAGATCAAGCATGCCCATACATCGGCGCCCGGGTAAAAAATCCGGTGCACGCAGTGAGCTACTGAACTCACCGGTTCATTCTTCTCTTGCTGTGGATGCTCTGCTTCCCCTGCCCCGGGTATCAAACGTTCTCAGGACCATCTGCCCTGGGGCTTCCACCGGCCCCTCATAGACCATGGAGGTTCCGTCCGGCCGGGAACCGTCGGTTGTATATCTGATGGTGAGACCCGGAAAGGCTGAATTCGCAGAGAGCTTCCCGTCACGGATCTCGGCTCCCGGAGGAGGCAAACGGTACCCGTAGCCTCCGAACAGATGATCCAGCCGGGGCATCTCTCTCTGACCAACCACACAGGCAAATTCATTCCAGTCATCATCCATGGCACTGATCCGCTCCTGCAGATCGCCGGCCGATGCCCATGACGGCTGTCCCGACCATGCCCTTTCGGCCAGTCCCAGCATTTTGGGAAGATAATAGTATTCCAGCATCTCTCCGCCCTTGATGGTTTCACTCCAGAGTTCTCCCTGAATGCCGAGGATGTTTTCATATGCCCCGGGTTGCAGCCTTTCCATTCCCCTGAAAGCCTCTTCCGGGTCAATCGGATTGCCCCATCTGCCGGAAATGGCGGACCGGTATACATTGTAAGGGGCGAACAGGAAGGCATCCCGGGTATTCACAAAACCGCCCCAGTACAGGCCGGGTTCTGAAGGATGGTGGCTGTAAGCCAGATCGAAATAGAAATGATCAACATTGCAGAGGATCACCGGATACCCTCCGTTGGCCAGCCGGTATCCCAGATCCAGGTTTTCCCCCAGGCTGTTCCATACATACGGGATCATCGCTCCCCCTGAAAATTCGGGATTGGGGACCCATTCCCCTTCTTCTGTCCTTTCCATGGCAATCTCCTCCCATCCGGCCATGGTCAGTCCTTTTCTTTCCAGTATTGCGAACAACCGGCTTCCAAAATATGCCTGCAGGTTTTCCACACCTCCTATCCCGGGGTTCCGGGACAGAAATTCCACGCATTCGGGTGATCCTTCCCACGCTCCATGGGGAACCTCGTCTCCGCCTGTATGGATCATCTCCAGCTCCAGTCCCGCCTCCATATACATCTCCATCAAATCATCCACCACTGTTTCATAGAACAGGTAGGGGGCTTCTTTACAAACACACACCACATTGTCATCAAAGTTCTGCGCCGAATTGTATACCGAGGTGTCTGCAGGGTCGATCAGCCTGTATTTTGCAGCTTCTTCCGGTTTTCCTTCCTCCATCAACCGCCGGTACCTGGCTTCCATGGCATAGATCGCAGCCCTGGCATGACCCGGCATATTGATCTCGGGTATCACTTTAATATGATGTTGATCAGCAAACTTAAGGATATCAATAAAAGCATTCCTTGAAAGGAAACCACTCCCGAATCCCTGTTCCGGATCGGGGAAAGGTCCCGAACCGTATGCAGGGATCAGATGATCTGTGCTCGTGTTGGTGTGTCCCCTGTATCCTCCCACCTCAGTGAGTTCGGGAAGTTCTTCGATCTCCAGCCGCCAGCCTTCATCTTCGGTCAGATGCAAATGAAGCCTGTTCATTTTATAAAAAGCCATGATCTGTATGAGTTTCCTGATGGCCGCCGGACGGATGTAATTCCTGGCCAGGTCGAGATGCATTCCTCGATATGCAAAAGCTGGTGTATCAGAAATTGTTACAGCATTTATTTCAATTTCCGCTTCAGGATTTCCCCATACCTCCACCGGCAACATGGCCAGCAGGCTCTGAATGCCATAGAATACCCCTGCCCCATCTCCTCCAACGATCATGATCCCCGCTTCCGGGGATGCTGTGAGCCGGTAGGATTCCGGATCAAGTTGTACATTCGCTCCATCTGTAGTCAATCTGATTACATGTGGACCTTCTCCCGGATTGATCATCAGCACGGGTTCGATGCCCATGGCATCCCGGATCATTTTTGCCAGATGTGCCGCCTCCTGTTCCAGTCCTTCCTCAAAATGGATCATCAATCCCTCTTCCAGTCGTACTGATCCGCGGCCCGGAGTGACATTCTCCGGGGTGGGAATGATCCGGTTTGCGGGGATCTCCCCGATCATTTCCATTTCCCTGTTCTGCCTGTAAACCCAGGAAGCATCCGGCAATGCAACGCCGGACAGCCGGGGGAATACTTTATCCAGCGGGGGAAAAGGCCTGATGGTATATGATTCTACGGGGACTTCCGTCGGATCGTTCCCCGCGGTGCCGTTGTACACGAAATAAAGACCCTGCGGGGCCTCAACCTCCTTGATCAGCCACCCGCGCATATCATATGCAATTTCCATGCGGTCGCCCGGTTGGAGAAGAAAACCTTCTTCAGGGATGATCCGCATCCAGTCACCGTTGATGTGCTCGAATTTCACAGGGGCGGTAACGGAGCCGTCAATCACCGGTTTCAGCATCTGATTATAATAGAGCGCCCATCCACCGCGTCCCAGCACCCGGTCGCTTTGATTCTCCATGATGAATACCGCGCTGCTGGTCCTTTCCGGAACACTCTGGTTCCCTTTGAATTCCCATTCAAGAATGATCTCATCCGCAGCCGGATAGTCCCTCCCGTTCCGATCCCCGCATGAACACAGGAAAATGGACGGGATGATGACCGCAAAAAAGAAGATGGTTTTTTTCATGGCACTTAAAGTTTTCTTTATTAGATTAGTGAGTTAACAAAGCTACCAAAACTTCCCTTAAAAATCAGATAATGGTTGAAACTACCCAACCTGTTGCCAGCAAAAGACTTATTTCCCTGGATGCACTGAGAGGTTTCACCATCGCCGCCATGGTCATTGTGAACGATCCGGGATCCTGGCAGCATGTGTACGCACCCCTCAGGCATGCAGAATGGAACGGCTGCACCCTGACCGATCTCATTTTTCCTTTTTTTCTGTTCATCGTGGGAATTTCCATTACCCTGGCCTACACCAAACGACTCCATGCCAATGTTCCCAGGAAAAAGATCTACAGGAAGATCATCACCCGGGCGATATCTATTTATTTACTGGGGCTGTTCCTGTGGTTATGGCCCGATTTTGATTTCAGCGGCATCAGATGGACCGGTGTCCTGCAGCGCATCTCGGTGGTCTTTCTGGTCTGCGCCATCCTTTTTCTGAACACCAGCTGGAAACAACAGGTATGGATCGGAGCGATCATTTTGGTTGCCTACTGGATTGTTGTCGCCTATGTACCCGTTCCGGGACTTGGCAAACCGGATCTTTCCATCCCGGAAAAGAACTGGGCAAATTACGCAGACACCCTGTTATTGCCGGGTGTGATGTGGCAAAAAACGTGGGATCCTGAAGGGATCCTGAGCACATTTCCTGCCATTGTCAGCGGGATCACCGGGATGCTTGTGGGTAAAATGTACCTGAACATCCAAGAGATGGACAAGAAGCTCTCCAGAATCTTCTTCGCCGGATTCTGCATGTTCGTTGCGGGAGGGATCTGGAACTGGTTCTTCCCCATCAACAAGAATCTGTGGACCAGTTCCTATGTGCTTTATACCTCGGGGGCAGGAACGATGGCCCTTGCCGCAACTATTCTCATTGTGGATGTATGGGGCCACACCCGGTGGACCTTCCTGGGAAGAGTCTATGGAGCCAATGCCATTACCTCTTACGTACTGGCAGGAATGCTTACCGTTGTCTTCTATGGCATACCCTTCGGCGGAGCATCTCTCAATGAATGGTTCATGAGCGGTCTGACCCAGCTGGGCCTTGCTCCCAAATTTGTCTCGTTCCTCTATGCGGTGATCTACATGCTGATCATTTTCCTCCCGGCTCTGTTTCTGTACAGAAAAAAGATCTTCATTAAAGTATAACCCTGAAAAAAACAATTCTGATGACCGATTCAGATCAGTTCGTGAACGCAACAGGTGATGAAGACCGGGAGATGTTCCGGCCGGTGAATGAACCCATAGAACCCCGTTCGCAGGTCAGTGCTTTCATCGAGATCCTCGGATTCGATGAAATGCTGGAGAAGAAAGAGATCGCGAGACTGCAGGTATTTTTTGAGCATGTGGCGCAGGAAATCTACCATACGCGAAAAAAGAATTATTCATGGGGATTCAGGGTGATCGAGCCGGAATTCATCAATATTTGCGAAAGGATTTTCCTCATCTCGAAACTTTACAAGGAAGAAGATCTGTTTGATTTGAACAGTGTTGTTTTCAAGCTTTTTACAGAATTCAACAATATTATCCTCTCCACGGCTTTGCATATGCAACTTCCATTGCGTGGCATCATCCGTGTGGGGGAATCATACAGGGGATCAGTCACTTCCAAAAAGCCGGCACTGGTATCAGGAAAAGATCCCCTGATTTTGGCGGATTTACTGAAGATATTCACCATCGGAGAGATATTCCCGGATGGCTTTACCGAGGGATTGATCCCGGCTGTGAACATCCCTTACCATTTCGGGGATTGTATGCGAAAATCCCTGTCAGAACTCCCCACAGTCGATTCGATCGGGATCTTTATGCCCACGGACGACAATCTGGATAAAGTTGCCGATGTGACCATTCTTTCAAACATGATGGTCCAGACGAAAGTGAACGGCAAAAATTACTATGTGTGTAACTGGAAAGCCTGGATGAATGAGCATACCGGTTATTCGCCTGAGAAAGTCCTATCGTATGCCGAACAGGCATCGGGCAACAAGTCTGAACCCCATTCCGGTAAATGGAGGAGCCTGACTGAATATTCCGGAAAGCTGCCCTAGGATGAACCGGCGGCCATCAGCTCATTTACCGCTGTTACCATCTCTTTTTGTGTGAAAGGCTTCTGTATAACCCTGTTTGCCCCGAAAATACTTGCAGTCTCAAGATAATTCTCGGCTGAGATCTTGCCCCCGCCCGACATGGCGATGATCTTCAACTCCGGTTGAATACGTTTCATTTCCCTGATGGTCTCCAGACCCTCCTTTTCAGGCATGATAATATCGGTGATCACCAGATCGGAAGGTGACTTCTGAAACAGTTTCATCCCTTCATGGCCGTTGGATGCAAGATCGATATCGTATCCTGCTTTCTCCATCATTTTTTTCAACATCATCAGGATATGGGGCTCATCGTCTATGATCAGTATTTTTTGCATTATGACGCCTTTTTTATGTTCCCTGTATTCAATACTTTACCGATAAGTTCGCTGAACTCACTTAATATGAGGGGTTTTGAGATAATATCCTCAATCTCGAGCCGTTCAATATCTCCCCTGGGGATCGAATCATAGTACCCCGTAATAATGATCGTTTTCAGGTCCGGCCGGATCTGTTTTACCTTCCCGATCAATTCTGTGCCCGGCATTTTGGGCATGGCCTGGTCTGTCACCAGCAGGTCGTACTTATCAGGATCCTTTTTAAATTCCTCCAGGGCGGTTTGTCCGTTGGTCCGGATATCCACCGTATAGCCCAGGCTTTCAAGCATCCTTTTCCCCATGAAGGTGATTTCCTTCTCATCATCCACAAAAAGAATACTGCCGTTTCCTTTCTTTATTTTCCGCGAAGTATCCTCCTCGGGAATTTCCTCTTCCGAATGCTGCGGGAGATAGATAATGAACGTAGATCCTTTGCCCGGTGTACTTTCCACCTGGATGGCTCCATTGTAATTACTCACGATCCCGTGGACCACCGAAAGGCCGAGTCCCGATCCCGAACCCACTTCCTTTTTTGTGAAGAACGGCTCGAAGATCCTTTCCATGGTCCTTTGATCCATGCCATGTCCGGTATCTGAGATGGTCAGCCTGACATAGGTGCCCTTCTGGAGTTTCACAGACCCGATCATTTGTTTGCCATCGATCTCTGTCTTATCCAGTTTGACCCGCAGCATTCCCCCTTCATTCATCATGGAATGATAAGCGTTGGTGCAGAGATTCATGATAATCTGATGCATCTGGGTGGAATCGGCAAGCACGGTCCCGCAGGCCCCCCCGGTCAGATCCTGACGGATCTCGATATTGGAAGGGAAAGAAGCGTGAATCAGTTTCATGACCTCCTTCACCACCACATCCAGCTTCAGCGGTTTCTTGTCAAAATCCACCTGCCGGCTGAATGTAAGGATCTGCTGCACCAGGTCCTTTCCCCGGATGGCAGCACTGTTGATCTGCTCAATATCATACCGCAGGACGCTTTCTTCTGAAAGTTCCTCCAGGGCCATTTCGGTATATCCCAGAATGGGTGTGAGGATGTTGTTAAAATCATGCGCAATCCCTCCCGCCAGGGTTCCGATGGTTTCCATTTTCTGAAGCTGGATAAGTTGCTGTTCCAGTTTTGCTTTTTCCTCCTGGTGTCGTTTGCGGATCTCGATCTCCTTCTTCAGATCCCTGTTGGCCATGGTAAGCTGGGCTGTTCTCTCCTGGACCCTTTTCTCCAGTGCATTATTGGCAGCCTTCACTTTATCCTGTTCCTTTTCAAGCAGCTTTCTCATATAATAATCCCGCCTGGCCGAATGCTCCATGAAATAGCTGATGAACATTCCTATCACATTGGCACTGATGAAGAAGTAATTGTTATTGACCAGGATCTGCAGGGGCGTGTCAGACATCCAGAACGCTGCGACTTCATAAGATATAACAATGGACCATCCGGCGATGGTGGCATAAATGAAGCGCGTTTTGATAAAAGTATAGCCGAAAATAAAAATCAGGATCAGTCCTGCATAATAGGTATAATTCCCCGCGACCCTTGCGGCAAAGATGATCATCACGATGATGGCCATACCGGTCAAATAAATGATGACCGAAAGCAAAGGCTGCATGTATTTTTTGAAATTCGGGGTAAAGGACAGGACCAGGACCGAGAGTAGCAGCGGTGTGATCAGCCCGAACCGGATGATCCAGAACATATATTTCAGTTCGGGCAGCAACCAGGCATCCAACAGTGCAAAAATACCGAAGAAACAGATGGCCAGCACGATGGCAAACCGGAACGGATTGAGAGAACGATCGAAATAGTCCTCCCTGAAATCCTGTTCGTACTTTTTAAGCTTTCCCGTGAAATCCAGGGTTAGCTTGTTCAGCTTCAACTGGTCACGTCCACCCGTTGAAAGTCCGAACAGATTTTTCTGTGTGACCCTGTTCAATACCATGTCAGGCAGCTTTAATTCTCAGGAACAGGTTGACGCCCAGCTCCTCCATCTCAACCTTCACATATTCTTCCCGTGCATCTGCCTCCAGTGCCATCCTCACCAGGTCATTTTTGGAACGGTGGTTCAGGTACCAGTCGGATAATACCTCCATCAGTCTTTTCGTAGGATTGCTCGTGGAAAAATTCCCGATGATGTATTCTCCTTTCTCGGCCAGGTACCTGTAATACTTATTGACCATGTAGACAAAATGACGGTCCCTGAAATAATCGAAAAGACCCGCACTCCATATCAGGTCATACCAATGATAAGGTTTGAACCTGAGCACATTGATCCGGAAATAATCAATGGAACTGCTGAATTCCTTATTCTGCGAGCTGGCAAAATCAATGGCCTTCTGGTCGAAATCCACAAGGTCAAAATGGATCCTGGAGCCGGGATTCTGTTCAAGGTACTCGTGTACGTCGGTGGCGGGTCCGCATCCAAGGATCAATATTTTGATTTCTTTACGGCCGGTTTGTTCAAGCTCACCGCAACGTTTCAAAAAATATTCCTTCCGGTTGCGGACCGCATTTGCTCCGGCCTGATCCTGGAAAAAACGGTCCCAGTTGCTGTATCGCCGGTCCGGATTCACATACATACGGTAAATGTTATGAATGATCGAGAAGTCACCCGGATACCCGTAGGGCTTTACGAAACCATGACCTATCAGGGTATTCTCATTCAGCGAATCCCTGATGATTTCCCGGAATGCATCCATTTCCTCATCTTCCAGATTATTGACGATCGCCGTAAACTCCTTGTATTCATTTGGTTCGGGTCCGCCCTTTTCAACAAGGGAGGTTAAAAATGTACGTTCCTCATCCGGGATCTGACCGGGAGTCAGAATAGGGTGCATCATGTCCATGATTTTCGGTGTTACTTTGGTACATTCCAGAATTGTATACGCCTTTGGGCCCAATAGGTTTCAACATCGGCCCAGGTGCGGGCAGAACATGTTTAAATAACCGGGCAAAAGGGAAGTTGCTTGAATCTGATGATAAAAATTACTTTCTTTAACCCTCCTGATCATGAAATGAAAAAAGTATTCTCGGGTAAGGTATTGTTCATTACTGGATTGTTGCTCGCCTTTGTGATTATTTTCCTGGGCAACAAAGCCGTACGGTGGACATCCACCGATGCATTCTGTGCGTTATGCCATATTCATCCCCATTCCACCACCACCTGGAAGCGTTCTACCCATTTTGACAACAAAAGAGGGATCCATGTGCACTGTGTGGAATGTCATCTCCCCCCCCATGGAGAAGGCTACCTGTGGGAAAAAGCCAAAACCGGCATGCGGGATCTTTATGGCAAATTGTTCAAGGATCCTGAAAGCCTGAACTGGGAAGCCAAATCACAGATTGAGTATGCAAAAAGACATGCTTACGAATCCTCCTGCATCGATTGCCATGAGAATAACTATCCCCTGGGCCTGAGTGAGGAAGGCCGGGAAGCACATCTTTACTACGAAGAGCAGGAGGAAGATCTGCATTGTATCAACTGCCATATTACGGTGGGTCATTATGATCCGGACAGGATGCACGAACAGAATACCGCATTCGGGATCCGTGAAGAGGTGCAGGCGGAAGTGTATACCGAACCCGGAATCATCGACGGGTTCAGCAATTTTACGGAATATATCCCGGGGAGTGCTGTCAGTTTTGAGATGGTGGCCATCCCCGGCGGATCATTCCCGATGGGCAGTCCCCCGAACGAGCCCTTCAGGGACCATGATGAGGGGCCTGTCAGGGAAGTATCGATTTCTCCTTTCTTTATGGCAAAGACGGAGGTCACCTGGGAGGAATATCTGGCTTTTTTCAAGCAGACGGGTGCCCAGGGGAAAACTGCGGATGCTTATCTCAATGTCACACAGGGTGACGTGGATGCCATTTCGGGTCCCACTCCTCCATGGGGTGCACCTGACCAGGGCTGGGGAAAAGGCAGTTTGCCCGCCATTACCATGACCCATCATGCAGCAGAGGTTTACTGCCAGTGGCTTTCCCGGCTAACAGGCAAATCTTACAGGTTGCCCACAGAAGCAGAATGGGAATATGCTGCCCGGGCGGGGACCACCTCTCCCTACTTTTTCGAAGGTGATCCCAAAAAGTTTGTCAGGCATAACCTGATAGACCGGATCTTCGGCGTGGATACAGCTGTCATCAACACCTACGTGAACTATGCTGAAAACAGCTTTGCCAGGACGGCTCCTCCGGAAAACATGAAAGAGAACCCGTTCGGACTGGTCAACACCCTGGGGAATGTGGCTGAATTCTGCAGCGACTGGTATGCCGAAAATGCCTATGCACAATATCCTGACGGTTTGCTGGTTAATCCCACGGGGCCTGATTCGGGCCAGGAGCATGTGATCAGGGGCGGTTCCTACAGGGACGGGGCGGAAGATGTGAGATCTGCCTCCCGTACCCATACCCGCACAGAGCAATGGCTTAAAACCGACCCCCAGATCCCGAAAAGCATCTGGTGGTATTCAGATTGTTCATATGTGGGTTTCAGGGTAGTTTGTGAATATAATGAACCTGAAATACAGGAATAATGGTTAAATTGCTTTTTTTATCAAACAATACTAAAGAATATTGAATATGGGACTATCAGCCAAAACAAGTCGACGCAGATTCCTGGAGAATACGGCTGCCATCGGTGCCGTCGGTGCCGTCGGTGCAAGCCAGCTCATTCGTGCCTGCTCAACAGAAGGCAAAACAGGTGAGGTGGAGGAGCCGGTAATGCTGGATAAGGCTCCGGAAGGAGAACCGCTTAAAGCGGGTGTGGTAGGATGCGGGGGACGAGGTACCGGGGCTGCACTCAATTTCCTGAACGCCGGGCCTGATCTCAGTATCACGGCTGCTGCAGATGTTTTCCAGGACAAGATCGATGGATTCCGCAATAGACTGAAAGAGGAAAAAGGTGTTACACTGCAGGACTCCAATTGTTTTCTGGGATTTGATGCCTACAAGAGATTGCTGGAAACCGGTGTGGACGTGGTAATCCTGGCCACACCTCCCTATTTCAGGCCCGATCATTTTCTGGCCTCTGTGGAAGCACGCAAGCATGTATTCATGGAAAAGCCCGTAGCTGTTGATCCGGTGGGGGCAAGATCGATCATGGCAGCCTCCAAACAGGCTGAAGCAGCAGGATTGAACGTGATCACCGGTACCCAGCGGCGTCATCAAAGAAACTATAACAACGTACTGGCCCGGGTCAATGCAGGGATGATCGGCGAGATCGTGGCCTCCAATGTATACTGGAACCAGTCAAAACTCTGGCACAGGGAACAACAGCCGGCATGGACCGAGATGGAATACATGATCCGTGACTGGGTGAACTGGATCTGGCTTTCGGGCGATCATATTGTTGAACAGCACATCCATAACATCGATGTGAGCAACTGGTTCATCGGGAAGGCTCCCCTGGAAGCAGTGGGTGTAGGATCCCGGCAGCGAAGGGTCACTGGAAATTGCTATGACAATTTCAGTGTGGACTTTGTCTACGAGAGAGATGTGCATATGCACAGCATGTGCAGACAGATCAACGATTGCGCGAACAGGGTTGGCGAGCATCTGAGAGGAACGAAAGGATACACCAACTGTGCCGATACCATCTGGGATCCCGAAGGTAATCCGCTCTATGTCTATGAAACCCCTGTGGATGAAAATGGTGAGCCTCTTGTCAATAGCGGACTGGACCAGGAGCACGTGGACCTGGTGGCCGCCATCCGGAACGGGGAACAGATCGTGGAGGCCGAGGAGACCGCCCGGTCGAACATGACCGCCATCATGGGCCGGGAAGCAGCTTACACGGGAAAGAACATCACCTGGGAAGAAATGATGGGTTCCGGCCTGAAACTCGGTCCGGAAGGAGAGCTCAGCATGGGCCCGGTCGACATCGAGGCAGTAGTTCCCGTACCCGGTTCAGCACCTGAATAAGCACTCGACCGATCATTCAAACGCCGGCATGCTTCCCGTGTCCGGTGCCAGCCGGTAGGCTTCCGAGCCGGCCAGCAGGAATGCCCCCAGGCCATAATCCTCGAAGTTGGCCGGTTTATCATAGGTAAAAGGCCACCCGTCCGAAGGCTGTTTTCCTGTGCTCTGCACATAACCCAGAAATCCATCCGGATGCAGGGCATCGTAAGCCATTCCGTTCCAGGCCTTCACCAGATGGGGCATGTAGGTGGCACTGTCCAGGACCCCGTTGTTGATCCCCCAGGCCAGGCCATAAGCAAAAAATGCGGTTCCGGAGGTCTCTTTGCTTCCGAAATGCTCCGGGTCAACCAGGCTCGGATTCCAGAATCCGTCTTCCCTCTGTACAGCGATCAGGGCTTCTGCCATTTCTCTGAATGTGGTCAGGTATTCCTCACGGTACTCCAGGGTATCGGGAACCACATCCAGGACCCTCACAAGCGCGGCAAATACCCATCCGTTCCCACGTGACCAGTAACAGTCCCTGCCATTGGGCGTGGTATAGGGAGGATCGAAATCCCCATCGCGATACCAAAGGTGGTCTTCCGTATTATAGAGGCCGTTGGCACCATGCTGGTTCCGGGTGAACATGTACATTTCATGCATTTTCCTGAAATAGGCTGTATCCTGGTGAACCACACCCAGTTTCGCGTAAAGGGGCATGGCCATCTGGATGGCGTCGATCCATGACCAGTCGTCCACTTCATCACTCTCGACCCTGTAATCAATGCACCGGGTAATGGGTTCGATCCAGTGGTCATTGACGGGTTCCAGCTGATAAAGCTCCACATAGGTCTGCCCGCAACACTGGTGATCTGCATCCCTGGTCCGGAGTGATCCGTAGGTGGGCAGCCAGTCATGGCTCTGGCCCCATTCCACAGCATAGTTGAAGTACTCTTCTTCGGGATGAATGTAGTACAATGCCATCAGGCCCTCATAATATGCAGCACGTGTCCACAGATTGCTCGGGCGTACTTTATCGGTGACGATATCCTCTCCCGGATCGGGCCATTTGTCCATAAAATACCTGTTCGCCGTCACCATCTGTTTCATCATGGTATCCCTCGAAGGCAGGTGGGTAGACTGAGCATACATACCGGCCACAAAGAACAGGCCGGTGAACATCAAAATGGTCCTGATGAAATATTGTTTGTTCATCCTGCAAAATACTTTTTCAGCTACTGTTAAGATACTTTTTACTGATTCAATTTCTCATACTGGATACCGGCCATGATAAAAGGTCCGGTAGCCTTCGGGTCGTTGTCCCGTCTCCTTTCGTTGATATAGTATTCATAACTGCCGTCGCGGTAAGGATCCCCTCCCAGTCCGGCAACTGCACATACCGGAGAAATAACGATGGTCCCGTTCTCCCTTTTTGTCACCAGGTGTTCAATAATCCCCTGATAAGCAGTTGCGGCAGCTTCTTCATATTTTTCCTTCTGCAGGTATCCTTTATTCACCCCCTTCAGCAGGAAGTAGGAGAACATGGAACTCGCCGAGCCCTCAATGTAGTTACCTTCACGGTCGCCCTGGTCGAGGACCTGGTACCACAGGCCGGTCTTTTCATCCTGCACCTTGAGGATGGCTTCAGCCATGCGGCTGGCAATGGCCACGATGGAATCCCTGCCCGGGTGATCTGAAGGAATGAAGTCCAGAACATCCACCAGGGCCATGCCATACCAGCCCATTCCCCTTCCCCAGAAGTTGGAGGATGTTCCGGTAACGGGATCGGCCCATTTCTGCTCTCTCGACTCATCCCATCCGTGGTACAGTAATCCGCTATCCGGATCCCTGGCCACCTTTTCCATGTTGGTAAACCACCTGATCACAAAATCGAATGTTTCCGGATTGCCGTACTCCGCAGCATATTGCGCCAGGAAAGGGCCTCCCATGTACAGACCATCGAGCCACATCTGATGGGGGTATCTTTTTTTGTGCCAGTAGCCTCCTATTTCAGTCTGCGGATGATCTTCCAGCTGTTCACGGAGAGTTTCTGTGGCGATCCGGTATTTTTCCTTCCCGGTGGCCTCATAAAGCCTGATCAGCATTTTACCCGAATTGATCTTATCGATGTTATAGTCTTCCATCTGGTAAGTCCTGATCTCTCCCTGGCCGGTGATCACCGAATCTGCAAAGAACTCCACATAATCAAAATATTTCTGCTCACCTGTATATTTCCACAGATCCAGCATGGCAGATGCAACAAGCCCGTGGGTATAGGTCCACCTGATCCGGTCGGGATTCTCGATCATCCAAAGGCGTGGATAGTCCTTCATGATGGTTTCTCCCATCAATACTGCATAAGACTCTTTTTCATCCGTTTCCCTGTTCGAAGTGCCATTGCATGAAAACAGAAAGGCTGCCGGCAACAGCAGGGCAAAAATAATTGATTGTACTTTTCTCATCTGTTGATGTTTCATGGTTGGAAATTTATCCTGCAAAGGTACGATAATCTGCAAAATGGTCTTAAAATTTATATTTTTAAGTATTCTCAGGAACAAATGTCTATAAAGAAAACGGCCATTTATTCAATACTGCTCATTTGCCCCTTTCTAAACACCTGTGACAGAAACCGGACAACTGTTCCGGAACCTGCCCCGGACATGGCGATCCCTGCAAGGTCACTCCGCTATCACCCGGAACAGGGAGATTTCGTCATTGTGAACGGAAAAGGGAGATTTAACCGCGCTCTTTACGGGACCAACTCCGGTTTCAGGGTGGAAGCCGGTGATCTTCCCGAATTTGCCATGTACCTGAGAGGGATGGGAGGAAATTTCAAGCTGGGCCTGGTATCGGAAGACAGCAGTGGCCTGGCGAATGAGGCTGCAGGGATGGTTTGTCCACGACACGATGGATGCCCTATGAATGGTCCATCAACAATGTCGCTCTCGCGGAGAACCTGCATATGGCCCTGGCATTCTGGCAGGGTGGTGATCCCGAAAAGGCCTTCCTGATCTGGAAAAGTCAGATTCTGGAAAGCATGTACCTGGGGGGCAGTCCCGGTAACTTCCACCAGCTGTCCTCCCTGGATGCATTCCGCGGTGAGCTGTACCGCGATTTTGCCGATCCCATCGGCATGGCTGCCCGGACCCTGGTGGAGGGACTGTTCGGGATCAGTCCCAGGCTGCTGTAAGGCAGGGTGATGATCGAACCCGGATTGCCCGGGGATTGGAAATTTGCATCCCTGGAGACACCATATATTCTTTTCGACTATCAACAGAAAGGGAAAAAGGAAACCTACAGGATCCGTAACAGTTTTCTTCACCAGCCCGGAATGGTCCTAAGGATCCCGGCACGCTGCGATCAGATCCGGTCCCTGACCGTGAACGGGCAACAGACGGATTATCACATACCGGAGAATTCTGTGGGAAGGCCGGTGATCGAGATCCTGCTTCCGCCCGCAAAACAAACTCAGGTCCGGATCAGGTGGAAAGGCCATTCCCCGGAACTGCCGGAACTGCCACCCCTGATCGCCAGGGGAGAGAAACTTGCCCCTTGATCCGGCCAGGGAGGAGTGAATCCCGGCGAGCGTATTGATTGCCGGCAAAGGGTTCCCCACAGCTGCTTTTGAGGTGGCTGAATAAAACAGGTTTATGCTCAGAAATTGTCTGATTCCACATAGGCATCGATCACTGCCCGTTCTCCTTCCCTGCCCTCCATGGAGTTTCCGTGTTCCATGCCCACAATTCCGGTGTACCCCTTCCCATGGATGTGTTCGAAGACATTCTGATAATTGATCTCTCCGGTGGTGGGTTCTTTCCTGCCGGGATTGTCCCCTACCTGGAAATAGGCGATCTCTTCCCATGCCAGATCTATATTGGGGATCAAATTCCCTTCCTGGATTTGTTGATGGTAAAGATCATCCAGGATCTTGCAGGATGGGCTTCCCACTGCCTGGCAAACCTGGTAGGCCTGGGGGATCTTTTTCAGGAACAGTCCCGGATGATCCCTGAAATTAAGGGGCTCCAGCACCATCACCAGTCCGTTCGGTTCCAAAATACCGCTCGCACGCTTCAGAGCCTCGATCACGTTGCGGGTCTGGTAACCCATATCTTTTCTGAGGTCCACATGCCCGGGCACCACGGTCATCCACCTGGCGTTGATCCTTTTTGCCACCTCCACCGATTCCCTGATCTCCCTCAGGAACCGGTCCAGGTTTTGTTGATCACCGCTGACCAGGTCCGGTTCTGTCCAGTGTATGGTATGGGCCACAAAGACTCCCATCTCCATGCCCAGATTGGCCATCTTCCGGGCAATTTTTTCCTGCATGGCCGTCTCCCTGCCTTTCATCCCGTTGTCTTCCATGGCCCTGAAGCCTTCATCTGCCATGAACTGGATCTGGTCCAGCAGGTCTTCTCCCGCATGATTCCTGAACATTCCGAAATGAGGGGCATATTTCAGCTGAAACACATGCTTTTGGGTCTGTTGTCCGGTTCTGACCGGACCGGAAGCCTTCAGCAGGTTTGCTGAGGCGATGGCCGCCGATGCCGCTATACTGTTTCTGATAAAGGATCTCCTTTCCATGAGCAAGGTTATTTAAAGATGGATAATGGTTTTTGACAATGTACCAATTTACGGAATTTTCTTGAGCCTACCCGGGCCTGTTCCTCCTGAGCCTCTTGAGCTCACCTCTGATCTTCTTGTTCCTGATCCTTTTTTCCTGGCTGGCCCGGGTGGGTTTTGTGGGTTTCCTCTTTTTGATGGGAACAATGCTTTCGGCGATCATCTCCAGGAACCTTTCCGTAACCTCTTCCCTGTTCCTGTGCTGTGACCGGTATTTCTCCCCGGCGAGAATCAGCAATCCCCCTTCGGTGAGCCGTGATCCCAATCGCTTCCGGACCCTCCTTTTCCGAACCCTGTTAAGGCACTCCGATGACTCCAGGTCCCACACCAGCTCCACACGAGTTTCGGTCTTGTTCACATGCTGGCCGCCCGGACCGGAAGAGCGGCTGGTCCTGTACTTCAGTTCCTTTTTCAGGCATTCCCGCATTGATTAAAGTTTCTGAATCATTTCAGTTGAAAAGTTCGATCAGTTCCTTTTCTGAAAGGTCTCGGAGCGGATTGTTCGAGGTGATCAGCGTTTCTGCCAGCTCAAGTTTTCGTGCCTGCAGGCGCTGGATCTTCTCCTCGATGGTATCAATGGAAATAAACCGGTATACAAAAATGTTATTTTCCTGACCGATCCGGTGTGCCCGGTTGAGCGCCTGCATTTCCACTGCCGGATTCCACCATGGATCAAGGATAAACACATAGTCGGCCGAGGTAAGGTTCAATCCCACTCCGCCCGCTTTGAGCGATATGAGGAACAAACTGCACTCTTCGGACCTCTGAAATGCATTCACAGCTTTTTCCCGGTCTTTCTGAGCCACACTTCCGGTCAGATAGGAGTATACGCGTTTATCCGCATCCAGTCTCTCCCTGAACAGATCAAGGTGTTTCACGAATGAAGAGAAGATCAGCGCCTTGTGCCCCTCGGAAATAACACTTTCGATATCCCTGTAAACCTCCGTGAACTTTCCTGATTCCACACCGTTGAATTCTTCCACCATGGCGGGATGGTTGGCGATCTGCCTGAGCCTGGTCAGTGCCTGCAGCACCAGGAATGAGGATTTTTCCAGCCCCATCTCTTCCAGATTTTCCAGAATTGAGTTCCTTGCGGCAGATTTTTCTTCTTCATAAAGCCTTCGCTGGTCCTCGCTCATGTTGCAAAAACGGACCTGTTCATACACCGGCGGAAGTTCGCGGGCCACCTCCTTCTTGGTCCGCCTGAGAATAAAAGGATTGATCAGTTCTTTCAGCTTCTCTTCCATGTCGGGATCCTTATTTCTTTCGATGGGCTGAACGAACTTTTTCTTAAAAAAATTGAGTGTTCCCAGCAGACCCGGATTCACGAAGTTGATCTGTGACCAGAGATCGGTAAGGGAATTTTCAATGGGGGTGCCTGTGAGGACAAGTTTGTGGTCCGACTGAAGTTCGATGACCGACTGGTAGAGTTTGGAGGAGGGATTCTTGATCATCTGGCTTTCATCCAGAATGATGTAATGGAAATGGAAGGCGGATAGTTTTTCAATGTCTTGTCTGACAGTGTGGTAGGATGACAGAATCACATCGAAAGAGAAAAATCGGGAAAGCTCCCTGTCCCGCTGAATTCCCACATGGGAATGAACTTTCAGACCGGGTGCGAACCGTTTTAATTCATTCTTCCAGTTATGGATCAGGGAAGCCGGTACCACCACCAGGGACGTATGCTGTGTGGCCTGTGTTTCGAAAAACTGCAACTGGCCCTCGTCCCTGGAGAGCATTTTCTTTGAAATTGCTTTTCTCTCAGCGGACTTCACCAGAATGGCCATGGCCTGGAGGGTCTTTCCCAGGCCCATATCATCGGCCAGGCATCCTCCGAAACCATTCTGCTGAAGGAAGCAGAGCCAGTTATATCCTTCCACCTGATATGAACGGAGTTCCGCCTGAAGTCCCCCGGGAAGCAGGGATGAAGGGATCAGTTCCAGTGCCCTCAGCTTCTCAAGCCTGGTAAGTGTGGACTCGTGGAATTCCCTGATGGGCCATTCCACCATGGAAAAATGCTGCTTGTGGATCAGGATGCTCTCTCCGTCAGTTTTTCCGAATTCGAACATGGACCGGTGCCGGTTAAACCATTCCTCCGGCAGAACTGCAATTTCTCCTCCGGGAAGCTCATATTCGCGGTTGCCCTGCAGAATATGGTCACGCAGTGCGGTGACAGGAACCACATGGTCGTTGAAACGGACCATCGCCCGAATGTCGAACCAGTCTTCCCGTTCCCTGGATTCCATTTCCATTTCGATCTTTCCCAGAAAAAAATTTTTCTGCAGCCTGTGGCGGACGCTGATCCCTGATTCAGCCAGTGCTTCTTTGAATTCATTCAAAAAGTTAACCGCTGTATATAAGTCACTTTCTTTCTCCTGTTTAAACTCTTTATTTAAATAAAAGAGCTTCCCGTCCAGTGATCTCAGACCCAGTTCATTCAAGGTCACCACCATGCTTTCCTCCCACTGAAGATCACGCCGGTACCTGATGAATTCATAAGCCCCCTCCTTTTCGGTGAATTTTATAAATCGCTTCAGCGGGCTGTCCGAATGGATCATTTTGTCATTGTACCAGAATTGCAGGATATATACCGGTTTGAGCCCCATCCCCATCTCCAGCACCAGCCCGGCTCTTTTTTCAGGCTCCAGGTCACGGACAGTAAATCCTTCGGTAAGAGTATTGTAATCCCGGAGAATATTCCTGACAAAGGTGGAGAAGTACTTCCTTTCGAATTGCCGGGGAACGACAATCTGTTCCCTGTCCAGGAAAGGCTGGATCTTTTTGCCGTCGATGTCATTCACGAAATACAGGGTGTTCCCCAGGATCAGTGTAACGGGTGAGTAGGTGACGATCTCCGCCGAACCGTGATGCAACATGAGCCTGTTTTCACCATGGATCAAATTCAGCGAATAGGATAGCTTCTCCCCGTAATGAAAACTGAAAACCGGATCGGCAGGATATTTTTCAATCCGGACAAAATCCTCGGGAAAGATGTTCCTATCGCTCTTGTCCTTGACAAAGAGATCTATCCTGTGAGCCTTTGCGATTTCCAGGATCCTGTACAGGTATTTTTCAATATAGGGCCGTATATGTTTTTTGATGGTCTCGCTGTCCACATGGTCCTGAAATTCCTTGGCGGTTTTTTTTCTGGAGAATTTTTTGTGAAGGGTCCTGTCACCGTACGCATCGATCAATTGCACAATTTCGCGCTGCATAGGGGTCAACCTTCTGTAGGCAAGGGTGGATTCATCGTTCTGGATGTACTCCCGGGGGACAAAGAATTCCTTCCCCGGTTCACGCTCCAAAAACTGGGCCTGAAGAATGTTCCCCCACAGCCTGTGGGGCATATATCCCAGGGCAAATCTCATTTCCCTCATGGCTGGTATCTGTCTCGTTTATCCCCGGTTTTCACCTCCGAAACTTCCCCGTCGCTCCAGAGTGTCATCACCAGGAATTTACCCATCTTCATTTCATACATTTGTTCTTCCTGCTGTTCATTCTCACTTCCGCTCAGGACACTTATTGCTGCATCCTTCACCAGCCAGGTGGGAATGCGCAACAAATACAGATAACTGTTATCCAGTCCCTGTTCTCCTTCGATCAGCAGTTGACCGGCAGTGGAACCCACACTCATCAGGGGAATAATGATCCTGGAGTCCACCAGTGTGAACCGGTTTCTGAGCCGGGCAAACCGGACATGGTTCAGATCCTTGTTATCCAGATATTTTGCAGCAGCCTGAAGGGGGGTAAAGTTGATCAGCTCCCCGTCGGTGACCGTCACATCAAATGTTGCGGTGGAAGTGGAAATATCGAAGGTCAGATCGGGGGTAATGAAGATCTCCGCCATTCCTTTCGTACTGACCAGTCCCGCGAAATTCTCCTTCAGTGTATAACTCTCCTCTCCTGAGGTCATCTCAAATGACAGATCGTTTACATTGACCTGCTCAATTTCAACCTCGGTAATGAAAGTATAGGCTCCGGGATTGGACACATTGAACTGACCATTGAATGCAATCGTCCCGCCGCTCTGTCCCGAGGTGACCAGATGGTCCAGGTACAGGATCTTTTCCTTTGAAGACCTGAAGCTTCCCTTCATCCCGAAGATGCTGTTGGTCCCGTAGCGCAGTTCCCCGATGTCGACCGAGAAACTGAACCTGGGATAATCGATCTGATCAAGCCTGGGGGGATTACCTGTATTGGCTGAATCCGCCCTGGCTGAATCCTTTAACTGATCCGGATTCTGGTAATTGAGCAATTCATTGAAATCCAGCAGGTCCGATTCCAGCACCAGGTTCCCCTCCATATTTTCAAGCGAGTCTGTGATATTCCCGATGCTGGCCTTCATTTTCAGGTTGCTTTCCCCGACCTTTCCCCGGAAATCATCCACGAACAGTTGATCTCCTTCCTTCCGCATCCTGATAAGGAACTGATCGAATGCAAGCGGATAGTACCTGAAATTCCAGCCCAGATCGCTGACATGCAGTGTGAGATCCAGCGGGGAGCCTTCCGTCACCAGTCCCGATACCGGAGCTTCAAACGATCCCGACAGCCGGAAGTTTTCCAGATATTCTGTTCTGTATGTTTCCGGCAGTAAAAATCCTTCTCTCAAGGTAAACAGGTCCTCCGCCCTCATCCGGTCGGATGCCAGATGATATTCCAGGTTCACTACCTCACCTGAATCTTCGTTCATCAATGCAGCATAATTGATGACTCTCCCTGAAAATCTGAAACCGCTTTCTCCGATCATCCCGTTCAGATGGTAAAGGTCCAGTGTATCCCTGCCCAGCTTCAGCGAGGCATTCAAATTTGAGATATCCGCATATACAGGAAGCCTTACCCCGAAACTATCCAGGGTAAGCAACATTTCCGGCAAAGAATCCTTTTTGATAAAGGCATCCAGCTCCTTTTTTGAGATCCGGGCCCCGGCTGTGAAATGAAGTCCTTCGATCTCCTCGCCCAGTAAATTTACAAGAGAACTATCCCTGAATAGCTTCGCCGTAGAGAGGCGATCGGATGCCAGGGCCAACTCTGCTTTCACATCCCTTGCAGAACCCAAAAGATACAGCAGCAGATCATCCGCACGGGCACCCAGGCGCATGTGATTTCCGTTGAAATCCAGATCGAGGCCACGTGTTCCAATGGTGTTTTCCTGAACAAAGATCTCCCCGTTGATCTTTTCCACCGTATCCTGCTTCATCACAAATCCAACCCTTCTCAGTACAGCTGTGATGTCTCCCCCTTCTCCTATGAAATCATCCTTTTCCCGGTCCATCACTCCCCTTATCTTTCCGTCCAGTTTCACGTGTCCTTTCAGGTCCTTCAGAACATCAGAGGCGATCATTGCTTCCAATCCGGCCAGCTCCAAATCACTACTGGCTTCTATATCTACTTCAGGTGCGATCATGTTTCTTACTGTAAATCTGCCTTTAATATTTCCTTCCGGGAAATTTGCCCTGAATTCTTCAACTTTCAATACCGCCTGACTCAGATCGGATTTTTTTCCATTGGATGCAAATGCCCTGAAAGAGATGCCGGTTACATCTTTCCCGATGGGTTTGATCCTGAATCCGATACCGTCGCATACTCCGTTGACGGTGATCACCGGAAGCTGCCGGCCCAGTTTACCCCTTATTTCCCCGTCCAGCCGGATGTTTCCCGAACCGATCTGTTCGATTTCATCCATATTCAGGATACCCTTTAAAAGATAGTTCAGCACATCCAGGCCCGTATTGGTCGCCCTGAAACCCAGATCCAGGGTAATTTCCTCCAGCAATTCCGAGGAACCCCACACCTCCAGCAAGAGTCCGGAAAGACTCAGCGCACTGGGATGAATGGTCAGTTTATTCGTTATCCTGTCAAAGGAGAGATTACTTTCCAGCTGTATATTTCTCTGTTCTTCTAATTTGATTGTTTGATAGTTAAAACTATTTATATCAATATCTAGTTCAACACCAGTCTCTATCAGCTCCGGGAGGTAACTGAACCTGTTTTCCAGGGAATTCACCATCAGGTGAAAATGATCTTCCCGGACACGGTCATGCATGACAAGCTGTATGTTGGATAGTTGCAGTTTTTTCAGATCCACATTGATGGAAGGCAACTCCTGCTCTTCCTCCCTTTCGTCATCCTCCCCGAACCTGATCCCCAGGGCATGTTCCAGATTGGTTACCGAATCCTCGTACATGACGATCCGGATGTTCCCATCCTTCAGCCTGGCCCGTGAAATTATCAGATCTCCCCTGATCAGATCCACCACATCCAGTGAAACGTAAATTTCGTTCAGCGAAAGAATGGGTTCCATGTAAAGTGCGTTCTCGGACACGGATGATTCGTAAAAACTCACATTCTTTAACTGCAAAGCCACATCGGGAAAGCCCATGAAAGGAATCAGATTGATGTGGTCCATTCTCACTTCCCCGGGTTGTGACCGGTTCAGATAGTCTACGGCCCGCTCCATGATCCATGACCTGTTCAGATAAAAAAGCACGCTGATCAATACGATCAGGGAGAGGAACACCAGTAAGATCCTTCCGGTAATCCTCCATATTTTTCGTGCGCGCCGGGCCATTGATCCGTAATGTTTGAGGGAATGATCCTGCTGCCGAAGTTAACAAATAGGACAGAATCTTTACTGTGATATTTCTGATTAATGCGCGGACAATTTGATCGGGTACATGGAAAACTTTTCATGAAAAGTATCGTATACAGCATTGTGAATCCTTCATCTTGTGATAATTTTGTCATGAAAATTTTCCTATGAACAAGAGAACCATCATTGTTGCAGGGCTGGTCCTGGGTTTGCTTTCCCTGGTCCCTGCCTGCGATCTGCTGGAAGATTGCGGAACCTGTGAGCTGGTCACCATTGATGCGGAGGGCAATACCTCATACGGAACCCCCCTGGTGTTCTGCGGTGAACAGCTGGAAGAAAAACTGAATTCCGAACCGGTGACAGTGGGTGGTGTCACCACATACTGGGAATGCTATTAATACCTGAGACCGATCACCACCACGTCATCCACCTGTTCCACATCCTTCCTGTAATCTTCAAAGACCTCATCCAGACGGGCACCCTGTTCAACCAGGGGCAGGTACTGGATGGAAACGATCAGGTTCCTGAAATTCTTTATCAGGAATTTCTTGTTACCGGGACCCCCGAACTGGTCCGCGTATCCATCCGAAAAGGTGTAAAAAGTGTCTCCCTTTTCCAGGTCCATTTCATGCAGCGAGAAATCATCCATCACTTCGTGGATGGCCACAGGCATTTTATCTCCCTTCACCCGGGAAATAACTCCGTCGCGCAGGTGGTATAAAGGGTTGTTCGCTCCGCTGAACTGCAGTTTATTCCTTTCATAGTCGATCACGCAGACGGTCATATCCATTCCGTCTTTCATATCACTGCCTGCTTCCTGTTTCAGGGCTTCGATCACTTTCTCCCGAAGGGTATTCAGGATCAGATCGGGCCGGAGGATCCCATCGGTCAGGATGATCTCGTTCAGCAGTGTGACCCCCAGCATGCTCATGAATGCACCGGGTACGCCGTGACCGGTGCAATCGGCCGTGATGATAACATGTTTTCCATGGATCATTTCAGCCCAGTAGAAATCTCCGCTCACAATGTCTCTTGGTTTGAACAGCACGAAATGTTCGATTTGGTCGGTGAAATATTCCAAAGATGGCAGGATGGCTGTTTGGATCCTTTTTGCATATTCGATACTGTCGGTAATATGCTTTTTCTGATATGCGATCTGGTCCCTCTGGGCTTTCAGCAATACATTGGCTTTCTTCTTATTCCGGTAATTGATCCAGATAAAATAGACAAGGCCAAAAAGGAGTAGGAGTGCGACCGCACCGGCAATGATCATGATTTTCTGTTTCTGGATAGCTTCGGCCTGCAGAATGATCTCTTCGCCCTGTCGTCTGATCTGATCTTCCCTGCGGGCAATGGTCGCCTCCTGGTTTCTTATCTCCCTTTCCTGCTCAGCCAGGGTGCCCCGCTGTGCTTTCACCTCCTCAATCTGAGCTTCAATGATCTTTTGCTGTTCTGTGATCTCCTCTTCCTGCTTTGCAAGTACGGCTGATTTCTGCCGGATCTCTGCTTCACGGTCCCCGATCTCCGCTTCACGGTCACGGATCTCCTTTCTCAGCTCTTCCAGGATCCGCCTGTTTCTTTCGATCATTTCCTCCTGCCTGCTGATCTCATCCAGTTGCCGTCCTATAAGAATTTGCTGCTGTTCGGTGATGCTTTTTTCCAGTTCCAGTTCATCTTCTGTTACTTCATAAAGTGCTTCCCAGTCCTCCCTCGTCTTTACAGCCATCGCCAAAAACAGCTCATTCACATACAGGCCTTCCTTTTTCATCAGCTCTTCATTCACCTCAAACCTGGGCTTACCGCCCACAACGACAAAATTGATCATGGAGGCCCTGAAAGGGTAACCTTCCGAGATCAGCAGTGTATTGTTACCACTGATCTTTTTCAGTACTCTGTCAATGTTGTATCCATCATCGCTGTTCACGAAAACCACATGAACCGGTTCCAGCATATCAATCCGGGGATACAAAAAGATCCTGACGGGCTTTCCCTGTACCATCTTCCTGGTGCGGGCCATGCCCTCCAGTTCCCAGTAAAAACTGTCGTCCCGGTCCAGTACTGCAATGGTGAATTCCTCCTGGCGGGGGAATGATTCATCGAACCTTACATACCTGGAAATATCAAGGATATAGAGTGCCCGCGTCTGATCATTGAATCCTTCCTGGGCCAATCCTTCTGCACACAGAAACAACAGATGAACTGTGAAGGTGATACACCACAAGCGCTTCATGGACAGTTTAAATGGCAACTGCTTCAAATTATGAAATATTCCTGATCCTCAAAAACGTTCCGCAAAATAATTTGGTTTTCCCGCAATTGCCGATTAAATTGTGGGGCCATGAGGGGGAGAGTTGTTTTTTTGATGAATAAACCATGACAGCTTCCGGGTATATAGCCATTGGGGTGGTGCTATTGATCATAGTCGCCCTGGTGAAAGAAGTTATGCGGCCCGGTCTGGTCCTCTTTTCAGCCCTGGTGATCTTTATGGTCACAGACATCATTTCTGCTGAAGATGCGCTATCGGGTTTTTCCAACAAGGGAATGATCACTGTAGCCCTGCTTTTCCTGATCAGTGAAGGAGTGAAGGAGACCGGAGCTTTGAACAAGCTGGGCAACATCATCCTCCCGAAAAAAAGAAGACCCATTCCGCGCCTGCAAATGCAGATCATGTTACCGGTGTCAGCAGTTTCCGCTTTTCTGAACAATACCCCGGTGGTGATCATATTCGCACCTCTGCTGAAAAAATGGGCCGATAAAATGAGCCTTCCCTCACAGAAATTCCTGATCCCGCTTTCCTACGCCACGATCTTCGGGGGAACCTGTACCCTGATCGGAACCTCCACCAATCTGCTGGTACACGGAATGATGCTGGACCGGGGAATGGAAGGGATCTCCATGTTCGAACTTGCCAAGGTCGGACTGTTCATTGTGTTTTTCGGTTTTCTTTATATCAACATTTTTTCCAACAGACTTCTGCCGGGGGAAAAAATCCCCCGCTACAGTTTTCCCAACGATACACGGGAATATTATTTTGACCTCACCCTGCCTCCCAACAGCAACCTGATCGGTAAGGAGATCGAAAAAAGAAGACTCCCTGGTCTGAAGGAGTTCACGGTGCGGACGGTGATCCGGAACGGCAAACATATCCGTATCTCCAATACCCCTTTTATGCTCGAAGCCGATGACCAGCTGATCGTTGCCGGCCGCTCGGAAGATGTGGGATACCTTACACAATCCCCCAATGTGAAACTCATCGCCCTGGAGAACGTGGATCCCGAATTTCTGAAAAAACCACTGAAACAGGTGGAGGTGGTTATTGCTCCCCGTTTCCCGGGTATCCAGCAGACACTGGGTGAATTTGATTTTTTCGGACACTATAATGCCGTGGTCATGGCTGTTCACCGAAACGGAGAACGCATCAGCACCAACCTCCAGAATCTGGAACTAAAAGCGGGCGACAACCTGATGTTGCTTACCACGGATGACTTCACCAGGTACTGGGGCCAGTCAAGGGTGTTTTATATGGCCTCCGAGATCGGTGAGATGGACGATCCCAAGGACCGGACCCGGCGCTGGATCGCCATCGGCCTGACTTTCCTGATGATCGCGGGAGCAACGGTCGGGAAATACATCCCCTCCCCGGGTAAAAACGAATACGACATGTTCTTTTTCGGGGCGGTCACCGTGGTGCTGATGGCCATGATGAAGATCTTCAGCCCCAAGAAATACACCAAGCCCATCAACTGGGATGTACTGATCACCATCGCCTGTGCATTCGGGATCAGCCGTGCCCTCCAGGAATCGGGTGCAGCGGATGTTATCGCCAGGAACACCATCAATATATCCAAAGGCTTCGGACCCCTGGGGGTGCTGGTAGCCATTTTCCTGATCACTAACATTTTTACCGAGATCATCACCAACAATGCTGCCGCAGCCATCAGTTTTCCCATTGCCTATGCCGCTGCCACACAGCTGGGAGTGGACCCCAGACCATTCTTCATCACCATCTGTATTGCCGCTTCTGCCAGCTTCTCCACACCCATCGGCTACCAGACCAATCTCATTGTGCAGAGCATCGGGAATTACAAATTCAGTGACTACTGGAAGATTGGTCTTCCCCTGAACATCGTGGCATTGATCCTGTCCATATTGCTTATTCCCAGGTTCTGGCCATTCTAGCGCCTGATGCTCCTGGTAATACCGCTGATCCTGTTGATCTGTTGATCAATACCCTGCTTCGGAAACAATATCCTGCGGTTTGACAAATACCCCGCAGTCTGATCCCTGCAGACTGATCAATACCCTGCAGCCTGACCGTCCTTTCTCGATTCCGAGGCCCCGTAATAAAAATCTCTCTGCTCATCCCGCATGATGGCCTGATACCCTCCGTATCCGCCCACCGTATACTGAACATCGTGTCCCCGGCGGATCAGTCCCCGGACACTTTCATATGGGATCCCCGATTCCAGATAAACAGTCCCTCCATCGGTCATGACCTCGCCGGTGGGTTGCGAAGAACCACCGTGCCGTATCCTGGGAGCATCACCTGCTTCCTGCAGGTTCATCCCGAAGTCCACCAGGTTTACCACGATCTGGGCATGCCCCTGGGGCTGCATGGACCCACCCATCACACCAAAGCTCACCCAGGGTTTCCCATCTTTGGTAATAAATGCCGGAATGATGGTATGGAAAGGGCGTTTACCGGGCTGATACACATTTGCATGACCTTCATCCAGGCTGAAGAGCTCTCCCCGGTCCTGGAGAATAAAGCCCAGTCCGGGCGGACACATCCCCGATCCCAGTCCCCTGTAATTGCTCTGGATCAGGGAAACCATGTTCCCTTCCCCGTCGGCAACGGTCAGGTAGATCGTGTTTCCATGTTCGATCACTCCCGCTCCGGGAGAACGGGAAGCCCTGACGGGATTGATCAGTGCCCTTCGACCTGCCGCATATTCCTTTGATATGAGGGTTTCCACGGGAACATCACTGAAACCGGGATCGGCATAGTATTTCGCCCTGTCTTCAAAGGCGAGCTTTTTTGCTTCCACGAAATGGTGGATGTATTCATCGCTCCCGAATCCCATGCCGGCGATATCATAACCTTCCAGGATATTGAGGATCTGCAATGCCGCGATTCCCTGTCCGTTGGGAGGAAGCTCCCAGACGTCGTAGCCGCGGTAACCGGTGCTCACTGGGTCCACCCATTCCGAACTGTGTGATGCAAGATCCTCATAGGAAAGAAATCCTCCCTGCTCTTCCATGAACCTGTCAATGATCCGCGCGATCTCCCCTTTATAAAAGGCATCACGACCTTCCTTTGCAATGATCTCAAGGGTATTTGCAAGGAATGGATTCTTAAAGACATCCCCCTTTGCAGGCGGTTTTCCACCGGGCATAAAAACCTCTGCGACATTGGGAAACCGGCTCAATGCTCTGGCACCCCCCGCCCAGTAATACGCAATTAATTCAGTGACCGGGAATCCTTCCCTGGCATACAGGATGGCTGGTTCCAGGATCTCTTTCATGGACAGGGAACCGAATTTTTCATGCAGTTCGAACCACCCGTCCACACATCCCGGGACGGATACCGGAAGAGGCCCATAAGAAGGGATCCGTTCATACCCGTTCTCCCTGAAATATTCAATCGTCAGAGACTTCGGCGTCCTGCCGCTGGCATTCAGTCCGTGAAGTTTTTCCATCCCTGCATCCCAGACAATGGCGAAAAGATCACCTCCGATACCATTCCCGGTGGGTTCGACCAGCCCCAGCAATGCATTGGCGGCGATGGCCGCATCCACTGCACTGCCCCCTGCTTTCAGAATGTCCAGGGCCACCTGGGTAGCCAGAGGCTGACTGGTACATGCCATGCCATGTTGGGCCATCACTTCCGATCGGCTGGCAAATGTCTCCCCGGTGATCCTGTCCTGGGCAAATGACGGGACCGTGGACAGTATCAGCAAAGCGGTTACAATTGTTCTCATAACGGTTTTCTTATAACGGTTGTCTTATGAAGTTTTCTTATGAAGTTTTTTTCTTATTTCTTATGACGTTTTTCCTATGAAGCCAAAGTACAAAGCAATCGGCAAATATCCAGCTTCAGACGTTCAAAATAATCCCGGGATTCATAAAGATCCCCGGATTCATAAAGAGATAGGTTAATCATTCAATGGATTGCAGGTCGGGACCATGAAACTGCGTTCCGGGATTGCAGGTCGGGACCATATCCCTCCACTGCAATCCCTTCACTCGGGTGAGGTCAAGTCTCTTCCCCGCAATCCCTTAACGAAGAGGAAATAGTTTCCTTTCGCTGCGTTGAAAAAACCTGGTATCGTTATTTCTGTACTTTCGCACTTAAGTATTTTATTAAGATTTCTTAATTCTGTTAATTTTTCAAAACTTTTTCACTCGTTTACAGATTATATATTGTATTGTATATAAATGTATTAGCTTATTACGAAGGAGAATTCCGGAAAGCAATGAATTAATAAGATTCTTAAGAAGTAAGCATTTTATTAAGTCCGTTTTTCCCGAAATGGGATACCGGCTGCAAAATGCAACCGGTCAGGTAAATTCCATCATTTACCGCATATCTCCTCCGCAATCCTTTCAGAATTGTTCCTGCCTAAATTCCCACCGGACACTCTATAGCGGACGGTAGTGATTCCTTTGGAGAAACCCTGAATAAAACATTTCAATCCGGAACAGGAAAGCCTCGGAGGAGGTCTGCCTGAGAGCATGCGCAAGGGGCCTGCAGGAAAGCATGTGCAAAGCAAGCTCCCAGCCTCTTTAGCGGCCGCTCCTGATCTTCGAAATGTTACGATTAGCGAGCCCGGCGATGACCGGATAGAACATCAGCTGCATTCTGTCCATGGCAAGGTATTGATCTGATTCCATGTATTCTGAATAGTCCTCCCAGGTTCCGTGATCCTTCACAACCGCTCCCATATGAACAAACCCCTTTTCGCCGAAGTTGAACTCGCAGCTGCTGGGACCTTTTGCCTCAGAGATTGAGTAGGATGTTAATTTTCCACTTTCATTGAGACGTTTTTTTGCGTTCTCATAGAAGGGTTTATCATTAATATAGGAATCGACCGGTTTCCATTCCCCATTGATTTGGACCTCTGTCCAGGTATGTCCTCCGGCGTCAGGTAAAAAAGGAAATGAAAAGGAAGGGAAAATACCTCTCATAATTTGAATATCAATAAGCCCGGTATGAATTCGAGAGGGGATCCCGGCAACTTTGCAAAGGGCATGGAAAAGGGTTGCTTTCGTATTACAATAGCCCAAGCGGTATTCCAGGGTTTCTGATGCCTTTACCCGGTCCCATTTTGGAGTGAAACCGAATTTGATCTCATCCCGGACAAAATGAAATATGGCTTCCAGTTTTTTCAACTGGTCCGTTTTTGTCGAGGTCAGCTGCAAAGCGCTGGATTGGACCTCGGGATGTTCATGGTCTGAAAGCATTTCAGTGATATTTTCTTTCATCGGATATAATTGACAGGGTTAATCTTAAGTAATTTACGAAGAATTTATGAATCCTCACACTCAGGAGGCTACAGCTACATAAAATATCCGTTTAGTATACTATATTGGTGTTTTTCTTCTAAAAAAAGTAGCTGAGTGAATATAAATTATCCAAAATGGCATCAAATAAGTTAATAACCTGATAAAAAACCTCTATTCCGGGACTTACGAAAGCGTGAATCCTGAACCCGGGAGGTGCTCGCTAACCCCGAGGTAAAACTTCGGGGAACTGTAGCGAAGCGGAATTCGACAGAGTCAATACGCGAATGGGCTTCAACTGGAGAATTTAAAAGAAATGGCGGAGATCAATCCCGGCCCTTCAGTGTGGTCGCGCGGAGATCAATCCCGGCCCTTAAGTGTGGACACGAGAAATCAGTCCTGGCCCTTCAGTTTATAGACCCGGATCCAGTCAATCTCCATGGCCGAGGGAAGGTTGTTCCCGGAAGCTTTCTGCTTCAGGTTGGAGGTAAAATTAATGTACATATCCTCCTGAGGGACTCCGGAAGTCTGTGTTTTGAATACCTTGTCGTTGATCTTCCAGACCAGTTTGCCGGGGGACCATTCCAGTGAATAGATGTAATATTCATCAGCGTATCTTCTCCCGCTTGTTTTGGACAGGGATTTCTTCGGGCTGTCCGGCTTCCCCCAAAAGTAATTGGAATAAAGTCGGCCCTTCTCGTATCTGGCCACATCAACATGGGGAAGCATGGTTTCTGAGACCATCCAGAATGCCTGTGAAACCGATCCCTCCGCCATTTTGATCTTGGCCTTGAAGACCCCGTATTTCTGCCTGAAGCTTTTTGCCGTGCTGATCATGCCCGATGTGAAATCAAAATCTTCCAGCACAAAACCCTGTTCGGCTCTCCATACGAGTCCCTCTGTTTTCTCTGATTTGGTCACGATCCTGGCTTTGTTGTCATAGAATTCCAGATTCTCGCCGTCGGTGATGAAACTCTTGTCATCCTGCAGGACATAGGAACTGTTCATGGTCTTGTCGCCCCAGTAATAACGGGTCATCCATTTGTTCCTGTCCAGTTTACTGCCTTTAAACTGATCCTCGAATGTACATTCCCATTTCTCGATCTCTTTAAAGGGATATTTTTTCTTCATCCTGAAGAACCAGGTAATCTTGTCGGATTTCTTCAGTTCCTGGTATTCAGCTTCTTTCTGGTATTCCTCGGTGGTCTCATAACGTTCTGCCGGTTTCATGGTCAGATACTGTTTCCGCCTGAGGAATTCATCCGAATTGATATAATCTTCCAGCTCCTGCAATTCTTTGGATGGCTCATCCCCTTTTTGCCGTTTCAAAAGTCTGTTGTACCGTTCTTCTTTCCTGTACTCCTCCGAATTCTTGTACTTCTCTCTTAATATCCGTTTTTTTCTAAGGGCAAAGTTGCTGGAGTTCACCTCTTTCTCCAGCTCCAGGTAATGTTTTAGTTCATCGGATTTCTCAAAATCCTTATAGGCTTGATAATCAGCCCTCAGTTGATCATCTGCTGATTCTACCTTCTCGGTACTGGGGATCATTCCCAGTAAAAAACTTAAGCTGGCCATACCTTTATTTTAATATACCCGACTTGTTTTGATGCTTTATTTCCAATGATTAAAGATAACAAAAAATGTACATGTGCAATATTTCCACAGACCATCAACGGAGCCCTCTTCTTCTCCTTTTGAAATAATAGACTCCCTGTACCGAAATAAGGAATTGTGAATAGTCCGAAAAGACATATTTTCCCGAAACGATAAAGTCCCACCTGGGAGCCATACGCAATTCAAGACCTGCTCCCAGGTTTCCACCGAATCCATAATCCTGCTTATCAGACAGGTTTTCGTTCCCGGTAACAATGATGGGTTCAAAATCCGACGTGAGATAGGTGAAATTACCTCCTGCGAAGACAACGATCTTCACGGTTCCTTCCTGGAAAACCGCGTATTGCGCGTCCAGATCTCCGTGCAGCATATAATTGGTAAGAACGAAATAACCGGTTTCCAGTTTGTAACGATTGAAAAATGTCAGTGACGGGACCACATGAAAATTACCCCGTCTGTCAAGTCCGATCCAACCTTTGGCCATGTATCCGGGATTACCGGTTTCCCCGCCGTTGAATTCAACCCCTGAAGCAAATGACAAGCCACCCCCCACCCTGTGAACCTGTGCGGAAGACGATAAAGCAAACCATGTCAGAAGAAATACAAATGTGCATAGATGTTTCATGAATGACCGGTCTTTTGCACCTGCAGGCTTTTGTCTATACGGAATTTTGGGCAATGACGTTACAACTTTGTTGTTCTTCCGGATATTCTTGAGCGATGAAAGTTTATCCCTTCAAAAAAATGCTAAATTTGTGCAGCTGAAATTACGACTTTTTACTGTATAAATTATTCCGAATGTCACAGTTGATAGGAGAAATTATTCAGGTGATCGGTCCGGTGTTGGATGTCTCTTTCGAAGGAAAAGGAGATGAATTACCCAATATCCATGAAGCCCTTGAAATTGAAAGAGCGGATGGTTCCATCCTGGTCATAGAATGTCAGCAGCATATCGGCGAACATACCATCAGGACCATTGCCATGGATTCCACCGATGGGCTCCAGCGGGGCATGAAGGTGGTTGCCACCGGGCAGGAAATAAAAATGCCCAAGGGAGATACTGTAAAAGGGCGCCTGCTGAATGTGGTAGGTGAATCCATCGACGGAATAGGACCTGTTGATAGTTCAAGTGGTTACCAGATACACAGCAATCCTCCTGCCTATGAAGACCTGTCCACGGAAAGCGAGGTGCTTTTTACCGGGATCAAGGTCATCGACCTTCTGGAACCCTATGCCAAAGGGGGCAAAATCGGATTGTTCGGAGGTGCCGGTGTGGGAAAGACCGTGATCATCATGGAGCTGATCAACAACATTGCCAAGAAATATGAAGGGATCTCTGTTTTCGCCGGTGTGGGTGAGCGCACCAGGGAAGGGAATGACCTGTTAAGGGAGATGATCGAATCCGGAGTGATCAAGTACGGGAAAGAATTTGAAAAGAGTATGGAAGCCGGCTCCTGGGATCTTGATAAGATCGACCGTGAACTGCTGGACCAGTCACAGGCCACCCTGGTTTTCGGCCAGATGAATGAACCACCGGGAGCACGTGCCACCGTCGCCCTCTCCGGTCTGACTGTCGCCGAATCTTTCAGGGACGGTACGGAAGAAAGCGGAGGCAGGGACATTCTCTTTTTCGTGGATAACATCTTCCGGTTCACCCAGGCAGGATCGGAGGTATCGGCTCTTCTTGGCCGCATGCCTTCAGCTGTGGGATATCAGCCCACACTCGCCACGGAAATGGGATTGATGCAGGAACGGATAACATCCACCAAAAAAGGATCCATTACTTCCATCCAGGCGATATACGTTCCTGCCGACGACCTCACCGATCCGGCTCCTGCAACTACTTTTGCACACCTGGATGCCACCACGGTGCTCAGCCGTAAGATCGCATCCCTGGGGATCTATCCTGCTGTGGACCCGCTGGATTCCACATCCAGGATCCTGAAAGCAGACGTCTTGGGCGAAGAACATTACCAGACCGCGCAACGGATTAAAATGCTGCTGCAGCGCTATCATGAATTGCAGGATATTATCGCCATCCTGGGTATGGACGAATTGTCCGAGGAGGATAAGCAGGTGGTACACAGGGCCAGACGCGTTTCCCGTTTCCTGTCCCAGCCATTCTTTGTAGCCGAGCAATTCACAGGAATCCCCGGTGTATTTGTCAACATCGAGGATGCCATCAAAGGATTTAACATGATTATGGACGGAGAGGTTGATCAGTACCCCGAAGGTGCTTTCAGCCTGGTGGGTACCATTGAGGATGCCATCGAGAAAGGCGACAAAATACTGGCAGAGTCAAAAAAATAAAGCATCATGCTGCTTGAGATCATTGCACCGGATCATGAATTGTATTCTGGAGAAGTGGACCTGGTACAGGTTCCGGGATCCAAAGGCTCTTTTGAAATCCTCAGGAATCATGCACCCATTATTTCCACCCTGGAGCAGGGCAGAATAAAAATCATTGACAAGAAAGGATCCACCATCTACTATGAGGTGGACGGGGGTGTGGTTGAGGTGAAAAACAACAAGATCATTGTTCTTGCAGAAACGGCAAACATATATTGATTTGAAGCGTATATCGCACAAAGGTTTTTTTTCAGCCGGTATCATCTTACTATTTGCAGGGCTGACCGCCTTCAATGTGATTCGGGAATCCACCGTCACCTTTACGGCCGAAGACGGCCTTCTTATTACTGCAGATCAATATCTTGCATCACCTGATAATCCCTATATCGTTTTGTTCCATGAACAGGGATCGAGCCGGGGTGAATTCCGGAACACCGCACGCAGGTTATGCAAGATGGATTATAATTGTCTCGCCGTGGACCTCCGGAACGGCGGAAGCATACACTTCATCTCCAACGAAACCGCAAAGCGTTGCAAGGAAAGCCGGTGTCCTACCTCGGCCGGTGACATCGAACTGGACATGATCGCTGCCATCCGCTATGCCCACCAGCAATCCGGCCGGCCGGTCATCCTGTTCGGCAGCGGTGCAAATGGTTCTCTTTGTCTGAAAGTCGCCATGGAGCAGGATCAGGTCAAAGCAGTGATCGCACTCAGTCCGGGTGAATATTTTCTACCCGGCATTCATATACAGGATACCATCACCCACCTGAAAAAGCCTGTCTTTATCACTTCCAGTCAGTCGGAATACCCTTACGTTTCCCAGCTGGCTTCCGGTATCGATGAGGGGTATCTGACCCTGTTTCAACCACAGCTGGGAGAAGGAGGCAGGGGAAGTTCCGCACTGACTGAGGAAAATGAGCATAATTCTGAATATTGGCTGGCGCTTATGCTTTTCTTCAAGGATCTTTTATAGATGGTCAGGTTCCTGATTATTCGTTTCAGTTCCATTGGTGACATCATCCTTACCACACCCGTTGTGCGTCATCTGAAAAACCAGGTGAAAGGAGCCGAGATCCATTATCTCACCAAATCGGAATTCGTACCCCTTCTGAAGGCCAATCCTCACATCGACCGGATCCATTCATTCGACGGCGATATGAAAAAATGCCTGAAGGATCTCAAAAAGGTGGGATTCGATTATATTATCGACCTGCACAACAATGCACGAACAGCCCGCATTAAAATTGCCCTTAAGCGAATGGACCTGTCCGTACGCAAGCTGAATTTGAAAAAATGGATCTACGTGAATTTCAAGGTAAATCTGTTGCCCGACAGACACATCGTGGAAAGGAACCTGGACACCATCCGGGCATTTATTGATGAAAGGGACCATCAGGGGCTTGATTATTACATCTCCGGGGATGAACAGGTTGATCTACTCACCCTTCCTGAAGCGTTCCGGAAAGCAACGATCGCCATGGCCATCGGCGGAAAGCACGAGACCAAGAAACTGCCCGCGGAATCGCTGATCCGGTTGTGCTCCAGACTGGAATATCCGGTGATCCTTCTGGGTGACCGGTCAGACCATGAAACAGGTGAAGCTGTTGTAGCCGCACTTCCCGAAAAGGCTATATTCAATGCCTGCAGTAAGTATTCCATGAACGAATCTGCCTCTCTTGTGCAGCAATCCGATTTGCTGATCACCCATGACACAGGTTTGATGCACGTGGGAGCAGCATTCAGAAAAAAGGTCCTCACCATATGGGGCAACACAACTCCGGCCCTGGGAATGTATGCGTACCGGCCGGATCCGCTTTCAGTCAATTTCGAAGTAAAAGGATTGAGTTGCCGGCCCTGTTCCAAGATCGGATATAAAAAATGTCCGCGGGGACATTTCAAATGCATGCTGGAGCAGGACCTGGATGGGATCGCTAAGATCGCCAACCGTCTCTGCAGGGCAGAAACCGAGTAGCCTGCAACATGGACTCTCCACGCAGCTGAACTGCGAGGAACCGAACCTGCGATCTCGGAGCCAATCGTCGATTGATTGTATATTTTTACTGTGCGATGAAGGTATAGGTGATCAGTGCGCGTTGTCCTTCCGGGGCATTGACATCCACACTAAAACGGGAAGAGAGGGCAGCTGCCAGGGCCGCATCGGCGAAGCAATTCCTGTCCGTCCCCTGAATGGGGCCCCTGATGGCCGCATCGATCACGTTCCCGTCCCTTGCCACACGGATCTCGACCCGCACCAATCCCGATCCCTGACAACGGTATACGGGGACCGTCAAAAAGACCTTGCTTCTTTGCCTGGGAGGTTCAACAAACTCGTAGGTGATCGTGGTTGGACCTGTGTAGTCACTGTTCTCTTCCTGCGATTCTTCCTGAGGAGGTACAAAATCGGCTCCAGCCAGGATACTCTGCAGTTCTTCCAGTCTTTCCCTGTCCTGTTCGTTCCTGGCCTTTTCAATTTCATCCAGCAGATCCCGCACATAGTCCTCCGTGGAGATTTCTTCGTCGAACTCCTCCCGGGTATTCACGTTGACAGCCCGGTTGCTTGCAAGCTCCCTCATCCGCATCACCTGTTCCAGCCATTCTGCCGGGACATCCACTTCCTCTTCCGCCAGGAGCTCCTCGATGCTCTTTTGCTCGAATTCGATCAATACACCCAGTTCCTGCTGCTTCTTCATATCCTCCACTTTCAACAACACCAGGATGATCAGAACCACCAGATGAAAGATCAGGGTATAGAGGATGGCCACCAGGTTTTTCCTGAAGAATTTCCTGATGCCTTCAAATCCATATGAAAACAATTCTTCCACGTGGCTACAAAATTACTACCTTCCGGAGAATATAGAAAATTCATATTTTTACTGCATGATCTTCTCTGCCATGAAAAAAATCCTTCTTCTGTCAACATTCGTGCTGTCACTGTCCGGTTGTGCCCTGTTATCGGAGTTGACCGCCCTGACCAAATGTGAATTCAGTTTTCATTCTGCCCGGGATCCCGAGATCTCAGGGATCGATGTCGTTTCAAAACAATCCTTTTCGGATTTCAGCATGCTGGAAGGCCAGAGGCTTGTAAGAAACATCCTGAGCGGGACACTTCCCTTTGCCATTACGGCCAATGTGGAAATACGCAATCCGGGTACCACTACTGCAGCGGTAAACGCCATCGAATGGAGGGCTTTTATTGATGATATCCAGGTGGCCACCGGGGTGCTGACCGAACGCATCGAAGTAGCACCGGGTGGCGGAAGGGAGATCGTTCCCATCCGGATCCGTACTGACCTGTACGATTACCTGGAAGGGGATAATCCCCGCACCATGCTGAATTTTGCACTCAACCTGGTGGATGCCGGAGGCCGGCCCACACGGCTGAGCATGAAGATCAAGCCCAGTGTTCGTGTTGGCGGCCAGTCGGTTTACTACCCGGGATATTTCACCATCGAAAAGGAATTCACCTCGGGACCCTCCGGGTATTGATACCCCGCTTTGCTGCGACCGTCCTTGCCTCTCCTGGAACCCCCGTGTCCTCGGCCTGCTGTGGTGATCGATTCTAGTTGATATCAACCGAATAGATCCACTCGAAGGCAAGGTCCCCGGTTTCCGGCCGGTAGCTCATCCTGCCGCCCAGGGACAGCGGAAAAGAAAACTTGAACAGATGCAGGTCGGTGATCAGGTCCAATCCGACTGTGGTATAGTTCCTGTCTGCATAATGCGGGTCCGGATCCCGGACAATTACATTTTTACCAACCAGATGGTCTGCCCACAGGGCGCCGCGGATCCTCTTCAGGTACAGGACCGGTCCGATTTCCAGATCAGGATAAAGCAGGGGACTGACATAGTCAATGGTGTATCGGGTCATGATCTCCCCGAAAATCCCGTGAAGTCCTCTCGGGAGACCCATCAGGTTCACGAAAGCCGGACGGGACCTGTCCAGCGGGAATTGTTTCTGGTGATCCAGTCCGATCCGGACTGTCTGATGCTTCACAATGCCCGGCAGATAACCGGTGATCCTGCCTGTGGCCACGGCCCCGAAAACCTGGTGGTCAAAGGGCGCATGATAGAATTCGCCGGAGGTGGTGATCCCCAGCCGGGGGAGGATATCCCGGGCTCCCCTTCTCAGATAGGAGGATGCATACAAACGGTAACGAAAGTAATGGGTCCCCGATTGGTACCTATTCTCGCTCTCGACGTACCTGACATCCCTGTTGAAGTTGTAGTCGATCCTGGGCTGTATAATGGAAATGAATTTCCCCGTATTCAGGCGGAAGGGAATATAGGTTTGCATCCTGAGGTTCAGATCAGCCGGGAGCCCGGTCAAAGAATCACCCTCAGCCTGCAAAAGGATATCGGGCTCACCACCGTAGTCAAACATCAGGTTCACCACCGGGTAACGTCCTTTCAGCCTGATCCCCGAATGGATGAAATGCATACCGTCTTTGTATTCATACCCTACCTGGCTTACCGCGGTGCTCAGTTTGTTCTGGGATACAGCGGATATCCCCGGACTGACCGGCAGATGATCCGGATCCAGTGCAAGCTCCGGATTCAGGTAATCGAAATACAGGGGCAGCCAGGAGTGAAAATTAAAAAGATGCAACGCTTTGTGGTATTTCTCCGGGGTATAACGGGAGGTGTCCTGCAGCCATGGGCTCCGTGAAATGAGTTCCTCTTCCCTGGTCTGTTCATAATCGAGCTGTTCGGTATGGTCTTTGGCTTCAACCAGGGGCTTCCGGAGGGCCTCTTCCAGAGGCAGGGTTACAATCCGGTATCCCTCTGCCGTATAATCCGAGTAGACCAGCAGGGTGCCGTCCTCCGAGACCTGCGGATAGGCTGCTCCAAACCTGGCGGAGGTGATCTGGCAGGTGCTGTCTGTGTCCAGATCCAGGCAGTAGATATTATCTATCCCGGAAAATGTCCCTCCGAAAAAGATCCTATCCCCGTGCACCACAGGAAATGAAATATCGTCGAATCCCGCATCAAACAGCCGGATCCACCGACCTGTGACCAGGCTGTACCGGTAAAGGAATTTCCCGTCCTCATTGTTCAGTGTGACCACCACTGCGGTATCGTTCTCCATCCATGCAGGATGCTGAATGAACCGGTTTTCCGGAGAAGGTACCGATCCGGTCTTTTTTCCATTCAGGTTCAGGATCACTAGACTGAAGCGTTGTTTCCCGGACTGCTCGATCGCCGCGATCTGCGAACCATCCTTCGAAACAGACGGCGAATAGTACCTGGTCTTTCGTCCCAAATTCTTTACCCTTCCTGTGGCCATTTCATAGCTCCTGATCACGGAATAGTTCCGGTTGCTCCATCTGAGATCCGGAACGAATTCGTCCCATATGAGATGTGTTCCCGAACAGGAGACCCTTCCCGAGCTGAGGTATCCGGGCCTGAAAATGCGTTTTTCCTCTCCATTTTTTCCCAGGAAAACGAATTCCGGTATCTGATCCATCCCTCTTTTGTAGACACACAGCATCGAAGGGGAAATAAAATGGGGAAACGTATAACGGGTATAATGACGGCTGCTGTCATTCCAGGTCTCCACCGGAGTAAGGGTACGCCCTTTTGCGGTTTCAGCCCAGTGTTGCCTGTATTCGTTCAAAGCATTCCGGTAGAAATGCCCCTTGGATCTCAGACCATACTTTCTCATGCTGAAGAAGGTGGGGCTCACCAGGTAGGGTCTGCGAGCCGCATAGTTCTGGAAATCGATCCAGAACCGGTCTCCGTAATTCCTACGTCCGTGCCGCACCATCAAATACCCCAGCCGGTAATGGTCCGGGACAAAGTTCCTGTAGGAACCCATGGTGGCTTTCGAAAAACTGTACATCTTTCCTCCTCCCAGCATCTGGGCTTTCAATTCCTGCTCAAATGACGGTTGCCTTCCCCTGCCGGTTCTGGACAGCCGGGTTTCCGCATCAACCGCATCACCCTCCAGGTACCAGTAAGGAAGGAATCCTGCCACGGCGCCCACTGCCTGTTCGCCACCGATATAGGAGAGCACCCGGGTAATTCCCTGGTTGAGTTTGTCGATCTGCACCGCATGCCTGCCCTCATGGAGGGCGAGCTGCGTCAGCCAGTCCTGGGGATAACCGTTGGGATCCGGATTGGTAAAGATCTCCAGTCGCTTCGGAGCCCATACGAACACTCCGTTGGAAAAGCTCGATTCATTGTGTATGATCACGGGTATGAACCGGTGCCGGTGGTCCAGCGGCTCTCCCAGATGGGGATAGAAATATTCCAGCCTGTCTGCGAAAGCCTGGGCCACGCTGTCCACTCCCCGCGGATAAATCACCTGGTAATGGGGCGTTTTGAATACTTCCCATTTCAGGCTTCCGGCATCCTGTCCGTATTCATAAAACTGCGCGTTCAGTCCGGCCGAAATAAATAAAAGCAGGATGAGGAACACCCTGCCTTTCTTATAGTGGTGATATATGGAGTGGTTAGTTTTCAGCAAATCTTACCCGGTAACCGCTCGAACGTAAATAAACAAAAGCACGCTTCCTCACATCTCCTTTCAGTACAATGTCATACATCCGGGAAGAACCGCAGGTATGGCAGACACCCTGCAACTCTTCCTCGATCTTGATCAGATCGATCCTTTTGCCTACAAATCCTGTGATATAGGTGATCAGGGCACCATCCATCTTCCTGTGATCCAGTCCTACCGTAAGGGTTTGTTTTTCCGGTGGTAAAGTTTTCGGTTCCTTGATGCTGGCGTATTCGTATTCAAATTCGGGGTAATCGGTATAGAAAGTAAGGTCCAGATCGTTCATTCCTTTTACAGACATGACACATGGAATATGTGAACCACAAATATAGGTTCCATTTCTATATCTGCCAACATTTTTCAATTTTAAACCGGAATAATTGTTTTTTATGCCGGGTGGGAAAAAAGCATTAAATTCGTGCCAGCCAACAGGCTTAGTGACCAGTGAATTCCTATGACATTGAAAAAACTGAACCTCCTTCTGGGCTGGATCAGCTTCGCCATTGCCCTGGTTGTTTATCTCCTTACCCTTGAACCAACGGTCAGCCTGTGGGACTGCGGAGAATTCATTGCCAGTGCTTATAAGCTCCAGGTGGGTCACCCGCCCGGTGCCCCTTTCTGGATGATCATCAGCCGGATTTTTTCACTTTTTGCAGGCAATCCTGAAAATGTGGCCATGATGGTCAATGCAGTATCCGCTTTTGCCAGCGCTTTTACCATCATGTTCCTTTTCTGGACCATTTCGCATCTCCTGAGAAAGATCCTTTCCGATCCGTCAGGAGAGGTCTCCGGGGCACACCGGATTGTCCTGCTGGGTAGCGCCTTTGTGGGTGCCATGACATATACATTTTCGGATACTTTCTGGTTCTCTGCCGTGGAAGGCGAGGTATATGCGACCTCTTCCCTTTTTACCGCGGTGGTGTTCTGGGCCATCCTCAAATGGGAGAACGTGGCGGATCAGCCCGGGGCCAACAGGTGGCTTGTATTGATCGCATACCTCATCGGGCTTTCCATAGGGGTACATCTTTTGAACCTGCTGGCCATTCCTGCCATTGTCCTGGTTTACTACTTCAGGAAGCACCCTGTCACCAGAAAAGGGGTGATCTATGCGGTTGCCATCTCGGTGATCATTCTGTTGTTCATCATGTACGGGATCATTCCGGGGATCGTGAAACTTGCATCGGTGGTGGAAAAATTCTTTACCAATTCCATCGGGCTCCATTACAATACGGGAGTGGTCATTTATGTGGCCCTGCTGCTGGGTTTACTGATCTATGGGATATACAGGACCCAGTACCTGAAAAAAAATGTGCTCTGGAATACTGTATTTGTCTGTATTACAGTGATCATCATCGGCTATTCTTCCTATGCCCTGATCGTGATCCGGTCCCTTGCAAGTCCGCCCATGAACGAGAACCGGCCTGATAATGTGTTCGCACTGCTGTCTTACCTGAACCGGGAACAATACGGTGACCGTCCCCTGGTCAGGGGTTATCTGTACAATGCGGAAGTGGAAGACATTGAATATGAAAAACCGGTCTATACCCTGAACAAGGAGGAAAACCGGTATGAGATCGCCTACCGGAAACCCGAACTGATCATGGGAGGAAGCAAAGTTTTCCTGCCCCGGATCTACAGCAGGGAATCTGATCACAGGCAGGCCTACATTGATTTCGGGACCATCAAAGATCCTCAGAATCCCACATATCTTGACAACCTGGAATTCCTTTTCAGATACCAGCTGGGACATATGTATTTCAGATACTTTATGTGGAATTTCGTGGGACGACAGAACGACATCCAGGGTCACGGGAATGTGATCAACGGGAACTGGCTCAGCGGCATCAGACCCATCGATGCCGCACGACTGGGTCCCCAGACCAATCTCCCTGAACGGATGAGGAATCATCCCGCCCGGAACAAATACTATTTCCTTCCCTTGCTGCTGGGTCTGGTGGGACTGTTTTACCACCTGGACAAACACGTACGTGATTTCTGGGTGGTGATGAGTCTGTTCATCCTTACCGGAATTGCCATTGTGATCTACCTGAATCAGACACCCTACCAGCCCAGGGAAAGGGACTATGCTTACGCGGGATCCTTTTATGCCTTCAGCATCTGGATTGGGATGGGTGTTGCGGGAATATACCAGATCCTGCAGTCCGGGATCAGAAAAAAACTCTCAGCCCTCCTGGCTGCGGGCGTCTCACTGCTGGCTGTACCGGTGCTGATGGCGGTGGAAAACTGGGATGACCATGACCGTTCGGAAAAATATACGGCCAGGGACATAGCCCGCAATTATCTCAATTCATGCGATCAGGATGCCATCCTTTATACTGTGGGCGACAATGATACATTTCCCCTCTGGTACACGCAGGACGTGGAAGGTATCAGGGAAGATGTACGCATTGTCAATATGATGTTGCTCAATATGCACTGGTACATAGAGCAGATGAGATGGCAGAACTATGATTCCGAACCATTACCGTTCACACTCCCCCAGGCCAAATATGATCTGGGAGTCAATAATTCCCTGTATGTCAGGGAACATGAAAGGTGGGCTACTTTTGACTATATGCTCACTTTTGTCAGAAGTGATGATCCGAGAACGAAAATACCCCTCAGAAACAGGCAACAGGCGGACTATATTCCCACCCACAAACTGGTGCTTCCTGTCGATTCTGCAGGAGTGATCTCCACAGGAACAGTTGCCCCGGATGAGGCCAAAAGCATCGTCAGCGAGATCCGTCTGCAGCTGGCCCCCAATGACCAGATCATGAAAGGTGGAATGGCACAGCTGGATATTCTCGGGACCAACCAGTGGGAACGTCCCATTTACTATACATCAGGCGGGTTCGAGGGATCCCTCGGCCTGGAGGAATATTACAGGCTGGAAGGACTCGCCTACAGGGTGGTCCCCATCCAAACTCCATATGAAAGCATCATTGAAATGGGAAGTGTGGATACGGATACCCTGTATGACAGGCTGATGCATACCTACACCTGGGGAGGGATGGAAAAGCGGGATGTGCTGCTGGACTATTATAGCCTCAGGACCCTTTCAGTGATCCGTTTCAGGAACATTCATACCAGGCTTGCCCTCCGGCTGCTGGAAGAGGGGAAGCAGGAAAAAGCCATCGAAGTGCTGGACTACTGTATGGAACTGGCACCATCCCGGGTGGTCCCCTATGATCAGTACATCACAGGAATTACCATTCCCGACGGGGATGGCGGGATCATTCATCATCCGGGGATCATTGAAGCCTATTATCTCTGCGGAGAAATGGAAAAAGGCAACCGGATCCTCACGGAGTATTACAGGGTACTCGCTCATGAATACAATTATTACAATTCAATGAAGCCCAGGCACAGGGCATCCATCCAGGGCACGATCAACGAAGTGATTTTCCAGATAGAAGAGATGAAACTCCTTCTGCAGAATTACGGCCAGGACGAACTGATGATGGAACTCGGCATTACCGGCGAAAGCATCCTTCCCTTTTCCCGGTAAAGGTCTACTGTTTCCGGTTCATCAGAAATGAGGCGAATTTATATAATTCAGATTTCCGGTCTTCCGGCCTGTTGAGGTGCTTTAAATTGGCAAGTGCGGTCTTATAGAAATCCCTGATCTTTTCTTCGGTCAGTTTTTTTACATTCAGCGCATCAAAAATCGCCTTTACCGCCCGGATCTTCTCTTCAGGATTGAACTCTTTCCGGCCAAGCCATCCGGTAAGTTCTTCTTTCCGGGATGCACCGGCATGCTCCAGTGCCTTGATCATCAATAATGTCTTCTTATTATCGACAATGTCCGTCCCCACTTTCTTTCCGGTTTCATCAGGATCTCCGTATGTATCCAGCAGATCATCCTGGATCTGGAAAGCAATCCCCAGGTTTCTCCCGAAATCATACAGATCTTCCGCATCTTTCTGGGAAGAGCCTCCGAGGATCGCGCCGATCTTCAAACTTGCCGCGATCAGTACTGCGGTCTTTAATTCGATCATATTCAAATACTCTTCCTCTGAAACCGTAAGCCGCTCTTCGAAATTCATATCGATCTGCTGTCCCTCGCAGACCTGCATGGCGGTCCTTGTAAAAACATCATGAACCGTATTCAGTACAACCCCGGGAGCCTGGTTCATAAACCTGCTTGCCAGGATGGACATCACATCCCCCGAAAGGATGGCTACATTTTTATTGTATTTTACATGTACCGTGGGATTGCCCCTTCGCAATTCCGAACGGTCCATGATATCATCATGCAGCAGGGTAAAATTGTGAAATACTTCAATGGCCAGGGCCGGCATGAGCGCAGATTCGATCCCTCCTGAATAGAGATCGCAGGCCAGAAGGACCAGGGCGGGCCTGATCCGTTTCCCTCCCATGGATAACATATATTTTACAGGCTCATACAGTTCCGGAGGATCGTCCGGAATGGAAACGGTCTGGATGTGCCTTTCGACCAGGTTTTGAGCTTCAAGCAGTGTATACATTGTATATCCGATATTTGGCGGGTTAGAAAGGAACAATTTAATCAATTTCACCTCAACAATGGCACGCAGATTGAACAATATGTTTTAAAATAGAATCATTAACTTTGACCGTTTGAAAAAGGAGCGTCGAATGAAGGTTATAAAAGGATTAATCGCAGTTTTGACCGGTTTGCTTTTTTCCGGGTTTACCTGGTTGTCCGGACAGGGTTACCGCATTGAAATAACATTGGATGGGCTTTCCAATGATACCCTGATCCTGGGTGAGTATTTCACATCCAGGATGATCCCCGTGGACACCCTGGTGCTTGACCGGAACGGGGAGGGTGTATTCGAAGGACCGGAGATGTTTGACGGGGGACTCTACCTGATCTTCTTCAGTCCCGAATACCATTTTGATTTCCTTCTGGGCCGGGACCAGACGCTTTCCATACGGGCCGATACGGCCGATCTGGCAGCACTGGAATTTGAAGGATCGGAGAACAACAGGATCTTTCAGGACTATAAGGATTACCTGCAGAGAAAAAGAAAGGAACTGGAACAGCAGCAGTCCCTTCTGGAAAACAATCCGGATAAGGACGAATCTGCCAGGGCCAGGGAGAAGATCAAGGAGATCAACAGGGAAATGGAATCCTACATGGACCATATCGAATCCCGGCATAAGGATCTCTTTGTCAGCGATTTCATAGGGGCCGCCCGGGAACCTGTCCCTCCCGAGGAAATGCTGAACGGAAATAAAAGACACGATGATTCGGTCCGTTTTTTCTATTACAGGGACCACTATTTTGACCGGTTCGATCCGTTTGACATCCGGTTATTGCATACACCCATTTACGAGAACAAGATCCAAAGCTACATTACCCGGGCAGTGACACAGCATCCGGATTCACTGATTGTCGCGGTGGATTATCTGCTGCAGGGTGCCCGCGGTCACGAGGATCTTTACCGGTATATGCTCATCACGCTTTTCAACCATTTTGCCGAGAGCAAGTACATGGGGATGGATGTGGTCTATTTCCATATCGCCGAGCACTACTACATTCCCGATGCCATTTGGAGCAGTGCTGATTTTATCACCAAGCTGAAGGAGAACCTGGAACAGAACAAACCCACCCTGATCGGACAGAAAGCCCCCAATCTGATCATGCGGAAGATCCCTCCGGAGCATTTTGAGATGGCGGCCCTGGATACCGCCATCAAGCGCGATCCGCATATCGGAAATGATTTTTTCATACACGATATCGATGCCAGGTACACCATTCTCTATTTCTGGGAAGTGGATTGCGGTCACTGCAAAACGACCACCCCGGCCCTCCATGAGATATATTCCAGGCTGAAGGAAAAGGGTGTGGAAGTCATTTCCGTGCACGTGATCAATTCCGTCGAGGGAAAAGAAAAATGGGTAGATTATATCAATGAACACAGGATGTATGACTGGATCAACTGCTGGAGCCCTTACAGCAATGAGTTCCGGAGACTCTACAACCTGCAGGCCTATCCCTTCCTGATGATCCTTGACCGGGATAAGGAAATCGTTGCCAAGCGTATCTCCCCCGAGCAGGCCGAGCATATCATCAATAACCTGATCAGACACGAATCCTGAAATATCCGTTCTTTATGGAATTTAAACCCATCATACTCACCCTGGAGGACGGTTCAACGTTCCATGGAAAATCATTCGGGCACGAAGGAAGCGTTGCCGGTGAAGTGGTATTCAATACAGCGATGACCGGGTACCCGGAAAGCCTGACCGATCCTTCCTACAGGGGACAGATCCTGGTACTCACCTATCCCATCGTTGGGAACTACGGAGTCCCCCGGGAAGATTCCGAAAACGATCTCTACAAATTCTTTGAATCTGACAGGCTGCATATCTCGGCCCTGGTCATCTCTGATTATTCAGCGGAATATTCCCACTGGAATGCCCGGCAAAGCCTGGGTGACTGGCTGAAACAGCACCGGGTCCCCGGGATCTTCGATGTGGATACCCGCCTGATCACCAAACTGCTCCGGGAAAAAGGATCCATGCTGGGAAAGGTAATATCCGGGGACCGCGAACCTGAAACCTATGATCCCAACAAAGAAAACCTGGTGGCACAGGTGAGCACCGGTGAAAAAAAGATCTACGGCAATGGAAGATACAGGATCCTGCTGCTCGACTGCGGGGTGAAATACAACATCATCCGGTATCTCCTGGAAAGGGACACCACGGTGATCCGGGTGCCCTGGGATCATGATATCAGCGCGGAGGAATATGACGGATTGTTCATTACCAACGGCCCGGGCGATCCGAAGCAGTGTACCGCCACCATCCGGACCCTTTCCCGGTGCTTCGAATCGGAAAAGCCGATCTTCGGGATCTGCCTGGGGAACCAGCTGATGGCCCTTGCCGCGGGGGCTGATACCTACAAGCTGAAGTACGGTCACCGCAGTCACAACCAGCCCGTCCTGGAGGCGGGAACCGACAGGGCATTCATCACTTCCCAGAATCACGGTTTTGCCATCGACAACGAAACCCTGCCCGGGGGATGGGAACCCCTGTTTATCAACCTGAACGACCATACCAACGAAGGGATGAAACACCTGGAAAAACCATTCTTTTCCACCCAGTTCCATCCCGAGGCCTCAGGAGGCCCCACCGATACGGCCTACCTGTTCGACCTTTTCCTGGACAACATCAGAGCCAGCCAGGGGTAAGCCTCATCTGATCTGACCGTCCCCGTAGATCACATATTTGCTGGTGGTGAGCTCCCTGAGCCCCATAGGGCCACGGGCATGAAGCTTCTGCGTGCTGATCCCGATTTCGGCCCCGTATCCGAATTCGAATCCGTCGGTGAACCGGGTGGATGCATTGACATAGACGGCTGCCGCATCCACCCTGTCCAGGAAATACTGGGCGTGGGTGTAATTCTCCGTCACAATGCTCTCCGAATGCATGGACCCGTACCGGTTGATATGCTCCACAGCGGCTTCCACCGAGTCCACCACCTTCGAGCTGATCACCAGGTCCAGGTATTCTGCAGACCAGTCTTCTTCGGTTGCTTTCACCGCACGGGGGATCAGCCGGCAGGTCGTTTCATCCCCGCGGATCTCCACCCCTGCCTGTTCAAGTGCACTTCCTATGGCAGGAAGCAGTTGATCTGCTATTTTTTCGTGCACCAGCAGACTTTCGGCAGCATTGCACACACCCGGACGATGGGTCTTGGCATTGTAAACAATGGAAACGGCTTTTTCCGGATCGGCGAATTCGTCCACATACACATGACAATTCCCCACTCCCGTTTCAATGACCGGTACCGTGCTGTTCTGTACCACCGCTTTGATCAATCCGGCACCCCCGCGGGGAATGAGGATGTCCAGGTAAGCGTCCAGTTTCATCATGGCCACCGAACTCTCCCTGGATGTGTCCTGGACCAGCTGGACCATGTCCGGATTCATCCCCAGCCCTTCAATGGCCTCATGGAAGACCTTTACAATGGCCTGATTGGACTGAAATGCTTCTTTGCCTCCCCTGAGCACACATACATTTCCGGTTTTGATGCATAGTCCTGCCACATCGGCAGTTACATTGGGCCGGGACTCATAGATCACTCCTACCACGCCCAGCGGGACTCTCTTCTTCCCGATGAGCAGCCCGTTAGGCCGCTTTTTCATCTCCTCGATCTCTCCGATGGGATCCTCCAGCTGGACGATCTCTCTCAGACCCTGTGCAATCCCCGCCACCCTTTCCTCAGAAAGACTGAGCCTGTCCACAATGGCACCCTGCAATCCCATCTCCTCTCCCTGTTCCAGATCCTTCCTGTTGGCCTCCAGAATGATGGCGGTGTACTGTTCCAGCAGGTCGGCGGCCTGCATCAGTATCCGGTTCTTTCTGTCAGTGGTAAGGCTGGCCAGCTCACGCGAGGCCTGTACGGCTTTTATACCTATCTCATTCAGTTCCTTCATAATCTTTCATTTTGGGGTTTTTTGTATCATGGATCCGGTGCTTTCTGATTGATTCTCCAGCCGGAATGCATCCTGATGTTCACCTTTCCACCTGTATGAATTTGTCAGTGCCGGCCTGTGTGGCCTCGCTCACAAAGAAAGTCCCCACATCTTTTCCCTCCAGTACATCCAGTATATTGGAAGGATCGGTTCCGTCAGCGATCACAACATCGATGTTATGTTCACGGCACAATTCGGCTGCCGTAACCTTGGAGGCCATGCCTCCCGATCCCATCTTTGAGGATCCGAACACTTCCACATCCTTCAGGTCATCGCTTGCCTTCATTACCTTGGGCACTTTCCGGGCCGATTGATCCTGGTGGGGATCTGAAGTAAACACCCCATCGGTGTCTGTCAGAATCATCAGCAAATCTGCATGGACCAGGGTGGCCACTGCTGCAGACAGGGTATCATTATCACCGAATTCCATTTCATCGGTACTGACCGTATCATTTTCATTCACCACCGGGATGATCCCCATGCTGATCAGCCGGAACAGGGTATTTCTTGCATTTCTCCTGCGGACGGTATTCTCGATCCCGTCCTTGGTCAGCAGGACCTGCGCCACCGTCTTGTGATACTCATCAAAAAATTTCTGGTACAGCCTGATAAGCCCCGCCTGTCCTATGGCCGCCAGTGCCTGTTTTGTCACCAGATCACCAGGCTTTTCTTCAAGGCCCAGCATACCCACTCCCATACCCACAGCCCCGGATGAGACCAGGATCAATTCTTTTCCGCTGTTGTGGAGGTCGGCCATGGCCCTGACCAGTCTTTCCATTCGCTGGAGGTTCATTTTCCCGTTGTCATAAGTCAGCAGGCTGGTGCCCACCTTGAGTACGATCTTTTTTTTCTTTTTAAGATATTTTCTGTGTGTCATAATGTTCTGTAATGGGTTTTCAATGCATGAATGATTTGAGAAGTGTCGACGAAGCGGAAGGAATCAAATGCCTTTTCCAGCTTCGTCCGTATCTCGCTGATACCGGGATTCCCTATACTTCCAAGATGAGTATAGGCATACTCCCGGTTGGGCCTGTAACGGCCCTTGTCTATTTCCGACGCTACTTCCCTGTAGGCATCCCTGAAAGAGGTCCCCTGCCGGACCTTCCTGTTCACCTCCTCTACGGAATCAATATACTGATAGGTCTTTTCATCCAGGATGTTCCTGTTCACCGTCACCTTCTCCATGACGTAATGCATCATGACCAGACAATTCTTCAGCTCCCCGATGGCTGGATGCAGAATCTCTTTCAGGATCTGGAAATCCCTGTGGTATCCTGAAATGAGATTGGAAATCACCGCATTGATCTCCGAGGGAAGGTGCCCCAGCCGGTTGGATCGGGCCCTGATCAGTTCCAGGACATCCGGGTTTTTTTTATGGGGCATAATACTTGAACCGGTGGTGAGCTCTGCCGGCAGGGAAATGAAATTGAAATTCTGCCCCATGAACAACACCGCATCCATGGCCAGGCGGGCCAGTGTGGAAGCCACCGCGCTGATCCCCGAAGCCAGGTACCACTCTGTCTTTCCCCTGCTGATCTGGGCATTCACCGAACTGATGTGCATGTCTTCAAATCCCAGCAACCCGGTGGTCAGCTTCCGGTCCACCGGAAACGAGGACCCGAAACCCGCTGCAGTCCCCAGCGGATTCTGATTGATCACCTCATGGATCCCGTTCATGAATCGCAGGTCATCTGCAAGTGCTTCGGCATAAGCACCGAACCAGAGACCGAAAGAGGAAGGCATGGCCACCTGCATATGTGTATATCCCGGCATCAGTACTTCCCGGTAAGTATCAGCCTGTCCGGCAAGCACCTCTCCCAGCGAAAAGACCTTTCCGGCCAGATCCCTGATCTCGTCCCGCAGGTAGAGCTTGATATCCAACATTACCTGGTCGTTCCTGGACCTCCCGGTATGGATCTTTTTGCCCAGGTCACCCAGTGCATCGGTAAGCATCATTTCCACCTGCGAATGGATATCTTCAACCCCATCCTGCATTTCAAGTTCCCCCTCCAGCGCCCGGTCATATAAACCGGACAATTCGGATAGCAGCCTTTTTCCTTCCTCCCGGCTGATCAGTCCCGACTTCTCCAGCATGATGGCATGGGCCATGGAACCGGCCACATCATAGGGTGCAAGCTGAAGGTCATATTCAGGATCCTTCCCGATGGTGAATGCGAGGATCCGCTGTTCGGTGGAAATATCTTTATCCCAGAGCTTCATGATTTTTACCCTTAAGTTTTTCCCGGCTGCGGGCCATCTCATAGATGGTCAGCAGCAGTCTCCTGTATCCCGAAATACCCGCATTGATTTCACCGGTCAGGATAAATTCTTCCGCCGTATGGGAACGGACCGGGTCTCCGGGACCCATCTTCATGGCAGGAAAGGGAATCAGCGCCATGTCCGACAATGTGGAAGAACCGTATGGTCTGAGTTCGCATCTCTGAATGGCTTCCATAAAAAAATGATCTGTATCGAGGAAAGAAGGCTCCAGCCTGGTGGAGCGGGGGGTCAGCCCGGCCAGGCAAACCTTTCGGATCAGCTCCAGCATTTCCCGGTTTTTATAACGGTCGTTGCTTCTCACATCCACCACATACGTGCAAAGATCGGGAACCACATTGTGGCTGGTTCCCGCTGTGATCATGGTAACCTGTGCTCCAGGATCAGGAAGCCAGTGTGACTTTTTTTCGTAGCTCAACCCGGCTATGGATTGTATGTCATTCATGGCTTTGTAGATGGCGTTTTCTCCTTCTCCGCGGGCAGCATGTCCTGCCTTTCCCCGTACCGTTCCGTCCAGCACCATCAATCCCCGCTCCGCCACTGCAGGCTGCATTCCCGTTGGTTCTCCCACGATCGCACCATCCAATGTACCCACCATGGGAAGGATGGCAGAAATCCCGCGGGACCCCGACACTTCTTCCTCTGCACTGATCAGCAAAAACAGTTCTATCTCATCCTCAATCTGTTTGCACAGCTCCCGATAGGTAGCGATCAGGGTGACCACCGAGGCACCTGCATCATTGCTTCCCAGGCCGGTGATCCGGTCGGCACGCAGCTCCGGCTGATAAGGATTGCTTTTCCATCCGTCCACGGGAGCCACCGTATCCATATGGGAATTCATCAGGATCCGAAGCCGTTCTTTTTCCCATTTCTGTGCGCCGCTTTCCTGCTGTGCCGTTTGTCCCACCAACAGGTTGTTGTGTTTCCGGATAACACTCAGTCCGCAGCTTTCAAGAAACGTTTCCAGAAAATCGGCCCTCTTGTGTTCTTCCCTGCTGTGCGCAGGAATGGCCAGCATGTCGGTCAGCAGCTTCCTGTATGTGGCTTCAGTCTTCATTTCAGATCGCTGATCCCGGAATAGGATTTGATAATCCCTCTGATCATTGCCGAGCTCAGCCCAAAATGTTCCATCTCGTTGAGTCCGGCAATGGTACACCCCATGGGTGTGGTCACCCGGTCGATCTCCGTTTCCGGATGGTGTTTGGTTTTCCTGAGCAATTCTGCTGCTCCCCTGGCCGTCTGCGCAGCGATCAGCCCTGCTTCCCCGGCATGAAATCCTATCTGGATCCCCCCCTGTGAAACAGCCCGGATCACCCGCAGGAAAAAAGCGATCCCGCATGCCGCCAGGATGGTGGCCGCCGGCATGAGTTGCTCTTTGATGACCATGGTCTCTCCCATGGGCTCAAACAGATCCCCGGTGAGTGCAATGGCCGCCTCATCCTGTCCGGCGATACAGGTCATGGAAGCACCATATTCTACGGCGGTATTAGGCATGATCCTGGTCACGGGAAGAGACTGTCCCGTCCACTGCAGGATCTCCTGGATGGTCACAGCAGCCACCACACTGATGAGGATCTGTTCTTTTGCCAGTAAATGGCCCAGGTTCCTGAGGATCTCTTCCGCCTGTCCCGGCAAAACACAGAGAATGATCACATCACACTCGGATACAAGCGTTTCGTTGTCTGTTACCCGGTATCCAAGTTTTTTTTGTTCCGACAACAGGTCAGTTCGTTTGCGGGAAAGGAAAATCTCCGAAGGCCTGATCCCGGTATATTCCACCAGTCCCTTCGCAATGGCACTGCCGATGTTTCCTGCACCGATGATCCCGATTTTATTATGCTGCTTTATCATCTCTTTAATATCTTATTCTCCGGATCCGTTGACTTCATACCATATTCGCTGCTGGTTGCCCAGGATCCTGGTAAATCCATCTACTTCCCCGGCTGTCCAGGCCCGGTTCATTTCCCCGTAGGAAGCGAATTCCGCATTCATCAGATCAAAGGGGGATTCAATGCCGGTGACCGAAAAATGGTAGGGCCGCAGCCGGATGGTCACTATCCCGGTAACATTTTTCTGGGAGGAATCCAGGAATTGTTCCAGATCCCGCATCACCGGCTCCAGATACTGGGCTTCGTGCACGAACATCCCGTACCAGTTCCCGATCTGTTCCTTCCAGTGGAGCTGCCAACGGGTGAGCACATGTTTTTCAAGGGCCAGATGGGCATCGATGATCATGCGTGCTGCCGCGGCTTCAAACCCGACCCGTCCCTTGATCCCGATGATGGTATCCCCCACATGTACATCCCTTCCCACTCCCCACGGATCAGCTATTCTTTCCAGTTCCCTGATCACCACCAGGGGTTCGAGTCTCCGGCCATTCAGCCCCACCGGCTCTCCCATATCGAATTCAATGCTGATCTTTCCGGTGCCGCTTTTCGTTACTGCAGTGGGATAGGCCTGGTCGGGCAATTCATCCTTTGAATTGAGGGTCTCCTTTCCCCCCACGCTGGTGCCCCATATCCCCTGGTTAATGGAATACTGTACCTTTTCCCGGTTCATCCCGATCCCCTGGCTGCGGAGATATTCGATCTCATCTTCCCGCGAGATCTTCAGCTCCCGAATGGGTGTGAGGATCTTCATTTCCGGTGCCAGCACCTGGATCACCAGGTCAAACCGTACCTGGTCATTCCCTGCAGCTGTGGAACCGTGTGCAATACAGTTGAATCCGTTCTTTTTTGCATGATTGACCAGGGCAATGGCCTGGAAGGTGCGTTCGGAGCTTACCGACAGCGGATAACTGCGGTTCCTGAGAACATTTCCGAAGATCATGTAACGGAGACATTTCTGATAATATTCAGCGGTGATATCCAGGACAGTATGGGAGATGACCCCCAGTTTATTTGCATGGTCCTGAACCTGTTCCAGCTCCTGCCCGGCAAATCCGCCGGTATTCACAATGGCTGAATGGACCTCCATCCCTTTCTCCCTGGCCAGATATACGGCACAGAACGATGTGTCCAGTCCCCCGCTGAAGGCCAATAATACTTTCTCTTTTTCCATCTTGATTGACTGCTCAGGTGTGGTTAATCTTCACTTTCATCCCGGTCTTCTGCTGCTTCCCGTTTACTCTGGTTTTTTCAGACGGATCCAGGATCATTGCGGTACACAGGCAATGGGTCCGCCGTGTCCTTACCAGGATATCGTAATAGGGACAGGTTTCGCATCCCTTCCAGAACTGTTCATCATCGGTGAGCTCTGAGAATGTAACCGGTTTATAACCCAGTCCGCTGTTGATTTTCATCACTGCCAGGCTGGTGGTCAGCCCGAACAGTTTTGCTCCGGGGAACAGTTTTTTGGACAGTTCGAGTGCCCGTTTCTTGATCTCGCCGGCCAGCCCCATTCCCCGAAAATCAGGGGGTATGACCAGCCCGCTGTTGGCCACGAATTTTTTATGCCCCCAGGATTCAATATAACAGAAACCGGCCCAGTTCCCATTGCTGTCATAGGCGATCACAGATTTTCCCTCCCTGATCTTTGCTGTCAGATAGTCACTGCTTCGAACCGCTATTCCTGTATTCTTCTGCCGGGACGCTTTGATCAATGCCTGTTTGATATCAGGTACATAGGCCAGGTGTTCCTCCGAGGCAATGGTGATGATGATATCTTTTTCCATGGTTTCTGATATTTCAGTTGACCAGCTGTTTGATCAGTCCGGGTATTTTCAGTTTCAGCAGTTTGACCAAATCAGACCTGCTTACTCCGTCCCTGGGAATGATCAGGATCGTATCGTCTCCCGCAACGGTCCCCGCGATCTCATAGGCATTCAGGTTATCAAGGGTATAGGCAAGACTCTGGGCATGCCCGGGAAGGGTCTTCACAATGGCCATCCCCTGTGCAAAATCCATGGAGACAAAACCGTAGGCCGATGAAGAGGCAATGTTTATCTGCTCCCTTTCCCTTTCAGGCAGCACATAGGTATACCCCGTCTTCTCATCAGGCATCTTTGCAACCTTCAGGTACTTCAGATCCCTCGAGAGGGTTGCCTGTGTCAGTTCATACCCCTGCTTCTCCAGCAGCCTCATCAGTTCATCCTGACTCGAAATGTGCCTGTGGCTGATGAGCCGCCTGATTTCCATCAACCGCTCAGTCCTGTTCTTCATGATTCTTGTATATTTATACAAATATACTGCAAATTTATACATTAATCTGCGAATCCTGCAAATCTATCGGCTTTTTTTCTATTTTTACATCCCGGGTGTGATGATGAATGACGCAATCAAAAAAGTGATTATCCTCGGATCAGGGGCTTTGAAAATAGGCGAAGCCGGTGAATTTGATTATTCCGGCTCCCAGGCCCTCAAAGCATTGCAGGAGGAAGGGATCCAAACAGTATTGATCAACCCGAACATTGCCACCGTTCAGACCTCCGAAGATGTTGCCGACCGGATCTATTTTCTACCGGTCACTCCGTATTTTGTTGAAAAAATCATCGAAAAAGAAAATCCCGACGGGATCCTGCTGGCCTTTGGGGGTCAGACGGCACTCAATTGCGGCGTGGAACTGTTCAGGTCAGGTGTATTGGAAAAGCACAATGTGCAGGTTCTGGGAACGCCGGTCCGTGCCATCATGGACACAGAAGACAGGGAGCTTTTCGTAGGCAAACTGAAGGAGATCGATGTGAAAACTCCCCGCAGCATCGCGGTGACCTCTGTGGATCAGGCCCACAAGGCAGCCGGAGAACTTGGATTCCCCATCATCATCCGGGCAGCATATACCCTGGGCGGCCAGGGAAGCGGATTCTGCTACAACAGTGATGAACTGGACAGACTGGCAAAAAAGGCTTTTTCCTATTCTCCCCAGATCCTTGTGGAAGAATCATTGAAAGGATGGAAAGAGGTTGAATATGAAGTGGTCAGGGACCGGTTCGACAATTGCATCACGGTCTGTAACATGGAAAACTTCGATCCCCTGGGAATTCACACCGGTGAAAGCATCGTGGTGGCACCTTCCCAAACACTGACCAACAGCGAGTACCATCATCTCAGGAAATTATCCATCGATATTATCAGACACATCGGGGTGATCGGAGAGTGTAACGTGCAATATGCGCTGGACCCAAACTCCGAAGATTACCGGGTCATTGAAGTAAATGCCAGGCTGTCCCGGTCTTCCGCCCTTGCCAGCAAGGCCACCGGTTATCCCCTGGCCTTCGTGGCAGCAAAACTGGCCCTCGGGTTCGGACTGCATCAGCTGCGAAATTCCATTACCAAAACCACTTCCGCGTTCTTTGAACCGGCCCTTGACTATATTGTCTGCAAGATACCACGCTGGGACCTGAATAAATTCCAGGGAGTTTCCAAGCTGATCGATTCCAGTATGAAATCCGTGGGCGAGGTAATGGCCATCGGCCGTACCTTCGAGGAAGCCATCCAGAAAGGGATCCGGATGATCGGACAGGGATTGCATGGTTTTGTGGGAAACCACAACATCGATTTCGACGATATCGACCGCGAACTTTCGGAACCTACCGACATGAGGATCCTGGTCATTGAAAAAGCCATGAACAAGGGATACAGCATCGACCGGATCAATGAGCTTACCCGTATCGACAGGTGGTTCCTTGTCAAGCTCAAGAATATCCATGATCTGAAGTCCCGTCTGGAGCAGGTCCCCTCACTGGACCAGCTGGAGGATTCATTGCTGGTCCAGGCCAAAAAGGCAGGATTCAGTGATTTCCAGGTCGCCCGTCTGGTCATGAAGGGTGATGTGACCCGCAACATGATTACACTTCGAAAACACCGGATCGGCCGCAATATTGTTCCTTCGGTGAAGCAGATTGACACTTTGGCGGCCGAATATCCGGCCCGGACCAATTACCTGTATCTCACCTACAGCGGGAGTGAACATGATATCGATTTTTCACACGACCAGCGTTCGGTGATCGTCCTCGGATCGGGAGCATACCGGATCGGGTCCAGTGTGGAATTTGACTGGTGCAGCGTGAATGCATTGAAAACGGTGAATGAAGAGGGTTATCGATCGATCATGATCAACTACAACCCGGAAACGGTTTCTACCGATTATGATGTTTGCGACAGGCTCTATTTCGACGAGTTATCCTTTGAGAGGGTCATGGACATTTATGAGCTGGAGTTGCCTAAAGGGTTGATCCTCTCTGTGGGCGGACAGATTCCCAATAACCTTGCCATGCGGCTCCACAGGCAGGGGGTCCATATTCTGGGAACCTCGGCCGAGTCCATCGACAATGCAGAGAACAGGCACAAATTCTCCATGCTGCTTGACCGGCTGGGCATTGATCAGCCCCGCTGGAAGGAACTCAGCAGCATGGAAGAGATTTACGCATTTGTGCAGGAAGTGGGATATCCCATTCTTGTCCGGCCTTCCTACGTGCTTTCGGGCGCAGCCATGAATGTGGTATCGAACCCTGAAGAGCTGGAAGGATTCCTTACCCTGGCCGCCAGGATATCCAAGCAATACCCGGTGGTGGTTTCAGAGTTTATCGAGCAGGCCAAAGAGATCGAGATCGATGCAGTGGCGAAGGAAGGGGAACTGTTCTCCTATGCGATCTCTGAACATGTAGAGTTTGCCGGAGTGCATTCAGGCGATGCCACGATGGTCTTCCCGCCCCAGAAGATCTACTTTGAGACGGTGCGAAGGATCAAAAAAATTGCCAGACAACTGGCCGGCGCACTGGAAATATCCGGACCGTTCAATATGCAGTTTCTGGCAAAGGACAATGACATTAAGGTTATCGAGTGCAACCTGAGGGCATCGAGAAGCATGCCGTTTGTTTCCAAGGTCCTGAAATCTAATTTGATCGATCAGGCCACCAAGATCATGCTCAAAATCCCGGTTGAAAAACCCCATAAATCCATTTTCGACCTGGATTATATTGGTTGTAAGGCACCTCAGTTTTCCTTCTCCAGGCTCAAAAAGGCCGATCCGGTGCTGGGGGTGGACATGTCCTCCACAGGTGAGGTGGGATGTATCGGAGAGAACTACTATGAAGCCATTTTAAAGGCTATGCTGTCGGTGGGTTATACCTTTCCCAAACAGAATGTACTGCTTTCCACCGGCGGAATGCGTTCCAAGGTGGAATTAATCAACTCCTGCAAAATGCTGGTCGATAATCAATATCAGTTGTTTGCCACCCACGGGACCCATGAGTTCCTGGCACTGAATGGGATCGACTCCATCGATCTTGCCTGGCCGGACGAGGACCGCAAGCCCAATGTGATGGACTATCTGAGAGCCAAAAAGATCGACCTGGTTGTGAACATTCCCAAGGACCTTACTTCCCATGAGCTCTCCAACGACTACAGCATCAGAAGGGGAGCGGTCGATTTCAACATTCCCCTGATCACCAATGCAAGACTGGCTTCGGCATTCATTTACGCCATCTGCAAAATAGCACCTGAGGATATCACCATCAAAAGCTGGGATGAATATTAACAGGTGGTGAATATCTCAGCCCGCACATATTCTGTTTCTACCTTATTTCTTCAGTAACTTATCCCGCTGAAATGATGCTCGGTGGATCATTGATCCACAAAAACGAACACAAAAACTTTCGATCTGATGAAACAAATCCAAATCACCAGGCTTGCCGGAATATTGTTTATCGTCGGCATGTTCACAATGCCATCCCTCAAAGCCCAGCAGGGCTTCACCTATCAGGCTGTTGCCAGGAACCAATTCGGCAGCCCCATGTTGGATCAGCAGCTCGGTGTGCGGATTGCCATTCATTCAGAAACGATGGAGGGCATGTTGGTCTGGCAGGAAGAACATCAGGTTCAGACCACATCACTGGGACTTTTCACTTTAACGGTGGGAGATCCGGATGCCCAGAACAAAACAGGGACCGTTTCTTCTTTTGATGAGATCGACTGGTCCGCCGGATCTTATTTCCTGCGCGTGTGGATAAACAGTGAAGGAGAGTTCATCGACATGGGAGGAGCTCCTATCCAGACGGTCCCCCTGGCACAGTATGCCACCTCGGCAAAACATGCGGCGGGAAATTTCAGTATACAGCCCACCAGGGATGCACAGCCCGGAGAGGCGCTGTTCGAAGTACGCCGTAGTGACGGTCAGCCTGTGTTTGCTGTCTATGAGGACATGGTGTGGGTTTATGTGGATACCGCCTCCACCAAGGGTGTGAAAGGAGGATTTGCCGTGGGTGGATATAAACGTTCCAAAGGAGTCACCCAGGAATATATGCGCGTTTCACCAGACAGTGTAAGGGTATACATTGATTCCGATCCAAATGCCAAAGGGGTCAAGGGAGGTTTTGCCGTGGGCGGGTATAACCGGTCCAAGGGTTTAACCGATGACCTGTTCCTGAATGTCTCCGGAAAAAGTTCGGTGGATGTGGTGGAAAACAATTCCCAGATCCTGTGGTACCCGATCAAAGAGGCCTTCCTTGCCGGGAATATCCATGTGGGTTCGGTGGACAGTGTGGGTCAGAACTCCACCGCCATGGGATACAGATCGGTGGCCATGGGCGATTACTCCCAGGCATTCGGATATCAGAGCATGTCGCTGGGTGACTATTCCACTTCCTTCGGGAACAAAAGCATCGCTCAGGGCGAAGACTCCTATGCTCTGGGCTCCGGAGCAGTGGCATCGGGAAACAGATCCTTTGCCATGGGAGTGGGTTCCGTTGCGAGCCGTTATTCATCCATGGCACTGGGTACCTACAGCGAATCCCTGGCCAACTATTCCACCTCCATCGGCTACAGATCCGAAGCGAGCGGACTTTACTCCCATGCCTTCGGCCTCCAGGCAGTGGCCAGCGGGGACCGTTCCATGGCACTGGGTATGGTATCCACTGCCGGCGGATTAAGATCACTCAGCCTGGGCTATTCCAGCAATGCCAGCAATCCCTATTCCCTGGCCATCGGGGCCAATGCATTCGCCTCCGGGGATACTTCCATCAGTCTCGGATCATCCTCTTCGGCTTCCGGATCCTCTTCGGTAGCCATAGGTACCGGGACGGAAGCTTCGGGCCAGCTTTCCACCGCCATCGGGTACAACGCCCTGGCAGGCGGTCTCAAATCGATCTCTGTAGGAGCATACTACTACAAAAGCTTTGATTTCATAATGCCTGTTATCATCATCTCCCCGATTTTTCCCAAAAAAGGTGAGCCTGACCTGGAAATGCCCAAAGAACCCCAGGCACCGAAAGGGACCTTTGTCACGCTTCCATTGTATGCAGACCGTGACAACCAGGCACTGGGTACATACTCCCTGGCCGTGGGTAACGGGAACCGGGCCGAGAACGGCGGGATCGCAGTGGGGGTATACAATGATGCCATGGATATCTATTCCACGGCGGTCGGTTTCGGCAACCAGGCTGTGGCCCCCTACTCCTTTGCGGGCGGATTTGCCAACAAGACAGAGGGACAGTATGCCACCGCTTTCGGACGTTACACAAGTGCCGCATCCCTGAACTCCTTTGCCATCGGGACCTACAACGTATCCGCCGGGACATCCGATGACTGGATCCCTACCGATCCCCTGTTCCAGATCGGCAACGGATCATCCAGCTCTGACACCCATGATGCCTTCCGGGTCAATAAGAATGGCTGCACCTATATCCGATCATCTGATGCCGCAGGAAGCCTTTTTGCTATTTCATCATCAGCAAACAGTGCCAGCACAAATTTCGGCATAATTTCACAGGTAGTGCGTAACAATGAGAGTGCCAATTATTTTAGCGGATATTTTTATGATTCAGGTTCCGGAGGCACTTACAATGGTTTATATGCCGATACCCGTTCAGGCGGGCTCATCGATGTGGCCGAGTATATTTATGACACCCACGGCAACACAGAGGCGGGGGATGTGCTGGTTGCCGATCCGGAGAACCGGGAGAGTGTCGTCCGTTCACAGCAACCCTATCAGACCTCGGTGCTGGGTGTGGTATCCACGGATCCTCACATGGTGATGGGCATGGATCTGGTGGTGGATGAAGAAACAGGGGAAAGCATCCCCGGGGTCAGTGCAACCAGGCTGGCCCTGACTGGCCGGGTCCCGGTGAAAGTGACCGACGAAAACGGACCCATCCAGCCGGGAGACCTGCTCACCTCCTCCTCCACCGGGGGGCACGCCATGAAATGGAGCCTGCTGGATGTAAGCCGTGCAGAAGACTTTGAGGAGCTGAAGATGATGCTCGCCGAGAATGAGCGCCGGCGTAATGCCGTGATCGGAAAGGCAGTGGGACACCACAGCTCGGGAACAGGCAAGGTGATGGTCCTGATCTCCCTGCAGTAGCTTTGCACCTGCAATCCCTTTGGGATGGTCTCGGGGCAGGGATCATTTGGACCGTAATGCCTCGGCACCGCTGACGATCTCCAGGATCTCCTTGGTGATGGCTGCCTGACGGGCCTTGTTGTACTGAAGGCTCAGTTCCTTCAGCAGTTCGGTGGCATTATCGGTCGCCTGGTGCATGGCAGTCATCCGGGCACCGAGTTCGGATGCATAAGAATCCAGGATCGCCTTGTAGCATTGCAGCCTGAGCGACCGAGGGATCAGTACCTCCACAATATACTCCTTGGTAGGCTCAAAAATATAATCGAGATGAGATATGGCAGTGAATTCTTCGGTCATCTCTTCCTTATATATCGGCAGGAACTGCTCCTCGGTAACAATCTGGGTCGCAGCATTCTGGAAGCGATTGTATATAATGTCCACCTGATCGTACTTTTCATCGGCATATAGCTTCATGATCTTTTCGGCGAGTCGGGAGATCCGTTCATAGGTCATTTCATCGAATACCTCGCTTTCGTTGAATATGACGTTATACCCTTTTCTCTGCAGAAAATCATAGCCCTTCTTTCCTATGGTAATGAAATCCACCTGCTTGGCCAGCAATTGATCCGCGTATTGTGTAAGCACCCTCTGGACAGCAGCCCTGATCGCATTGGTATTGAACGCCCCGCACAAACCACGGTTGGAGGTGATCAGTACCAGCAGGATCTGCTGCTTATCCCTGACCCGTGCATATTTATTCTCCTCATCGACTTTCAGAGTTTTGCCAACACTGTCCAGGATCTCTTTCAGCTTATCAGCATAGGGCCGGAAACTTAAAATAGCTTCCTGCGCCTTCTTTAACTTGGCGGCAGCAACCATTTTCATGGCGCTGGTGATCTGCCTGGTAGAGATTACCGAAGCGCGTCTTGACCTTATTTCTTTTAAACTAGGCATTCTAAAACCGGTACCCGGTCACTCATATTTATGGATCACCTCTCCGGCAGCAGCCTGTATTGTATCTGTGATCTCATCCGACAACTTGCCCTGCGCCAAAGCTTTTAATGTATCCTTATGTCTCAATTCCATGTACTCCAGAAATTCCTTCTCGAACTCTTTGACTTTTTCGACCGGGATGCGACTCAAGAGGCCCAGGGTCCCGCAATAGATAATGGCTATCTGTTGTTCGACCGGCATGGGTGAATACTGGTTCTGTTTCAGGATCTCAACATTCTTTCGTCCTTTATCAAGCACAGCCAGGGTGGCAGCATCCAGGTCCGATCCGAATTTGGTGAAAGCCTCCAGTTCCCTGAATTGGGCCTGGTCAAGCTTTAAAGTTCCCGCAACTTTCTTCATCGATTTGATCTGGGCGTTACCTCCCACCCTGGAAACCGAGATCCCGACATTAATGGCCGGGCGGATACCCGCATTGAAAAGATTGGCTTCAAGGAAGATCTGCCCGTCGGTAATGGAGATCACATTGGTAGGGATATAGGCGGAAACATCACCGGCCTGGGTTTCGATAATGGGAAGTGCGGTCAATGATCCTCCCCCATGGACAAGGGGCTTCAGGCTCTCTGGCAGATCGTTCATCCGCCTGGCTATTTCGTCGCTCCGGATGATCTTGGCAGCACGCTCCAACAGGCGCGAATGAAGATAGAAGACATCTCCCGGGTATGCCTCTCTGCCGGGCGGGCGTCTCAGGAGCAGGGAAACTTCACGATAGGAAACCGCCTGTTTGGAAAGGTCGTCGTAAATGATCAAAGCCGCTCTTCCGGTATCCCTGAAATACTCCCCGATGGCACACCCTGCAAATGGAGCATAGAATTGAAGCGCAGCCGGATCGGAGGCAGTGGCCGAAACGATGACTGTGTATTCCATGGCACCCTCTTCTTCCAGTGTTTTCTGGATGTTCGCTACCGTTGAACCTTTCTGGCCGATCGCCACATAGATGCAGTAAACAGGCTCACCTTTTTCGTAAAACTCCTTCTGGTTGATGATCGTGTCCACCGCGATGGCCGTTTTTCCTGTCTGCCTGTCACCTATGATCAGCTCGCGCTGTCCCCTTCCGATGGGGATCATCGCATCAATGGCTTTAATGCCAGTCTGGATGGGTTCATTTACCGGTTGCCGGAAGATCACCCCGGGCGCTTTCCTTTCCAGGGGCATTTCGATCATATCGTCCGTAAGGGGACCTTTGCCGTCCAGTGGTTTACCCAGGGTATTGATCACCCGCCCCAGCAGGTTCTCGCCTACCATGATGGAAGCGATCCGTTTGGTCCGTTTCACTGTGTCACCTTCCCTGATCAATTCGTTTGAACCAAGGAGTACTGCTCCTACATTATCCTCCTCCAGGTTCAGCACGATCCCTTTCACCCCGCTGTCAAATTCTATCAGCTCGTTGGACTGTACCCTGTTCAGCCCGTAAATACGGGCAATACCATCACCCACCTGGAGGACCGTACCAACCTCTTCAAGTTCTATTTCACTTCGAACTCCCTCTATCTGTTTTCTTAATATCTCCGATACCTCGGAAGGTTTGATCTGGGTCATTTTGCTGCGTTTATTTATCTATACCTTTTTGTAGCATTTTCTTTCTGATGTTCTTTAAACTGCTGGAAACACTGGCATCATACTGGCGGTCTTCGATGGTCAGTATGAATCCCCCGATGATCTTTTCATTAACCGCCGGTGAAAGCTCAACCTCCAGTTCATATGCATTTTCAATAAGGTCCTGTATCTTTTTCATGACCGGTTCCCCTACGGGCTGTGCGGTTACCAGTTTGACAGAACGGATCCCTTTTGCTTTCCGGTAAAAATCCATGAAATTCCTGACGATCCCTGGCAGATATTTCTCCCGCTTATTTTTGATCACCAGGTTGATCATCGAAAGCGAAAGACCAGAGATATATTGTCGCAATACCGACTCAGCGATCCGCGCTTTCTGGCCGGGCTTCAGGGAAGGCAACAGCAATATATACCTGAAATCATCCAGTTTGTAGGTTTCCTCCAGTACCCCCATATCTTCATATACACTGTCCAGCAATCCCTTTTCCGCCGCACTCCGGAACAATGCTTTTGCATACCTTACAGAAATCTGGCTTTCATTCATCACCTGTTAATTAAGGTCTGCCTCGCTGATCAGCTTATTGATCAGCTTTTTCTGTTCTTTACCATCCTTCAGCTTTTCCCTTAGGATCTTTTCAGCGATCTCTACAGAAAGTTTTGCCATCTGGACTCTTATTTCTCTGATCGCGGCAGACCTTTCGTCCCGGATGGTTTCCCTGGCGTTCTTGATAAGCCTTTTAGCCTCCTCTTCGGCTTTCTCGCGGGCATCCGCAATAAACTGCTCTTTCACCTGCCTGGCTTCTTTGAGAAGGGCATCCCGCTCGATCCTGGCCTCTTCCAGCATCCGTTCGTTCTCAGCCTTGAGCTTTGCCATCTCTTTTTTCGCCTTATCCGCCGCATTCAGCGCATTACGGATGCTCTCATTCCTAATCCTGATGGCTGTCAATATCGAGGGCCAGGCGAATTTGCCCAGGATCAACAGCAGGACAAGGAAGAACAGGGTCGACCAGAAGATCAGACCGATGTCCGGTGTAATCAGATCCATTTGTACTTTTTTTATGTTAATGCATCATATACCCATCATGGCCACTACAACGGCAAATAATGAAACACCTTCAACAAGAGCTGCCGAAATGATCATTGCGGTCTGGATCCTTCCCCCGGCCTCGGGCTGACGGGCGATGGCATCCATGGCGTGTGCCCCGATCCGTCCGATTCCCCATGCTGCTCCGATCACTGCAATTGCTGCTCCGATTGCTGATAAATTTTCCATAATTAGATAATTTTTTTAATGAACATTAATCATGGTGATGCTCCGGCATCGCCAATCCAACAAATAATGCTGTTAATACAGTGAAAATATATGCCTGTATAAATGCCACAAGTAATTCGATCATATCCATGAAAACAACCATGATCATGGAGGGCACGGAAATGATCAGGGATTTGAAAATAAAGATCATGGCGATCATGCTGAGGACAATGATGTGACCTGCGGTGATGTTGGCGAAAAGCCGGATCATCAGTGCAAAGGGCTTGGTGAAAATCCCGATGAGTTCAACCGGAAACATGATCGGCGCAAGCCAGACAGGCACTCCGGGTGGTTTGAATAAATGCTGCCAGTAATCTTTGTTCCCGCTGAAAATTGTGATCAGTAAGGTAAACGCAGCCAGCACCAGGGTCACGGCAATGTTCCCGGTCACATTGGCCCCGAAAGGAAAAAACGGGATGATTCCCATCAGGTTGTTTATCAGGATGAAAAAGAATACTGTCAGCAGATAGGGCATGTACCTGTGGTACTTCTCCTCACCGATGTTCGGGATGGCGATGTTCTCCTCAATGAAAACGATCACCGGCTCCAGAAATCCCTGGAGGCCTTTGGGCTCACTGATACCTTTCTTTTTATAGGACCTGGCCAGTCCAAGGAAGACCACGAGCAGGATGATCACCGACAACATCATCATGAACACATTCTTGGTAATGGAGAAATCCAGCGGCAGGCCTTCCTCGACCATTACCCCGTGTTCGTCCACCTCGATGATCTTTCCCTTCAGGTCTTTTCCATCCACTGTGCCGTGCCCCATCCTGAACCCTTTGTAGGTATGCCCGTGGGCAAGCTTTCCGGAAAAGAAACAGTGAAATCCTGAGTGCCTACTGTAAAGGATCACGGGTAAGTAAACACTCACATGCTTTCCTTCCTCCGTGGTAAGAATATGCCATTCATGGGAATCTTTGATGTGATCCATGATAAATTCATTGGCCTGAAATTCCTCATCCTCAGTTTTTGAAATATCATGGATCTGCTGCGTCTCCTCCCCCTGCGGATGGTGGGTTTGTGCCTGTAAAACACCACCCGAGATTGATATGCCAGATATGATAGAGATAATACCTGCGGCAGCAAAATTTCTTAAGGTCACAATCAGCGCAATTATTTATTCCTAAATAACTTAAACAGGTGGCCTGCCAAGAATATGGTAAAGGCCAAATATAGTACAAAAAATGTAACGAAAAATGGAACGGTCAGATTTTTTATAACCAGCCAGTATACCAGTAAATATAACAGATACGAAAGGAATTTAAACCCAACTCCCAGCATCATGAATACCATTTGACCTCCGCTGCTTTTTTCACTACCCAGGGACATAACATAATATGTAACCAGGTTGATAACCGTGACAACCGCAAGGGTAATGATAAAAGAATTAAAGGTTAATCCGGTACGTACCTGAGAAAGGAAGATAAGTCCCAGGATCATGAAAACCGAAGACAGGATGAGAAGTTGCCAGGTAAAGCGTATCCGGTTAATCATTGTTTTTTCCTATAAAATCCTTCAAAGCCAGGTAAAGACCTGCAAAAACTCCCAGCAGGGTGAGTATGGCTGTGTAGACCGGTTTTTCTGTGGAAGCTCTCTCGTCAAGTTTTGAACCTGCCCAGTAAAAAAGCAGGATGACGGCCAGCATCTGGAAACCCATTCCGGAGTACCTGGCAAAAGTCTTCAGGCCGGAGGTGCCTTTTTTATCCTTCTTTAGGTTTTGCTCCTTGTTCTGAGATGACCTCTTTTTTTCCACCCATATCACATTTACCCGTAAAAATGGCTCCCGGTTCAATTGCCAGCTTGCCTGTTTTAATATCCCCGTACACTTTGGCCACCGAACGGAGGGACAGCAGCTCCTCCACCACCAGTCTCCCTTCCACCACACCTTCTATCTCGCAGTTCCTGCAATGTATCTCACCCGATACCTTTCCGCTCTGTCCCACGAAAACCTTACCCTTGGTGGACATATTGCCGTTCAGGATCCCGTCAAAACGGACATTTTCATTTGAAGTAAGATTTCCCTCAATGGTTGTTCCCACTCCGATCATGTTGATCTTGTTGGTGCTTTCAGCTTCGTCGCTCTTTGCCATAGCCTGTTTTGTTATCAAAAGTAATGATTATTATTTTGCCCCGTCATATGCCCATTTGAGATAAATGGATCCCCAGGTAAATCCTCCTCCGAAGGCTGTAAGGATCAGCTTATCCCCCTTTTTCAGCTTTGATTCCCACTCCCAGAGACATAACGGTATTGTGGCCGCAGTGGTATTTCCATACCTTTCTATGTTGATCATCACCCTCTCTTTGGGAATCCCCATCCGGCGTGCCACCGCCTCGATGATCCGCATATTTGCCTGATGCGGCACCAGCCAGTCCAGATCTTCCGGTTTGAGTTGATGTCTTTTCATGAGCTCAATGGAAACATCGGCCATTTTTGATACAGCCACCTTGAACACGGCCTGTCCTTCCTGGTAAACGAAATGCTCCCGGGCCTCAACGGTTTCATGGGACGGGGGACGGGCCGATCCTCCCGCTTTCATATGAAGATATTGTACTCCGCTGCCATCCACCTCCAGAATGGCATCCCGTATCCCCAGTTCTTCATCCACCGGTTCCAGCAGCACGGCCCCTGCTGCATCCCCGAAAAGCGGGCAGGTGGTCCTGTCCGTGTAGTCAGTAATGGCCGACATCATGTCGGTTCCAACCAAAATCACCTTTCGGTGGGTCCCCGACTGGACAAACTGAGCAGCGGTCTGCAAACCAAAGAGAAACCCCGAGCAGGCCGCTGAAAGATCAAAACTCCATGCATTTTTCATTCCCACTTTTTCGCTGATCAGGTTGGCAGTGGAAGGAAAATGATAATCGGAAGTAACGGTGGCGCAGACAACCAGTTCAATCTCTTCCGGTTTGGTCCCGGTCTTTTTCAGCAGGCCGTTTACGGCAGCGGCTCCCATATCGGAGGTGGCACCTTCCTTCAGAATGCGTCTTTCCTTGATACCGATCCGCTGCATGATCCATTCGTCCGTTGTTTCGACCATGGTACTCAATTCCTCGTTATCGAGCCTGTATTCAGGTACCCAACCTTGAATTCCTGTAATTCCTGCGACAATCTTGTTCATTGATCCGGTTCTTCTAGTTGCTTCTACAATTGATGAAGGTTCAAAATTCACAAAAATATATATGTCCGTTCATTTGCGAAAAAAGGTTTTGAATAATTGGGACCAAAAAGACCATACGGGTATAAAACAACCGGACGGGTATCCTTGTGTGATCCCACGTCCGGTAAGGGAATGAAAGATGACCATGAACCTTCATCTTTTCAGGCAAAGCTACAGTGGAAAGGAAAGATTCCCTTCCTATTCCATTTCCGCCCCGGTTTCGACAACCAGTTTGCCCTTGTAATAAAGGTTCCCGTCCACATAGTAGGCATGGTGCCTCTCATGCACGGTGCCCGTTGTTGCACATGTGGACAATGTGGGCGCAGTTGCTTTATAATGGGTCCTTCTTTTATCTCTTCTGGTTTTCGAGGTTTTTCTTTTCGGATGTGCCATAATCAATTATTATTTTCAATGATCTCTTTCAGTGCATCCCACCTGGGATCGGTCCCTTCGTTCGGGGAATCTTCCCGATCCAGGTGGGCCTCCAGTTTCTCAATCATTTCCGGATTACAACCGGAAAAACCATTCTCGTCATCCGGGTGAACACGCCTGACCGGCAATGCCAGTATAAGGAACTCATACAGGTACTGCCTCACATCGATTTCGTGTTCTTCTATTCCTATCACCACAACATCATCTTCGATCTCTCCCGGTTTCTCACCCCTTTTCAGGATCAGCTGCTGATCGGACCGGATCGGTATCATGAACCGATCCAGGCAACGGTCGCATACTACTTCCACATTCCCTTTCAGATGAAAACAGAGTACCATGGAACCTGCACTTTTTTCCAGGATTACTGCCGCATGGACCTCACCGCTTTCAATTTCTGTCTGATCAAAAGAGGTAAAAAAATCACGATCGAGCTTAAATGAAAAATCGTGCTCCCCTTCACCCAATCCCGACAATCTGACAATATATGAATCAACCTTTTTCACAATTCCTCATTTTGGGTGTGCAAAAGTATAAATTTATCTCGTATAAAAAAACAAAATCTGTCCTTTCATTCGTGACTGTTAGCGGATTAAAGTCAGGACTTCGGACCTACCATCTGTTGGATGGTCTCGATCAGGGAATCAATGAAAAAATCATCTTTGGTCAGGTACCTGTTGGCACCTTGTTCCATAAAATCGACCAGCAGTTCATCATCACCCTGACCGGTAAGAATAACCACCGGAACATCAGCATTGACCTTTCTGATCTCTATTAATGTTTGTAACCCGTTCAACCGTTCTTCATCCGGGCCTCCCAGTACATGATCCAGTACGATCAGATCAGGTTGCCGGTGAAGGCTTTCAAGACACTGTTCACCTGTATAAAAGGTAATCACATGATAATCCTCCCTGCTTTGAAAGGTATACTCCAAAAGGTTAAGGATCATTTTGTCGTCGTCAACAAAGAAAATCAGTTTACCCATACACATAATTGCTGAGGAGAGAGGAGCACTGTAAAAGTAGCAAAATATTTTAAGAGGCATTCTTTAAAGTCCTGTACCTACATGATCGGAGTGGATGCTTTTGAAGTAACATTGACCGGAATCGTACACTGCTGAAACGAAAACGAACATTTTCAGGAATTTACAAAAATTATTACCCTCCTGATTTTATGAAGTTTGAATCGTTTGGCATTACAATTGACTTACAAATTTCATGTCACTGCTCAAAAATTACTTTTTGGCTCTCATTCGCTATGCGGTGAGGGATAAGTTTTTCTTTATTCTGAACCTGCTGGGCCTTGCGATTGGGATCACCGCATCAATTCTGATCTTTATTTACGTCAGGGATCAGCTCACCTATGACAGGCAAAACGAGAATTTCGAGAGGATCTACCGGCTGGAAGGGGATTTTTTCATCAACGAAAAAAGAGATCTTACCGCCATTGTACAGATCCCCCTGGCCCCCACCCTTCATGATGAATATCCTGAGATTGAAGAATTTGCCCGGATCCTGCCCCAGCGTGACCTTTATTTCGAACAGGGCGAGGATACATTCAAGGAAGACAGCGTGATGTGGGCCGATTCCACCATATTCAAGGTTTTTACGCTTCCTTTCATTACGGGAGATCCTGAAACAGCACTCAATGAACCATATACCATGGTCATGAGCGAGTCTATGGCCCGCAAATATTTCGGCACCCGGGATGTGGTGGGAAAGAGTATGAAAGCACTGGATGGCTCCAATTACACCATAACGGGAGTATTCAGAAATCTTCCCCGGAATGTCCACCTGAGATTTAACGGACTGCTGTCTGCCGTCACCATTGAAGAACAGATCGGAAGTGAACGGTTCAATGACCGGAGCGCCGGTTCTTTCTGGAACGTGAGCACCTATGCCTATGTCCTGCTGGCTGAGAACACCACCCCTGAAATGATCCTAGCCAAGTTCCCGGATTTCTATGATAAATATATGGCCGAACTGGGTGACCAGATCGATGCCTCTTTCGATCTGAGGATCACTCCGCTGTCCGATGTGCATTTCCAGAAAGATGAACTGACATGGGATCTTCCCAAAGGGAACATGAACTACATCGTCATCATGGGCATTATCGGGGTGCTTCTGATCATGATCGCCAGCATCAACTATACCAACCTGACCACGGCCAGGGCAGCCAACCGGGCCAAAGAGATCGGGATCAGAAAAGTCGGGGGTGCGGATAAAAAAGTACTCCGCTCCCAGTTCCTGGGCGAGTCATTGATCAATGCCCTTTTTGCAGGCATCCTGTCAGCCCTCCTGACCATCCTGGCACTTCCCCTTTTCAACAGCCTGGCCTCAATTCAGTATGACTGGCATATACTCCTGGATCCGGTCATCCTGCTGTTCATTCTGGGGATCTCTATCCTGACCGGGGTCCTGTCGGGCATCTATCCTTCCACCTACCTGGCATCTTTCAATCCGGTGAGCGTTCTGAAGGGCAACGGATCCAGCCTGAAAGACCGGGGCTGGCTGAGAAGGGGCCTGGTCATCGCCCAGTTCCTGATCTCCTCTGTGATGATCATCGGTTCCATTATCGTGGCCCTGCAAATGAGGTTCATCCAGCAAAAGGACCTGGGATTTGACAGGGAACAGATCCTGATGCTGTCGCTGAACGATACGGCTGTTGTCAGCAATGTGCATGCGTTCATGGAGGAGATCGAAAGACATCCTGCAGTGGAGGAAACTGCACTTTCCACCACCGCTCCCGGCAGGTTCTACGGAAAACAGGTCATGACCGCCGAAGACAACCAGGGTGAGCTGCAGGAAAAGGCATTCAACAGCTGCGTGGTCAATTACGAATACCTGGATGTGATGGGACTGACCCTGGAGAAGGGGAGATTTTACAACAGGGAATTCGGATCGGATGAGAACAGTTCCGTGGTGGTCAACGAAGCCCTGGTGCGGGAAATGCAGTGGGGGGAGGATGCCCTGGGCAAACAATTCATCATCGGCGTGAATATCGAAGGAGCCAATAATCCGGTGGGGGAAGTCATCGGTGTGGTCCGCGACTTCAATTACGGATCGCTGCACAATCCGGTCCAGTCCCTGGTCCTCATTTGCAGGGACAATCCCCAGTTCATGCGGACACTCTCGGTCAGGGTGAACGGGGAGAACATGCAGGAAGTCCTGGAGTGGATCGAAGAACAGCGGAACCGGTTCAATCCTGCCTATCCCATCCAGTACAGCTACCTGAGCGATGAACTGGATACCCTCTATGAAGAGGAAAAGATCATTTTCGCCCTGGTCATTTCCTTTACGATCCTGATCATTTTCATTGCGGCCCTGGGATTGCTCGGGCTGTCCGCATTCATGACCGCGAAGAGAACACGGGAGACGGGCATCCGAAGGGTGATGGGTGCTTCCCAGAACCAGATCCTGGCCCTGTTCCTGGTGCAGTTCTCCAAATGGGTGATCCTTGCCAACGTGATCGCATGGCCGGTCTCCTATTTCATCCTGAAAAACTGGCTTCAAAATTTCAATTACCGGATTGAATTTCCATTCTGGACCTTTGTCCTATCTTTGTTGTTATCAATCATCGTGGCCGTGATCACGGTAAGCTGGCAATCACTGAAAGCTTCCAGGATGAATCCGGCCGCTTCCATCAGGGTGGAATGACAGCATTGAAAGTACTGGGGAAGAAAATCATTGTTGACGGAAAAGTATCGGAGGCATCGGATTTTCATTCCGGTATGTCGGCCGATACCTATTATGAGGTGGTGCGCCTGATCGACGGGAAATTCCTGTTCCTGCAGGACCACCTGGACCGCCTGAAACATTCCCTCTCGGGATCGGACATCCCCTATCCGGGAGATGGAATCCTGCGCCGGTATTTGGGAATGCTTCTGGAGAACAATGAAATTCAGTCCGGGAATGTCAGGATCTGCATGCAGAAAAAGCCGGAGGACCGGGTCCGGACCTGCTGCTATTTCATCTCCTATTTCTACCCTTCTCCGCCCATGTATTCCGAAGGGGTGAAACTGCTCACCTTTCCCTATGTTCGTTCCAGTCCCGGGATCAAAAGATGGGACGGCATTTTCAGGGAATCGGTCGGCGGGTTCATCCGGGAGAACGGGATCTATGAAGCCGCACTGGTGAACAGCAAAAAGCAGGTGACCGAAGGGAGCCGGTCCAATATTTTCTTCATAGACCGGGACAACCGGCTGGTTTCTGCTCCTGAAAACGAAATGCTCTCCGGGATCACCAGGAAATATGTGCTCCGCATCTGCAGGGAAGAAGGAATCCCGGTCATGGAAAGACCCGTCCACCTGAAGGAACTCGATAAAATGTCCGCCTGTTTTATCACGGGCACCTCCCCAAAAATCCTTCCCGTATGGCAACTGGATGGATTCCTGTTCGATGTGGCCCATCCCCTTTTATCTCTTCTGATGGAACGCTTTGATCAAATCCTTCAGGAAAACCTGGAACACCCCGGATCATACTCGTCCGGAAAGAATCAGACAAAATGAAATCCTCAGCTTGTGCCTGTAAACAAATATACATCCCGGGATGTTACTTCATCAGGAAAACCTTAAAACCAGCCCCCATGAAACACAAATTCTTTCCCGTGATCCTGTTCCTTGTTTTTCCCATTCTTCTCCCGGCCCAGGAAAAAAGGATCTACCATTCCAGCGGGGGTGAGATCATTTTTTCAGGGGCCGATGTGGAATATATCGGGCAAAGCATCAACACGAATGTCCGGTTCACCCTTTTCTTTCATACCCAGCATCATGTCAACCTGGATCTGAACAACAACATCGGTTTGTTCACAGGATTCGGGATCAGGAATATCGGGCTGATCAAAGAAGATGAATACCAGAATATCGGATTTATGGGCGTAGACCTGGACCATCCGGATTACAACAAGAACGCCAAGATCAAGCGTCGAAGCTATTCCCTCGGATTTCCCGTGGCCCTGAAATTAGGCTCTTTCAGGGATCACTTCTTTCTCTACGGGGGGTATGAATATGAATGGATGTTCCACTACAAGCAGAAGCTTTTCATTGACGGAGAAAAACACAAATTCAAGGAATGGACCAGCGACCGGGTCAATTCCTGGATCCCGGCTGTTTTCGGAGGGATCCAGTTCCCGGGCGGACTGAACCTGAAATTCAAGTATTACCTGGAAGATTTCCTGAATCCCGGTTTCACAGGGACCGATTTCGACGAACCGGTGGACTATTCCAATTATACCAGCAGCCGGATCTGGTACATTTCCGTTTCCTTCATGATCAACAGAAAGCTTGTCAGAAAATGGATGGGCGGAAATGAAGAAACCGCCATGACTCTTTAGGCAATCTTCTGCACATTCTCGATCAGCCGCTGGAGAAAGCCTTCGGCAACGACGATATCGGTGATCCCGTCGATCAGGAACTGTATTCCCACACAGAGCAGCAGGAATCCCATGATCTTGGAAAGCGCATTGACCCCGGTTGCTCCGAAAAATTTCAGGATCTTGTCCGATGCCCGCAGGGTCAGGAATGCAGCCAGCACAGTCAGGACAATACCCAGAATGATCGCCGTAAAATCGGTCCAGCGATCGGTCCCTGCCGCCAGACCGATGGTTACGGCTATGGCACCCGGGCCGCTCAGGCTAGGCATGGCCAGCGGTGTGAAGGAAACATCACTTTTTTCAATTGCTTCTTCCTTTGTTTCAGGTTTGATCTCTTCATTTTCAGCCTTCAGCATCGAATAGGCTACCCGGATTACCATGACACCCCCTGCAATTCGTAGTCCGGGTATGGAAATACCGAAGAACTCCATGATCAGGGTTCCGGTGATCAGAAAGACGATCAAAATCCCTATCGTGTAGACCGAAGCTTTAAAAGCCTGCTTTCTTCTTTCCTCGGGGGTCCTGTCCCCGGTGATGGACATGAAAAGCGCAGCGGTGCTTACCGGATTGGTAATGGGAAGCAGCGCAACAATAGTCGCGAGAATCAAATTAAACCAGTTACTCATAAGGAATGGATTTTTCAGAAGAGCGGAACAAATCATTTGCCAGAAGATCTTTCGGTACCTCTGAATTGGATCCGAACAACATACAGGATCACCGGATACAGGGTATTCCGCGGGTTTACCGAAGACCGGCCGCCCGTCCATCCGCCGGTCCCTTGGGGAAAATCGGTCACGAACCTGTGGCGAAAAATGGACAGGGTGAATCGTGTTCTTCATTAAAGGATTTTTTCTAATTTTACACCGCAGAGGGGTGTTAGCTCAGTTGGTTCAGAGCGCATGCTTGACAGGCATGAGGTCACTGGTTCGATTCCAGTACATCCCACGAGGGTTACGGAAGATTGAGAACACCTGCTCGCGTGTATTTTGCGTGCAGAATGAAAAATGAGGGGTCGCGGAATTACCCAGCAACCCTCATCGGGATAGAGGAGGATAGCAAAATTTTATCCAGGCTTAAAAAAGCGGCGTCGGTCTCGTGAGGTCTTTCTTTAAATAATTGGATCAGCTTCGAACTTCAGCCAGGGCTTCCTGGTACTTATAGTTCGCCACCTGGATATCTTCAAATCCAATGTACTCGTACCACTCGCGAACCACGTACCACACCATCACATTCTCGATAACTGGATCAAGCAGCTTGATGTAATTGGTGTCTGTGGAAAACTGCGTCATCAAAGATCGTTTCCTCGTCACCCGTCATCGCGATCCTGTCCATCTGCACATTGCCGTCCTGGACCAGAAATACATTCTTCTGCAGCTGGTACACGAACTGTTCGTATGAGCCGTTCCGGATAACCGCAATGGCTGGGATGTAATCCAGGTCATACGCCTCCAGCATCGGTTTGTACACGTTGTATGGAAGGTATGTGTACTCCTCCTCAGTGTCCACCACAACGTCGAAGATGTAGAACCTACGCCAGGCAACATCCTTGTAGGTGCGCAGACTATGCGGCACCAGCCATTCCCCGAACAGCCTGTAATCCGAATGCCCGTCCAGGAATGCCCTGAACCTGCGATCAGACGTCACGTACTTATAGAACCCGGCATTGTCGCTCTCCGCCGACAGCTGCCTGCTCCGGGAGCCAGCCCGTACTTCTCCGTCACTGAACCAGACCGTCCCATTGGTCCAGTCGATCTTGGGGAACACATATGCTTCGCCCAGCTCGATGTTCTGCACGTCATCGGTGCCGAACCTTTCTCTATATGCTGGTGTTTTTTGAATTCTCTTTCCATAATTAGTCCTCCTATATATAAGTAATTTATATATTCATTTCATATAAAAAAGCACAGATTTTTTTCCGGACTGTGGTTATTTTTCAATTTTTTGATTTGTTCCAAATGATACTTGGGAACATCCGGAAATCCTTGTCAATCAACGATTTTCTAAAATGGGATACTAAATATGATTGCTATGTTGATCTGAATATGCCCTACTCACAGATAAAATATAAATTTGGGGTAACAATTTCACTTCCAAACTGATTAAACTATGACCAGTCATAGTTTAAAATCTTTCTAAATAACTTAATGTGGATTGATTCAAAATAAGGAGCAGACCAGGCTCTTGACTTGTAATTTATCTTGAAGTAACTTATTGATGAATTCAACTCAGGATATCCTGTATTCTTCTTATCACTGTATTACCGTACCCCGGGATTCAGGTATTTAATTTGATTTATCAATCACCTTAAAACTACTTACTATGAAAAAATTATTCTTATAAATTGCTGCTGTATTCTTTACACATTTTAGTCATGCTTACGCAGATCATAATGTTAATGTTAATGGTGATACAAATGCTTGTGGTGGATCTAGAAGCGAATATACTATTTGGTATGATTTCGGTTTAGCAACAAGAATCTCTTGGCAAGTCACTGGAGGTACTTTCGATGATGGTTCGACTTATAAAGAGTTTAATAAAGTTGAAGAAGGTCTTGGTATTAACGTAAATTGGAATTACGATCAGACAGGTGTTCAAGCCATAATTAAAGGAAGGGTTTATTTTTTGTTAGAAGGTTGGGAACCGGATGAAATAGAAGTTGACGTAACTTCAAGAACTGCAATAGATAAATTCATTGGTGAAAAAGAGAATGGAGACCTCTATATTACTCCAGGGAATAAGACAGAAACAATTTATGCAGATGAACCAGGTGTATCCGACGAGTATAATTGGGAATATACTCCTTATGGAGAGCCAACAGAATATACAACTACAAGCATTCCACAACTCGATATAGAACTATCAACTTATGAGGTTGGGTCCATATCAGTATCTGCAACGAATTATGGTCATTGTGATGGGGAATTAAGCGAAGCAACCGCAAATATGAAAAGGAAATTGGCTAATCCAGTATGGGATTCACCAGTCGATGAATTATGCAATAATACTACTGAAATATACTCTTTGGTCTCTGCTATTCCTTATGCAACAATGTACGACTATGAAGCAACAAATGGTGTATTGATTTATGAGCCTAATTCTGGTATGTATTTCCCGTATATAAATAGCTCAAGTACAAGTATTAAAGTGAAAACTCCTACGGGTATAAATGGTGAAAGCTCAATCTCAGTTACTGCAACGAGATACTTATGAAATGGAGTTAGGGCAGAGAGAAGCCTTCTATGTAACTGATGGTCCTCAAGCTGATAGCTACTCATGGACTTCATACGGAAGTGTAACTATAACCTCTTATAATCCATATACTAATTTTGCAATGGTCGAGGCAACATCTACTGGATATGGTTACGTTTGGTGTAGATCAATAAACCAATGCGGAGAAAGCCAGATTGCGGAAATCAACGTAAATGTTACACAATCAGGATACCTTGGATTTTTTAAGGTCTACCCAAATCCAGCAGATACTTATGTTGTTCTTGAAGCGGATGAAACCAAAATGGATCTTTCCGAAGAATCGGTATCGCAAAAGTTAGCCGCAATGAGTAAAAGCTCAATTATTAGGATAGTTGACAAATTGGGAAATGTACGTCTATCTGAACCATATCAGGGATTAGTAAAAACTCAGATTGACGTTAGTAAGATTCCGTCGGATCTTTATACGATTCAACTAGTGACTTCGAAAGAGACTTTTAGCACTAAACTTTTGGTGAGCCATTAGTAACGTTTACTAAAGAAAGTGATATAAGCCAGCAACATTTTGTTTGTTGCTGGCTTTTTCTTCTATAAACAAAGAATCTTCTACATCTATTTGTTTTAATTTTGTAGATATACTCTTTTATGTTAGTAATGGCGTTTTTGATATATTTGAACAATCCCATTTAAGCCTATACCTTGAAAAAACTATTGATATCCAATATATTAATTGCAATCATAACTATTTCACCTTTCGTGGTTAGTGGTCAAGAACTAATTAATCCGGAAACAAATCTTGGAATTAATATGGGTGGAAATATTTCCAGAGTGAATTTTGATCCCTCTGTAGATCAAGATTTGAACTTTGGATTTCAGGGAGGAATTACATTCAAGTATGTCAACATAAAAAACCTAGGCATACAACTTGAAGCAAATTATCTACAGGTGGGATGGAAAGAAAGCCTAGATTCAACAAATCTATATCTTCGAAATCTCAATTATCTACAAATTCCCTTCATGACTCATATACAAATTGGCGAAGGGAGAATACGATTTCATATGAATTTAGGATCTTTTGTTTCGTTCCTAATATCTGATAGAGAAAGAATAAATTTGCTACCCGGTGTTCAAGAACAAAGTTACTATCGTTTGGGAAATTGGAATAGGGCAGAATATGGGTTTTGTCTCGGAGTAGGGCTATTAACAAACACATCAATCGGAATTTTTCAAATTGAAGGTAGAATCAACTATACTCTAACCAATGTTTTTAAAAAACCACCAGATTCACCATTTACTGTATCACAAAACCAATCTTTTGCAGTGACCTTGTCTTATCTATTAGATTTATAGATGAAATAAACACAATGTTCAGAAGTAAGCGTTTGTTCTGTGGCAGGATGAAGCCAGATACCTTATGTTTGTTTTTTTAAATTACCCTCCTTTCTGTACATAGTTCAAACCCACTGCATTTGACTGCATCGCCCTCGGGGTCAAATGTGACCTCATAGGATAGAATCCCGCTACTGAACTGGTATGTAATGTCAGTGATAATTCCCGGAGGGGACGCGGGTAACGCATGGAATACCCTGTCCCCTATTTGGAATATTGGCTTGACTGTAACCATCTCTGGATTCATGACGATGTCTGCAATTTGTGACCGAACCGCATCCTGTACGCATAGCTGTCCATGATCAGCGTTTCGACCAGGTTATTCACACTCCTGTTCTGTCTCTGAGCTTCCGCCTCCAGAAATCCTCCCAGTTCGTCTTGGAACCTGAAGGTCTTCGTATAATGCCTCATGTGTGCCATCTTCTGTCCCTCCTTACCATTTGTCCGAATGAAAGTTACCGCCCCCGCGTTGTACATGAATAATGCTGCAAAAAAGTCCGCATCTCCAGCTGTGAAGTGCTGGATCATCAGGATCACATCCTCTCCGGTACTCTCAAGCAGGTCCAGCCTTATGGTGCTGACCGTGACCTCCCCGGATCCCGGATCATCAAAAGCCTCCACCGTGGGATTGTACACTTCCTGGATAATGAATGTGCCCTCAAGGTCCCCGCCGCAAGCAGCGGGGAACCGAGCCTGCGAGCTCGGCCAATTTGCTCGCTTAATTCAAAGAAATCCACCGCTATCAGTGATCATGAGAAGAAAAATTAAGGTACCCCGTTCCGTAAAAATCGGAACTAACAAATTCATTACTTCTTAACAATTTAGTTAAGTTTCCTTTACTCGGACAATTTTTTCTTGCCGCTATATCTATCTTATTGATAGCAATTTACGAAACAAGGAAAAAGAAAGACAGATATCTAAAAACTAACAATATTAAGAAGTCTCAACAGAATTGTTACGTGCAAAAATCACAAAATGACTATACCAGTTTTTTCGCCTGAGCGATTGGATGCGATGTCCAACATTGCACAAAGGGTAATCGGAAGCGGAATAGACTCTCCTCGAAGCTTGCTTCGAGGAATCTTTAGCAGCCAATCATTGATCCCGTTAAGGTATATTATCCTTTATTTCTCGCTAACTCCGCAGCAAAGCTGTGGGGAACCGAAGCGGAGCTTGACAAAGTCAATGCCCTCGCCGGGATTCCGATTGTCGAGGCTTTTTTGATACCTTTGAATACCCTCATGACAAGGACGATGAAAAAAATTGCCGGAATCACATCACTGGTTGTGTTGTCCCTGGCAATCCTGATCCTGATACACGTTGTTGAAGAACCTGAAAGATTTTGCAGTGAGTTGAAAAAATCCATCCATGAAGATATACCTGGATCATAATGCCACCACGCCGGTGGACGGGGAAGTGGCTGAGGCCATGCAACCCTATTTAAAGGAATACTTCGGGAACCCGTCCAGTTCCCACAGCTTCGGGTCGGAAGCAAAAAAAGCGGTCGAGCATGCCCGCAGGCAGGTTGCGGAATCCATCCATTGCCGGCCCGGGGAGATTATCTTTACCAGCGGGGGGACCGAATCGAACAATTATGCCATCAAGGGATTCGCCTATGCGAATGAGCACAGTGGAAACCACCTGATCATCTCGGCCATTGAGCATCCATCGGTGACCGAAGTATGCCATTACCTGGAGAAAAAAGGGTTCCGCGTTTCCGTCATCCCTGTGGATGAGTCCGGTATCATCCGGCTGGAACAGCTGGAGGAAGCCATCACCCCGCAGACCATCCTGATCTCGGTCATGCATGCCAACAATGAGATCGGGACCATCCAGCCCATCCGGGAGATCACCGAAATTGCCCGGAAACACCGGATCGCCGTTCACACCGACGCGGCCCAGTCGCCGGGAAAAATCCCTGTCAATGTAGAGGAACTTGGCGTGGACCTGCTCTCCATTGCCGGGCACAAACTGTATGCACCCAAAGGGATCGGGGCCCTGTATATCCGTGACGGAATGGAGCTCGAAAAACTCATTCACGGAGCCGACCATGAACAGAACAAGCGTGCGGGCACGGAAAATGTGCTGGAGATCGTCGGACTGGGGAAAGCCTGTGAGATCGCCCGCCGGGACCTGGACAGGCATATGGCGCACATGAAAAAGATGAGGGATTTGCTTCACGATCTTCTCCAGGAGAAGCTGCAGGGGATCAAAATGAACGGCCATCCGAAGATGCGGCTTCCCAACACACTGAGCCTGAGTTTTCACAGAATCGAGGCCAATGTCCTGCTGAATGAACTAAAAATGAAGGGCATTGCCGCATCTGCCGGGGCTGCATGCCACACCGGTTCAGTGGATGTTTCTCCGGTACTGAGCGCGATCGGTCTGGAAGATGATTTTGCCATGGGGACCATCCGCTTTTCAGCGGGCAGGTATACCACGGAAGAGGAAATAAACCGTGCTGCAGGGATCATCATAGATTCGGTGAACCGGTTAAGGCCCTCCGGAAAGGATCAACCCGGAGAGTCAATACAGTCCCCGGACAGCATCCAGCTCACAAAATACACAAAGGGACTTGGGTGTGCCTGTAAACTGCGACCCCAGGACCTGGAAAAGGTACTGAAGAAGATGCCGGTTTCCTCCGACCCCCGTGTTCTGATCGATGCCAGGCATTCAGACGATGCGGCGGTATACAGGATCAGTGAGACAACAGCCCTTGTCCAGACAGTCGATTTCTTCACCCCTATTGTGGACAGTCCGTATGATTTCGGAGCCATCGCGGCGGCCAATGCCCTGAGCGATATCTATGCCATGGGGGCCAGACCTATTTTTGCGCTGAATATTGTTGGCTTTGCTCCGGGCAGACTTCCCATGAGCGTTCTGGAAGAAATACTCAGGGGAGCCAACGACAAGGCAAAAGAAGCGGGGATCAGCATCCTGGGCGGACACACCATTGACGATCCCGAACCAAAATACGGGATGGTCGTGACCGGCACGGTCCACCCCGGTAAGATCCGGGCCAACTCAGCAGCCAGGGAAAATGAGGCGATCATCCTCACCAAGCCCATCGGGACCGGGATCATGACCACTGCCCTGAAACGCGGACTGATCGATCATAAAACCAGCACTGAAGTGATCCGGTCCATGTCGGAATTAAATCAAAAGGCAGCAGAGATCATCGGAAAATATTCCCCGGGGGCCTGCACCGATGTTACCGGCTTCGGACTGATCGGCCATATGAGCGAAATATCGGCTGCCAGCGGGGTGGATATGGAACTGTTTGCGGGACGGGTCCCTGTCTTTGAGGAGGTAATGGATTTTGCGGCAGCCGGTGTGATCCCCGGAGGATCCACCAACAATTTGGATTATTTTTCAAAATATGTTGACTGGGAATACGGAATATCCGCCCTTACCCGGATCGTTCTCAATGATGCACAGACCTCCGGAGGATTATTGTGTACGGTTCCTGAAAATGAAAAAGAAACCCTTCTGGAGGAACTACAATCTGCGGGTATCCGTTTTGCCACTCATATCGGCAATTGCCTGAAAAGAGGCGCGGGGAAGATCCAGGTAAAAAAATAGATCCTGTTGTCATGAAAGGTACACGGATATGAGCAATGAATATTTGTATACGATGAAAAAAAGAATGGAACCCGAATTACCTGAGGCAACAGAACAATGGGGGTGGAAATACCATCATCTGGGAATTCCCACAGATAAAGTGATGCCCGGTGAAAGGTATCTGCCGCAGTACAAATTCTATGTTTCAGGTTTTGAAACAAATCCCTTCGGGAGAACTGGAGAAAGATTACGTACTGACGGATCACATATTCATGATGCATGAGGATTCTCCTGAGATGACCTGGGGCGAATCCTACAGCCGGATGGTCGCTCAGGTCCGGCCCGGGCTGAATGTGATGATCGTCCACCTTGCCTATGACAATGAGGAGATGCAGGCAGTGGCCATTAATCATCCCGATTTCGGATCAGCCTGGCGGCAGCGTGATCTTGATTTCGTCACCAGCGGGGAATTCAAAGATCTGCTGAAAAAGCACAACATTCACCTGGTCACCTGGAAAGAGATCAAGGATACCTGGTATTGATCCTGGTAAACCGGTTAAATCCCTTCCAGCCATCCGATCCACTCTTCGAAGCCTTCGCCTGTACGGGCCGAAAGCTCAAAGAACCTCAGATCCGGGTTCACCCGGAGTGCATATTCCCTGATCCTGCCCGGATCGGATTCCAGGTGCGGCAGCAGATCGATCTTATTGATGATGCAGATATCTGATGTCCTGAACATATCGGGATATTTCAGGGGCTTGTCATCCCCTTCGGTCACACTCATGGTCACGATCCGGTATTCCTCCCCCAGGTCGAACAGGGCGGGGCAGACCAGGTTGCCCACATTTTCGATCATCAGAAAAGCTTTTTCTTCCACCTCCAGCTTTTTGACCGCCTCATGGACCATCCCTGCATCCAGGTGACAGCCGCTGCCGGTATTCACCTGTATCACAGGCACTCCGGTTTTATCGATCCGCTCTGCATCCAGCATGGATTGCTGATCGCCAATAATGATATAGAACGAATTCTTCTCCCTGAGCCGGGTGATGGTCTGATGCAAAAGGGTGGTCTTTCCCGAACCGGGAGAGCTCACCCAGTTAAAGGCCCTGATCCCGCGGGCTTCAAAATATCCCCTGTTCCTTTCCGCCATCAGGTTGTTCTGTCCCAGAATGTCTTCCCCCACCTGTAATTCGGTGGTTTGATGACCGTGATTATGCGTAGGTCCGTGGGAATGGTCATGGCCGTGGGAATGTCTCTGGGTATGGGAATCTCCGTGGGTGTGGGGATGTTCATGGTCGTGACCGTGTCCGTGGGAATGTTCGTGAGGATGTCCGTGGTCATGGATATGGCCGTGCTCTTCTCCGGGAAATCGGATGAGATGTTTTTCACCCGGCTGTCCGCATCCGCATGTATCACACATATGATCAGTATTTAAGATTCAACAATCAGTGATTTGATTCTCAGTTCCCTTCCGGATTTGAATTCAAAGCGGTAGGATCCGCACCCCGGACAGGGCGAAACGGGCCCTTCCAGCGGAAAAACCTTGCCGCAATCCAGACATTGCCCGCTCGCCTTCACATGCTCGATGTCAAATTCTGCTTTCTCCAGCAAGGTATTCTGTGTACAGGTCTCCAGCGCATAATTCATGGCATCCAGGATCACTCCCGACAACTCCCCGATCTCCAGGTTTACCCTGAGGACCCTGTGCTTTCGTTCCCTGCGGGCATAATCCTCAGCGATCGAAACAATATTTTTTGCGATCGAAAATTCGTGCATTTTTATTCAACAAATTCTGGGGAGCTGCTCCCCGGTCAACATATGGACAATCCGACTGCCGCCTGTGGCAGTTTCCAGGATCACCCTGCCCCGGTCCGATCCTGTGATCTCCCCGATAATGGCCGCATGCTTACCCTCCGGGTGGTGATGCATGACCTCCAGCACATCACGGCTCACGGCGGGATCCACCACCAGGAGCACCTTCCCTTCATTGGGCACATAGAGCGGATCAAAACCGAACATCTCACACATTCCCAGTACTTCATCCCTCAACGGCAGGTCCGGTTCACGTATATGTACCCCGAACGGACGCCCTTCCACCAATTCACAAAGTGTTGTTGCCACCCCTCCCCGGGTGGGATCACGCATGAACCGGACCCGGCCGGACTGTTCAGGAACCCGGCCGGACTGTTCAGGAACCCGGTCGGACCGTTCAGGAACCCGGCCGGACCGTTCCAGGATCGTGGCGATCAATCCGTTCAAAGGAGCACAGTCACTCTTCAAGCCGGTTTTCATGGGAAAATCTTTTCGCTGGCTCAATATTGCCATTCCATGATCTCCGATATGCCCGCTGATAATGATATGATCCCCGACCTTCACCAGACCGGCTGAAGCAATATGGGCATATTTTTCGGATAATATCCCCAATCCTGCGGTATTGATGAATAACTTATCGCATTTCCCCCTGTTCACAACTTTTGTATCACCGGTCACAATCTGAACCCCCGCCCGGCTGGCCGTTTCTGCCATGGAACGCACAACCGATCCAAGCACATCTACCGGCAACCCCTCTTCAAGGATAAAACCCGCACTGATAAACCGGGGCAGGGCACCTGTGACTGCCAGGTCATTGACGGTCCCGCAGATGGCCAGTTTCCCTATATCGCCTCCCGGGAAGAAAAGGGGATCGACCACATAGGAATCCGTGGTAAAGGATACCCTGCCCTCTTTCATCTCCAATACGGCGGCATCTCCCATGGCTTCCAGCCACGGATTTCCCAGATGCTGAATGAATACCCGGCGGATCAGCTCATGCATTTTTTTTCCGCCGCTGCCATGGTCCAATGATATATGATCATCCATCGTTTCCATACCTGAATGCCGCCTGGCAACTTCCCTCTGCAGATACCATGCATGCCCCCACGGGCATCTCGGGTCTGCATACCTTTCTGAACAATTTGCAATCGGCCGGCTCTGAAATACCTCTCAAAATATCACCGCAGATGCACCCCGGGGGCTCCCGCGATGGTTCTATATCCACCCGGATCATCCCGGCTGCATCCAGGGAAGTGAATTCATCCCGCAACATCAACCCGCTCTTTTTCACCATTCCCAGACCCCGCCAGGAGGTATCTTCAGGCTGAAATACCCGGTTCATGATTTCCCGGGCCCTGGGATTACCATTCTTCTTTACCGCCCTTTTATAGGCATTCTCCACTCGGGGTTTGCGTTCGCGGACCTGCTTCAATAACTGAAGGACCGCCAGCAGGATATCGGCCGGCTCGAATCCGGCGATCACGCAGCCTGTGTCATATCTCTCCGGGATGGACCGGTATATTTCTTCGCCGGTGATCACACTCACATGCCCGGGACACAGGTACCCGTCAATGGAGAAGTCCTCACTGACCAGTAATTCCAGGGCAGGAGGCATCACTTTATGGGCTGAAAGGATCAGGAAGTTCTGAAGCCGTTCCTGCACGGCCTGCAGAATGCCCGCTGCCGTTGAAGGTGCGGTTGTTTCAAATCCGATGGCCAGAAAAATGACCCTTTGCCCGGGATTCTGACGGGCAAGGGCAAGGGCTTCCGTAATGGAATATACCACCCGCACATCGGAGCCTGCCGCCCTGGCTTCCTGCAGGGTGGAAGTGGAACCCGGCACGCGCAACAGGTCGCCGAAGGTGGTAATAATGATCTTTTCCAGGGAGGCCAGGGCAATGGCATGATCTATATAACCGACCGGTGTTACACAAACCGGACATCCGGGACCGGAGATGAGCCTGACGCCCGGGGGCAGGACCGACCTGATATCATGCCGGTGTATGGCCATGGTATGCGTGCCGCACACTTCCATAAAGGTAACTTTCAGTTCGCCATATAAGGCGATCTCCCTCGCCAGACCATTGATCAGAGCCCTGTCCCGGTATTCACTGATATACTTCATTTTTTTCCGGTCCGGTTCATTTCCCTGAGTAAACTGAGGGTTTCTTCTGCTTCTTCCGGATCGATGACCTGAATGGCAAACCCGGCATGCAGGAGCACATAATCGCCTTCCCGGACACCATCCAGTAACTGAATGCCTGCCTTATATGTGGTACCTGAAACAGATACAACCGCTGTATCGTTTTGTACCGAAATCACTTTTGCCGGAATACTTAAACACATATTTTATCTCTTTGGCTGGCTCCAATCATCAGTTGTCCCAGCGCAATCCCTCCGTCGTTCATCGGTACCTGCTCGTGGCTGAAGACCTGAAAACCCTTCCTTCGCAACAGATCTTCCGTGCGGCTCAGCAGGAATTTGTTCTGGAAAGTCCCTCCGGATAAAACCACCCGTCTGATGCCTGTTTTATCCCCCATCCTGAGGGCTATTTCGAGAAAGACCGCCACCAGGGTATAATGGAAACGCGCTGAGATCACCGAGGCAGCGGTTCCATTCTGTATGTCCGAGACGATCTGTCGGATCATACCATTGAAATTCAAAGGATTGGATGCATTTATCACATACTTTTCACTGCATTGATGATCGATCAGCGATTCCAGCCTCATCGGTGCCTCCGCCTCGAACCGGTTCACAGAACAAATATTCAGCAAGGCACTGACCGCATCGAAAAGACGACCTGCACTGGAGGTCAGGCATGTATTGATTTGCTGATCGATGGCATATAAAACGGCATCTGCCTTCTTTTTATCCAGTTGCTCTGTAAAGGGTATTTTAAGATCAAAGAGTTTCTTTCCGAATGTCCGGTACAGATACACCAGTGCCATCCTCCAGGGTTCCTCAACGGCTTTGTCCATCCCCGGCAGGGGAATATAGTCAAAATGCGCATACCGTACAAAATTCTTCCGGTTGCAGATCATAAACTCACCGCCCCATATCTGATGATCCGGACCGTAGCCTGTTCCGTCCATGCTGATCCCGATCACTTCCCCTTTAAGACCATGTTCGGCCATGCAGGAGACAATATGTGCATGATGATGCTGGGTCCGGATGACAGGAAGTCTCAATTCACGGGCCACGCGGGTGGAGAAATAATCCGGATGCAGGTCACAAACCACCATCTCCGGTGTAAAACGGTACAATTCCCGGAAAACTGACAGTGCTTCGCGGTAAAAACGTTCTGTTTCCGGGTTTCTCAGATCTCCGATATGCTGGCTCATGATCGCCTGGTGATCCTTCCCGATACAGAAACAATTTTTCAGTTCCCCACCGGTCGCCAGAATTCCTTCCACATCCACATCCAGATAAACGGGCTGTGGAACATAGCCCCGGGACCTCCTGAGGGGTCTTTCCTTCCGGTTCACCACAGCCACCACCGAATCATCGATCCGGTTGCTTATCTCCCTGTCATACGATAAGATGCCGTCAGCAACGCAGTCCAGTTTCTGCTTTGCCTGCAAATCATCCCTGATGATGGGCTCTTCTGAAAGATTCCCGCTGGTTACAACCAGTGCCGGTGTCCGGATCTGGTCAAAAAGCATATAATGCACCGGCATATAAGGAAGAAAAGCACCCACGGTGTTCAATCCGCTGTTGACCGGCCGGGGAAACCCTTTCTTGAGATGCAGCAATACAATGGGCCTTCTCCAGCTCCGAACGGCATTCTCCTCTTCTTCCGTGCAAAACGCATACTCCCTGAGCTGTTCCAGGTCCCTGAACATCACTGCAAATGGTTTGGCATCACGTCCTTTTCTCGTCCGTAATCGCTGAACCGCCGCATCATCCAGGGCATCACAGGCCAGGAAATATCCCCCGATACCCTTCACGGCAAGTATTTTTCCCTGATCGATCAGGTCTGCAGCATTTTCGATGATGGCTTTGATCTTCTTGATTTCCTTCCCGCCCGGGATCCGCAGACGGTACTGGGGTCCGCATGAGTTACATGCCACAGGCTGAGCATGGAAACGCCTGCTTGCGGGATCATTGTATTCCTGCAGGCAGGTATCGCACATGTCGTAAGCCGACATGGTGGTATTTTTCCTGTCATAGGGGATGGAACGGATGATCGAGAACCGGGGGCCACAATGGGTGCAATTGATCAATGGATAGTCATGGCGGTGCTCCTGGTTGCGCATATCCGTAAGACACTCTTCGCAAACAGCGATATCGGGCCCGACCTCGGTAATGCCCCCGGATAGATCCCGGCTCTCCCTGATGGTGAATGAATCGAATCTTTCGGGATTCACCTGCTCACTGGATATGGATTCTATGGATGCCGCCCAGGGTTTCCGGCGGCTGATCTCCCGGATAAAATTTTTCAGCTGCCGCCCGGTGCCGGAGGCTTTGATCAAAACACCCCGGTTATTGTTTTCAACCCACCCCGTTATTGCGTATTCACGGGCAATCCTGTAGATGAAAGGACGGAAACCCACGCCCTGCACCCGGCCCCTGATATGAATCACGCAGACCTGATCCTCGCCGGCCAGGGAGGTGGGTCTGAGTTTCAAACCCGTATCATATTCCGATGAATGGTTATTCATCCGCTTGTCTCCAAAACAATATTTTCAATATTGGCATAATGGATCACTCCCTCGAGCACATTACAAAGATTAATATTATCGATCACAATTTCCGTGGGAGCCTTCAGAATGATCGGGGCAAAGTTCATGATCCCTTTAATGCCACACTCTATCAACTGATTGCATACATCCTGCGCGGAAATTGCGGGAACTGCGATAATGGCCACCTTGATCCCGTTTTCGTTAATGAAACGGGGCATCATTTCCATGGGAAGAACCAGCACATCACCACTCTTCTTGTATTTTGACGGATCGATGTCAAAGGCAGCTACAATATACTTTCTTTTTTCCATAAATCCGCATTCATACAGAGCCAGCGCCGTTCCGATGTTTCCCATGCCAATGAGGATCACGTTTTCCTTCTCATTTTTTATAAAAATCCGGTTCAGATCCTCCAGTAATTCTTCTACAGAATATCCCCCTTTCTTCTTTCCCCGGATCTGAAACTTTGAGAAATCCTTCCGGACCTGCTCTGGGGTCACGCCGGCCTCCTTTCCCAGGTTATAAGAATATATTTTCTCAAATCCCATTTCCCTGAGGCGCACCAGGCACATCCTGTACTGGAGCAACCGTTTAATGCTGTTTTCAACTATCATTTATTGTACTTTTTTTCCCATTTTTTGCCGGAAGGCTCAAAGTATTTTTATGTTCTCAAACATGTTATCGTGATTTCAGAATTATAATAAAAATATATAACGCTCTAAAATACCAGTCATTACAGGTGTTTTATAAGGACAGATATATTTTTCCGCTTTTTTTTATATGGCTAATTTATTATAATACTTGACACGTGTAAAGTTGAATCATACTTTTATTTTGCATTTAATGTGAAAATGATAACATAATGCATCCGGACAGCTTTCTTATTTCCAAACAGAACTGGGATAGATTCCTGAAAGAAATCATCAATGAAAATGATTTGTGCGCACCTCTGGAATCAGAAGGAAATAATGAGTACCAGCTCATACAGGAGGAAAAAGATATATCCCGCATTGTTTACAACCATCCCAAACCCACCTCACCATTAAAAACATTTTTTCTTCCTGTCAAGGAGAATGTAACCATCGATCACAGCAACCAGAAATTACGGATCATCCTGGGAGTGCCATCCTGTGATCTGGCCGGCCTTGGTTTGCTGGATGAAATGTATCTGCAGGAACCCCTTGTGGATCCTTATTATCAATCCAGGAGGGAAAACACATTGCTGATCGGAACGGATTGTCATTCCACACTGGAGCACTGTCACTGCACCTCTTACGGGATCAATCCTTTCCCTGAAGTAAATTTCGATCTGGGACTGGTCCGGTTGGACGATCAATTCTATGTGTATACCGGTTCGGAGAAAGGAAAAGCATTCATTAACCGGTACCGTGATGCAGGTTTTTTCTCACCTGTAAACGGGGAGGCGGAGAAAAAAGCAGATGCCTATCGTGAACGGACCATAGAGGAACTGAAAGAAAAGAACAGCGGGTTGCCGGGATATGAGAAAACCGGCGAACTGATCAGGGAATCGGGCGAAGAGATCTGGAAGAAGTATTCACGAACCTGTGTATCCTGCGGTGCCTGTGCCACCATATGCCCGACCTGTACCTGTTTTCTGCTCATTGACAGGACCGGATTTGAAAAGGTCAGGAATCTGGATGCCTGTCAGTACCCTGGTTTTGAACGGGTAGCTGCCGGTGAGGACCCTCTTGGGGAACGGCATATTCGTTTCCGGAACCGCTACCTGTGCAAATATGTATGGAAACCTCAGGGCTTTGAATCCATTGCATGCACAGGTTGTGGCAGATGCATTGAGGCCTGTATAGGAAAGATCAACAAAAACGAGTTATTTGAAGAGTTATCTGCTTAATCTTTAATGTGATGCAGGAAGCTGAAACCATTACCAGACCGGCCCATGAAAATATCTACAAACCGATCCCGGCAACAGTGGACCGTGTGATCCAGGAATCGCCCACCATCAAGACTGTGGGGATGATACCGGAGCAGGAATTTCCCTTCCGCACAGGTGAATTCATAGAGGTTACCCTGCCCGGGATCGGCGAAGCACCCTTCACTCCCTCATCTTCGCCCCTGGAGACAAAACGCCTTGAGATCACCGTGATGAAAGCCGGTTATGTGACCAGCAGGATCCATCAGCTGGAAAAAGGCGATGTGGTCGGGATCCGGGGGCCCTTCGGAAGGGGTTATCCGATGGACAAAATGTACGGTAAAGAGATCATCATTCTGGGAGGAGGTTGCGGATTCGCTCCCATCCGGTCTTTGCTCTACAACCTGATGGCCGAGAAAGATAAATTCAGGAAGGTCACTCTCTGTTACGGCTCCAAAACACCTGAAGAGTGTATTTACAAACCCTTTGTGGATGAACTCAGGGGCATCGACAAGTTCGATGTTTTCCGGAGCGTGGATAAACCTGACCAGTCATGGAATGAGGCTGTGGGAGTGGTCACCACCCTTCTGGATGACCTGAAGATGGATATACCCAATTCCATCGCCGTGATTGTAGGGCCACCCATCATGATGAAATTCGGAACCCAAAAAATACAGGAAATGGGGTTTCCTGATACGGAAATATACCTCTCGATGGAAAAAAACATGTCCTGCGGCCTGGGCAAATGCGGGCACTGCATGATGGGGAAATATTTTGTGTGTAAGGACGGACCCGTTTTTTCATACGAGGAAATCAAAGACCAGCCCGATATCTGGAAATAACAATAACCGGTGTATGCCATGAGTAAAAAAATTCTGGTCGATATGATCAAATTACGCGATTATGAGGATTTGCCCGTGGATGCCGTTTTTCGCTCGGGTCCTGTGAAGAACGGTCTGAAAACCATCCGTGAAGAAGCCTCCTTCGAGTTTACCTGCCGCCGTTGCGAGGATGCTCCCTGCATCTCGGTCTGCCCGGCCGAAGCGCTGGAAAAAGATGACACCGGAAGGGTGATCCGGAACCTCAATCTGTGTATACGCTGTAAATCATGTATCATGATCTGTCCCTTCGGCACCCTGATGGATGATCTGTTTGAACTGAAGCCCAGGGAAAGGATCTTTGACCTGGATGATGAAAAGGACCTGGAAGTATTTATCAGTGCATGTCCCGAAGATACCGTAACTCTCTATGATGGCGAGGAAGATCCTGAAAAGAACATTTTCAGGCTGAACGACAGGGTCTGGGTGAAGGAACGCGTCTGGAATCAATAAAATAAACAGATACATGCTCAAGGAACTGTTTTATTTTCTGGTGTATCCCGGCCTCCTCTTTGTAGGAGTTGCAGGGGGCCTGCTGTCGTGGTTTGACAGGAAGGTCACCGCCATGGTCCAATTCCGGAAGGGGCCTCCCCTGCTTCAGCCATTTTATGATTTTCTGAAACTGCTGCTGGTCAAAGAAACCATCCTTCCCGCCAGGGGATCGAAGATCACTTTTCTCCTGGCGCCTGTCTTCGGTCTGTTCGGAGCACTGATTGCCAGTGTGTTCATTCTTTTACCCCTGCTGGGGATACAGACCGGCTTCCAGGGAGATATCATCGTGATCTTCTATTTGCTGACCATTCCTCCAATCTCCTATATGATCGGGGCGATGGCTTCGGGAAATCCCATGGCTTCTGTGGGTGCCTCACGTGAGATGAAACTGATCCTCAGCTACGAGCTTACCTTCATCCTGGTGCTCATGGCCGTGATCTTCAAGTCAGGCTACACCCTGAACCTATATGAGATCCTCGAACAGCAGGCCCGCCAGGGAGCATTTATCGGAAATATATCCGGGGTGATCCTGTTCGTTGTATCGATTTTCGTCATCCAGGCAAAACTGGGTCTGGTACCTTTTGATGTGGCTGAAGCTGAAGCCGAGATCAACCATGGTCCGTTTATTGAATATTCCGGCACGGCGTATGCCATCATCAAGCTTACCAAGTATATCATGCTGTTTACCCTTCCTGCCTTCGTGATCGCACTGTTCATGAAGGGTCTGGGCTGGAACGGGATAGAGATCCTGTGGTCGGTGCTGAAAATCCTCGGGGTGGTTCTTTTGCTCACGCTGATCAGAAATACCAATCCGCGCCTGAAAATAAACCAGGCCATGAGGTTCTTCTTTATCTGGATGAATCTTCTGGTCATTGTAGCATTCGTATTGATCTTAATCGGACTGTAAAAAATTATAGAATCTTGGCTTTCAAAGATTTCATATTCAAAAAATCTCTCTGGCTTTTCCATTTCGGGGGTGCATCCTGCAACAACTGCGACATAGAGATCCTGGATTGCCTGACCCCCCGTTATGATGTGGAACGTTTCGGTATGGTGCTGGTGGGAAGCATCCGGCATGCGGATGTCCTGCTGGTAAACGGCTCCATCAACCAGAAGGACAAACCGCGGCTGCTGGAACTTTACAACCAGGCACCCAAACCCATTCTGGTGGTGGCCATCGGGGCCTGTGGCTGTACCGGTGGGATTTTTGCCCAGGGGAATACGTTCGCCGGACCGGTGGACAAGATCATCCCGGTGGATGCATACATTCCGGGATGTCCTCCCAAGCCTGAAGCCATTCTGGCCGGAATTGTCAAGTTGTTGAACAAAAAATAAACGCTCATGACTGATAGCCTTACCATTTTAGAAAGTGCCCGGAAAAAATACAGTGCCGATATTCTGGAAACAGAAACAAAAAGTGGTAAAAGGGCAACGGTCACCATCAAACCCTCATCGCTGGTCAACATGGCCGGTTATTTGTTCCGGGATTTGAATTTACGGTTTATTATCGCAACGGCTCTGCATACAAAACAGGGGATGGAGATCTATTATCATTTCTCGCATGATCCTTCCGGGCTGATCCTCAACCTGCATGTGATCCTGCCCGAGGAAAAGCCGGAAATTGAATCACTAACCTGCATGTTCGAGGCGGCCAACTGGATCGAGCGAGAAATGCATGAGATCCTGGGTATCAACTTCCTGAACCATCCCAACCTGGAGAAACTGATATCTGAAGGCAACTGGGCAGAAGGTGTATATCCGTACAGAAAAGAATTCAATCATTAAGAGAACATGGCAAGTCAAACCATCATACCGGTCGGTCCCTATCATCCACTGCAGGAGGAACCCGAACTTTTCAAGCTGTTCTGCGACGGGGAGATCGTAAAGGACATCAAGTGGGAGACCGGATACAACCACCGCGGCATTGAGAAGTTGAGCGAATCGAAGACCTTTGACCAGGTGTTTTTCCTTGTGGAGCGCATCTGCGGGATCTGCTCCACCTCGCATCCTTTTGCATTCGCCAATGCCATGGAAGAGATCTGTGAACTGGAGATCCCCAACCGGGTCAAATATATCCGTTCCATCATCGGAGAACTGGAAAGGCTCCACAGCCATCTTCTGTGGGTCGGACTGGCCGGGCATTTCCTGGGATACAACACCGTCTTCATGTGGGCCTGGAAATACCGGGAACCGATCCTCGATTTGTTTGAAATGATCTCGGGAAACCGGAACAGTTATGCCATGTTCAAGATCGGGGGGGTGCGCCGGGACATCCCCATGGATATGATCCCCGAGGTCGGGCGGAAGATGGACGAATTCAGGCCCAAGCTCGACCTGTTGACGGGCGCCGTCACCGATGACCCGGTAATCCATGCCCGTACCAAGGGAGTGGGCGTGCTTACCCGGCAGGATTGCATCGACTTTGCAGCGGTAGGACCTACCAGCAGGGCTTCGGGTATTATGCACGATGTGCGTTATGATGATCCTTACGCAGCCTATGACATGGTCGACTGGAAAGTGATTACCTCCAACGACGGGGATGTCTATGCCAAGGCTGAAGTGCGCCTGCTTGAAATGTATGAATCCATCTCCATCATCATGCAGTGCCTGGAAGGCTTGAAAAAAGAACCTGAGGGCGATACCGGCATTCAGGTTAAAAACGTGCCCGAAGGAATGGGGAACGGGCGCGCAGAAGCACCCCGGGGAGAGGTGTTTCACTGCGTATTCACCGACGGGGGTATTACCCCGGTACGTCATAAAATACGGGCACCCAGCTATGTCAACATTGCCACATTTAAAAAATCATGTGTGGGGCAAACCATCTCCGATGCCACCATTTCACTGGCAGCCGTGGATCCCTGCTATTGTTGTACCGAACGCATGTCCATGGCCTATGATTACCATAATGGAAAGAAGATCCTGTCGGGCGAAGATCTGATCCGTTTATCACAGCAAAGGACCGAAGAGATAAGAAAGAAATTATAAAGCTTCTGTTATGGACGAACTTTATTATATCATTTTCCTTCCCATTGTGGCAGGGATCCTTTTGTTCCTGATCCCTGAAAAAGTCAAGTGGATCAAAGGAACTTTCACATTGCTCGTCTCTGCCATATCCCTGCTGTTCGCCATCCGGCTGTATCAGCAACCAAACGGGATCTTCACCCTGAACCTGTTTTCTGTGAACCAGGAAGTCAATGCCTTCTCCACATATCATATCGACAATCTCAGCAGGTTTATTACTCTGTCCATATGTGCCTTTGGTGTACTCATATCACTATACTCGCTTCTCTATGTGACCCGGCAAATGAAGATCCGGAATTACTATGCCTATTTCCTGCTTACCGTAGGTTTATCAGCCGGAGCTGCGCTGACTGATAATCTGTTGTTGTTCCTGTTTTTCTGGGGAATCCTGGCAATCACCCTCTACAAGCTCATCAGGGGGTATGACCAGGAAAGTTCAGATGCAGCAAAAAAGAGCCTGGTCATGATCGGATCCTCCGACGGCATGATGATCCTGGGTATTGGTATCATCTGGAAAACATACGGAACCCTGTCCATTTCGGAACTGCATATACCAACCAATACCCCGATCCTGGTGCTCGCCTTCGTTTCCCTGTTGATCGGCAGTTTTACAAAAGCCGGCGCTTTCCCTTTTCATACCTGGATCCCTGATTACGTCAAAAAAGCTCCCGCATCATCATCCGCCTACCTCCCGGCATCCCTTGACAAGCTACTGGGGATTTACTTTTTGGCCCGGATCTGCATAGACATGTTCACCCTGAACCAGTGGCTTACCTTTACCATGTTGCTTCTGGGTGTGATGACCATCATTTTTGCAGTAATGATGGCATTGATCCAGCATAACTATAAGCGTCTTCTGGGATATCATGCCGTATCCCAGGTTGGATATATGGTGGTGGGACTCGGTTTGGGAACACCCATTGGCATTGCAGGAGGATTGTTTCACATGATCAACCACGCGATCTATAAATCCGGCTTATTTCTTGCCGCAGGAAATGTGGAAAAGGCTACGGAAAAAGAAGAACTGGATGATCTGGGTGGACTGGCAAAGGCCATGCCTGTCACATTTATAACCGCGCTGATATTTGCACTCTCCATCTCGGGTGTTCCTCCGTTTAATGGTTTTGCCTCAAAATGGATCATTTACCAGGGTATTATCGATTTTGGAAAAGAACCGGGCATAGCCTCTCAATTATGGTACGTTTGGCTTGGACTGGCAGTACTGGGTTCAGCGCTGACCCTGGCATCCTTTCTCAAATTCATTGCAGGGATATTTTTGGGACGCAAGAAAAAAGAGCTTGAAAAAACCAGGGAAGTAAGTCCCCTGATGTGGATACCCAATCTGATCCTGGCATTGTTCTGTGTTGGTTTTGGGGTTTTTGCCGCCACATGGGTTGTTCCGAGAATCATCATGCCGCTTCATGTGGAATTTGAATATGTGGGTATCTGGCAGTCAACCACTGTCTCCGTACTTATCCTGGTATCAATTGTGCTGGGTGTGATCTTTTACCTGATCGGGAACATAAAAAGGTTCCGGGTTGATGAGAGTTTTATCGGCGGGGAGACCAACCGGGATGAAGTCAGCTATCCGGTAGTGGATTTTTACAAAACCATCAGCGAATCCGGATTCTTCTCGGCCATTTACCGACGTGCTGAAAGAAAATGGTTCGATATTTATGATCTCGGCCGGTGGTTTGTACTGTACCTCGGAAATTGGTTCAGCCGGGCACATACGGGCATACTGACCGCCTATGCCATCTGGCTGTTCGCCGGGCTGGTAATTTTAATGTTACTGCTGTTCTGAATAAAAAAATACCTGTACCATGGAAGCGATCCTTACCGTTGTTCTGATTTTTATGATTCTGGGTGCGATATACTCCCTGCATGCAAAGGATCTGCTGTCGGCCCTGATCTCTATGGGGATTGTGGGATACGGACTGGTGATATGTTTTCTTTTGCTCAAGGCACCTGACCTGGCCATTGTCCAGATCCTGGTGGAGACCATTACCCTGGTGATCATGGTGTCGGTAGTGCTCGACAGCACGAGACATGAATTGAAAGAAAAAGCTGCCATCAAACATGAGGGGGAGCCTTTCATCAATTCCAGGTTTGTTGGAAACATTTTCATCGGTGTACTGATCTCCCTGGTACTGTTTTACACTTATCATTTCGCCATTGAGAACCTGACCCCTTTCGGCGAGCATGTCATGCGTATGTCAGGGGCCTATCTGGAAGATCCGGCTAACCAAACCGGAAGCGCCAACATGGTCACCGGGGTGCTGTTCGATTACAGGGGCTATGATACGCTCGGGGAGGCGACCATACTGGTGACAGCGGTGGTGGGTGTACTGACGGTATTAAGATTGAAAGGGAGAAAATAAAAATAGTTATGTCATGAAAGGAATGTCGATCATCGTAAAAAAAGTTGCTCAGTTTTTATCCGGACTGATCTTCATGTACGGGATCTATATTATCACCCATGGTCATCTCACACCGGGGGGCGGCTTTGCCGGTGGAGCCATCCTGGCAGGCTCAATGATCCTCCTGGTACTGGCGTTTGGCAGTGATGTCATGGGATTGAAAAAAAGGGAAACGGGTTCATCCATCATTGAGAACTCGGCCATTCTGGCTTTCCTTGTTTTTGCCGTTGGTGCCATGCTCATCGGCACCCATGTTTTCTTCCATAATTTTCTGCCCCGGGGTAACCTGGGCGATCTTATCAGTGCAGGGGTCATTCCGCTTTATAACATTTTCGTGGGTATTGAAGTGGGTGCCGCCCTGTTTACCATATTCCTGGCATTGGTTATTTATAAAGAAGAGGTTTTAAAATGATACTGTATCTGCTTTGTTTTCTGTTGTTTCTGATCGGCCTTTACGGAGTAGTGACCCGGAGGAATGTAATTAAGATCGTGATCGGACTGGTTTTCATGGAATTCAGTGTTTTCCTGATGCTGGTATTGATCGGCTATGTGGAAAAGGGCCATGCTCCCATTGTCGATGAAGCGGTGGCCACCGGTCCCTTTGTTGATCCGTTGCCGCAGGCCATGGTACTTACGGCGATCGTGATCGGACTGGCAGCCAACGCCATGTTGCTGGCAATCGCCATCAGGCTGTATAAGAAATATGGAACGTTTGATATCCGGAAAATCAATCAACTTAAAGGATAATCACATGAGTCAGCTCATTCCACTTTTTGTCATTTTACCCCTGGCTGCCGCTTTCCTGATCCCAATTATCGGGAAATTCCTGGAAGGATTCCAGAAGGCTGTTTCTTCGCTGGTCTTTCTTTTTCTGAGTGTGCTGGCCTTATATTTCATTTGTTCCGGACTCACCACGCCCATTACATACGCAGTAGGGGGTTGGAAACCTGTGGAAGGGATCCCCATAGCCATTTACCTGGTGGCCGATGGGCTGAGTGTTGTTATGCTCATCATTATCAATGTGATGGGATTCCTTTCCGGCTTTTATGCCATTTCCTATTTAAAGAGATTTACGGCACAGAACAATTTTTATGCACTCTTTTGCCTGATGATAGCGGGGATGAACGGTGTGGTGCTGACCGGAGATCTGTTTAACCTTTATGTTTTCATGGAAATAGCCGTGATCGCTTCTTACGCACTTGTGGCTTTCGGAATTGAAAAAAATGAGCTTGAGGCTTCCTTTAAATACCAGGTTCTGGGCGGCATTGCTTCCGTGCTAATTCTTTTCGGAGTGGCTTTGCTTTACTGGAAAACCAAAACACTAAATATTGCCGATGCCGGTCATATGCTGAAGAAGACTCCAGACCGATCGTTCATCATCTTTACCCAGTTATTCCTGATCGCCGGTTTTGGACTCAAGGCAGCCCTGATCCCGTTCCACGCATGGCTGCCTGATGCACATTCGTCAGCCCCATCGCCCATTTCAGCTATGCTTTCCGGAGTTCTGATCAAAGCAGTAGGGATCTATTGCATTATCAGGCTATTTTTCAATATGTTCGAGATCTCTTACGAATTGCCGGTAACGATCGCTGCACTCGGGGCACTGTCCATGGTCATTGGTGTTTTTCTTGCGATCATCCAGTGGGATCTTAAAAGGTTATTTGCCTACCACAGCATCAGTCAGATGGGGTATGTCATGACAGGTATTGGAATGGGGATGATCATCATGTCCAGGGGAGGCGATCCCAAAGTTGCTGCGCTGGCACTGGCCGGGGGTTTATTTCATCTGATCAACCATGCGGTATTCAAAGGATTGCTGTTTCTCAACGCCGGCGCTCTTGAATTTAAATGTCATACACGCAACCTGCTTAAAATGGGAGGCATGTGGAAACAAATGCCGGTTACCTACTCGACTTCCCTGAGTGCATCCATGGCCATATCGGGGATACCTCCTTTTAACGGTTTCTTCAGCAAACTGATGATCATTATTGCAGCGATCCAGGGGAATTTTTACCTGCTGGCAATCCTGGCCATACTGGTCAGCATATTGACCCTCGGCTCATTTCTGAAGTTTCAGAAATATGCATTCTTTAACAAACCCGGGAACCCCGATAGACAAAATATCAGCGAGGTTCCTTTTACCATGTGTTTTTCTATGATTGTCCTGGCACTGTTATGCCTGGGACTGAGCCTGCTCATCTTCCCGGGGATCAGGGAGATCATACTGGACCCGGCGGTCAATGTCATCATGAATTCAACAGAATACGCATTATCCATAACAAGCATATAATATGAGATACGTAGGACTTTCTATCATCCTGTTCGGGTTCTGGTTGCTGCTCACCTTTGATCTCTCCGCAAACAATCTGATCGTGGGAGGGATTGCAGCATTGCTGGTCTCTTCCTACTTCGGCCGTTTTTTCATTCGGAGATACCGGAAGATGGCCGATCCGCGCCGGTATTTCTGGTTCATCGTCTATATTGTGGTCTTTGTGTGGGAATGCCTGAAGGCCAATTTTGACGTAGCTTACCGGGTGCTGCATCCCGCCATGCCCATTAAACCGGGCATCGTGAAGGTCCGACTGGCGCTGAAAACGAATATTGCACGCACCATTTTGGCCAGCTCCATTACCATGACACCCGGCACCATTACCGTGGATATTATCGATGATTTTATTTACATACACTGGATCTATGTAAGCAGCACCGAGGCTGCAGTGTACGGTGAAAAAGTATCCGGCAGATTTGAAAAATACCTAAAACGCATATTCGAATGAACACCTTTCTGCATATTATCCTTTATGCGCAGATCCTCCTGTGTTTTTTTTGCCTGTACCGTGTGGTAAGAGGTCCGACCATCCCAGACCGGATGGTGGGCATTGATATTTTCGGGATCCTGGTTGTGGGGATCTGCGCCATTCTGACCATTATGACCGGCAGGACTTTTATCATTGATATCGGGATTGCCTGGATCATCCTGAGCTTTATCGGAACACTGACACTGGCAAAATACTTAAGTAAACAGAAGTTAAATGAGTAGTACAGACATTATCAGCCTTGTTTTACTGGTCATCGGGATCCTGTTCAACCTGTTCGGGTGCATCGGCCTGATCCGACTGCCCGATGTTTATAACCGGCTGCAATCGGCCACCAAATGTGTTACCCTGGGTACCTGCAGCATCCTCCTGAGCCTGATCTTTTATTTCGGCTTTAATGTAACCGGCGTGAAAGGCCTGGTCGCTATCCCCCTGCTGTTCTTCGGGGCCACTGTGGCCGCTCACGCGCTGGCCCGGGGATCCTATCTATTCGGGATAAAACTGGGAGGAGGAAGCATCAAGGACGATTTCAGGGAAAAGGCTGAAGCGGAAGCAAAAAAGCAGAAAGATCATGAAATATCCTAAACTGAGAGAACTGAAAGAGGCCATACATTCCCTGGTTTCACCGGCGTACACCACCGGGTTCCCGGCAGAATCCCACCGGCCTGCAAAAAATTACCGGGGAAAGCCTGTGGTGGACGATGCCAACTGCGTGGGCTGCGAGACATGTACCAATGTATGCCCCAGCGGGGTGATCACCTTTGAGGACGACCGGGAAAACAGGAAGCGGATCATTGTACGGGACTATGGCCTCTGCATTTTCTGCGGGCAATGTGAAGAGCACTGCATTACCGGAAAAGGCATCAGGCTTTCCGATGAGATCTATGACATGGCCAATTTTGACCGGAAAGAGCTGGTCGAAACACAGGAAAAAGAGCTGCTGGTCTGTGAGAGCTGCGGTGCGGTGATCACTACCCGCGAGCACATGGAATTCATGCATAAAAAGCTTGGTCCCAGAGCATATTCTTCCATTCTCGATCTCAACATGCTGAATGAAAAACTCCGGCTGGCCTCCCGGGAAGATACCGGCACAGAGGTTAAAGACGGGTTGAAGCGAAAAGACATGTTCAACATCATCTGTCCCAATTGCCTGAGAAAAATTCTCATCACCCTCAGCTATTGATGCATGGACTAAAAAATCTGCCCGATCCCGCTGCAAACCGCCTGCTTTTCGTTGGAATCGGAAATCTCCTGAAAAAGGATGACGGGGTGGGGGTTTATATTTCCGAAAGGATCAGGGAAACAAAAAATATCATTAAACTTACGGTAGAAGTAAGCATTGAGAACTATATCGGAAAGATCAACCGGATCAATCCCGATCATTTGATCCTGATCGACTGCATGAATTTTAACAAGCAGCCCGGTTACTTCAGACTTCTCCCCGTTGAGCAGGTACGGTCCCATGCCGTAAGCACCCACCATATTTCCCTGAAACAGGTGTCCGAATTGTTCAGGATGCCGGTCTGGGTGCTGGGAATCCAACCCCGGGACACCTCATTCGGAGAGAACCTGAGCCCGGAGGTCAAACGTTCGGCCGACCTGATCATTCACGAACTGGGAAGGGCGCTCCCTGAGACCTGATTTACTCTTTCTGCTGCTCCCCGGTATAAGGATATCCTGGGATACCGTTCTGGAGTACCACCGAATAATAGATGGAAGCAAAGGCTAAAGGACCATACCCATCATATTTTTGTGAAAACCGGGGTCAGGAACCGGGTACAGCTTGCGAACCTGATCCGGTCAGATTGAGTGTATGCAGACAAATAAGGAAAAAGTACTGAGGCTGCTTGAGGAGCTGCAGATCCCTTATGAGCTCCATGAACATCCTCCTGTCGCCACGGTGGAGGAAGCTCTTCCCTACTGGAAGAAGATCGACGCCACCCACTGCAAAAATCTCTTTTTCAGGAACCACAAGGGCAACCGGCATTACCTGGTGATTCTGAAACATGACCGTCAGCTGAACATCCGTGACCTGGAAAAAAGGCTGAAACAGGGAAAGATCACATTTGCCTCACCCCGAAGGATGGAACGCTATCTGGGGGTACCAGGAGGTTCCGTTTCCCTGTTCGGACTGGTCAACGATAAAGAGAACCACGTGCACCTGTTCCTTGATGCCGGATTAAAGCCTGCTTCCAGGATCAGTTTCCATCCCAATGACAATACGGCCACCGTGGTCATTTCTTATTCTTCCTTCATGAAGTTCCTTGAATGGAGCGGCAATACATACGAATTCATTGATCTCTATCAAGGATAATTCAGCACATGTTCACGCAATTTTTTTAAATTGCATCGAAATATCATTCACGGTGAAACATATCATTCCCATAAAAAGGCTTTTCCTGCTGCCGGTCCTGCTGTCTTTCTTCAACGCCTGCAGCCTGGATGATCCCGGACCCGAGATGCCGGATCCCATCCGATCCTATTTTATCCTCTATAACTATTACACGGTACCATTTGACCTGGAATGGGAATTCGAGGGATATACACTATCCAAGCTGCACACCTACGGAGAAACCATCATTGGATATGTCAACCAGGATTCGGCCATGCAGGAGATCACGTTCGCAATAAAAAATCCTAACAGTGACACATTGATCCAGAGCGGCTATTTTGCAGTAAAAGAGAATAATTACTATATGGTCACGGTCATGGGAAGAGAAACAGAACCATATGTTCTGTTCGAACCCATGGACCTGAATCCTCCCGCCTTTGGAAAGATCAAGCTGCGGTTCGTCCACACTTCCGCCGATCTTGGTCCGGTAGATATTTATATCGGGGGTTCCACTGAAGAGTACAGGGTCGCTTCCGGGCTTTCCTACCAGGGGGTTTCTTCCTATTCAGAAACCACGCTGAACGAAATCAGCGATACCCTGGTGGTAATGCCGCAAAATTCCATCCCCGAAACCGATACGGCCCTGATCACCTATAACAGCATCAGTATTTTTCATCCGGACCGGGTCTATCTCGGGGTGATCGGACATCCTGATCCATCTGACACTTCCACGGTAGATCTGATCTTCTATAATCAGCCTCTGGAAAACTGATCGGTCCCTTACACATGATCAAACCAAAACAAATCAAACCATGGAAAAGAGAAGGAATATGAGACAGCATGTATCCCTGGTGGCAGCATTGCATATAGGATTCGGGATCCTGGGACTGCTGGGAGCACTGGCATTTCTGATGGTATTCCGTTTCGCCCTTGGGTATATAGAATATGATCCCATTGCCAGCGAACTCATTCCCATCATCGGTAACACCATTATGCTGATCGTCGTCCTGTTCAGCAGCCTGGGGATTATTGGCGGGATCGGCCTTTTCTCATACAGACCCTGGGCACGGATCCTGGTGATGATCGTTTCAGCGATCAATTGCATCAATGTTCCCATCGGAACCATCAAAGGGATCTATTCCATCTGGGTACTGATGCAGCCGGATACCATCGATCTGTTTGAAAACTTTGAGTCTTCTTCCTGAGATCCTTTAAGCCGTTCCTCCACCTCTAATACCGTTCCCTCCCGGTATAATGGGTGTGCAACAGTTCGTGGGATTTATGGCCAAGCGGCTCACCCAGGAAATCTTTGTAAATGGCAATGATCTCAGGATTTTCATGAGATTTCCGGTACTCCAGCGACATATCCTCTTCATAGATGGCCTCGGCCCGTTTCCGGCGAATCTCGTCATTGGTGGGAATGGGCTGACCGCCCCCGCCCAGGCATCCGCCCGGACAGGCCATGATCTCGATGAAATGTACATCCATCTCACCGTTCTTCACACTGTTCATCAGTGTTCTGGCATTCACCAGGCCATGGGCCACCGCACATTTCAGTTCCACGCCTTCCAGGAAATTCCACTCTTCCTTGCAGTCTTCGATCTTCACCGAGGCAAGTCTCACTCCCTCCATCCCCCGGACCGGCATAATGTTCAGATCTTCGAAGGGGACTTCCCTGCCGGTAACAATTTCGTAGGCCGTCCTCAGGGCTGCTTCCATTACGCCTCCGGTGGCTCCGAAAATGACCGCCGCACCCGAGGAAACCCCCATGATGCTGTCGTAGGTATCATCCTTTAATTTGTTGAAATCCACACCGGCCTGCCTGATCATTCTGGCCAGCTCCCTGGTGGTCAGCACGATATCAACATCCTTGTAGCCGCTTGAACGCATCTCCGGACGGTTGGCCTCATACTTTTTGGCAGTACAGGGCATGATGGAAACGCTTACCACATTCTTCGGATCCAGATCCCGTACCTTGGAGTAATAGGTTTTGGCCAGCGCCCCGAACATCTGCTGGGGTGATTTGCAGGTGGAGACATTGTCCAGATATTCGGGGAAAGTATGTTCTATGAATTTAACCCAGCCCGGCGAACAGGAAGTGGTCATGGGCAGCTTAACCGAAGGATCTTTTTCCACAAGGGTTTTTTTCAGCCGGGTGAGCAATTCGGTCCCTTCTTCCATAATGGTTAAATCGGCTGTGAAATCCGTATCCAGTACGGAATCAAATCCGAGCCGTTTCAGGGCCGCCACCATCTTGCCGGTGACCCGGTCCCCTGCATCCAGCCCCAGCTCTTCTCCCAGTCCGACCCTCACTGCAGGAGCGGTCTGAACCACCACGTGTTTTTCAGGATCCAGAACGGCATCCCATACCTCATCTATGTAAGTCCGTTCCACCAGTGCACCGGTGGGACATCGGTTCACACACTGTCCGCAGTTGGTGCAGATCACCTCTGCCATGGACAAATTCTCGAAGGTGCTGATCTTCTGTTCATCTCCTTTAAAGGCAACGGTAAGCGCATTTACACCCTGCAATTGTTCACAGGTCCGCACACACCTCTGGCAACGGATGCATTTGCTGTCATCCTTCTGGATGGAAGGAGAAAACATGTCGATCGTGTAGTCTTTGGGATCTACCAGATCCAGCAGGATATGATCTCCCACACAGAATTCATTCGACAGGTCCTGCAATTCACACTTTCCGTTCTTGTAACACTTGGTACAATCGGCCCTGTGTTCGGAAAGAAGCAGCTCGATCACATGTTTCCTGGCCGCCCTTACTTTCAGTGAATTGGTCAGGATCTGCATCCCTTCACTGACAGGGGCGGCGCAGGCTGCAACAAGTGACTTTCCTCCCAGCTGCTCAACCACACAGACCCTGCAATTTCCTGCCACACACAGGTCATCATGGTGACACAGCGTTGGAATTCGGAAATTCAAATTTTTCGCGGCCTCCAGGATGGTTGTTCCTTCCGGGACCTTGGTCAGAAGACCATTGATCGACAGATTTACCATATGATTATTTTCCTTCATTTATGCAACCTTTCATTAATAGATGATCTCTTCTTTGAAATTTTCCACAATGGAGCCAAAAGCATTTCCCACCGACTGACCGAGTCCGCATTTGGCTGCGATTTTCATAGTCCCGGCCAGTTTCACCAGTTCATCCAGATACTTTGAATTCTTTTCTCCACGCTTGACCGCTTCAACCCCTTTCAGAAGCTGCTGACAACCCACCCGGCAGGGTGTGCACTGTCCGCAGGATTCCTCGGTAAAGAAATCAAGATAGTTATGCAGTACATTATACATCGAACGGGTGCTGTTGAATAATTTCATAGACCCTCCGGTGGGAACACCTTCAAATCCTATGATGGTTTCTTCAAATTTCTTCCTGGGAACGCAGAAACCGGCGGCACCCCCCACCTGGACAGACTTGGTATCACCGTCACCAAACTCCTCCACGAATTCATGCACCGACATTCCCAGTTCCAGTTCATAGATCCCGGCCTTGGGGGTATCCCCTGAAATGGAGAAAACCTTGGATCCCCTGGAATCCTTGGTACCCAGCTCCTTGAAACGTTCGGCCCCGTATTTCATGATCATGACCGCATGCACAAGGGTTTCCACATTGTTGATAGCCGTGGGTTTGTTGAACAATCCTTCGGCTGTGGGATAGGGAGGCTTGTTTCTGGGTTCTCCCCTTTTACCCTCAATGGACTCGAACAGGGCACTCTCTTCACCGCAGATGTATGCGCCACTTCCCAGACGGATCTGGATCCTGAAATTCAGGTTGAATTCATCTGCCAGGCGATGGAATTCATCCAGTGCCGTTCTCAGTTTAGGGATCAAAAATTTGTACTCTGCCCGTAAATAGACATAACCGGTTTTGGCACCCACCGCCCTGGCTGCGATGGCCATCCCGCAGAATACCTTCCCCGGGACTTCATCCAGGATCTGACGGTCCTTGAACGTACCCGGTTCTCCTTCATCCGCATTGCAGACGATATATTTGACAGAATCCTTTTCCATGGCCGCGAACCTCCACTTCATTCCCGTAGGGAAACCTGCCCCGCCTCGTCCTTTCAGGTCAGAATCGAGTACTTCCTGGCAGATCGCATCGGGCTCCATGGCCATAATCTTTTCCATGATCTCCCGGCAAGCGACCTTTTCGAAAATGAGTTCAACCCGTTTGATATATTGTTCCTTCATCAGTTCCTTTTTTGATGCTTTTACTTCTTGATGTATTCACGTAGTATTTCGGTTACCTTTTCCGATGTTAATTCAGTGTAAGGTGTATCATTGATAAGCATTGCCGGTGCTTTGTGGCACCATCCGATGCAATTGGTCTCAAGAAGACTGAATTTCTTATCCGGCGAAGTTTCTCCGACCTGTATTTTCAACGTATCTTCAATGGTGGTAAGCACGTCATTCTTACCCTTCATGGCACAGGAAATGGTCTTACAGATCCGGATCACATATTTTCCCCTCACCTCGGTATCAAGGAAGGAATAGAATGTCGCGGTGCCAAATACATCTGCAGCCGATATGTCCAGTTCTCTCGCCACATCCACCATGTCCTGCTTGCTCAGATAGCGGTTGTGAACGACAAGGTCCTGCAATATGGGCAGCAGGCTTTCCCTGGTCCTGCCATGTTTGTTGGCAAGCTCTCTGACTAGTTCGTTTTCAATCATGGTCTCCATGAATACTCAAATTTTTTATATGTGATTGAAATAATGCTAGTTATATTTCTTTCTGTTATTTCTTTCACAAAATGAAGCGGTAAAAATAGCTTTTTGATGTGAACCATATAACAACAAAACTCATAATTTTTCAAGTTGCCCAAAATACAGATTCGTTCTAAATAAGACGCCGTGCTGAACCTCCTGAAAACAAGCGTTCCGGAGCTTTTTGGATATAAATAGCAAAATTAACTAACAATTTAGTTGCATAACTAAGTTTTTAGTTATATATTTGTGGTAAGATCATGAAAAAAGAATCCACCACACCACTGACCAAAGCAGAAGAACAGGTGATGCAAATCCTCTGGAAGGAGAAAAAAGGATTTGTCCGGGACCTGCTGCAGCATTTCCCCGATCCAAAACCTGCTTATAATACGGTATCCACCATTATTCGTATCCTGGAAAAGAAAGGTTTCGTGAACCATCGAACATTCGGAAAATCACATCAGTATTACCCTGTTGTCAGCCTGGACCAGTATCGCAATGAGCGTTTCACCAGCCTGATGAAAAATTACTTCAATAACTCCATGAAACAGGTGCTGTCCCATTTCGGGGAAAGTGGATCCATGGATATCAGGGAAGTGGATGAGATCATCCGGATCATGGAAGAGTTAAAACATAAAGCCGAAAGTAATGAATAACTTTTTCCAATACCTGCTCGAGCTGAACATCGCAATGGTAGTCCTTTACCTGGGTTATCGCCTTTTCTTCGAAAAAGATAAAAATTTTACGGTGCGCAGGATCTACCTGATCGCCACCATGGTACTGCCCGTGCTGCTGCTCTTTCTTCCCGAATCGGCCAGCAATATGGCGGGCAGGATGGCACCGGTGAGCTTCCGTCTTGAGCAGATCACGGTGCTGGGAAAGGCTTCCGGACAGGAATCAGTTGTTAACGTTTCACCGTTGAAACTGGTCCTGTTCGTCTACCTGTTTATAGCCACGCTCGGACTGATCAAATTCCTGGTTGATCTGACCAAGATCCTGCTGACCGTAAAAAACTCCTCCCGGCTGGAGATAAACGGACTAACCCTGTATATTCATCCTGAACTGCATGCCAGTTCCTTTTTCGGATATATTTTTATTGATCCCGCCAGGGTGCATGAGGATTCTTTCCATCACATCCTCGAACATGAACAGGTCCACAGACACGAGTGGCATTCCGTCGACCGGATCCTGGCAGAACTCATCGTCCTTGTCAACTGGTTCAACCCGGTGGTGTGGATGATCCGGAGATCGGTGATCCAGAATCTCGAGTACCTGACCGATTCCATTGTAGTCAACAAGGGGACCAATAAACACAAATACCAGTTATCCATATTGAATCAATATATAGGAAGCGTTTCTATAACCAATCAATTCAACAGTCAAATCAAAAACCGAATCAAGATGCTAAACAGAAGTGATAGAATGGGAAGCGCATGGAAACTTGCCATGATCTTTCCGATGGTATTCGTTACACTGTTCTTCTTTTCATGTACCGACAGAGAAAATATGATCCCTGCCGGGGATGAAAACCAGGAACAGTCCGAACCTGAAAGCGATATATTTTATATTGTGGAAGAAATGCCTTTGTTCCAGAATGAAGATCCCGCCCAGAGCTTCAGGAAATATATTGTGCAAAACCTGGAGTATCCGGAGAATGCAGCCGAAAACGGGATCAGCGGCCGCGTAATCGTTCAGTTTACCGTAAACAGGACCGGCCAGGTGGTGGATGCGGTTGTGGTCAATAGCGTGGATCCCGCCCTGGAGAAGGAAGCCATCAGGGTCGTGATGTCATCCCCCAAATGGACTCCGGGAAGGCAGAGGGGTCAGGCGGTCAATGTTTTATATACATTCCCCGTCAATTTTGCATTGCAGTAGAAACCAGAAACATGTGCTTTCTCATTTCGGAAAACCGGCTCACTTGATATCAAAGAGACCGATGAGATCATCCGCATGATGGAAGAACTGAAAGAAAAGGCAGGACACAATGAATAACCTTTTTACATATCTGCTGGAGCTGAACATGGCCATGGTGATCTTTTTTGCCGGGTACAAGCTTTTCTTTGAAAGAGACAGGAATTTCCTGGTGCGCAGAATCTATCTGCTTGCCACCATCATCATCCCGGTGTTGATGATCCTATTGCCCGACATCCCACGAAGCATTACCGGCAGAATGATCCCGATGGTTATCCACCTGGATCAGATCACGGTGACGGCACACGGTCAGGCACACGGTGCCGGTGGTTTGCTTTCACCCTGGTCCTGGCTGATGATCCTTTATCTGTCGGTGGCCGCACTGTGCATGACCCGGATGATAATCCATCTGATCAGAATCAGACGGGCGGTAAAACACTCAGCGCGACTGGAGCTTGACGGGATAACGCTGTATGCAAACCCCGGCCTGCATGCCAGTTCATTTTTCGGGTATATTTTCGTGGATCCTGCCCGGATCGGACAGGAATCCTTCAGCCATATACTGGGACATGAACAGATCCACAGGCGTGAATGGCACTCGGTGGACCGGATCCTGACAGAATTGTTCGTGATCGTTAACTGGTTCAATCCCGTAGCCTGGTTGCTCCGGAGCTCGGTGATCGAGAACCTGGAGTACCATACCGACTCGGTGATGGTGAAACAGGGGACCGACCCACGGCATTATCAGTTGTCCATATTAAACCAATATATAGGAAGCGCTTCCATTACCAATCAATTCAACAGTCAAATCAAAAACCGAATCAACATGTTAAACAGAAATGATAGAATGGGAAGCTCATGGAAACTTGCCATGATCTTCCCGATCGTACTGATCACATTCATTCTTGCTTCCTGTACAGAAAAGGATGTGAATTCTGAACTTGAAAACGAAACTGTGAAAAAATCCACCATTACCGAGAGTAAAATCTACCAGCAGGTGGATGAAATGCCCACATTTCAGGGTGGCGAACTTATCGAATTCAGGAAATTCATAGCAAAGAATATCATCTATCCCCGTGAAGCCAAGGAAAACAATGTGACCGGAAAGATCTTTGTGGTCTTTGTGGTCCGGGATGATGGAAAAGTAGTCATCCCCGATCCAGAAGAACTTCCACCACCTCCGGAAAAAAATAATATTGATGAAGTGGTGGTGGCAGCTTACAGGCCCCTGGATAAGGAAGCCCCCATGCCGGATGAAAAATACATAGAACTTCTGAAAAATGAAGCGGTAAGGGTGGTCACCTCCTCTCCCAACTGGGAACCAGGAAAAATAAAGGGTAAACCGGTGAATGTGATGTTCACTTTCCCCATCAATTTTGTCCTCCAATAATTATCATCATCGGTGGCCGCCGGAAATCCGGTGGCCACCTACCAACACGATGCATATCCATAATGCTGCGCACCTGACACTGTTGATCTTGCTGATTACCGGAACATTGGCAGCAGCCCAGGAGCCGCTTGAATTCCGGGAACCTCTTCAAGATCATTACCATACGGGCGATTATCTGACGGTGATCCGGCAGACTTCCGGAGCCATCGCGCAGGGGGATACCTCTTTCAACACCCTGAACCTGAAGGCCCTGTCTGAGATCCGGCTGGGGAGGACCGACAGTGCCATTCTGACCCTGCAAAGAATGCAGGAAATTTTTCCTGAGAACGAAACCGTCCGAAGGTTGCTTGCCGGACAGCTGTTTGAAGCCGGAGCATTCCATCGCGCTGAGGATTACTATCAGACCTTTGCCCGCGCCGACAGCGGGGATCTGGAAGCATGGCTCAGGCTGGCCCGGATCGCATCGCACAGGCAGCAATATGACAGAACCATCGGTTTGCTTCATCATGTGCTGTCCGTTGATCCGGCCAATTTCAGCAGCCTTGTCCTGCTGGGGGAGATCCTGACCAGGAGGAACGATACAGCGGCCATTGGTATATATGAGAGGGCATATACTCTCTATCCCGCCAATCAGCAGGTAGCCTATTCCCTGGGCAACTGGTATATCCAGGCGGGGAGCCCCGCGGATGCGGTTCCTCTCTGCGAACAAGTCCTGGAAACCGATTCAACCAACATCAGGTTCCTGAAATTACTCGGGTTTGCAGCCTACCGGATGGACCAGCCCTCCCGGGCGGCCGGGTTTTTCCGGAGAGCTATTGAACAGGGGGATTCCACCGCCTTCACCTTCAAGTTTGCAGGCATCGCACACCATCTGATGGCATCATTCCCTCAAGCCATCAACCTGCTGACCGTTGCGGCACAACTGGACAGCACGGATGCGGAAGTGCATTTTTTCCTGGGTGCAAGCCTGGCCGGCACTACAAAAAAACAGGAAGCCATGTTACACCTGGACAAATCCCTGGAACTCATACAGCCCGATCCGGCAGTGATTGCCAGGATCTACTCGGAACAAGGGAACATCATGCGCCTGGAAATGGAATATGAAAAGGCATATGCCCTTTACCGGAATGCCTGGGAGGCGGACACCACGAATCCCATGGCCCTCTATTACATGGCTTCCATTTTGGACAACAGCCTGCACCGGTCCGGGGAAGCCCTGGCCGATTACCGGTTATTCCTGGAGAAGCTTGACCGGATGTCCGGAAAACGGTACAACCAAAACAGCCAGCTTCCCACCATCCGTGAGATCGTGGAAGACCGCATTGAATTGCTGAACGAAGAGCTGTTTTTCCTGGATCAGCACTAACGGGTCCCGCTCCTCCCGAATCCCGGTGAATAGTTTATCCCGCATGGGATGTTCCTGTCCCGAATTCACAGACTGTTTTTGTAAAACCCGCTTTATTCATCACATTTGCAGCAACCAAAAGCTGCTGAATATGCAAGTGCCCATTGTCCAGCTGATCCAGGGAATGCTGGCCCCCGGACTGATGATCTCCGCCTGCGGATTGCTTCTGCTGGGAATGAACAACAAATACAGCCTGGTGGTCAACCGCATCAGGCTGTTGAACGAGGAGAAAAGAAACCTCTTCCATCAGGAGGGAATGGATGAATCCGACAGCAACAGACTAAACAATATTGAATTGCAGATCAGCCATCTGATAGGACGTATTTCCCTGGTGCGCAATGCAGTGTTCAGTTATTCCATGGCGGTAGCCCTGTTTATCGTAAGCTCGGTGCTGATCGGGATCACCATCAATATCCGTACTCCCGGTTTTGACTGGCTGATCGTTTCCTTTTTTTACGCCGGGATGCTCGCGGTTTTTGTGGGGATCATCTTTGCTGCCATCGAAGTATGGAAAGGATACAGGATCGTCAAGATCGAGATCTCAGAGGTATTCAAAAATTTGGATTGAGGGCTACCGGACCATCATCTGCCTGACCATCATCTGGTCTCCCACCCGGACCCTGAGCAGGTAAAGGCCCTGCTGCCATCCTTTCACCGGCAGGGAAATGTCATGCTCTGCAGGATTGAGTACCGGATGCCATTCTGTATGGATCTTCCTGCCGGAAATGTCAAATACTTCCACTTCCAGGCTGCTTTCCCTGTTCAGCATGAATCGAAGGTGGGCCTCCTCTGAGACCGGGTTGGGGAACAGGATGAGATAATCAACCCTCTGTTGTTCTGTCCCCGGCAAAGTCCCGGTACCTTTATAGACCGATCCTTCCAGCTCCCTGCCACCGGGACGGGCACCCCCCGATTTGTCGGCAAGATAGGAGGCCACCCAGTCCGGTCTTTCAGGAAAAGGTTCCAGCCCTTCCCAAAAATACTTTTCCCAGTCCTGGTCGGTGAGGCGTTCGAAATCGAGGGTTTCTTTCGTATGAAAAGAGGAGACAGGTCCCGCGAAAGCTATGATGCTTCCGGGATTACACGGATTCGGAGCCAGAAATACGCCCATATTGATCAGACCGTTGCCCACATGAAGGACCTTTCCTATGACAGCTCCTTCATAGGTAGTGGGCTGGGTATGTACATCGGCCACAGTGAAATCAGGATTGAGTCCTTTCTGCAGGTCGAAGAAGAGGTCGGCATACCAGCCGCTGATCGAGGGTCCCGATGCCATGTAGGAATTGATCATGGTCTTCAGGAAAGTCACTTCCGTCTCAGAGAGCCTTTGCCGGTCCAGCTCTTTCTCCGAGATGACCCTCAGCTGATCCATGATCAATGCATACCTCTCATAATAGCTGATGATTTTGCTTTTCAGGGAGAGCTGCTCATCCGGGAGAACCTCGCTGAAGAAACCGGATGCTTTCTGCGCGAAAAGCTTTAACCTTTTATAGAGTTCAGGACAGGGTTCCACATAGGTGTAAGGATAGGAGCAACCCGTTCCCCCGGTATAGGACTGCTTGCCGTAGAGGATGTTGTCATGCCTCAGCTGGGCCCAGGAAGTCAGCTGAGTATTCAGCTTCTCATGATGCCAGGCGGTGGTCTGCATGAAATAGGGCAGGTGATCGGCGGAGGATGGGGGATTGAGACTGCGAAGGGCCCCGAGCCAGGTATTGTAGAGTGATTGTTCCCAGAATTCGTTGTCATAACTTTCGATCAGGTATTTCAACCCTGCCATGTTCCCGGCATACCGATAGCTCTCCAGTTCTTCTTCCAGCAAGGCCAGAGCATCCTCGCTGCCCAGTGCCGCCATTGCATCCAGAGGATCCGGCATGGGCCTCCAGATCTTTTCCCCGTTGTAAACGATCCTGTCGAAGACCACCTCTGAAAAAATATAGGAATCGATCAGGAATTTCTGCCCCAGTACCTTATAGGATACCGGCAGCTTCCCGGGATCGCTGGTAAACGGATCCACCAGCAGAAAATGGGACATGATCTTCTGTCCATAATCATCCGATGCATTCAGCTGTTCCTTGAAAAGGGTGAAAGTTTCCGGATCAAACAGATCCGAAGGACCCGACAGCATGCTTTCACTGAGCGAATTCAACTCTCCCGGGGTCAGATTATCATCCGGACCCACCAGGAAAGAAATAATCTCCTCATGCCTGACCAGGTTGTCCATTTTCCCGCAACCGTAAAGCACCTCATTGAGCACCAGCGCGTCCAGCTGCATCCTTCTCAGCTCATCATCGGTCCAGTCAGGTTCCCAGGGATTCCCGGGAGGAGCGGTGAGCAGAAAATCGATCCTGCCCAGCCACATCATGGCCCTGAAATAATTCTCCAGGGTGATCCTTCCGCCCGGGGTATATATTTCCCTGTTATAATGCCCCCTGGGAGTGAACTGGCTGAAATCGATCCTGCGGATACGGTCTGAGGTAAACAATGTCATAAACGCCAGCTCTTCTGCTTCTGCAGCAGCCATGACCCGGTCATATTTTTCCCGTGTGCCGTACTGTGGAATATACTCATCCTCCCCGGCCAGGGACAGTGCGACCGAAATGTACAGGTCTACATCTTTCAGGACCTCCGCATACCGCTGGTCACCGGAATATTTCGCGACCACCCGGGGAAAATGGGAATACATGGCATGGAGCAATTCCTGCAAATTGGGTTCCAGGAACTGCCATTCAAGGGTCTGCAGGATCGCATCGTAAGAGTTATGCAGCGTACTGAGGATGAAATCGGAGCTGAGGAACAGGGGCACATCACTGCTGTAAAGGTTAATGAAGGCGCCCGCCCAGTCCATGGAAGCAAGCCGTTCGGAGACCATGAAGAAATTCTGCTCCAGCAACCTTTTCTCCTCTGCGGTGAACTGAAAATGATCATTCAGTGTATCATACCAGGGGATTGCGGAGAGGTCGGCCGGGAATTGCCGGCTGGCATAATAAACGGTTTTTGGCGGATAATCATTCAGAAGCGCCCCTGCCGGATAATCCTGATGCGCTTCCAGAAACTGCATGTATTCTTCCGAAGAAAAAGTACTTTGTCCGTTCATCCGGCCCCCTGATGCAATAAAAAGGGAAAACAGAATGATACATGGACAGATGGTTTTCATGATGTGAGCTATTTAAGTAGCAAGTTATCTATATATGTATTGATTATCAACAAATAGATGCGAATGCCAGGAAAATGGTTGCGTGAAATGGCCATTTCATGAATTGCCTGAATTTTAGTAATATTGATTCCGTGAAGCATCTGCACAAATATTACAGGATCAAGGGATCTCCCTCAGAAATCTATGCTGCCCTCACCAATCCCTTTTCCATTGCCCTGTGGACAGGATATGATGCAGTGATGAAGGAGGAACCCGACACAGAATTTTCACTTTTCGACGGAGACATTACGGGCAGGAACCTGGCCTTTGAAAGGGATCACAAGATCGTTCAGGAATGGTATTTCGGGGAACAGGAGGATCAATCCATCGTCACCATCACCCTGAAACCCGACAGGTATTTTACCAGGATCGAACTCCAGCACACCAACATACCTGATGAAGCATACGAGGACATTCAGTATGGCTGGGACCATTACTATTTCGGGGGATTGAAAGAGTTTTTCGAAAAATAAGATCCTGTTCCGCTGCTGTAACTTTTACCGCCCCCGCCCGTCCTACAGGTGAATCAAACAAAATCAAAAGTCATGAAAAGAGCTATTGCAATCCTGATAGCCGGTTTGCTGATCGTCCCGCTTTTTGCCCAGGAGGTTGAACCGGCTGAAGAGCCTGAAGCACGAGCCGAGGCCCCTGTTCTGCCGGATACAGAAAAGCCCCCGGAAGTTGAAGTGGAAGAGGAAACGATAAAAGAGCCCGACACTGTGAAGATCACCAAAAAAATGGAGGTGGTGGAAGCCCCCGAGGGAACAAAGGTCACTCTGGGAGAAAATGAAGTGCTGATCATCGAGGAAAACGGAGACACGATCCGGGTAAAACTTGGTTCCAAAGGCATCAGTATCGTGGAAGGTGAGGATGGGACGGCCATCAATATCATCGAGATGGAAGAAGAGGAAAACGATGAGAAGGGAACCGTTTCCACCAGGAAAAGGAGCAAAAAGTTCAAGCCTCATTTTGCAGGGTTCGAAATAGGCCTGAACAATTACCTGACTCCCGATTTCAGCATAAAACTTCCACAAGATCAGCGTTTTATGGATCTGAATACCGGAAGATCCTGGAATTTCAACCTGAATATCCTGGAATACGGGATCGGTCTGGGAACCGACAAGGCGGGTGTCGTGACCGGACTGGGTTTTGAATGGACCAATTACATGTTTGACAACCAGAACAGCATCCGGAAGGATGAGAACGGTGCGATTGCGGAGTACGTTCCCGAACAAGCGGGAAACATCATCAAGTCCAAATTCAACATGACCTACATTACCGCACCCCTTCTTCTGGAATTCCAGATCCCGGCGGGAAAAAAGAGGATCCATCTTTCGGGTGGACTGATCGGAGGGGTGAAGATCGCCTCCAACACCAAGATCAAGTATGAAATCAGCGGAGAGAAATCCAAGGAGAAGGCCAAAGGGGATTATAACCTGGCACCCCTGCGGTACGGGGTGACTGCCCGCCTGGGGTACCGTGCCATCAATTTATATGCAAATTATTATCTGACACCGCTTTTCAGTGAAAACGACGGACCCGAACTTTATCCGTTCAGCATAGGGCTCTGCCTGATCCCATTCTGACAAATGTAGTCCCGCTACCGTCAGGAGGCCGTCTCATATGTTACCTGAGGCGGCCTCTTTTTATGGTAACGTTAAAGCCAGTGGCGTTCCGCTAAAATATTAACTTTGTGGGGACATTAAAAACCTTGTGAAATGAGATTATTGCTGATCAGTAATTCGACCAATCCGGGTGAACCGTACCTTGATTATCCCAAAACCCATATCCGGGACTTTCTCGGTGAAATCCCTCAGCACTGCTTGTTCATTCCCTATGCCGGGGTTACCATCAGCTTCGACGATTATGAAGCACGGGTAAAAGAGCGTTTTTCTGAAGTGGGACATACCGTATCCTCCATCCATCATTCTCCGGATCCGGTGAAATCTGTCCGGGAGGCCGCCGTCATTGTGGTGGGCGGAGGAAACACATTCCAGCTGATCAAGCTGGTCCGGGAATACGGGCTCCTCGGTCCCATCAGGGAAAAAGTGCTGGCAGGCACCCCCTACCTGGGTTGGAGTGCCGGCAGCAATCTTGCCTGTCCCACCATCCGGACCACCAATGACATGCCCATCGTCGAACCGGATGGTTTTCAGGCCCTGAACCTGGTCCCTTTCCAGATCAATCCCCACTACACGGATCTGCATCCCGAAGGTCATGGCGGAGAAACCAGGGAGGACCGGATCATGGAGTACCTTGTTGCCAATCCGGGAGATACCGTCCTCGGGCTCAGGGAAGGATGTATATTCAAGGTGGAAGGAGAGCAGATGAAACTGATCGGAGAGCGCAGCGTCAGGGTGTTCCGTTTCAATGAAGACCCGCAGGAGATGGACAATAAATCTGATTTCAGTCAGTTTCTCACTTAATACTATGGTGCGGTCGATCAGGATCATATTTGAGTATGTGCTCGGCATTGTGCTGATCACCCTGCTTCTCTTCTCCATTACCAGCGTTGTTGTTGTCAAATTCTATGGAGAGGACCTGCAGTCGCAGGTGATCCGCGAGATCAACGACAGACTGGACACCAAGTTCCAGGTAGACGAGGTTGCAGTCAGGGTTTTCCGGAAGTTTCCCAATATTTCCATCGAGCTCAGTGACATGACCGTGTGGTCAAGTCATCATTTCAATCCAAGGGAATTTGACGGCCCCGGCCCCGATACCCTGCTCTTCGCAGAAACGGTCAGTTTGAGCTTTAATCCCATCAGCCTGATCCGGAAAACCTACAATATTAAACAGCTTGAGATCAAGAACGGAGTACTCCATCTCTATACGGATCCTTCCGGGAAAGCCAATTACAGATTACGGTCCCCTTCTGCGGAGAAGAAGGCATCCGGGCAACGGATCGATATCGGACAGCTGAAGGCAAGTAATTTCAGCATCGCTATAAATAACCAGACCAAACAGCTTGTCTCTTCAGGTTTTCTGGAAGAGCTTCAACTCAATGGGAGACTCTCAAAGGGGAACACACAGATCAAAGGCGAACTGAAAGGTATGCTGGATGTGGTCTCAAACAAAGGGATCGTTTATGCCACGGAAAGAGAGGTCAGTGCCAAAATCAACCTGGAAGTGAGCGACTCGTTGTATATCCTCAATGCGGGTCAGCTGCAGATTGACCGGATCGTTGCCGACACCGATGGCAGATTCACCGTGAATCCCGGTGGCGGGGTCAGTATGGATCTCTATGCAGCCGCAAGGGATTTGAGCATTCACGAAGTGCTGGACCTGTTGCCTGCCAGGTTGAGCAATCCCCTGAGCGGATTACGGGGAAACGGCATTATTCAGCTGTATACCAGGGTGACCGGAATTGCCAGTTCCACACTCACTCCCCGGATCGAAGCAAACTTTCAGACCTCCAATGCCAATCTGCGGTGGGAGCGGGTCCCGTTTCCGGTGAGAAATCTGAACCTGACCGGGAGCTATTCCAACGGGGACCAGGCAAATCCGGTGACGACTTCCCTCCGGATTGAGAACATCAGTGCGGTCATTGGTGATGATCATATTTCCGGAAAGGGAAATATCAGAAATTTTTATGAGCCTGATTTTTCATTCGAACTGAAAGGGGACCTTCATCCCCGTCAATGGATCAAATGGTACGGGACAATTCCCCTGCAGCAGGCCGATGGCATTATTTACAGCGACCTCAGGGTGAAAGGGTCATACGACCGGCTGAAACCACGGGGAGACAGATTTATTACTTTCGATATGGCCGGGGATATCCGTCTGGAAGATCTGATGGTCCGGTTCCCAAATCATCCCACTCCTTTTTCGAATGTGAATGGTTCGGTCCGGATCGAAAATGATTTCTGGGAACCTTCATTCTCAGGAAGTATTGGCAGAAGCGATTTTACCATGAACGGTACAGGGCTGAACCTGATCTCCTTTTTGATCAACAGGGAAGAGGAGCTGATAGCCTCGGTTACCTTCCGTTCCGAGCGGCTTGACCTCCAGGAGATCCTTGATCTTTTTCCGGGATCTTCCTCCCGGAAGGACGAACCTGTTCAGTTTCCCGGAAACCTGAACCTGCGGCTTGGTTTTGTCATCAACGAATTTTCGAAAGGAAGACTGCAGGCGTTCAATGTCCGGGGGACTGCCATCTATCATGCACCTTTTTTGCGCATAGATTCACTGGAGATGCAAACCATGGGAGGAAAACTGGGAGGCAGGTTCGGAATGATCCAGGACCATGAGGGGATCATTCACACCAACGTCACGGCCAGCCTGAATCAGCTGGACATCCATGAACTTTTTCTCGCATTCAATGATTTCGGGCAATCGCATATTACCCATGAACATCTGAAAGGGAACATTTCCGGTACTTCTGCTTTTTCGGCAAAATTTACGGATGATTTTTCCATCCGGACAGAAACCATTCTCAGCGAAAATGATCTGACCATCCGGAATGGGGAACTGAACGGGTTTACCCCCGTCATGGCCCTTTCCAGGTTCATAGAAGTGGAGGAACTCCGGAATATCAGGTTTGAAACCCTGGAAAATAACATCATCATTAAAGACAACAGCGTGGTGATCCCGGCGATGGCTATCCATTCCAATGCATTGAACCTCTCTGCTTCAGGATCCCACGGTTTCGATAAAAATTATGATTACAGGCTGAAGCTGCTGCTATCGGAACTTCTGTATAACAAGGCAAAAAAATCGGGAAATGCCGAATTCATTATTGCAGCAGATGCATCGGATACCCGTACCCTCTTTTTGAAAATCTATGACAGGGGTTCCGGTGCGACCGTTGAACTGGACCGGGAGAGGACTGCTGAAAAAATCCGGAGCGATCTGAAGGCAGAGAAAACGGAGCTTAAAGCGATCCTGAACCAGGAGCTGGGGCTGTTTAGAAATGATGCGGAAGTGAAAGAAACGGAGGGTCAGCAGGACGGAAAACAGGAGCTTTTCAGGTTTGAATTTTCCGAGCAGCAGGAGGATTCAACCCGGGCTGAGGGCACCACCGGGAATAAGGAACGCTGGTGGAAAAGGAAGAACAGAACGGATACCGCTGAGAATAACCCGGCAGGAAGATTCGTTATTGATGAATGAGACCATATCCCTAATACTTTTTAACCTTGGACATCTATAGAAAAAAACAACGCTGGAAGCAGATCCTGCTCCTGGCTGCCATCCTGATCGGGGTGGGATCGCTCTGGTACACCAACCTTCTGGTGGATGAAATTCAGGAAACCGAACGGCAGAAAGTTGAACTGTGGGCGGAGGCCATTCGCATCCTGAACTCTGCTGACTTTGAAACGGATCTTGCCTTTCCTTTCTTTGTGATTGAGCGCAATACCCATATCCCTGTCATTCTTACCGACTCGGAAGGGAATATTCTGAACCATAAAAACCTGGACTCTACCAGGGTACAGGATCCGTCCTACCTGCAGCGGCAACTTGAGCATGCCAGGGTCGAGAACGATTCCCTTGCCATCAATCTGGGGAATGATGAATACCAGTATATTTTTTACAGGGACTCGATCGTACTCAGAAAGCTGATCTTCTTCCCCTATGTCCAGCTCGGGGTGATCATGTTGTTCATCCTGGTCTCCTACATCGCATTCAGTGTTTCCCGGAAGGCGGAACAGAATGAGGTGTGGACAGGCATGTCCAAGGAAACTGCCCATCAGCTAGGCACACCTATCTCATCCTTAATGGGTTGGATGGAATTACTTGAAGAATCAAAGCTGGAACCCTCCACCGTGAGGGAAATGAAGAAGGATGCCTCCAGGCTGGAAAAGATCACTGACAGATTTTCCAAGATCGGATCCAACCCCACCCTGAAGGAGTCTGATCTGAACCGCATTCTCTCCAGCAGCCTGGAGTATATCAAAAGCAGGGGATCAGACCGTATCGAATACCTGCTGGATATTCCGCAAAAACCCATCATGGCCAGGATCAATGAAACACTTTTCGAATGGGTGATCGAGAATTTATGCAAAAATGCAGTGGACGCCATTCAGGGGGATGGGAAGGTGATCCTCCATGCGGTTGAGACCGAGAAGAACGTAATTATCGATGTGGAAGATACCGGTAAAGGCATTCCCAAGTCGCGGTTCCGTACCATCTTCAAACCCGGATATACTACCAAAAGAAGAGGGTGGGGACTGGGCCTGTCGCTTTCAAAAAGGATCATCGAATCCTATCATCACGGGAAGATCTTCGTTCTGTCCTCCGATCCGTTCAAATCGACCGTGATCCGGATCAGTCTGAAGAAATAGCCGCCTGATCTGAACCACATCAGGACCGGATCCGGGGAACGAGCCTGTAGATTTTATCAGATCTTCTGACCACCTGATCCACCGGAAATGAGCATTTTTCACCTTTACTTGCGGTAAGAGACTCTATATCATTTACTCTTAACTGTTTAACGGTTGTTTCTATGACGCCGGTGGTGGGACCTGTAATGAGGATCTCATCCCCCACATCCAGCTGACCCGACTCCACCAGGATCTCCGCCACTCCGATACGGTCGTAATAGTTGGTCCCCCTGCCCACATATATTTTTTTTACCGTTGCCCTTGAGCCATGTTCACTGCTCCAGTCCCCCAGCCTCCGGCCCAGGTAATAACCATCCCAGAATCCGCGATTGAAAACCCTGCTCAGACGTTCATCCCACTCTTTGATCTTTTCCTCTGTATAGGTCCCCTCCGCAAGGGCAACAAGTGCTTCGTGATAGCAGGATGTCACTGTTCTTACATATTCCGGAGGTCTGGCCCTGCCTTCTATCTTCATGATCCCGGCCCCTGCTTCCACGATCCTGTCCAGAAAATGTATGGTCTTCAGATCTTTGGGAGACATGATATACTCATGATCGATATCCAGTTCAATCTCCCGGTCTCTGTCCATCACCGTATAAGCCCGCCGGCAGACCTGGAAGCAATCACCCCGGTTCGCTGAATGGTTGTGTTCATGCAGACTCAGATAACACTTCCCCGAAATGGCCATGCAAAGCGCTCCATGAACGAACATTTCAATTCTGATCGGTTCTCCGGATGGACCTGTCACGCCACGGGATTGAATGGCATCTGCCATCTGCTTTACCTGTTCCAGGTTCAGCTCTCTGGCCAGGACTACTGCATCGGCAAACTCAGCATAGAATTCCAGTGATTCAATATTGCTGATGTTCAGCTGAGTGGACAGATGAACTCCGGCCCCGGTACTCCTGCAGTACTGAAGCACCGACGGATCTGAAGCCACAACCCCGGTTACGCCATGGCGCAAGGCAAGGTCGATGATCTCCTTCATTTGATCGAGCTCACTGTCATACACAACCGTATTCAGGGTCAGATATGTCTTCAGACCATTTTCTCCGGCAAAAGAAACGATCCCGGGCAGGTCCTCCGTGGAAAAATTCGCGGAAGACCTTGCACGCATATTCAACTGATCCACTCCAAAATAGACCGCATCGGCTCCCCCCTGAACAGCAGCCTTCAGGGACGCATGGCTTCCTGCAGGAGCCAGCAATTCAAATTCATTTCTTTCATGCTTCATATCCGGTTTGAATATGCCTTCGAAGCAGTTGTGCGTTCTTTACCGCATCCACCGTATCAGAAGGGATGACCCTGTATTGTGGATGGTTCTTCTCCAGCGAATACATGTAGGACTTATCATAATAATGCAGGGTGATCATCACCGCATTGTAAAAATCTCCCCTGTCCACCGATTCCAGTGCTTCCGTGGTCCGGTCTCCCCCCAGTCGCTTCCGGATCTTTAAAATACACTTTTTCAGTTCCTGTGGATCATATGATGCATAGTGCTTCACCAGATACCGGACCCTGCTTTCACGCGGAATGTCCAAAAAGAGAGCCTCATTTTCCAGCATCTGCTGAAAGAACACATACGGGATCACGCACCTGCCCACATTCCTGCTTTCATCCTCGATCCAGGTTACCCTTTCCGGATCCAGCCGGATGACCTGTTTGTGCAGATCGTTCTCAAATTGTTCGGTGGTGGGCTGTGTGGCTTCTCCCAGGGATCCGAATGCAGACCCTTTGTGGTTGGCAAGGCCTTCCAGATCAATGATCTGTTCTCCCTCCTTTTTCAAATGGTGCAGGATTTCGGTCTTGCCGCTGCCCGTTCTTCCCCCGATCACATGGAGGTTGCGGGGTATACCCAGTGTTTCCCGCACATACCTCCTGTATGCCTTATAGCCGCCTTCCAGCAGATAGCATGTCAAATCAAGGGTCTCGAAAAGCCAGGTCATACTTTTGCTGCGCATCCCGCCTCTCCAGCAATGGACCAGCAACTCTCGTTTCCCTCCTGCTTTTTTCATCCCTTCCCTGGCCAGGTCTGCCATTTTTTTTCCGGTAAAGTCAAGTGCAGCCAGTGTGGCTGCTTCCCTGTTGATCTGCTTATATTTGGTGCCCACAATCTTTCTTTCCCGGTCATCGAACAATGGAATGCTGAACGCACCGGGTATATGTCCCTTTTCATATTCAGACGGGGCCCGGACATCAATGACCGGTATTGTTGCCGCCCGTACAAGGAATTGCTCTGCAGAGATTAGTTCAGCCATGGGCGATGGTTTCTGTAAAGATCACCGCTCCAGAAAATCACCCAAAATGGAGCGGCCCTCCTTCCGTACATTCTTTCCATAGGGTGAAATGGCCTGGATCAGCTTACGGATAGGCATGGATTGCAGCCAGATGGTTCCGGTTCCCCGCAGGGTTGCCAGGAAAATACCTTCCCCGCCGAAGATCATGGAGCGAAGGCTTCCGACAGTCTCGATATTGAAATCGATCCCCGGGGTGAAGGCCACAACGCATCCGGTATCAATTTTCAGGACCTCATTTTCCAGTCTTCTTTCGATCACCGCACCACCTGCATGTATAAATGCTTTCCCGTCTCCATCAAGCTTCTGAAGGATAAAGCCTTCCCCTCCCACCAGACCGCTTCCGATCCGGCGGTTGAGGGTAATGGAAATCCGGGTCCCTTTGGCTGCACAGAGAAAACCATCTTTCTGAACGATCAGGGAACCTCCCATGTGATGAAGGTCCACGGGTATGATCTTTCCCGGATAGGGTGCGGCAAAGCCAATGCGCTGCTTACCGGCTCCCCGGTTGGTAAAATGCGTGACAAAAAGGGATTCCCCTGTCAGTACCCTGCTCCCGGCAGATATCAGTTTCCCCAGGAGGCCCTGATTGGGATCCGATCCGTCGCCCATCTTTGTTTCAAAGCTGATCGCAGGGTCCATATACATCATCGACCCCGCTTCTGCAATAACGGTCTCCATGGGATCCAGCTCAATTTCTACCAGCTGGATATCATCCCCCATGATCCTGTAATCCAAATCGTGTGATCGCATATCAAACGGTTGTTGAAAATAGTTTGATCAATAATTGTTTGATATTTTCCACCCTGGCCGGTTTCATGACATATTCATTCATCCCGGCCCGGAAAGCGGCTGCCCTGGTATCGTCATCCTCGTCAGCAGACATGGCAACGATGGGCAGGGTTTGACCAGCCTTCCGGATCTCTTCTGCCGCCTGGTAACCATCCATCTCCGGCATCAGCAGATCCATAAAGACCACATCATATTCTTTTTTTTCCAGCAGCTCCACCGCTTCCCTTCCGTTCTTGGCAATATCGATCTCATAGCCGATGTTCTTGAATATGGACTGGGCCACTTTCTGATTGATCAGGTTATCCTCGGCCAGCAGGATCGCCAGTTCGGAAGGCAGCGCATTGAGCATGGGCTCCAGGCTTTTACGGTCTTCGATACCGGGAAAATTTTCCGACAGGATGTCAAAAACCTCTTTGGTTTCAAACGGTTCAATGAGGTAGTAATCGATCCCCAGTTTCCTGCAGGTCTTGTAATTGCCCGTTTTGTCATTGGAACTGACCAGTGCAATGGGATAGTGATCGGTAAGGTTGTTGTTTTTCAATTCTTTGGCCAGGGCAAAGCCATCGAGCTGGTTTTTATCCACCAGGATGATCAGGTGGTAATTGTCCCTTTTCACCTGCAGGTGATGTACCACACTGTCCACCGTACTGTCCTGGTAGATCTTGGTGACCACATTCACTCCGAATCTTCCCAGCATTCTGGCCATGGTATTTTTGGAAGGATCGGATTCTTTGGTCAGGATCAGGGCATTGATTTCGCTCAGCCTGGTGATATGGGAGTAATTGAATTTCTTGGGGATCCTTTCGTTGGAATATGCTTCGATGGTAAAGCTGAATTTGGACCCTGGAAATTCGTCTTCAGTGGAAATAGTGGATGGGCTTTCCACCCAGATCTCTCCGTGCATGAGTTCAACCAGTTGTTTGGCGATGGTGGTACCCAGGCCGGTTCCCCCGAATCTGCGTGTCACCGATCCCCTGGCCTGAGTATAACTCCCGAAGATCTCCTTGATCCTGTCCCTGGGAATGCCGATACCTGTATCCTCCACGGTAAACAGGATATTCACCTGGGTCCTGAAAGATTCCATCAGCTGGACCGTGATGACTATCTTTCCCCTTTCGGTAAATTTTACCGCATTGCTTACCAGGTTGGAGATTACCTGCCGCAGGCGGAAGGGATCCCCGATCAATTTATTGGGTACATCCTGTTTCTGATCAATCTGAAGCTCCAGGCCTTTATCCCGCGCCAGTGGTCCGAACAATTCTTTCACCAAATCCAGCTCATCCGAAAGTACGAAGGGGATTTCTTCAAGCATCATCCTGCCCGCTTCGATCTTGGAAAAGTCAAGGATATCGTTGATGATATTCATCAACAGGTCGGCGGAACGCTTGATGACCTTGATCTTGGGCTTCAGCTCCATGCTGGTCTTCTGTTCGAGCAGGTCATTGACCATTCCCAGGATTCCGTTCATGGGTGTCCGGATCTCATGACTCATGGCTGCCAGGAAATCAGATTTTGCTTTGTTGGCGGCCACTTCAACTTTTCTTGATTTTTCAATGGAGGAAACATCGATCAGGGCGATCAGTTTCAGTTCCTCTCCACCAATGGAGGTTACTTTTTCCGTACGATAGATGACCGTCTCCATCCCGTCTTTTTCATAATAGAGGTAATGGGAATCGTCCCTGAACGGACTGGGGCCGTCACTGAGAAGATACCTGTTGGAGATCACAAACTGTTTGCTGAAGTCTTTTCCTACCAGGTTTTCCGTTTTCCCCATGAACAGCATTTTCTGTGCTGCACTGTTGATGTTGCGGATGATGTTCATTTCATCAATGATCATGATCCCCACCGGAAAATATTCTATGATCTGCCTGAAGATGATCTCTGACAGTTTCAGTCGTTTTTCTCTCTTTCTATGCCTGCCAAGGGTTACCAGAAGATAGATCACCAGTCCCAGCGTTGCCAGGAAGGAGAATACCACCGCCTGAAGGTTCCGGTTAATGAAAAAATTAAAAAAGCCGCTTTTGCTGACCGAAAACATCACCCCCATTTTCCTGGCATAAATACTCAGCGGATAACAGGCAGTATATACCTTTTCCCTTTGCCCTGAAGCATTGAATATTTGATGCTGCCAGATCCCTGATTTCTCTGTAAGAATACTGTCCTGAAGCATCTCAATTCCTTCGATCCGGAATGAATCTGATGGAAAATTATCCATGACCACATTCCCATCTGCTCCCAACACCCATTGCCAGTTCAGGGTGATGCCCCGGGGATAGAGATCAAAAATCTTCCCTGCAAAACGTTCCATATCCACTGCCACCATGACATTCCCATTGACCACGTCCCGAGCAAAATAAGGATAGTAATATTTCAGCACGCTTTCTGTCTGCTCCACCCTGTCCCTGGGATACAACCTTTCCTGCTTTTTGCGGGGAAAGCTGTCCACCACAAACCGGTCGGATTTGGTAAAATTATTATTGGCCTCAAGGTACAGGGCATAAAAATTCTTTTTATTATCGTATACTGAAATGTTGGTGATCAGATCGCGATATTTGGTGTAAAAGAGCCGGAGACTCTGTGTGGCTTCCCTGAATTTTTCCGGATCTCCGAAAATCTCGGAATAGTTATACATATTCAGCTCATGATTGATATCACTGGAGAACTGCATCAGCGTGTTCTCCATATATTCTCCGCAGAGCCTGGTCTGTTCCAGAAGTGTCTCGTTGAGAAACCGGCTATACCGCTTGCTGAGACTGTAAATCGTTATCCCGTTCAGGGCAAGTATGACGAAGAGAATGATCGCAGAAATGAAATTGCTTCTGTTCATAAAGGTCATCATCAATGGATCTTAAACTTAAAAACTATTTTTTATTCGAATGCAAATAACCGGGGTTATTTTTTGACAACAGGATGCACTGTTTACCGGTATTTCCCGTTTTCTTCCCCCATCATCATCAGGTAATTCAAATACCTTGATTCACTGATCTTTCCTTCCTGTACAGCCTTCTTTACACCGCAATCCGGTTCCTGGATATGCAGGCAGTTATGATACCTGCAGTGCTTGCTTGCCCTGAAAATCTCTGGAAAAAAATGAAACAGTTCCTCCCTTTCAATATCGATGGTTCCAAACCCACGAAGTCCGGGTGTGTCGATGATCCTGATCCCGTCCGGAAGTTCAAACATTTCAGCGAACGTGGTCGTATGTTTCCCCGTCTGATGCACCTCGGAAATGGTGGCGGTCTTTAATTTCATGGAGGGATCGATGACATTGATCAGGGTGGTTTTCCCCACTCCCGAGTTCCCCGCAATCACGTTGACTTTCTCTTTCATGACCTCCTTTACCCGATCAAGCCCCTCCCCGGTTTCCAGGGAAAGTCTCATGCATGTGTATCCGACATCCGTATAGACAGACTGAAGGTTTTCCATTTCTTTCCATTCGGATGCTCCGTAAAGATCGATCTTGTTGAAAAGTATGATCACCGGGATCCGGTAAGCTTCAGCCGATACCAGGAAGCGGTCTATGAACCGGTTGAGGGTCTTCGGGAACACCATGCTGATCATCAGCCAGGCTATATCCACATTACAGGCGATCAGCTGGTATTCCTTCGACAGTTTGGATGATCTGCGGATGATGTAATTAGACCGCTCTTCGATCCGGGTGATGATCCCTGCCTGCTGGTCTTCCGACCATTCATACCAGACGCGGTCCCCCACCGCCACCGGGTTGGTGGCACGGATCCCCCTGATCCTGAATTTTCCGCGGATGGTGCAACGCACGATTTTTTGATCTTCTCCTTTCACCGTGTACCAGCTGCCCGTGGATTTGATGACGGTTCCTTTCTGCACCGTGCCAATTTTTGCCCAAATGTACATAAAAATACATCAGGTGCCCGGCCGTATCATGTTCATCCCTTCCGCAGACGTTCCGGCAGATCCCTTCCGCAGACGTTCCGGCAGATCCCTTCCGCAGACGTTCCGGCAGGGTTTTGTGGGAACTGTTGCATTTTGGAACCGGTATCCCATTTCGGGAAAAGCGGACTTTACAAAGTTGTTACTCCTTAACAATTTTGTAAAGTCACTGATCTCAGGATATTTCTGTTTTTATATTCTATCTGCCTTGTTTACAATTATATACAAAGCACACAAAAAAGAGAATGAATTTTTAAAAACTAACAGATTTAAGAAAGAATAACAACATTGTTACTTGATAAAATACCGAAATGACGATACCGGGTTTTTTCCGTTTTTTGCTTTTGATGGATTCCTTCCTGCAATGCAGCGAAAGGAAACTATGTCCTCTTCGTGAAGGGATTACAGTGAAAAGACTTGTAATCACCTGAGTAAAGGGATTGCGGGTCGGGACCATGTCGCTCCCTCCGGTCCGCGACATAGTGTCCCTCCCTCGCAATCCCTCCACCCGGGGGAAATGGTGTCCCTCCTCTGCAATCCCTCCACTCGGGGGAAATGGTGTCCCTCTCCTGCAATCCCTCCACCCGGGGGAAATGGTGTCCCTCCTCTGCAATCCCTCCACTCGGGTGAGGAACCCTTACTCTTCCCTGTCCAGAGAGGTTGAAAAAGTGAGAAGGCGTGATCTGAATGAAATTGCAGAAAGGGCACCCTCGTCATCTTTCTGTGCCAGAAGGGAGATATCAGAACCCGTGAGCCTGTTGAAACCCTTGATACCGGAACTAGCAATGCTCCATATGGAGATTTCATTTTCTTCCGTGAATTCATTAAACAGTTGCTGCAGGTCGATATCCGAAAGCTGGGCCATTGACAGGCTGGTCAGATGAATGGAGCTGGGCCGGACTTCGATAGGAGTGATCCGGTCATAGGTACCTGGATGGATCAGGTCCCGGGGTGTTTCTTTCAGACCCGCGATCCGGATCCGCCCGGATACGCTGTTCGAACTCCCCTGACGAAGAATCATCTCTTCTGTGGTTGTAGCTGTACGGTTATCCTTATCAATGGAGGATTCGGTGAAAAGGCCCATATTCTCTTCTCCGGAAAAGGCTACCGCAACCTTTTTCCCGGAAGAGGCAACCATTTCCTCTTCCCCGGCAAGCGCAACCGGATCCTCTTCCCCGGAAAGGGCAACCGCCTCGGCGGTCCGCTGATCGCTCATCCGGATGGCTGCGGGGGGTTCTTCCAGTACAGACACGTTCTCAGGGGTCTGATCCTGTTCGATCAATCCTTCACCGGGACGTTCCTCGACAAACGCTGATTCGCTGACGGGTTTCCTGTCCCGGCTTTCCAGGATACCCGGATCCACCCTCCAGATGGTTACAAGCAGTGTAATGACCGCTGCAGCAGAAATGACGCTTATCCAGACCATGCGGGGACTGACTTTTGCTTTTTTCTTCAGCCTCTCTTTTTCCGGCAGTGAAACCACCGTTGGGATCAGCTTCGTATGTTTCCAGGACTCCCATTCCCGCATTTTTATCTCGTCCCGGGTTACCATGGCCTGATGTGCCTTTTCCTGCAGGGGGGTAAGATCATTTTCCAGGCGGGCAATGGAAAAGAGATCAAAATTATCCTCTTTGAGCTCAGAACCGGCATCAGGAAAGGTTTTTTTCAGTTTCTCACGGTCGGGATAAAAGATGTCATTGCCTTCCAGCACTGTAAGTTCAAGATCTCCGACCGGCATCATACAATCGGGATTGAGCAACAGAAAATCACGGACCATTTGCTGCTCCTCATCAGTCAGTCTTCCTTCCACCATATCCAGCAGATAAGCCTCATAGTTATTTCTGTTGATCTTCATATTTTATATCACCTTTTCCATGCTTCCTATATAATTCTTCAGAAAAACCCTGGCCCTGTAAATGTACACCTTCACCTGGGTCTCTGACAATCCGGTGATCTCTGCGATCTCCCTGTATGAATATCCTTCATAGTCCCTGAGCATGACCACCGATCGCTGATCCTCCGGCAAACGTTGTATGGCCCGCCCCAGCACTTCTCCCAGGTCTGAATACTGGGAATGGTGAGATGGCTCGTTTGCCTCAACCGGATCCTCGCCGGTAAACCGTTTGTCCCTGCGGATATAATCGATCAGGGTGTGATAGGCCGAAGTAAACAGGTAGGTCTTCACCTTCGAACCGGAGACCGATTCAATCTTCACCCACAACTTTTCATAAATATCCTGCACTACGTCGCGGGACAAATGCTCATCTTTCAGGTTCTTCAGCACAAACCTGTACAGGTTGTCAGCGTAATCATCCACCGCCCTGTTATAATCCTCTACCGTCATTAGATTCCTCTACCGTCATCAGATACCTCTACCGTCATCATGCTCTACCGTCATCAGATAATTCTACCGTCATCATACTCTACCGTCATTAGATTCCTCTACCGTCATCAGATAATTCTACCGTCACTGTTATTCATAAGACGAGCCGAAGAAAGGAAAGTTACAGGGAAAAATTAAAAAATCTTCAAATTTCTTGACTTCCGGATCCAATTGATTTATCTTTGACTAACCGGTCAGTCATAAATTATGTCGCCAAGGAGCAAAGAGCAGGTAGAGGAGATCCGGGAATCCCGGAGGCAACAGATCATGGATGCAGCACTTCATCTGTTCGCGAACGAGGGATATGCTCACTGCACCATTTCAAATCTTGCCGAACATGCGGGGATCTCGAAAGGACTGATGTATAACTACTTCAGTAGCAAACAGGAGCTGCTGGAGTCGATCATACAGCAAGGATTGAATGAGCTACTGAATCTGTTCGATCCCAACCGGGACGGGATCCTGACTTCCGGGGAATTCGTGGAATTCATCAGGAAGCTTTTCTCGATCATGAGAGGCAACAAGGAATTCTGGGTCCTTTATGTAAGCATCCTCATGCAGCCCGGGGTAAAGGAACATCTGAATGAAAGGTCCATACCGGGTTACCGGGAATTTATCCGCATCCTGATGGACTATCTTACCAGAAAGGGCTTTGAAGATCCCGAGCTGGAAGCACTGACCCTTTCGGCCATGATCGAAGGGCTCGGGGTCCTGATGGTTTATGCGCATCCTGTCATGGATATTCCTGATGAGCTGCTGCATAAATATGAAAACAGGATCATTGATATGTATAAATAGACCCGTGCAATAAGTGAAAATCAAAAAAGATACCACACGATGAAAAAAACATTGATCTCCGTTACAGCCATTATATTTACCTGTCTGGCAGGTTTTTCCTTCGGACAGGAACCTTCCGCAAAGGAGATCGTGACAGAGGCCCATGAAAGATTCAGCGGCGAGGAGTCCAGCAGAAGTTTGATGTCCATGACCATTGTCCGGCCCACCTGGGAAAGGACCATCGAGTTCAAGAGCTGGACTCTGGGCAGGGACTATGCACTCACCCTGATCACCGCACCTCCCAATGAGGCAGGACAGACGTTCCTGAAGAGAGAAAACGAGATGTGGCAATGGAACCCGACCATCAACCGGCTGATCAAGCTGCCCCCTTCCATGATGTCCCAGGGCTGGATGGGTTCTGACTATACGAACGAGGACATCCTCAACGAATCCTCCGTGGTAGAGGATTACCATCACGAAAAAATGGGAGAGGATACGGTCCACAACCGCGTATGCTATAAGATCAAACTGACACCCAAAGAAGACGCCCCGGTGATCTGGGGTCATCAGATCCGCTGGATCGGCAAAGCGGATTATCTTTTCCTGAAGGCAGAAATGTATGATGTGGAGGGTTACCTGGTGAGAACAGAAACCGGATCGGAAATCAAAACGATGGACGGACGGCTGATCCCCACCCATCTGGTGATCAACCCGGAGGAAGAGAAAGGCCGGAAGACCCTTGTTGATATCAAGGAAATGGAATACAACATCGACACCGATGAATCATTTTTTTCACAGCAGAACATGAAAAGAGTTCGCTAACCTTATCATTATGAAGAATATAACCATAGCATGGAGGAACCTCTGGAGGAACAGGCGCCGTACCCTGATCACCGCAGCCTCGGTATTCTTTGCCGTTCTTTTTGCCGTGGTGATGCGATCCCTTCAGCTTGGCTCCTATGATACCATGTTCCGGAATGCCATCGAGTCCTATACGGGATACATCCAGATACAGCTGGAGGACTACTGGGAAAACCAGACGGTGAACAACACCTTCACTTACGATTCCTCCCTCCGGAAAAAGATCATCTCCGATCCCAATGTGACAGAGACCGTACCCCGGTTCGAATCCTTTGCCTTTGCTTCCAGCGGTCCCCAGACCAAAGGAGTCATGGTGATGGGAATTGACCCTGACAGGGAACAGTATCTTTCCGGGGTAACCAACAAGCTTGTAAAATACAGGCTGAGTCCCGAAGCGATCCGCAAGATCAGGTCCGAACTCGATCTACCCGATCATGTCAACGAACTGCTCGATCTTTTTGAAAACAAGTCTTATTCCAGCGCCAACAGGCTGCAGATGGACCTGGACCTCACGGACGACCAGGCAGAGAACATGATGCCCGTCATCAAGCAGCATGCACGGTTTGACAACGGACATATCCGCATGGGCGAACCGGGTGCATGGGTGGGGGACGGTCTTTCCAAATACCTGGAGCTGGACATCGGTGATTCCATTGTGCTGATCGGTCAGGGCTACCATGCAAGCACCGCTGCAGGAATTTACGAAATCAAGGGTATTGTGAAAATGCCCCTTCCCGGTATCGACAACAAGATCGTCTACCTTCCGCTGGACATCTGCCAGAGACTTTACAACGCCGGCGACAATCTCACCTCCCTGACCCTTCATGTGGATAACAATGACGAGAGGGCCATCCGGGAAACGGTGGAAAGGATGCAGGAGATCATTCCCGAACAGCTTCGGGTGCTGGACTGGAAAAAGATGAACGAGGTGCTGGTATCCCAGATCGAGGCGGACAACAAAAGCGGCATGATCATGATCGGAATACTTTACCTTGTGATCGCGTTCGGCGTCTTCGGAACCGTCCTGATGATGACCGCAGAAAGGAGAAGGGAATTCGGGGTGCTTGTGGCCATCGGAATGCAGAAGCGCAAGCTGGCTTCGATCATCTCCACAGAAATATTCTTCATGGGTCTGCTGGGAATACTCACCGGCTGCCTGGTAGCCATTCCCGTCATTCTTTACGGGATGGAGCATCCCATTGTATTCAAAGGGGAATTTGCACAGATCTGGGAGGATTACGGGTTTGAACCCATCATGGTATTCATGGGGATCGACACCTACTTTCTCTGGCAAATGGTCATTGTGGCCCTCATTGTACTTCTGGCAATGATCCATCCTCTGAGAAAAATCTTCACTTTAAAAGCCGTTAACGCTCTCAGAGCATAAACCTGAAAATCTATGATCTGGAAAACCGCATGGAAAAATGTATGGCGAAACAAGGTTCGCAGCCTGGTGGTCATGAGCTCGGTCACCATCGGGATCTTAGGCGGTGTATTTGCCGTCGCCGTAATGAACGGGGCCGTTGAACAGAGAGTTGACTCTGCACTGTCCTACGAAATCGCCCACCTTCACATCAACGATCCAGGGTTCCGGGACAATTATGATATCCAGCTGACCATCCCCAACCTGGAAAAGATAATGAGTGTGCTCAGCGAAACGGAAGAAGTGGAGGCGGTGGCCAGGCGCATCATCATCAACGGAATGGCAAACACCGCCTCCAGAAGTGCCGGGGTTCAGATCATGGGAGTTGTTCCCGCACAGGAGAAAAAAGTATTTGACCTTCACGAGCAGACCATTTCCGGTACCGGTGACTTTTTTGAGACCGAAAGCAGGTTCAATCTTGCCTATATCGGTCAGGACCTGGCCAAGGAGCTTAATATTATCCGTTATGTGATCGATGATGATGTGATCCAAAAGCTCAGGGACAGAGGAATTCCCGAAGCAACCCTGAACAAGCTGTCCGATTTCAAAGGAGAAAGGTTCCACAGTGAGGATGATTTTGAAAAACAGATGAAGGAAACTCTGAGCGAAAAAGAGCAAAACGAGTACGGTCGCGCGATCAAAGAAGAGGCCTGGTCGTTCAGTGAGCGTGCCAGGATGACCCTGACCTTTTTGGACAGGGATCAGACGCAGACGGGTGCCGTATTCAGGATCGCGGGGATCTATGACATCAATAACAGCGCTTTTGAAATGAGCAGGGTCTTAATCAAAAAAGAATTGCTTTCCGGGCTGACCGGCCTTGCAGAAAACCAGGTCCATCAACTGGCCGTCAGACTCGAGGACATGGACCAGGCCAAAAGTGTTTCATCTGAGCTTTCCGAACAATTCCCGGGTCTGGAGGTGCTCAGCTGGAAGGATATCCAGCCCGACCTTGCCTACACCACCGATTTGGTGACCAATTTCTATGCTGTATTCATGATCATCATCCTGGCTGCTCTGGCATTCGGGATTGTGAACACCATGCTGATGGTGGTCCTGGAAAGAACAAAGGAGCTGGGGATGCTCACGGCCATAGGCATGAATAAAAAGCGGGTTTTCAGCATGATCATGCTGGAATCCATTTTGTTGTCCCTGATGGGGGGAGTGGCAGGGATGATGCTAAGCCAGATCCTGATCATGTTCACATCCAACCGGGGCATCAGGCTCTCACAGTTTGAAGAGGGATTCGAGGCCATGGGCTATTCTTCCCACATCTATCCCGAGATCTATCCCGGATTTTTTCTGACGGTCACCGTCCTGATCATTCTCACCGGGATTCTCTCATCCATCTATCCAGCCATCAAAGCGCTGAAACTGGATCCGGCTGAAGCATTGAGAACCGAATAAGCATTCATTGAAAAACAATATAATCCGATAACCATGAAAATATTAGAGATCAAAGATGTCCATAAAATTTACAACAGTTCCGTAGTACAGGTGCATGCTGTAAATGGGGTCACACTTGATTTTGAAAAAGGTGAATTCGCCGCCATTGTAGGTCCGTCCGGTTCGGGAAAAACCACTCTGATGAATATGATCGGGGGACTGGACTCACCGACCCGGGGAACCATTACCGTGGAAAATACAAACCTCGCCGAACTCAAATCCTCCAAACTGATCGATTTCAGGATGTGGAACATCGGATTTGTGTTCCAGTCCTACAACCTGATCCCCGTGCTCACGGCCAGGGAGAATGTGGAATTCATCATGAACCTTCAGAAATGGAACAAAAAGGACCGTGACAACCGCACCTTCGAACTGCTCAATGCGGTGGGTCTGGGGGACCGTGCCGACAGCCGTCCGGGAAAACTTTCAGGCGGACAGCAGCAACGGGTGGCAGTGGCCAGGGCACTTGCCTCCAAGCCGAAATTCGTGCTGGCCGATGAACCCACCGCCAGCCTGGATTCAAAATCCTCAGAGAACCTCCTGGATATCATGGAGGAATTGAACCGGGAGGAGGGGATTACCTTTATCTTCTCCACCCACGACCATAGGGTAGTGAAAAAAGCCAGACGGGTGATCACCCTGCAGGACGGCAAGGTCATTTCCGATGAATGGAAAAAGAAGAAAAAATCCTCCTGATGAACCGGTCCCGGGCTGCCCTTATCATTACCCTCATCTTCACCACAACGGTCCTGCAGGCACAGCAAAAAGTGGCCCTGGGAGGCTATGTTTCAGATCTGCAGACCGTATACCGGATCCCGGACCGATGGCTCTGGGAAAACAGCCTGCAGAACCGGCTTAATTTTAAATTTTACCCGGCTGACTGGCTTTCCGGAACATTCCAGTTAAGGAGCAGGGTGATTACCGGAAGTACCGTGATCAAATTTCCCGGCTATGCGGAAGGGATTGACGGGGACCAGGGCTGGCTTGACCTCTCCTTTGCTGCAGACGGGGATCTGGGCGATAGTGCGGGATATGTCCTGACCACTGCCATCGACCGGTTATGGCTCCAGTTCACCTTCGGGAACCTGGAGATCACGGCGGGACGCCAGCGGATCAACTGGGGACAGACCTTCGTATGGAATCCCAACGACATTTTCAATGTTTACTCCTATTTCGATGTGGATTATCCCGAAAGACCCGGCGGCGATGCGTTGCGTATCCAGTATTATACCGGAACGGCCTCGACCATAGAGCTGGCCGCCAAGGCCGACAGTGCCGACCGCATCACGGCGGCAGGGTATTTCAGGTTCAATGCCCTGGGATATGATGTACAGCTTCTGGGAGGAATATACCAGCAGGAAGACCTGGTGCTGGGGACCGGATGGAGCGGCTCGATAGGTCCCACGGCCTTCAGGGGAGAACTGAGCTATTTCAGGGACCTGGATCATTTTAAAGATACCTCAGGTTACCTGATGGCTTCTGCCGGATTGGACTATACTTTCAGGAACTCTCTCTGGATCCGGATGGAAGGTCTTTATTCCGGATTTGCCAGGGAACAGGATATATACAGTCTTCTCCAGGTCTATTCAGGGAACCTGGATGTGAAGAACCTGGGATTCACCCCCTGGTCATTTTTCTCCAATCTCTCCTATCCTTTCACCCCATTGATCAATGGGAGCCTTGCCGCCATGTACTATCCCCAATGGAAAGGTTTTTACCTGGGACCCTCCCTGAAGGTATCCCTGTTCACCACTATCGACCTTTCTTTGATCGTTCAGTTCTTTTCAGCCGAATTTGATAACCCCTTCGGCAGCAGTTCAAGAGAAAACTACGCCTTTGGATTTTTGAAGTTTAAATGGAGTTTTTAAGTCTTGACCGCCTCTGAACATCTATTTGCCAAATTGTGAATAACTGGTTCAGAAAGTGAATGTTTTTTCTGATTAATTAGTAAGTGCTGCAATGCAACACTGACTAAATACGAATGCCATGGCTGAATCTGATACCGGGAGGTTATTCTCTTCGGCAGAGAGTGATCAATTTCACTGGAACAACCGCGTCCTCCTGATCACAGAGGATGAAGAGGTGAATTTTTTCTACCTGAAGGCGCTGCTTAAAAGGACCGAGGCTCGCGTGATCCGGGCAAAGAACGGCAAGGAGGCGGTGGATATCATCACAGAACACCATGGGGAGATCGACCTGATCCTGATGGATATCAATATGCCCATCATGGATGGTTATGAAGCCATGAAGATCATCAAATCCCGTCACCCGAAAATCCCCATCATTGCCCAGACAGCCTACACCTTAAGCGATGATCGCCGTAAATGCCTGAATGCCGGATTCAATGATTACATTTCAAAACCCATCAACCGGCTGGCTTTGTTCAGAATGTTAAATGAAAATCTTTCATGAGGGCTGTAATTCAGCGGGTATCAGAGGCGCGGCTGACCATCAACAGAGAAAAAACCTGTCACATGGGAAAGGGTCTGGTGGTGCTTCTGGGCATTGAAGATGCCGACGGGGCCGGGGATATCGAATGGCTGAGCGGAAAGATCAGCAGGCTGCGGATCTTCAATGACCAGGATCATGTGATGAACCTTTCGGTGGCCGAGACCGGTGGAGAGGTCATGATCGTAAGCCAGTTCACACTTCATGCCAGCACCAGGAAAGGGAACCGTCCCTCCTACATACGGGCGGCCAAACCTCCGGTCGCCATCCCCCTTTACCAGGAATTTATCACACAGATGGAACAAGACCTTGGAAAAAGTGTTGTAACAGGTGAGTTCGGAGCCTATATGCAGATCAACCTGACCAACGATGGCCCCGTAACCATCATGATCGACACAAAAAACAGGGAATAATGACCATCCAACAGGCCCGGGCACAGACCGGCACCGGTCTTGAGATGGCTCTTCAGAAAAATCTGAAGAAAAAAACCGCCAGGGATTTTGACCGTCATCAACAAAATGATAAATTGAGGTAATCAAACGCAGGACCATGAAGATCCTTTCCGATTTCAACCTTACTGTGGATGCACAGGAAGTGGAAGAAAATCTGGAACAGATCAGAGTTTCTATTCCTTCCGGGGATCACAGGGAGCTTCTGAAGAAGATTTTCAGTCTGATCGATCTGACCTCCCTGGATGAGAAGGATAATATTGAGAGGATCACCGGCTTGTGTGAAAAGGTGAATCTGCTGACCGAATCCTACCCTTCCATACACGGACCGGCAGCCATCTGTGTATATCCCGCCCTGGTTTCGGTGGTGAAAGAAAAACTTGACAATCCGCTCGTGAATATCGTTTCGGTGGGAGGCGGATTTCCCGCATCGCAAACCTTTACCAATGTGAAGATCCTGGAGATAGAACAGGCTGTTGCAGAGGGTGCAGAGGAGATCGATTATGTCATTCCCGTGGGAAAATTCCTGATGGATGATCTGGAATATGTTCAATATGAAATAGAGCTCATCAAGGACCGGATCGGCTCTGCCCCCCTGAAAGTGATCCTGGAAACCGGGAGTCTGAAAGATTACTCACTGATCCGGAAGGCTTCATTTCTTGCCATCATATCAGGGGCCGACTTCATCAAGACATCAACGGGTAAGGTCAGCCCGGCAGCCACCCCCGGTGCGTTCCTGGTCATGTGCCATGCGATCAGTGATTATTACAACAATACGGGTAAGAAAATAGGTGTTAAACCCGCCGGCGGGATTTCAGATGGGGAAAAAGCCCTGTACTATTATACCATCGTGAAGGAGACCCTGGGTGATGACTGGCTCAATTCGGAAAGATTACGGATCGGGGCAAGCAGGCTGGCAAACCGGATTTTGGGGGAAATTTTTGACCAAGGGCAGGATTTTAGTTATTTCTGACCTTTTTTTATTGGATTAATATTGTATATTTGTAATATAAGTACAGACGTTCTTCTAATTTATTCTCATAAGCGGTTCGATAGTACATTCCATTCTCATAGAGACGGGTTGAATTCCATGGCTTTTTTTCTTCATTATCGGACCGCTTTTTTTATTTTTTAAGCTGGTAGTGTAAATAATCCAGCATAAGCGGGATATCTTTATTGCTGATCCCGTTCCTGGTCAGCACCGGCCGGTCTTCTTCCATGGACTTCAGAAAATCATCCATTTCAAATTCCGGATCCTTCAGTGACTGGATATACAGTTCAATGGCCTTTTTTCTGTTTCCCAGTGCCCACTGGAGATGACCGTAATTCATGTAATCATAATGACCGGGTGTTAGCTCAAAGACTTTTTTGAAGTATTTATCAGATTTTTCGAAATCCCCCAGGACAAAATAGCACCATGCGATCGGACGCAGAATATGCTGGTTCCCCGGGTTCATGTACTCGATCTTGAAGTAATGCTGCAGGGCCGTTTCATGATTGCCCAGTCGCAGGTGACAGTACCCGATCAGGGATTCGATGGTCTGGTCGTCGGGCTTCATCTGGGAAGCCCTCTCATAGATCTCCAGCGCATGCTCGTAATCGTTCAGCTTCCTGTAACAGATCCCCAGATTCTTCAGGGTCCACATGGTTTGTTCTCCGGATAGCCCGATCTTCTTATAAGTATCAATGGCTTCCCGGTAATTCCCCTGTTTCTGGTAACAATAACCCGCCTTTTCCAGCAGTTCCCTGTCGGCGGGATGCTCCTCCAGCATCATCTTGAAGATATCCAGGGCCTCCTCAAAGTGGTTTTTCTCGAACAGGTATTCAGCGATATTTCTGGTAATGGAGCTGTCATCCACAATTTCCCTGAAAAAGTAAGACCGGTAGAGGTTCAGTTTTCCGGTAAACACATCTTCGAATTCATTCTTGAACGGGGAGATCTTGAAGAACCTGTAGAGATCCTGTATATACTGGATAAATACGGTCTTTCTGGTAAAATCGCCCGAGGTGATCTTCTCGTCCGAGATCATTTCCTGCATACCCTCCAGTTCCATCATAAAGGCATTGGACAGCATTTTTTTCTGATCATCGGGCAGAAACCGGATATTGAAAATGAAACTGTATTTATCCGAATTGCACAAAAACGGTGTTTTTTTCAACCCGTCCACAAAAATTTCCGGGTCAAAGACCTCCGATGAGGCAGCATAGATCTCCGCCAGATCAGGATTGTCCTTATGGAAAGGCACCAGCCAGTTGGTCAGCTCACGGAAGAAAGGGAATTGTTTTAGATGGGCAAAGGTGGTCATATAAACATCTGCCCCTTCCATCTGCAGCTTCATGAATTCATCCACCTTCCGGTAAAGATCATCCGATTCATTGAATACGGATTCCCAGTCAGGGTTTCTTCCTTCCTCCAGCATTTCTTCCCGGATATCATCCATCTTCAGCTTGTCCTCGATCCGGGGCTTGATCTTCGCCATTTCAGGGATCAGATCCTCCTGCAGTTTTTTTCCGATCTCCAGGGTATCCCTGGTGCGTATCATCTGAAGGGCTATCTTTTCAAGACTTTGTTCAAGATTCAACTCATCTTTCAGCAACTGCAGACGATGTAAAATATTGGGATGGAATTCGATCCTGTCGTCATACCTGTAAAGCAGGATCACAATGGCTACCAGGGCTCTGGCCGATACTTCCTGCTGCTCTTCACCTGCAAAATCGATCAGTCTGTGCACCTTCTCCTCATCCCAGAATCTCAGACCGGATAATAATATCCCGCTGATATAAAGTGCTTTTTCATACCAGAAAAAATCACGGCATGAAAGAATGGCAGCCGTAAGACTGTTCTCCGCCTCATTATAATGATTACTCAGCCAGAGATGCCTGAAGATATCCATGGAAAGTCTTTTGCGGCGTTCATCGGTTGCTCCGGGGGACTTCTGTTCTTCGTCCATCAGCTCGTCGAGTTCCTCTTTGAAGGACAAATCATCCATATTCTCAATGACGCTTTTCCCTGTGAGCTCCTGCTTCTTTTCCATTTCCTGCTTCAGGATATAGGTATGCCACCCGGAGTGCTTTTCCATCAGCAAATCCCTGACCCTGTCGGACAGTTCAAGGATGGAGATCAGCAATTTCCTGTATATCCTGTCCCTTTCCGGGTCCTGTACCCCTTCAAGCATATAATTCAGCATCTGCTCGTAGGTATGCTCCAGGTGTTCAAGCTGAATAAAGAAATCGCTGAAACCGGATTCTCCCACCAGATTGCCGAGAACATCCAGGGCATCCTTGACCCTTCTTGTGGATACAAGTCGGCACAGGCGCTGGTGACGTGTATTGATTTGCCGGACATTGATCATACTGTACAGTTTTACAGGACCAGTCCAAATATCAGACCATCCGGTGTATTCCGACAGAATGGCAGGCCGGGACCGGTGAAGGACTGCTTATTGACAAGAATAAACTACTCATTGCCTTGATAGGACAATGCATTGTTCAGGTAATGCACCACGGGAAAGAGCCCCCTGTAATCCTCCACAAGCCTCTGTGGAAAATCCTTGCTGACGATCTCTTGATCGGAATAACTCTTCGAAAAAATATAGTGCTTGTATTTGATCTCTTCAATCATTTCCGTGTCGCCGGGAAAATCTGCCGGGCCCTTTTTCAGTTTATCCTGATCACCAGACCGCTGATAATGCTTGTTGATCCAGGGATCATGGAATACCTCCCGGAAGGCTTCTGGATTGAAGACAATTTCCTGCCTGATCAGATGGAGTTGTTCTTTCGGCGGCATGTAGACCCCTGCCGCCATGAAGCTGGCCCCCGGCTGAAGGTGGAAGTAATACCCGGCATCATTCGACTGCCGGCCTCCCCTGGCCATCCAGCTGCCGAAATTGGTCTTATAAGGTGTCTTGTCCCTGGAAAACCGGACATCTTTGTAAATGCGAAAGATGGAGTCTTTCGGCTCGACCCATTTCATTGCCGGATCGAAAACGGCGATCCCTGCGATGACCCTGGCAACAAATGACCTGAAGATCTCCAGGGATTGCAGGTACCTTTTCTTATTTTCCTCGAACCATTCCCGGTTGTTGTTCTCTGAAAGTTCACGAAGGAAGCAAAGAATGGTCTCCATCTGCTTTTTATTTATAGGAACATTGCATGCGGGGGAAAGTTCACGGCAGCTCAAAAAGTGGATCGAGCCTGTTTCGTGGCCATGAAAAAGTCCCTTAACTTTAAGACCGAATACAATTCCTAAACTTACAGAACATGAGCGAAGCTATCTATGAGGATAAACGGGTGGTGCTGACATTCGATGCGGGGGGGACCAATTTTGTATTTTCGGCCATGAGGGGAGGAGAGGAGATCCTGGACCCGGTTACCTTCCCTTCCCATGCCGATGATCTGGGGCGATGCCTGAAAACCATCAGTGAAGGTTTTGACCACATACTCTCCAGGCTGAACCAGTCACCGGTTGCCATCAGCTTTGCCATCCCGGGACCCACCGATTACCGGCATGGAGTAGTGGGTGATCTGAAAAACTTACCGGGTTTCCGGGGCGGGGTACCACTGGGAAAGATCCTCGAGAACCGGTATCAGCTCCCGGCATATATGAACAATGACGGAGATCTCTATGCTTACGGGGAAGCACTGGGGGGATTCCTTCCTGAAGTGAACCGGATGATGGAACAGGCAGGGAACCCGAAACGGTTCCGAAACCTGATCGGTCTCACCCTGGGAACCGGATTCGGGGGTGGGTTCGTCTCCGACGGGACCCTGATCACCGGCGACAACTCCATTGCCGCCGAAGTATGGATTCTCTCCAACTCCCTCACCCCTTCCAGGAATGCCGAGGAGGAAGTGAGCATCAGGGCCGTGGTCAGGAATTACCTTTCGGCGGCCGGTCTCACTGCGTCATCATCCATTACTCCCAGGCAAATTTACGAAATTGCCGGCGGGGAAAGAGAGGGAGACCGGAAGGCTGCCCTGGCTGCTTTTGAATCCATGGGCCGGCACCTGGGGGATGTGATCGCCAATTTGATCTCACTGATGGACGGCCTGGTGGTGATGGGGGGCGGGATTGCGGGAGCAGACCGTTTTTTCATGCCGGCCCTGATGAAAGAGCTGGAAAACGAATTCGACTTCCGCAAGCATGATCCGATCCCCCGCCTGATCCAGAGAGTTTACAACCTGAACCAGGATCAAGGAAGAAAGGGACTTGCTGCTTTCTCCGGTAAATATGTGGATGTGCCCGGTACCGGAGAGCAGGTTTATTTTGACCGGGAACCCGCGGTGGGAATAGGAACAAGCCGCATAGGCACGGGAATGGCCATTTCCCTGGGAGCTTATGCATTTGCCCTGAACCAGCTTGACCGGTGATCAGTTTCTTTTTGTCAGAGGAACCACCACATAGGTAAAGATCCAGCAGCCCGCACAAAAATTGAGCACGCATTCCATAAATGCGAACATCACCAGCAAAGCAGTTGCACGCACAATGTTTTCGTCCACATGTTCACTGGAAACGGGACATACCAGTTGTCTGAATCGGATCATCATACCGCAAATTTATGCACTGACAGGATTCAGAATCAGGATCAGAACCTTTTTATGTTATTTTTAACAACTGTAAAGGGAAGTTTTGCCGATCCTCCTTTGGAGGAGTAACTTTGCTCATGAAATGCACCTGGAAAAGATCCATATCAATCCCGACCACATCGCGGTGAGTCCCGCTGCCATTCTGAAGCTGATGGGAAATCCTGCGGACGATCTGCATACTGAAGCGCTGATTGACAAATATATCGATGAATGCCGGGAACGATTGACCCCCTGCGGGGGATATTTCCGGACCAGGGCAGATCAACACTCTTCAGGGGATGTGATCGAGCTGGAAGGGATCCGGTTCTCAACGGGGAGGATCATCCCTAAAATGCTCAGAAACGCTGAAGAGTATGCATTGTTTGTACTGACCGCAGGGGCTGGCCCGGAATCACTTGCCAGGGAACTGATCGGGGAAGGTCATTTCCTTGAGGGGTACATCGTGGATCTCATCGGTTCGGCGATGGTGGAAGCTCTGGCTGACATGGTACACATGCATATCAGGCATGCCTGTGCCCGGGATGGTATGAAGGTCAGCAACCGCTACAGTCCCGGCCATTGCACGTGGGATGTACATGAACAACAGAAGTTGTTCCGTTTTTTTCCCGCGGGATTCTGTGGCATTACGCTTTCAGGGTCATCTTTGATGCATCCGATCAAATCCGCCAGCGGGGTGATCGGGATCGGGAGAAAGGTTGCATACAGGGAAGACATCTGCAGTTTCTGTGCACGGAAGGACTGCGCTTTCCGAAGGACTGCTCATGCGGGGGCCGGTGCTTCACCTCGTTGATGGTCCGCCGGCAGACTTTCTCAGAACACATGAAAACGAATCTCCGGAATGAGCATGAAATCAATCAGGTCAGGAACCTTGCCGGTTCGGCCTATGTCATCAGATTCTCCAGGAACGGGATGGAGTTTGTTCCGGGTCAGTACCTGCTTCTCGGTCTGCCCGGTGCGACCAGGATGGGTGAATATTCCATTTACAGCGGTCTCCGGGATGAATACCTGGAAGTCCTGATCAGGGAAATGAATGACGGGGTGCTGAGCAGGCAGCTGAAAAAGATCAGGCCCGGTGACCTGCTGAAAGTGCAGGGGCCCTACGGTTCTTTTCTGAAAAATGCCCCGGAGGAAGATCAGGGGAAACGGGTGTTCATATCCAGCGGCACCGGGATCGCCCCATTTCATAGTTTTGCACGTTCATACCCGGGCAAGGATTTCCGGCTGATCCACGGGATCAGAACCCTTGAAGAGGCATATGACAGAGAGGATTACCACGAAAGGCAGCTGTTCATCTGCACTTCCCGGGACCGGCGTGGAGATTTTCACGGGAGACTGACCGACTATCTGACGGAAGCCAGGCTGGACCCCGGCCAGCATTTCTTCCTGTGCGGGGGAAGCGGCATGATCCGGGATGCAACGGATATCCTTCGGGCAGCCGGGGTACCGCGGGAGCGGATATTCACCGCAATATACTTTTAAGAGGGAATCATTAACTTTGCAGGCATGTACAGGGTATCTTTCAGGACACTGGGCTGCAGGTTGAACCAGTATGAGACCGACGCCCTTGTCACAGAATTCCACAGGGCCGGTTACCGGGTGGTCGACTTTTCTGATCATGCTGACGTGACCGTGATCAATACCTGTACGGTGACCCGCCAGAGTGACCAGAAATCAAGGAATATCATCAACCATGCGGCCAGAAAGAACAGCGGCGGAGTGCTGGTGGTTACCGGCTGCATGGTCAACAATTACCGGGGCATGCTGGAGCCCGGGGAGAAGATCACCTATGTGGTGGATAATGAAAGAAAAAGCCGGATCGTTTCCCTGGTGGACGCCCATTTGAAAGGGGAAATGGCCGATCCCGGTTCCATGAGCGGGAACATTTTCGGGTTTGAGACCGTAGACAAAAGCCTTCATACACGCACCTCCATCAAGATCCAGGATGGATGTGACAATTTCTGCTCCTATTGTATTGTTCCTTCAGTTCGGGGCAGGGCGGTCAGCAGGCCCGCCGGTGAGATCCTCGAGAATGTGAGGCGGGTCCTGGATAACGGTTTCAGGGAGATCGTCCTCACCGGTGTGAACATCGGCCGGTACGCATTCGAAGGGATTTCTTTTGAAAAGATGACCGAAAAGATCCTCGAATTGGAAGGAGATTTCCGCGTAAGGATCTCTTCCATGGAACCCGACGGCATCGGTCCTTCTTTCCGTCAGCTTTTCACCCATCCCCGCTTGACCCCCCATCTTCACCTCTGCGTGCAGAGCGGATCCGATCACATCCTCCGCCGGATGAGAAGGATGTACAGTGTGAAGGATTTCATGCAGATCGTGGAACAGTTCAGGGAGCTGATGCCCGATTTTAATTTCAGCACCGATGTGATCGTCGGGTTTCCAGGCGAAACGGAAGAAGACTTCCAACAGACAGTCCGTCTGGTCCGCGAGACAGGGTTCAGCCATGTGCATACTTTCCGCTATTCAAGGAGGAAAGGGACTTTGGCCGACAGGATGAAAGATCAGGTCGGGGAGAAGGTCAAAACAGAACGGAGTGAAATGATCAGGAAGATCTCCGAATCGAACAGGCTCACTTACATGGGATCCATGCTGAAAAAAGAGCAGAAGGTCCTGGTGGAAAAAGTGGACGGCCAGGGAATGGCCCGCGGCTACGGCGAGCATTATCTGCCGGTGAGGTTCCCCACCGGTAACCCGTCCCGGAACCGGTTCGAAAATGTTATACTGGAACGCGTGGAACCGGGGTCCGCTGCCCCGTATATCCTGGCTTCCGCGAAACATCCAGGAAAATAACCCATTCAGAGTTTCAGTCCGTAATAGAGATGATCGGCCCGTGATGAACCGATTTGGGCAATTCCGGGCATTCTGCCCCATTTTTCAAAACCGTGCTTTTCGAGCAGTGCAATGCTGGGAAAGTTCCGGTCCAGCAGGATGGCGATCAGCACCGAGAAACCATATGCAGGTGCCACAGAAATTGCATGGCGCAGCATTTGTCCCCCGATCCCTCTTCCCTGATGTGCCTCATGCACATAATAGCTTACCTCCGACACGTGATTCAGTGCCTGCCGCTCCTCCCGGTAAGGGCTGAGGGAGATCCAACCGGCAATATCCTCCCCGGCCTGGACCACAAAAACAGGGAAACGTTTTGCATCATGGGCCCTGAACCAGTTTTCTCTTTGCTCCAGGCTGACCGGAACAAGGTGGGCAGTGCAGAATTTTCGAACCACAGCCTGGTTGTATATCTCATTGATGGAGGGAAGATCCTCCCGCCGTGCCTGCCTGATCATCGGGTTCAAATGTAACAAACTTCCCCAACACGATGTTGCCATTAAACCTTTGCCATCAGATCAAGTCAAATACCTATCTTTGCATTTTATTTTTTTGACCATTCACTACGCACATGAGAAGAGTTGACCGAAGGATCGTCATCATTATCAGTGTGATATTCATCCTCGCACTGGCCTATGGACTGATGAGGTTCCTGATCCTCCAGAGAGAACCCCCTCCTGTCAGAAGGCCCGTTCAGGCAAAAAGACTCGTCAGGGTGGAACCGGTGAAATATGCAACCATTCCATCCGAGGTCAGCGGACCGGGCAGGTTGTCCTCACTGGCGGAGATTGACCTGGTTGCCGAAGCATCAGGCAAGATAGAGGCCGGAGAGGTGGCCCTCAAAAAAGGAGGAACATTCTCCAGGGGAGATGTGCTTTTTGTCATTTACCCGGATGAAGCGATCCTTTCACTCAAAGCCAGGAAAAGCCAGTACCTCAACACTCTGGCAGGGATCCTTCCCGATTTGGCCGTCGATTTTCCCGATCACGAAAAACATTTTACCCGGTTCTTTTCATCCATTTCCATCGAAGAACCGCTTCCTTCCTTTCCCGCAGTAACGAACGACAAGCTGAAGATCTTTCTGGCCAGCAGGAACGTGATCGGCGAATATTACAATATCCAGCGTGATGAGCTCCAGCTGGAGCGGCGGACACTCATTGCGCCGTTTGACGGTACCTACAGGGAGGTGTATATGGAACTGGGGGCTTATACCAATACAGGGGGGAGGGTGGCCAGGGCCATCCGGACCGATGAACTGGAGCTGGAAGTTCCCCTGGAACGAGCCGATGCCGCAAGGATAAAGATCGGGGATCCCGTCACCATCACCTCCGAAAAAAGATCCCTCAGCTGGAACGGAACCGTGATCCGCAAAAGTCCGTTCGTGGATGAAAACACCCAGTCCCGGGAAATCTTTGTACATGTCCAGAACCACAGTGCACAACCCCTGCTGACAGGGGAATACCTGAATGCCGTTTTCCCGGTAAGGCCCATCGACGGAGTGATGGAGATCCCCCGGAACGCCGTCTTCAATACCAATGAAGTATTCCTGGTTGAAAAAGGCCGCCTGACCAAAGATGAGGTCAACATTGTGAAAGTGAACCAGAGGACTCTGATCTTCAACGGCCTCAATGAGGGTGATTCGCTGGTCGTCCAGCAGCTGATCAACGTTTCCGAAGGAACGATTGTGTCTCCTTCAGGAGAGAGAACCCGAAAATCAGGAGAAGGCAGATGAGAAAGATCATTGAACGCTTCGTAGAGTTCCCGGTCTACGCCAATATCATCATTGCAGTGGTCCTTTTTGCCGGGGGACTGAGCCTGGCGAACATGAAAAAGTCTTTTTTCCCGGAGACCGAAAGCAGGTTCATTTCCGTTTCTGTGTTTTACCCCGGAGCTTCCCCGGTGGAGATGGAAGAGGGTGTGACCACCAGGATCGAGGAAGCGGTGAGGGGACTGGTAGGGATCAAGGAGATCACTTCCACATCGGTGGAGAACAGAAGCAGCGTACTGATCGAGACCACCGGGGAATATCCTATCAATGAAGTACTCCAGGAGGTAAAGAATGCCGTGGACGGGATTTCATCACTACCCTCTGCCGCAGAAAGGCCCATTGTATCCAAAAGACGGTCACGGGCGGGGGCCCTCAGGCTGGAACTGGTACCGGTCGACGGTCGCGACATGGACCTGATGACCCTGAAAAACCATGCCCAGCGGATCGAGGAAGATTTTTATAATTCGGGGGTCATGAGCCAGATCTCCCTTTCCGGGTATCCCCAGCCGGAAATTTCCGTGGAGATCAAGGAAGAAGAACTCCTGCGGTACAACATTGTCTTCGATGACATTGTCCGGACCATTCAGAATAACAACCGGGATATTTCCGGCGGAGAGATCAAATCGGAGGTGGAGGAATACCTGATCAGGCTCCGTTCAAGAAGTGCCGATCCCAACAAGATCGGGAGCATTATCCTGAGGGGAGAACCCGACGGCGGGTATATCCGGATCAGGGATGTGGCCGAGGTTAAAACCAAATTCGCAGATACCCCGAACAAACGGTGGACCAACGGGAAACCTTCTGTATTTATCAGCGTTGAGAAACTACCCGAGGAGGACCTGGCTGAGATCACACGGTACGCCAGGAATTATATCGAGGAATTCAACGGACGCAACCAGGGTGCGGAGATCATCGTCTCCCGCGCTTTTCTGGACATCCTGCAAAGCCGGCTGAACCTGCTGACAGGCAACGGACTGCTGGGATTGTTCCTGGTGATCCTGGCCCTGAGCATGTTCCTCAGTTTCCGCCTTTCCCTCTGGGTATCTTTCGGGATCCCCTTCAGTTTCCTGGCCATGTTCATTGCCGCCAATTTTCTCGGGGTGACCATCAATTTGAATTCGCTTTTCGGCATGATCCTGGTGATCGGGATCCTTGTGGATGACGGCATTGTCATCGCGGAGAACATCTATCTTCATTTCGAACGCGGGAAAAGCCCCATGCACGCGGCGGTGGACGGCACCATGGAAGTGATGCCGGCTGTGGTCACCTCGGTGACCACCACCATCGTGGCTTTCTCCCCGTTGCTTTTCCTGGCAGGAACACGGATGGAGATGATGCTCCATGTGGCCATTGTGGTCATTGCCTCCCTCGCTTTTTCACTCGTTGAGGCGCTCCTGGTACTGCCGGCCCACCTGGGAAAAGAAAGCATCCTGAGCCGGAAGAGCCTGGAATCAAAAAAGAAAGGGCTCAGGAAATACTTCGAGGGCTTCATCATCTGGCTTCGCGACCGTGTGTACCACTTCATGCTGAAGTGGCTGGTCAAATGGCGCCATATTGCTGCTACCTTCCCTGTGGCACTGGTGCTGATCACCCTGGGACTCATCCTGGGAGGACATATCAAGAACACCTATTTCCCCATGGTCGATTTCGATAATTTTGAAGTGAATGTGGCTTTCACTCCCGGTGATGGGGAAAAACAGACCCTGGAGTATCTGGAAAGGTTCGAGCAGGCGATCTGGGAAGTGAATGAGGAGATCGTCGAAGAACTGGAACTGGACCATGACATCATCGAAAGGACCAGCAGAAGGCTCGGTGGGGCCTTCAGCGGACAGGAGTCCGGGGCCCACGCAGGAAGCATCAATGTCTTTCCCATTGACCTGGAAGGGTATCCCCTTTCCGGACGGGATATCTCGGCAAGGGTCAACCGGAAGATAGGTCCGGTACCCGAGGCGCGCAAATTTACCGTCGCCGGAAGGAACCGCTGGGGGTACCCGGTGTCGGTGGGGTTGATGTCCAGGAACCTCCAGGAGCTGGAAGAGGCCAAAGAATACGTGATCGCCAGGCTCAACGAAATGCCTCAGCTGAAGGATGTCACGGAAAATGTCGCCCTGGGCAAGCAGGAGATCAGACTTGATCTGAAACCCAGGGCATATTTTTTGGGGCTGGATGAAGCCACCATTGCCAGCCAGGTAAGGCAGGGTTTTTACGGGGGGCAGGCACAGAGGCTCCAGGTGGGACGTGATGAGCTCAGGATCTGGGTTCGTTATCCCAAATCGGACCGGCTCACACTGGGACAGATGGAGAAAATGAAGGTCAAGACATCCGGAGGTGAATATCCTCTTTCGGAGCTGGCCGATTATCATATGGAAAGGGGACCGGTTGCCATCAACCGTTTCAATGGTTCACGGGAGATAAGGGTGGAGGCGGAAACAGTGGATCCCTTTGCAGCGGTACCCGAGATTTTGGATCAGATCGACAGGGAGATCATGCCCGAAGTCCGCTCAAGATTTGCAGGGATCCGCTACATATACCAGGGCCAGCAGAAATACAGCCGCGAGGCCATGGATCAGATCACCAAATATTTTACCATCGCATTTGCCATCATCCTGCTGCTGCTGATCATTCATTTCAGAAGTGCGCAAAAAGCCCTGGCCATCCTGTTGATGATCCCGGTATCCATCCTGGGCGTGGTATGGGGACACGGTCTGCACGGACAGCCGCTGTCCATGATGAGCCTCTGGGGAATGGTGGCCCTCACCGGGGTGATCATCAATGATGCCATCGTGTTCTTTACCAAGTTTGACGGATATCTGATCGAAGGAATGAAAGTGGAGGAGGCGGTCAAGGAAGCAGGAAAAACAAGGCTCCGCCCGATCATCCTTACCTCCATCACCACCACCATCAGCCTGTTCCCCATGCTGTTTGAAACCAGCGTTCAGGCCCAGTTCCTGATCCCCATGGCCATCAGTCTTGCCTACGGGGTCTTTATCGGCACCATTTTTATTCTGATCTTTTTCCCGGTCATCATCATGCTGCTGAGCGACATCAGAGTCTACACCCGGTACCTCTGGACCGGAACCAAACCCACCCGGGAAGAGGTGGAGACCGCCATCATTCATCACAGGAGGAAATACAAATACGAGCATAACGGTCTGCCAGAAAAAACAGCTGAATCATGATCCGGTTAAAATACCTCATCTATATCGTCCCGTTGCTTTTCGCAGGTCCTCTCCGTGCACAGGAAGAAAGCCTGTCGCTCTCCGGAGCCCTGGACAAAGCATTACAGAATAATTACGGACTGGTCATTTCCAGGGCAGAGTTGGAGGCAGCCGGGATCAACAACAGCTGGGGCAACGCGGGCCGCTATCCCAGGATCGGTTTCGATGCATCCGACAACAACAGTTATGAACTGCTCGATCCAGTGTACACCAACCGTCTGTCGGCCGGGATCGGACTTGACTGGGTTCTTTTCGATGGTTTCAGGGTGCAGTTCACCAAAAACAGGCTTGAAAATCTGGAAGAGCTCACTTCGGGAAGTCTTGCCGTGGCCATCGAAAACACCATCGGGGATATCATCCTGGGCTATTACAATGTACTGCTTCAGCAGGAGAGACTTCTGGTACTGAATAAAGTGATGGACCTTTCCCGGGACCGTTATCAGTACGAATTGAAGCGCCAGTCCCTGGGCGGATCGGTAACCTACAATGTGCTTCAGGCACAGAACGTCTATCTTTCCGACAAGGCCAGTCATATGAACCAGGAGGTGGTGGTCCGCAATGCCATACGAAACCTTAATTTCATGATGGCCGAGGATCCCGGCAAAACGTGGACCTTCGAGGATCCTTTCGTGCCGGATACTTCTGCTTACCGGCTGGACGATCTGATTTCCAAAATGAAATCCGACAACCAGATCCTTAAAAACCAGTACACCCACCTTCTTCTTCAGGAGAACCAGACCTCCCTTCAGGAATCTGCCTATTACCCCACCCTGTCGCTGGGAACAGGTATCGATTATACCCATTCCCTCTCCCGTGCCGGGGGTTCGTCCCTTACTACCAATGCCGTTGTTCCTTACGGGAACATCCGGCTCTCCTTTGATATCTATCAGGCGGGTGTTCGTAAAAGGGCACTGAAAGTGGCCCGTATCAATGAAGAAGCCGCCCGGGTCGAGGTCCGGCAGATGGAACATGCGCTGACCAATGAGTTGTTTAATCTCTATGACTACTACAATGTTCGTGTTGAATTGCTCAATGTGTCCGATGAAAGCCTTGAAGCGGCTTTACTGAATCTTTCCATTTCCGAAGAAAAATACAGGTCAGGGGTAATAAATTCATTCAATTACAGGGATATTCAGCTTATCTACCTGAATTCCGCATTCCAGCGCCTTCAGGCCATTTACAACCTGATCGATTCAAGGACCCAGCTTACCCGGATCACCGGCGGTTTTCTCAGTACTGCCGGACAGGACTTTTGACACGGAACCTGTTCCCGGAACCGGTCCCGGACAGCAACAACATGCTGTACGACAATAGCCGCCGCATCCGTTTTTCCCCCGGGTTCCATTCCTTGTTTGTACTTAAATAGTATATTTACAGGTATGGAAACAGCACTCAGGTTCCGTCTTATCCTTCCCCTGGTCCTGATCCTGCTGATCGGGTGCAGCTCCTCCGGTGATCACATCGTGATCACCGTAACGGGATCTATCCCGGTTTCCCGGATGGGAAAAACCCTGGTCCATGAACATCTCCTGGTTGATTTCGCCGGGGCCGACAGTACCGGACCTCACAGGTGGGACCGGGATGAGGTGGTGGAAAAGGTGACCCCGTTCTTACAGGAGATCAGGGAACTGGGAGTGGAAACTCTGATCGAATGTACTCCGGCATACCTGGGACGTGATCCCCTGCTGCTGAAAACACTTTCCGAGAAAACCGGGTTGCAGCTGATGACCAATACCGGTTACTACGGGGCACACGATAACAAATATCTTCCCGCTTCCTTTTACAACCGATCGGCCATGGATCTGGCCTCCATATGGATTGAAGAGTTCGAGAACGGGATCGGGGGCACCACGGTCAGGCCCGGGTTTATCAAGATCGGCGTGGGCAGCAGTGACACCCTTTCGGCAGACCACAGGAAGCTCGTATCCGCAGCTGCTCTGACCCGTAATCAGACCGGGCTGGTGATCGCATCTCATACGGGACCTGACGGTCCGGCGTTTGAACAGATCCATATCCTGAAAACCTACGGGATCACCCCGTCCTCTTTCATCTGGGTACATGCACAGCGGGGCACCCTGGAAGGGAATATCGGGGCGGCCCGGGAAGGGGCCTGGATCTCCCTGGATAATATTAACGGAGACCCTGACCTGGAACCCGGAGAAAAATTCAGTGTCGGGTGGTATGCCGACAGGATCCTTACCATGAAGGAGAATGGGTTGCTGGACAGGGTCCTGGTATCGCACGATGCCGGGTGGTACACACCGGGTGAGGAAAACGGAGGGGATTTCAGGGGATTCACCGATATCTTCAACCTTCTGATCCCTGCACTGAAGCAACGGGGATTCAGCGATAAGGAGATCGACAGGTTGCTGAAAAAAAATCCCGGAAAAGCATTTGAATTGAGACGAACCATTTGATCAGTCAGGATATTTATTCATCTAAATACATCAACCATGAGCAACAACTATTTTTGTCCGATCTGCAAAAGCAACATGAACATTGGGGATGCGCTTGTTTTGTCTGCCAAATCTCCGGACAACGAGAAAGGGATCATCTTTCTTGATACCGAGCTTGGCAATTACACAAAACATACCCATCCTGATTTCAAACTGCACCAGGGAATGGAATACAAGTTCTACTGCCCCGTCTGTCATGCCAAGCTGAATAAACAGGAAAATCCGAACCTGGTGAAGCTGCTTATGACCGATGAAGCGGGAAAGGAATACGAGATCAATATTTCCAACATCATCGGGGAACACTGTACTTACAAGATCAAGGATAAGGAGACCGAAGCGTACGGTCCGGATGCTGAAAAATACAGGAAATACATTGACCTGCCCTCGGAATATCGCAAATACCTTTAGAAAGTATTGAAGTATCTTACTGATGCGATAATTTAGTTCTCTGTGTATCCGTTCCAGTAATAAATATTGATTCCAGAAATATGAAAGCTCCTATTCAACCCGCATTGGTGCTGATCACAGGATGTATCCTTTTATTAACCGGTCTTCGGCCCTCCGCAGCACAGTATTCCATGCCCCAGGTAATGGATACCGCCCGGCTGGAAGATCAGCTGGACTATATCCAGGAACGTACCCGTATCTATAATGATTACAGGGCCATACGGGAGGACATCTTTCAGAGGATGAAAAGAAACGCCCTGGATACGGTCAATCAGGCCAGATCCATGATCGGCGAGTTGAACCAGGAGCTGGAAGAGGCCAATCGGGAGATTGCAGCTTTGAATGACCGGCTCGGTCAGGTCCGGGAGGAGCGTGATGAGGCCATCAGGACAAAAGACAGCTTCTCCTTTCTGGGGATCCGGATGGACAAGGCCCTGTACAACACGATCATGTGGGTACTGGTCCTGGTGCTGCTGGGAATTGCAGGGGCCCTGTTCCTGTTGTTCAAACGCTCCCACGTGGTTACCCTCCAGACGAAAAAGGAACTTGAGAACACCAAAGAGGAGTTCGAGACCTACCGCAAAAATGCACGGGAAAAATATGAAAAGCTGGTGGTTTCCCACCACAACGAAATCATGAAACTTAAAAGAGGCTGAGCTGCTTCAGTCCAGTACGATCGATTCGATACGCTCCAGCCTGTTTTCAAGATCCCTGATCTGCTGATCTTTTTCTTCCAGCATTTGTTGCTGCTGTTTCATCGCCTCCACCAATATCGTGCTCACTTTCTGATAGTTGACCGATTTGTACCCGTCGCTTCCTTCCACCACAAGCTCAGGTACCACCTTTTCCAGCTCCTGTGCCACGAACCCCAGATGAACTTCCTGATCGAAATCCTTTTCAGGATAATCTTCCCTGTTCCATCGATAACGCACACCCTCCATGGAAAGGACCATCTCCAGGGCTTTTTGAATGGAATGGATGCCGGTCTTATAGCGCGCATCAGATGTTTCGGTCACATTCAGGGCTTCAATACTACCGGTTGTTTTGAGGGCAAACGCTGTGTCCGGCTCCGTATTGATCCCCACATTGGCGTTGAGCCTGATCTTGTTTTCGTCAAATTTGCCGTAGATCAGACTCTGCGTGGGATCAAGATCGGCATTATCGATCACCAGCATATCGGACCCCTGGAGGCTGTGCCCGGACCCGCTTCCGATGAAAACGTTTCCTGACCCCTCATTGCTGGTACCTGACCAGGTCCCCAGGAACAGGTTCCCTGCACCGTTGTTACTTGCCCCCGCACCGATCCCGACACATACATTCTCCATACTTTCAATGGACCATTCCCCTGCTCCTTCTCCGATGAAAATATTCTTGCTCCCCGTAATATTTTGATTGCCTGCCCTGTGTCCCAGCATCACATTTTCCGAACCTTCCGTATTCTGTTCCCCGGCCCTGTAACCTACCACTGTGTTGTATCTTCCTGTAGTATTATGGGCACCGCTTTCTTCTCCGATAAAATAATTATCCGGGGTCAGGAACATATAGGTGACCTGTTTTCCGCTCATGGGATCCACTCCGCTGATCGCGAATCCTCCATGTCTGCCCTGTTTACCCGGACTGTAATTCACATAAAAGCGGATGCTGTCGCTGAACACACTCATATAATCGGTCTGAGGGGCCTTATTGCTCCTGCGGTAACCCCCCACGGCAAAACCTCCTTTCACTCCCTTCAGGGGCTCCTCGTTGATATAGATACGCACGCTGTCCGGGGTTACCCTCATGTATTCCTCGACCACCTCCCCTTTTTTACTGGGGCGATAGCCCCCCACGGCAAAACCACCCTTCACGCCTTTGGTTTCCGAGGTATCCGTGTATACCCATACCCCGTCTTCATATACCGCAAAGACAGGCCTGCCGTCGGCCCTTTTCACCTCGAACAGAGCCTGTTCAGCAGGCAGCTTGCCATTATTCCGGATGGAAAACTGCGGAACCGGCTGTGACACCTGCCCGGATGACAGTGCATAGGGGACCGCCATGATGGGCGAAGTCCCCAGGTCCACGAAATCTCCCCCCGGTTCCCCGACAAGAACATTGAGAGCATAAGATTCCTGGTGCCAGGGGATCATCTCAAAGGTTTCCAGCGTACCGCCGATCCTTTTCCGGGGATCGTTCCCGATGGTCAGGCTGAAGGTCCCGAATGAGCTTGTAAGGACCTGGTGTTCTTCCAGCCAGACCACTTCATGATCCGGCTCCTGATCAATGATCCCGATCCTGACCGTCAGTTCCTTTTCTGCCATGACCCCTCCGTCCGGATCCCTGGCCACAGCCTGGTAGTGTATACCCTTGTCAGTCTGCCCGTTCACACAGGTGACTATGATCACCAACCCGGTGACTATCAGCAGTGATTTCATGGTGGATGTAATTTTCATAACATTCAGATTTTATGATTGTCATAAGTTATGTATTTTCATGGCAGAATGTCATAATAACCCGGGACAATTGTGAACAAACCAAAATACCAATCATGCAAAATCAAAACAAACAAATCGGTTTTATAGGGCTCGGGGTCATGGGAAAACCCATGGCAATGAACCTGATCAAAGCAGGATATACCCTGATGGTCCACGATATCCTTCCCGATCCGGTCAGAGAACTGATCGAAGCAGGAGCACGGGAAGGAAAATCCCCTTCAGACATCGGTAAACAGTGTGATGTGATCTTTACCATGCTTCCCGATTCCCCCCAGGTGGAAGAAGTGGTCAGCGGCGAGCGTGGCATCCTGGAGGAGGTCCGTCCTGACACCATTTTGATCGACATGAGCTCCATCGCCCCCCTTATTGCCGTCAAACTGCACGGGGAGGCTGAGAAAAAAGGGGTTCATATGCTGGATGCTCCTGTGAGCGGAGGGGAACCCAAGGCCATCAACGGGACCCTCTCCATCATGGTGGGAGGAGATCAGGAGATCTTTGAACGGGTAAAGGATCTGCTGCTGGTCATGGGCGATTCGGCCCTTCTTGTGGGCAGGATCGGCAGCGGGAACGTTACCAAGCTGGCCAATCAGATCATGGTGGCCCTGCATCTGGCTTCCATGTCGGAAGCCATGGTGTTCGCCGAAAAAGCCGGGGTGGATACCGAAAAGGTTTTCCACGCCATCAAGGGCGGACTGGCCGGCAGCAACGTGCTGAATGCAAAAATGCCCCTGGTTCTGGAACGTAATTTCAAACCGGGCGGACCCATCCGCATGCATCATAAGGACCTGGTCAATGTGAGGGATACCGCCCTGGAGATCGATGCTCCCCTTCCCCTCACAACACAGGTGATGGAATGTATGAAAGTTTTGAAAGCAGACGGAAAAGCTGAGGATGACCACGGCGGACTGATCCAGTACTGGGAAAAGCTGGCCGGGGTGACGGTCAGGAAAAAATAGCCGTCGATCCGCTCAGTCAGTCAAGGGATCCCGTGTAGAGTGCCACTTCATTTTTCTTCTGGTTCGCGCTCAGGATATAATCCTGCGAATTGCAGGAAAACACCTGGGTCTGGGTCGGGCCGGCATCCTGTTCCAGGACCGTTCTGCTAACTTTTCCCCCTGAAAGGTCACTGATCCTGAAACTTTCCAGAGCCAGGGAATCGCTTCTGTTCCCCGCAATGATCATCGGTTCCGAGTGGTATACTCCCCCGCTCAGTCCGTGGCCGAAGGAAAGTGTGTCGCTGAACTTTTTGTCCCACCGGCCGTCCACTTTCTTATACATGTTCAGGGTGTTTCCATGGAAAGGTTCGATGGTCACCAGCTCATTGTTCCCGTCCCCGTCCAGATCCATAAAAACCATCTCGCTTACCTCCCTGTCGAATACCTTTCGCAGTTCCCACTGATCATCTCCGTTCTGAACCACCGCGAAAATCCCTTCCGCGCCCGAGATACAAACCGTTTCCTGATCATTGATGCGGGCTTTGGTCATCCCGTGGTTGCGGTAGGTACTGACATCCACCAGATCGGTCTCCCAGCTTCCTGAAGGGATCTCATCCAGGCTGATGAGGTGTGTTTCTCCCGGCTGTGACCAGTCGGCCGGATTTTCCTTATGCTTACTCACACTGGCCAGGACCAGGAAAACTTTGCCCGATCTTTCAAGGAACTCGCACCGGTGGGCAAAGGGAAGATCCAGCACCTTTTCTGTTATCCATTTTTTCCCTTCCCTGTGATGCAGATAGAGGCCTGCTTCTTTACCGATAAAGGGAGGGAACAATCCCATGATGGAGACCATGTGATCAGGGTGGCCCGGGAGGGGAAGAAAACTCATCATTCCGCCGGGACAACCTTCCAGCCGGTAGCACATACCGGTTTCCAGGTTATACAGAAAAACCAGCTCCTCGGTCTCCGAGCCGGCCCCGACATACATCCCGGATCCCATCGGGAAGGCATTTGTGGTATAAACATTCTTGATGTTCAGTAAGGTTTCTTTCCTTAACATGATGCTGACATTTGGATGATAAAGATAACCCCTGCAGGATTAATAAACAATCTATTAACATTCCTGGGAACGGGGATCTCTGATCCGTATCTTTACATGAAACTCAGCTTTATGAAAAACATTCCTGTGCTGCATGTTACAGGCGAATCTCTGGCCCTGGCCTATGAGGACGCCCTGGTGAAACTGTATCATGAAGGGACCGGGTTCAAAACCCAGTATGACAGGCCCGGAGACCCCCTCAGCCTGGATTGTACCATGAACATCACCATTCTGGATCCGGAGTCCGATCCTATGATCCATCAGGCCTTTCCGGGTGGGATCGAAGATCTTAAAGAATATGTGCTTGAACTGAAAGGGTATAAAGACCACTGGGTAAAAAATATGAATGACCCCTCTGATACCCGCTGGGAATATACCTATCATGGCAGGCTGAAGCGATATGGTTCCTGGAAGGAACTCGTGGAGGAAGGGAACGGCAGGAAACCCGCACGGGTGGGATTCCAGGTGGACCAGATCGAACATGTAATCCGGAAACTGGTGGAACAACCCTTTACCAGACAGGCCCAGATGATCACCTGGATGCCCAACCACGACCTCCGGGTGTATGATCCGCCCTGTCTTCAGTCACTCTGGTACAGGATCCTCGAAGAAGATCCCGATACCTGGTGGCTGAACTGCAACATACGCTTTCGCAGCAATGACGCCTGGGGAGCCAGCTTTATGAACATTTTCGGCTTCATCCGGTTTAATCGCGAGGTGATAGCCGATGAGATTGCCCGGAGGAGCGGCAAAACCGTCCGGCTGGGCAGATTGAACTGGCAGGCCGATTCCTATCATATCTACGGAAGGGATATTGACCAGGCCCGGACCATGCTGTTTGACCGGCTGGATACAATGAGCCTGGAAGAGCGGACATTCAACTTTTACGATGATTTTATCAGGGAGATGTACGAAGGCGCGGAAGAAGAAGCCCTGAGAAAAATCAAAAAATACGACCGTGAGCATTCCGGGTAACGAACTGCCGGAAGGTGTCGCTGAGATCAGCCGGATCGGTATAGGGACATACTTCCACCCCGGGACTTCCTGCGATCATGGCCGAAAGCCTCTTTTTCGTACCTTCCCGGAATAGGCACAGGATGGGTTTCCTGTTTTCAATGGCCCGCCCGATTTCATATCCCACCCCCAGGCTGGGAACGGTCACCTCGGCAACCACCAGGTCCGATTCCAGGATCCATTCCAGGTCCCGGTCATGGATCTCCCGGTCAGACATCAGTGAATCCTTCCTGCTGATCTGATCATCATCTCCCAGGTGCTCTGTGAGCACCCGTCCGTATTCACCGAGCAGACGGATGATCTTTTCGTACGTGGCGGCCAGCTGTCTGCCACCCCGGATAGAACCACAGAAATAGATATTCATTTTTTCCATTGATCAATGATTTTCAGGATCATGACCCTCATCTGAATAAAAATAAATAATTTAGCATCACATGAACCTCAATTTTCGATCAAACCATGGCACAAAGAAATGCATCATCCAACGCACCCGCAAGCGCAATTTACGGGGTAGGACTCATCGGAGCAGCGATCTATTATATCTCAACGGCCACCACTTTCTGGATGGGACTGCTCGGATTCCTGAAAGCACTTGTCTGGCCGGCCTTTCTCGTTTATGAGGCGCTCAAGGCAGTGGGCGCATAAGCGGTACCCTTCCCTTACCGGCTGAAGACTACAGCTCCATATCACCCAGGTGCAGGTCCAGTGCCCGCACGGAGATCTGTATTTCCCGGATGGAAATGGCAAGGGACAGAATGAGCAACAGAAGGGCGATCCCGAAAATGATCTCGGCCGCCAGTTGCACATCTATGTAAACCAGGAACATACAGAGTACACACAAAAGCAGGCTCCCGATCCCAAGCAGCTGCATGGTCCGGGTGAGCACCAGCCTTTTTCTCAGGTTCTGTATCTGGCCGATGATCAAACTGTCGGGGTTCTCCTTGAACCGGGCATGCAGGGTCCTGACCAGATTTGCGTAAGCCAGGAAACGGTTCGTGTAGGCAAGCAGCAGAAGGGAAATGGCTGAAAACAGCAGGGCGGGGGTGGTCAGGGTCAGCTGGTACATCCTTTTTTCCCGTAAAGATACGAATGATTTTCAGCCTTATGCCCTGACGCTGGCCTCGGGCAATCGCTTCTGTATATCTTTCAGCTGTTCATAGTTCTCAATCCCCAGGGTAAAACTGTCCAAAAAACCTGCGCCGGTATGGAACTCCAGGCACTCATCCTTCATATGTACCAGTCTGCCCGCCCCATATACTTTCATCCCGATGATGGCCTTGCCGTTCTCCTTCATTTGTTCCAGCACCCGCCGGACGGTGGGAACATCTGCATCCATGGAAACCCCGCCGGGATTATACCTTGCCAGGTCCACATCCACCCAGGGTTCCCCGGCAGCTGTCTCCAGCGCACCCAGGGAATGACATGAGATCCCGCGGGCACGGATGATCCCTTCTGCTTTGGCTTCTGACAGTGCCTCCATGGCACCGGACATATTTTTATTCCAGCTGGGATCGGTCACCGCGTGCAACAGGACAATATCAAGATAATCGGTCCCGATCTCTTTTCTGAACCTGTCCAGGTCATTTTTTGCGTCCTGATAGTTTTTGGAGGTGGTTTTAGTCAAAATGACCACATTTTCCCGGTCAATTTTTTTCAGTGCTCCCTTCAGATGGGGATGAGACCCGTATCCGTCGGCCGAATCCCAGAAGTTTATCCCTTCATCAAATCCTGCCCGGAGCAGGTCGGACAGACCCCTGATACCCAGCTGACGGGTCTGGTTGGAACTTCCCCCGTACCCGCTGGTCCCCGTACCCATGGCCATTCTGGACATTTCAATGCCTGTATTTCCCAGTTGCACCCTGTCGGAGGGGTAGAGTTTCCTGGTCCCCGCCAGCAAATGATATGGAAACGCCGACAGGATGGCAGATCCGGCCAGGCTGTATTGAATGAATTTTCTTCTTTTCATGATGATTGGATTTTCTTCCCGCATCAGGCCGGGAACGTGTCCATTCTATTGTCAGAACACCCAATCATCCCATTTTGTTTACGGATATGGACCGTTCCTGCCGGTCAGACTCCCGCCACCCGTTTTTTGTATTCCGCCAGCGCTTCATTCAGCCGGTCCTGGGCGGTCGTCCTTTTCTGCCCGGTCGTATTCTGCTTCCAGCTCGGTAAAAACCTTTTTGACGGTTGAAATCTGATAAATCCTTCCGGCATTTGTGCCGGTAAATGCAAAACCATCCTTGAGATTTCCCCGATAGGCTTCAATAAGGGCGTCAGCTATACAATATTCGGTTGTTTTCGGATTGCATGATCTGATACAATGGTACCTGCAGGTTGAAGGTTTTCGTTTCCCGTTTTGTGTATCAAGAAGAAATTGATTGAAGATCGTCCTTCCGGGCATGCCCACCGGACTTTTAATAATTTGAATATCATCATCTCCTGCCTGAACAAAAGCATTTTTAAATTCGCTGGAAGCATCGCATTCTTCCGTGGCAACAAAACGTGTTCCCAGTTGTACCGCAGAGGCACCCCGCTTCATGATCCGAAAAATGTCACTGCCGCTGAAAATCCCTCCCGCAGCAATGACCGGTATTTCTTTCTTGTATTTCTCCTTCATTTCGGCTGTGATCCTCAGTACATCGGATATGAGGTTCTCCAGCCTATTGCTTTCATTTTGCAGCTCATCTGCCTTAAATCCCAGGTGACCTCCTGCCAGCGGACCTTCTACAACCAGTGCATCGGGCAGGTAATCATAATTCTGTTTCCACTTCTTACACAGAATGGAAGCTGCCCTTGCAGAAGAGACAATGGGTACAAGTTTTGTTTTTATTCCTTTTCCCAAATATTTTGGCAGATCGAGCGGGAGCCCGGCTCCTGAGAAAATAATATCGATCCCCTCTTCAATGGATGTCCGGACCGTGTCCGAAAAGTTGGTGATCACCGACATGATGTTCACGCCGAGCACTCCCCTGGTCATTTCACGTGCTTTTCTTATCTCGTTTCGGATGGCTTCAATATGACTCTGGTTATAATTCCTCTTGGAGTTATTATTGAGAAAGCCGATGCCCACCGTGGATATGACACCCACTCCTCCCATATTTGCCACTGAAGAAGCAAGTCCGGATAAGGAAATGCCAATGCCCATCCCCCCCTGTATAATGGGCACGGGTATTTTAAGATCCTGTATTTTAAATGAAATCATTCTGTCGTCTTTATTTAATTTGTGATTTTTCAGGCAACCGGGAAACTACCCGGCAGCCAGATGTGATGACCGGAAAAATTCAAAAAAGAGAGCTCTGATAAACTAACCCGATAGGAAATAGTAAACTGAAGCGCCGATTCTCAAATCTAAACTTCTGCAAAGTTACGGTTTTTTCTGAAGGCAGGTACCTTAACTTCAACTTTCCGGGCCCGGAGGAATTCATTTTCGCCAATTTGTCCTTGGATTCATTCTTCCAGGATCAGGATATGGAGAAATTCATGATTCCGATTGACTTGACCGGACTTTTTGGCTAATATTATATGAATAAAAACCTGTCACTTAAAAAGCCACCGGAGATGAACACTTCCTTCAAATTGACCGCAGCGATCCTGGGTTTCGTTTTCTCAGGCCATCTTCAGATTGAAGCACAGCAGATCATGCGCTTTCCCGATCTTTCTGAAAACTCTGTTGTATTTACTTCCGGCGAAGATATCTGGACGGCTCCGCTGGAAGGCGGTGATGCGGTGCGTCTGACCATTCATGACGGAAATGAAAGGTATCCGAAGTTCTCCCCCGACGGAAACCTGATCGCGTTTACCGGGGAATATGACGGAAACACGGACGTCTATGTGATGAACAACAAGGGCGGGAATATCACCCGGCTCACCTATCATCCGGGTGTGGATGAAGTGGTGGGATGGCACCCCGCGAAAAACAAGATCATGTTCAATTCGGCAAGGAACAGCACCAGCCGCTACACCAAACTCTTCCTGATCTCACCGGATGGCACCGGACTGGAAGAACTGATCCTGTATGATGCTTCCCGCGGCAGTTTTTCACCTGACGGAACCAGGATCGCCTATAACAAAGTGGCCCGGGAAAACCGGACCTGGAAAAGGTACCGGGGAGGGAAGGCCCAGGAAATATACATCTACGATTTTGAAACCAACACGGAAGAGAATATCTCGAATTTCACGGGCACCGACAGAATGCCCATGTGGATCGGGGAAGAGATCTATTTTGTTTCCGATCGTGACGGTACCCTGAATATATTCGCTTACCATACCGGCAGCAGGGAAATCCGCCAGCTGACAGATCATCAGGACTATGATGTTCTCAGGGCATCTGCCGGAAAAGACAGGATCGTCTATGAAAAGGGCGGAACCCTGTGGTTGCTGGATATCGCTACGGGTGAGACCAGAAAGATCGATGTCAGGATCCATCCGGATTCTCCGGAAACAAGGCCATATATTCAGTCTCTTGCCGACCAGGTCCAGGGTTTTGAGATCTCCCCTTCAGGTGAACGCGCACTGGTGGTGGCACGGGGTGAAATTTTCTCCGTTCCCACGAACGAGGGCATCACAGAGAACATCAGCAGGAACTGCGGAGCAAGGGATAAGGATGCCGTGTGGTCGAACGACGGGGAAAAAATCGCCTATATATCGGACAGGAGCGGGGAATATGAGATCTATATCCGGAATGCCGGCGGGACCGGGGAGGCGGTGAAAATGACCGGTCATCAAGATGGTTACCGGCATCTCCTGCGCTGGTCGCCCGATGATCAAAAGATCGCTTTTGCCGATCAGACCCTTCGCTGTTATATCCTGGACGTACGAACCGGGGAGATCACGGAGGTGGACAAGGCCCATTATGAACATGTGGATGAAGCGCTGCATCACAAAGGGATATACGACTACAGCTGGTCACCCGACAGCAAATACCTGGCCTACTCAAAAATGACCGGGGATTTGATCACCCAGCTGTTCATCTATTCCCTGGAAGAAAAGAAAATTTATCCGGTCAGTGACGGATTGTATTATGATTTCAATCCGGTTTTCACCAGAGACGGAGAGCAGTTGCTGTTTGTCTCCAACCGGAATTACAGTCCCACCTTCTGTGACATGGAGTGGGAAATGGTCTACAAGGACCTGGCCGGGATCTATGCCCTGACCCTGAAAAAAGACGGGAATTCGATCGATTTTGAAGGGATCAAAAGCCGTATCGAAGAACTGCCCCTTCCCCCGGGAAATTACAGGGAACTGGCTGTAAGCGAATCCAGCCTGTTCTATCTGAACAGTGAAGAGGGGGATTATAACAAAATGGATTACCGGGAGCTGGGACCAAGAAATCTTTACAGGTATTCTTTTGACAGCACGGAGGCAAAAACAGTGATGGAAGGGATCGACGGCTACAGGCTTTCAGCCGATGGTTCGACAGTGATCTACAGCAAAGAAGGGAAACCTGGAGTGATCGATTCAAATGCGGAGAACGGTACGGGGAATGCACTGGATCTTTCAGAGGTGAAAATGGAAATTGACCCGGTCAGGGAGTGGAAAGCGATCTTTCATGAAGCATGGCGGCTGGAGCGTGATTTTTATTATGAACCCGGCATGCACGGAATTGACTGGCCCGCCATGAGGGAAAAGTACGGGAAACTGATGGACATGGCCACCTGCCGGGAAGATGTACAGTTTATCATCGGTGAGCTGATCGGCGAATTGAACACTTCACATACCTATGTGTACGGCGGGTCCGGACAGCGCAATGCGGAAAGGGTGAATACCGGCATGCTGGGAGCGGACTGGGAAATCGATGAGTCCAACCGGCTGTACCGGTTCAAAAAGATCTACCGGGTTTCTGACTGGGCACGCGACATATATCCGCCCCTTGCCGGACCCGGCCTGGAAATCCGGGAGGGAACTTATCTGTTGTCCGTGAATGGTGAAGAAGTTACCGCCGATAAGAACATCTACAGCTATTTTGTCGATCTGGCAGGGGAAAAAGTGAAACTGCTGGTGAACGAAGAGCCCTCGGAAAACGGGGCCAGGGAAATCATTGTGGAACCCCTGGACGGTGAAAGCAACCTCAGGTATTTCGACTGGCTGGAAAAAAACCGCAGGTATGTGGATCAGGTCTCGGACGGGCGTATCGGCTACATTTACCTGCCCGATACCTACCTGGGATCGGCCACCGATTTTCCCAGGTATTTCTACTCCCAGACCAAAAAGCAGGGCCTCATCATCGACGGCAGGTTCAATGGCGGCGGGCTTGACCCGGAGATCTTTCTTCAAAGGCTGCTTGAAAAGCCCTATGCTTACTGGACAAGAAGATACTCAAAGGACCAGCCCATTCCCTTCCTGGCAGTCAGGGCACACATGGCGTGCCTGACCAACCGCTACGCAGGTTCGGGCGGTGATATGCTGCCATATGAGTTCCAGGTAAAGAATATGGGACCTGTGATCGGGACCCGTACCTGGGGCGGACTGGTCGGGGTATCCATGTTCCTTGAACTGATGGACGGAAGTGGCCTGACCGCTCCCGATTACAGGATCTACAATCCCGAAGGAGAATGGGTTGTGGAAAATGTCGGTGTGGAACCGGATATCATCATCGAGCAAAACTCCCTGGAGCTGTCCGAAGGAAAGGACACCCAGCTTATCAAAGCAGTGGAGGTCCTGATGGGAAAGATCCGGGAAGAACCCTTCACCATGCCCGAACACGAACCTTTTCCGGTAGATCAGTCCCGGAGGGAGGAGCGGATACGATGAAACCATTGCCGTATTGAAGACTTCATCAGGAGGAGCAGCTCCTTTCCAAAGAACGCAAGAGATCCGTAAAAAAGAATCTCTCCGGCAATAAAGACCCCAAGAATGGCTCCTGCAGTTTGTCCGGGGTTCAGGTCAAGAGTTTTCCCGATAATTCCGCCGATTCCGGGAGATCCAAGGATTAACAGGTAACTCAGGATTTGAATTCCGAACATGATTTTTTTCAATGGAGTATTCACCAGGCTTTTAAATGTCCTCTGGTTCCGTTGAACATGTTCAGCGCTATCCTGGAATTTTGAATTTCCCGTCATCTGTTCCTTCAAATAGTTCCTTAGTCTTAACCTCAAATCCATGAAGATGTTCAACACCTTGTAATGGCCATCAACATATCCATCAACACCCCCATAAAAAATCCCGCAAGTCATTGACTCTGCGGGATCTGCGATTTGCTTCGGTGGTGCCACCAGCCCCAGCTGTAAATAAGCAGGATCGGGCGATAATTCGGAGCTCATCGATTGATCTATAGATAGCTATGCAGACTTTACGGAACTATGTGATTCTGTAAAATCTAAGGTCTGGTTGACGCTCGCCATGTTACCTCTGAGTCCTGTATCAACACTCTCGTCAACAGATTGCCTGTTTTATTCTCAAAATTAACTGTTTGTCCTTGATAAAATAAATAAGAATCTTATAGAGAAGTGTTACATATATTAACTCTAAAGATATCTCAAAGATTTGTATCTTTGAATTATAGGTATATCATGCTCAGCAGGGATTACATATTATCTTCGATCAAAGCCGGTAAATCCGATCTAAGGAATTTAGGCATTCAGGAAATTGGACTTTTCGGATCCTACAGCAGAGGTGATGCTTCTGAGGACAGTGATATTGATCTTCTGATCGAATTTGCCCCTGAAAAGGAATCCTTTGACAATTACATGGCTGTATACGATTATTTTGAAACCTTATTCAAGGATCAAAAAATTGAACTGATTACAAAGAACAGTCTGAGTCCGTATATTGGTCCATACATCCTAAATGAAGTGATTTATGCCTAAGGAACCGATCGAATATCTCAAGCATATAAGGGATGAATGTGAATATATTATCTCTTCAACCGGGAATATATCAGACAAAGGTGATTTCCTGGAAAATGAAACATTAAAGCGGGCAATTGTAAGAAGCCTTGAGATTATCGGAGAAGCCACCAAAAAGATACCAGCTGATTTTAAGATACTTCATGAAGATATCCATCTGAGCAGATAAAAAAAGTACTTGAAAGTTAGCTGATAGGATTCGTTGTAATTTCAGTCAACAATTCCATCAACACCTCCAACAAAAAATCCCGCAAGTCGTTGACTCTGCGGGATCTGCGATTTGCTTCGGTGGTGCCACCAGGAATCGAACCAGGGACACCAGGATTTTCAGTCCTGTGCTCTACCAACTGAGCTATGGCACCGATGCTCGAAAGCGTGGCAAATTTAACACAAATTTTTCTAAAACTCTAAATTGAAAGTAAGTGCTGTCATTTTTTTACTTTTGTGGCGAATATGGGATTCCCCTTAAGGACATACGAACTCAAAAACGGGATCCGGCTGGTTCACCTTCCCAACGGATCAGACGTGGCCCATTTCGGACTGCTGGTCCATACGGGAACCCGGGATGAGCTGAGGGAAGAACACGGACTGGCCCATTTTATGGAACACATGTTCTTCAAAGGGACCCTGAAACGTTCTCCGTTCCAGATCATTTCCCGCCTGGAAGATACGGGAGGGGAGATCAATGCCTATACCACCAAGGAAGAGACCGCCATCTATGCTTCTTTCCTCAGACAGGATTACAGAAAGGCCATTGAACTGATCCAGGACCTTTTTCTTTATTCCCGGTTCCCGGAAAAGGAAAGGGAAAGGGAAATTGAAGTGGTCCTCAGCGAGATCCAGAATTATGAAGACACCCCTTCGGAACTGATCTTTGACCGTGCCGAGGAGATGCTTTACCCGGACCATCCCATCGGCAGGAACATTTTGGGATCACAGGAATCCCTGTCAGGATTCGGGAACGGTTCCCTGGAAAGGTTCCGGCTGGAAAACTACGCCACCGGGGAGATCGTCCTGGCATCGGTGGGAAGTGTTCCATTTGACCGGGTCCGGTATACAGTTGAGAAGTATTTTTCTGAAATTCCCCTGAAAACACGCCAGAGGACCAGAAGCAAGCCCCGGGCCCGGTCAGCAAAAAAAATTGTTGCAGAACGGAACCTTTTCCAGAAACACTGTATCCTGATTTCGGAGGCATATTCCCTCCCGCATCCGCGGAGACTGCACCTGTATCTGCTGAACAATATTCTGGGGGGTCCCGGGATGAACTCAAAACTCAATCTGGCATTGAGAGAAAGGCGGGGTCTTTCCTACAGTGCGGAATCGCACTATGCCCCTTACACCGATACCGGGGCAATGATGATCTATTTCAGTTGCGATGGGGAAAAATTAGGCCGGTGCCTTCAGGTCACCCGTGAAGAGCTGAAAAAACTGATGACCAAACCGATTACCGATAAAAGGCTGGAACATGCCCGGATGCAAATGCTTGGACAGCTGGCCATCGGCTACGAGAACAAAGAGCATCTGATGATGTCCATGGCAAAAAATTTTCTCATATTCAACAGGATGGAAAGCCTGGATTCCATCCGGGAAAAACTGGGGAATATTACCGCCCGGCAACTGATGGAAACGGCCAACGAGGTGCTGCACCCCGATCAGCTCAATATGCTGGTTTTTGAATAAGTAATCCACAATTGTTTAATATTTTTTTCCCATTCATAAACAAACCTCCCGTGGATTTTGTTATTTTGTGTGAGTAATACATGAAAGAGAGGAAATGGCAGTTTATTCCATCCGGGATCTAGAGAAATTATCCGGCATTAAAGCCCACACAATCAGAATCTGGGAGAAAAGGTACAACCTGATTGAACCCCGTCGAACCCAGACCAACATCAGGTACTACACAGACAATGACCTGAAAAAGATCCTCAATGTAGCAGTTCTGAACAGGCACGGGATCAAGATCTCCAATATCGCCAAACTGAATGATCTTGAACTCAAGGAAGAAATTATGCGGGTCAGCAAGGTGAATCACTCGCAGGAAAGCGTGGTGGATTCCCTGGTCATCTCCATGATCGATCTTGATGAATACCGGCTCAATGCCATCATCGATAAATCCGTTTCCCGTATCGGATTCAGGGCCACGGTGATCGATCTCCTTTACCCGTTTCTCGATAAGGTCGGTATTCTCTGGCAATCAGGAGATGTGAATCCTGCCCAGGAACATTTCGTATCCAACCTGATCCGTCAGAAAATCATCTCGGCCACGGACCAGCTTCCGGGAACATACAATCCCCGGGCCCGGACATTCCTGCTGATGCTTCCCGAAGGAGAATGGCACGAGATCACCCTGTTGTTTGTGAACTATCTTCTCAGGGAAGCCAATCACGAGGTGATCTATCTGGGCCAGTCCGTTCCCTATTCGGATGTACTGGCCACCGGAGCATCAAAACCATTCGATTATATCTTCATCTCCAGTGCCACCACCAACCCGGATTTCGATTTCATCCTGTATCTGAAAGATCTGGGGGGCGCATTTCCGGATAAGAAAATCCTTTATTTTTCAAGTTATCTGGGGGAGAAACCTTCAGAGTTATCCGAAAATCATATTCAGATCAGGAACCTGAAAGACTTCAACAGTTTTCTGGAAAAAATGGAGGGTTGATTTTACCAGATGCCTGAGTATCTTATTTATGTGTCCTTATCTGCTGTTTTTCTGACACTTAGTAATTTCCCGGTATTGCCGATCCCATTTCTTGCTTAAGTAATATCCTCATCCATTAAACATTTTTTTCGGCCGGATTGTAATTTAGAATTATGGCATATAAATACTCTTATTTCCTTTATTCTTAGGTGCTTCGATCCGTCATCTTATTTGGATTAATGTATGTATCAGTCCTTTAACGTATAGTTCCACTTGACACATGTTTAACTAAGATATATCTTTGTTAAACATTTGCATGTTGATTTTGAAAACCCATAAACACAGAATACCATGACAACAGTGGAATTTAATAATAAGCTGATCAGCATGGAGAATCGATTGGAAAGGTTCGCCATCAGTCTTACTGCCAACCGTGAAGAAGCAAAGGACCTGTTGCAGGAGACATACCTCAAGGCCCTGTCATCGAAAGACAAATTCATCGAGTTCACAAATTTCGAGGCCTGGGCTTACACCATTATGAAGAATACCTTCATTAACAATTACAGGAAAGCGGTCAGGCAGAACACCATTGTGGATACCACCAAGGACCTTTATTATCTGAACAATTCAAGAGAGTCCCAGAATGTGAAACCCGATTCGACGGTTCAGCATAAGGAAATCAACAAGCACATCGATCATCTTCAGGATGAATTGAAGGTCCCGTTTCTTATGCATACCCGGGGTTACAAGTACAAGGAAATTGCGGAAAAGCTGGACCTGAAAATCGGTACCGTGAAGAGCCGTATCTTCTTTACCCGGAAAAAGCTTATGGAATCACTTGCCGACTACAGTTAAGCTAAATCTCATTTTCCCCTGAACTGTGCATCCACCACGGCAAACGCGGCCATATCCACAATCGATTTCACATCACTTTCCATCTGAAGGATATGTATCGGTTTGCCGAGTCCCAGGAGGATCGGACCGGTAACCTGTCCCCCTCCGATCTCCTGCATCATCTTATAAGCAATATTTCCTGAACTCAGGTTGGGGAATATGATGGTATTCACCTTCTTGTCGCTCAGCTTGCTGAAGGGGAACTTCTGCTGCCTCAGTTCAGTATTCAGCGCAAAATTCATCTGCATCTCCCCGTCCACGATCAGCTCCGGATGTTCCCTGTGAAGGATCTCAACCGCTTCCCTGGCCCTGTTGGCACTGGCAGCCTTGATGGCGCCGAAATTGGAAAATGACACCAGGGCGATGACCGGTTCCAGATCGAAATTCCGCACGGCATCGGCGACCAGCAATGTGGTGTCAACAAGGGTACGCGCATCAGGTTGTATGTTCACGGTGGTATCGGCAAAGAAATACGGCCCGTATCTGGTGTGTACAATATACATGCCCGCAATGTGTTTCTGAGGATTGTTGGTCCCCGCTATCTGTATGGCAGGCCTGATCACATCTGCATACTTACTGGAAAATCCCGAAAGGAAAGCATCTGCATCCCCCGATTCGACCATCATCATTCCAAAATGGTTCGTCAGGCACATTTGCTGAAGGGCGTCTTCATAGGTCATGCCTTTACGCTGGCGCTTTTCATACAATCTTTTTGCATACTGTTTTCTCAGCTCTTTTGCATCCCTGTCCCTCTGATCGACGATCTCAATCTGTTCCAGGTCCAGGTCCAGCTGGTACCTTTCGATCATCTTTCTGATATAATCCCTGTTTCCAAGCAATACCGGATGTGCAATCCCCTCATGTATCACGCTCTGAACAGCCTTCAGCATCTTGAAGCTGGTAACTTCACCGAACACGAGCCGCTTCGGATTCCGCTGCGCTTTCAGGCGCACCTCCTGGATCAGGCGGATCCCGATCCCCATCCTTTCCTTCAGGGATTCTTTATATACATCCCAGTCCTTGATGGAGAAACGTGACACTCCCGTATCCATGGCAGCCTTTGCCACAGCCGGCGCCACATAATATATTAATCTGGGATCCAGTGGTTTGGGTATGATATAATCCCTCCCGAAATGAAGATTTTCAACTTTATATGCCTTGTTGACCACTTCGGGCACATCCTCCTTGGCAAGCCGGGAAAGAGCATAGACCGCTGCGACCTTCATTTCTTCATTGATGGAGGCAGCTTTTACATCCAGTGCTCCGCGAAAGATGAATGGAAAACCAAGCACATTGTTGATCTGGTTGGGATAATCGGACCTTCCCGTGGCAAAAACAAGATCTTTCCTTGCAGAGATCGCTTTTTCATAGGTGATCTCAGGATTTGGGTTGGCCATGGCGAACACAATGGGATCCCGGCTCATGCTGCGCAACATTTCCGGTGTGAGTACATCGGCCACCGAAAGACCCAGGAACAGATCGGCTCCCCTGATCACCTCCTCCAGGGTATCGGCTTCGGTATCCTGTACAAATTGCTGTTTATACTTGTTCAGCCCTGTCCTTCGGGTATTCAGCACACCTTTTGAATCCAGCATGTATACATTTTCCTTTTTCACTCCCAGCGAGATATACAATTTGGTACATGAAATGGCTGAAGCACCTGCCCCATTGACCACCACCTTCAGTTCATCAATCTTTTTGTCAACCAGTTCCAGTGCGTTCAGCATCCCTGCACCCGAGATAATGGCAGTTCCATGCTGGTCATCATGGAAGACGGGGATATCCAGTTCTGCCTTCAGTCGTTCCTCGATCTCAAAGCATTCGGGTGCTTTGATGTCCTCCAGGTTGATTCCTCCGAAAGTGGGCGCGATGGCTTTGGCCACTTCCACGAATTCATCTATATCTTTCCGGTCGATCTCGATATCAAACACATCCACATCCGCAAATATTTTGAACAGCAATCCTTTTCCCTCCATGACCGGCTTCCCCTGCAGTGCGCCAATATCTCCCAGACCCAGAACGGCCGTACCGTTGGACATCACCGCTACCAGGTTGCCTTTTGCGGTATATTTATACGCCAGCTTTGGATCATCCCTGATGGCCAGGCAAGGTTCTGCCACACCGGGGGTATAGGCCAGGGAAAGATGTCGCTGGTCCGAATGCGGTTTGGTGGGAATAACCTCAATTTTACCCGGTTTTCCGCTGCTGTGGTAATCCAGGGCTTCTTCGCGCGTGATTTTTGACATGATGAATGGATTTTAAAATGAGCCAGTTAAATTTACAAAGAGTGTAAAGCCTGAGCAGGACAACCTGACCAAAAACATCATGTTGTAAAGCAGAAAGCGGAACGGGCTTCATCGCATAAAGAAACCATTTCTGAAGGGATCTTCCGGATCAAACCAGAATTGATGTTTCCCTGTAAAAGAAGCTGTTCCGGAAACCACCGGTATAATTGCTTTATGCGGCCCGTATGTCGTCAGGCCCGCTAGTTCTACCTCCATGTCAGATCCCACGATACTTTCAATGACGATCTTGTCTCCCATTTTCAGATCGCCCCTGGCATAATGAAGCGCGGCCCTTGCACTGACCCCCGTCCCCGTGGCCGAGCGGTCTACCTCTCCATTGGCAAATACGCATACGTTCCGGCTGTGTCTGGATGGATTGAACGGCTTTCCCGTGAATATCACCCCGTACAGGAAGCTGAGCTCACTTTCGAAAGGATGCGTGATCTTCTGGTTGGTGATCACGCTCTTTTTAATGCGCCTGCCCAGATCGATCAGCCGGTCATATTCCCGGACATCAAGCGATAAACCCAATTTATCCGTTTCCACGATAGCGTAAAAGGCACCTCCGAAAGCCACATCATATTTGATCCTTCCCAGTCCGGGGACTTCCACATGCTGGTCCCTGTGAAGCACAAATGACGGAACATTCCTGAAAGAGACCGATGAAACCACACCACCTTTCCTGAATCCGGTGGATACGATCCTCCCCGGAGGGGCATCGATCTGCAAGGTGTATGTTGCAGCTTTTGTTCTGATCATCCTGGTATCCAGAATAAATTTTGTGAGTGCGATGATGGCATGTCCGCACATGGTGCTGTAACCATCGTTATGCAGGAAAAAGACACCGAAATCGCCGTCATCAGTGCAGGATTCGGTGATCACCGCACCGTACATATCGGAATGACCTCTCGGCTCCCAGATAATTCCTTTCCTGATATGATCCAGGTGATCCCTGAAAAATTTACGTTTCTCAAGGATGGTACGACCTTTCACCTCCGGGATTCCATGAACGAGGATACGCAAGGGTTCACCCCCGACGTGCATGTCTATGGTGGAAACTTTGTCCCAATCTGCGGGTGGCCGCCATCTGAGATTTTTCAGTTTCCTGATCATCCGGCAGAATTCCAGGGGATTTTACCATACACAAGTTTCGCACCGTACAGGTCAAAAGCGGCCATGCCCACCGATTTGAAAAACCGGGTGGTTCCCCCGGCTGAGACCCTGCCGGTAATCAGGTCTGAAATGGGAAATATCTGCTCTTTCCGGATGAGATGGTTGTTCACGGGTTCAACCAGATCTCCCGCCTCGGAGAGACCGTGCAGCGTGTCCACGAAAAGTCTGTCAAGGTCCGTGAAGATCTCATCCGGAAACTCCCTCATCTCAGGCTGGTAGGAACCAATACCGATCACTGTTTTCCCCTCCCACCAGCGGTATTTCCCGGGTACGATCGGATTTTTCGATGCGGTTGCGGTAACCACAATTTCCGAGGCTTCGCAGAGTTCCCTTGCATTGCGGCAGGGGATCACCTCCACATGCGGATAGTAATCCCTGAACCTTTCCCTGAACCTGTATGCGATCCTGGAGGTCCGGTCCAGGATCCTCAGCTCGCGGATCGGTCGCTGCAGGCAGGCGAAAAGTGCCTGATGAAACCCCTGGATCCCGAGGCCTATGACGCCGAGTGTTTCCGCATCTTCAGGTGCAAGATATTTGATCCCCACAGAACCAACCCCGGCGGTTCTCATGGCGGTCAGCTTGCTTCCGTCAAAAGCCGCCAGGGGTTCCCCTGTCTCCCCGTCATTCAGTATCACCGTACCGGTGATCACCGGCTTTTTCTTTTTCAGATTCCCCGGATGCGCTGAAACGAGTTTTGTACAGAAAAAGTGTTCCCCGAAGCAGGGCATCAGCACCAGGGTGTTCTCTCCATAGTTGAGCTGGGTCCGCTTGGGCACTTCAATCTTACCCTTCGCGGTGTCCCTGAATGCATCCTCCATGGCATCGATCCAGTCCCCGATGGCAGCTGCTTTTGCGATGGTATCACTGTCTACGTAGATCATCTCCTGGGGAACTTTGTACCCGGAGCCGGAATCGAACCGGCACGGCCATTGCTGGCCACTGGATTTTAAGTCCAGCGCGTCTACCAATTCCGCCATCCGGGCATCCGGTAGATCTTTTCAGCCTCTGGCAAATTTAACCAAAAAAGTGATATGACACCGCCATGAAGCTGCTCTGTCAAAGAAAAAAGGGCACCAGCCCCGGCGCCCTTCCTCTGTAAACCGAGCGGGAAACGGGACTCGGACCCGCGACCCCGACCTTGGCAAGGTCGTGCTCTACCAACTGAGCTATTCCCGCAAACGGAATGCAAATATAAGACTGAAATTCGAAATCTGCAATACCCAGGTTTTTTATCCATTCATTAACTATATCGATGCTCAAACGGATAATAAATATTGGTCGGGGAATATTTATTACAGACTTCTTAAAAACCGGTAAATTTTAAGGTAATAATTATACATTTTGCCACATTATCCGACATCAAACATCAACGTTTTGTCATTATGCAATTTGACGCTCATTTGGTTAATGTGGCGACAAAGTTGTTCCTGCGCATGTCGAAACTGAGGCCTTTCCAGTGGTTCCAGTTTCACAATCAATGAGCTTTTTGTTGACCTTACCTTGCCTCTGCATTTTGTTATCGCCTCTAACACAGGTAATAAATCCCTCTCATTGGGCAAATATTCCTTGAAAATACTCGCCAGCTTTTTCCTGCTGTTCCAAAAAATTGCTCCGGCTAAATCCCATAGCCTCTTA
>JBNJEV010000002.1:0-155139 GCA_051746185.1 Bacteroidota bacterium
TTGTGACTCCTATGAACATATTCACTCACATAACAAATTTAACTATCTTATCTTCTCGAAGCAGAGCTTCGGGGAACTAACCCCTTAAGAGAATTAGAACGGGAAACACCCGGCACACCCGGGAACGGGACCCTGACCGGGTTATGATCCCGGCTGGCACTATAACAGAACCAGGGTAAAATAAAGTTCATCCTTCAGATCTGTCCGGATCAGCAGCATGTCCCCGCTGTGCACTTGTCCATCGGGCAGCAAAAGGTGCATGTCCGTGAACACCCCCGCTCTCTTGGCCCTGGCCGGATCGGCAAAGCTGGTCACCACATCCGAAGTATTGTCAGGATGGAACAGCCCGTCGGCTTTGCTTCCCTCCACCTGTTCCTGTTTTTTCCCCCACATCTTTTCTGCCGCCCGGTTGAAAAACAGCACAAATCCCATATTATTGACAGTGATCACCGGGAAGGGGATCTCGCCGAGCACGTGCTGATACTGTTTCAGCTCTTTCCGGAACCTGGATTTTTCCTGTTCCCTCAGTCTGCGGGTCTCTTCCAGTTTTTTCTTCAGGTCGAGTCCGGCCAGCCTTAGCTCTTCTTCTTTGGCAACCAGCTGTTCATGCTGCTTTCTTGAGGCCATCTCCATCTCTTTCTCCCTGGTGATCTCGCTGGCCAGGAAGATGACCTTTTCCACCTCTCCGTACATATCGTCCACCGAGAGGAAAGTGGTGCTGAACCAGAGCTCTTCTTCATATTTGGAACGCATTTTCAACTGTCCCTGGAAAGGTTCACCCCTGACCGCATTCTCCCATATTTCACTAAACCTTTCCTGTTCCGCTGTGCCGAAAAAATCAAACACATTCATCTGTACAAGCTCTTTTTCGTTGTATTTGAAGATCTTACCAAAGAGTTCATTGCTCAACTGAAGCTTCCCGTCGGGGGCAAACACTCCCCTGGCATTCAGCCGGTCGATGGCAGCCAGCTGCCCCTTGTGATCCATGCTCTGTTTTTTCTGTTCGGTGGAATCGAGCGCCAAAAAAAGAATCTTTTCCACACTGCCGTCATCCCTCCGCATACAGGTATAGGTGGCCATTGTCCAGAGATCCTGTCCCAGCTTTGTTTCATGCTTCATGTAGCCTTCAAAGTGCCGGCCTCCCTTTGAGAGCCTGTCCCAGAGAGCATTGAACCAGGCCTGGTCCTTCTGGTTGATGAACATGGATATGTGCTGCCCTGCCACTTCCCGGTTTCCGGAATATCCCATTTTTTTCAGGAACCGGGTGTTCGCATACATCAATCTTCCTTCTGTATCATAATCGGCACGCATCAAGGTGTGGTTCACTGTGTTGGTGAAGGTAATAAATGTCTCTGCCTGTTTGGCTGCCTCTTCCTGGGTCTGTTTTAGCGCCTCCATATTCAACCTCATCTTTTCTTCCTGTTTGGCCATCTGATCCGCCTGTTCGCGGGTTTCCCTGAGCAACTGTTCCGTCCGCAGGTTGCTCTCCATGGTACTGAGGGTGGTGGCTATATTCTCCGCCACTCTCCTGATGAAATGGATCTTGTAATCTTCCATCTGTTTAAAGGAGGCCATCTCAAGGATCCCGAAGACCTTGTCGTTCCAGACCAGGGGTTCGATGACCAGAAAATCCGGATTGGCCTTGCCCAGCCCGGAAGTGATGGTCAGATAGCCATCCGGGATCCTGTCGGTCACATACCCTTTCTTTTCCATGGCCACGGCACCGATCAGCCCGTCTCCCCATTGAATACGCTTGCCGGGAAATTTTTTCCGGCCGTATGCATGGCATGCGATCATCCGGAGGGTTTTTTCGCCTCTGCTTTCTTCGGTCAGGAAGATCGCCCCCTGGTTGGCATCCAGGTATTTGACCAGCGAAGAGATCACCGCATAGGACATGGATTCCATGTCGGCGGAGTGGGTGCGGAGTATATCCCCGAATTCTGCCAATCCCTGGGAGATCCAGTTGCGCTGGCGTTCCTCCAGTCTCCGCTGTTGTTCCAGATCGCGGTTCCTGACCAGGGTGTCCTTCAGTTTGTTAAGGATTTCGGACAGGGGCCGGTCCTCGTCCCTGAACTCGATGGAAATATTAAGATCACCGGCGATCAGCGACCTGGTGAACCGTTTGATCTCATTTTTCTTCTCTGCCTCCTGCCGGACCCTGACAGCCAGCTGTTCCATCTGATGGTAGCGTCTTCTTCCTGTGGCCACTCCCAGGATGACCCCCGGAAGGGGAAGCAGGTCAACCAGGTACAGGAACCATAAGCGCTGATGCAGGAACCCCAGCTCCCGGAAGGTGAACCCAATGTCCAGGGCACCCAGCAGGATCAAATGGATCAAGGCCACCAGCGATAAACCCAGTACAAAACCAATGGTACCGGAACGGATGATCATCTCCTTTTTGTTCAGAGTATCCATGGTGCCGTGTCCAGAGATTAAATGTAGACATAATTTTTTTCAACCGGGATTCCTTCTTCCCGGGTTATCAACAGGTCCGCTGCGGTGGTTCCCTTTCACCGTACCATATCTGCGGCGGCATTCTTGATAAATAAAATACCAATTTGTGCAACGATCAATTATATTTACTCCCGATAGTGAATGGAATCACGCGGAAAGCTTCACGCAGAATGAACGGTCAATGGAAAATCTGAAGATCCTGGTAGTGGATGATGTTTTCACCAACCGGTACCTGCTTTCCGAACTGGTCAAAATGACAGGGAACGAGGCGGTTGTGGCCGAGAACGGCGAACAGGCCATCGAGGTTCTGAAAAGCCAGCAGATCCACCTGGTATTCATGGACATCGAGATGCCGGTAATGAACGGTGTCGAAACCACTCAGTACATCCGGAAAGAGCTGGGTCCGCCTCTGAATGTGATTCCCATTATTGCCCTGACAGCACACAATCCGGAGCTCTTTTTCGAGGATTTCTCAGATGTGGGTTTTGACGAACTGATCACCAAGCCCTATTCCATTGAAAAGATCAAGGAAAAGATCCGGGCACTGAACCTTTAAGGTCCGTATACCAGGTCCATGATTTTTTCCAGAAAACGCACATCCACCTCACCGAATGCATCCGTCTGGGCGGAGTCCACATCGAACACCGCTTTGATCTCTCCGTTTGGTCCGGAAACAGGAAGGGTAATTTCCGAGGCTGACCTGGAATCACAGGCAATGTGTCCGGGAAACCGGTTCACATCGGGCACGACCACCGGCTGTTTCCGTGTCACAGCGGCCCAGCACACCCCCTTTCCCTTTTCCAGCTCCTGGCAGGCCACCGGTCCCTGGTAGGGTCCGGCCGTCAGACGGTGATCCTTCAGCAGATAGAATCCGGTCCAGAAATAATGATCCATTTTATGATGAAGTACCGCGCAGATGGTCGCCATCCTTGCAATGGGTTCATCGCACTTCTTCACCAGCTCCTCCAGCTGGGCATATACCCGCTGATACCTTCCCTGTTTCTTTCTGTCATCCATCATGGGTCTCCTTTGCTTCCAGCCATCAAAAATAGTCTTTTCTCTTTTTGCTGTGATGTTTCCGCTTCGTATCTTTGCCGCTTCTTTTACACGGGAAAGGAATTTTATGAAGGGGACCATGAGACTGGATGAGGAAATATTGCGCAGGAGGACCTTTGCTGTAGTGAGTCATCCCGATGCGGGGAAGACCACCCTTACAGAGAAACTACTGCTTTTCGGAGGTGCGATCAATGTGGCAGGTGCGGTCAAATCCAACAAGATCAGGAAGACGGCCACCTCCGATTTCATGGAGATCGAAAAGCAGCGGGGGATTTCGGTGGCTACCGCCGTGATGGGATTCGAATATGCCGGAAAGAAGATCAATATTCTGGATACCCCGGGACACCAGGATTTTGCGGAGGACACCTACCGGACGCTGACTGCCGTGGACAGTGTGATCATTGTGATCGATGCAGCCAGGGGAGTGGAAATCCAGACCAGGAAACTGATGGAAGTGTGCAGGATGAGAAAAACCCCGGTAATGGTCTTTTTCAATAAAATGGACAGACCGGCAAGGGATCCCCTGGAATTGGTGGATGAGGTTGAGAAGGAACTCCAAATCAGGGTAAATCCGCTTACCTGGCCCGTGGGCGAGGGAAGTGGGTTCAGGGGCATTTATAACCGGCTGGATCGTACATTCAGGTCCTTTCACGGGATCAGCAAACAGACCATCGGTGAACTCCGGGAGTACAATGACATACATGATGAAACATTCATCCAAAATATGGGTCCCCATGGCAAACGGTTTCTGGAAGATCTGGAACTTCTGAAAGGGGTGTACGGGGAGCCCGGACCCGGTGGGTACCTCGACGGGGATGTGGCGCCGCTGTTTTTTGGAAGTGCCCTGAATAATTTCGGAGTCAAAGAACTGCTGGATTTTTTCCTGCATCTGGCACCCTCACCGGGTCCCGTGCAGACTGAGGAGAGGGTGATCGTTCCGTCCGAGGACCGTTTTGCGGGATTCGTTTTTAAGATCCATGCCAACATGGATCCCAACCACCGGGACCGGATCGCATTTATCAAAATTGCTTCCGGCCGTTTCCAGCGCAACAAAATATATACGCATGTCCGTACAGGGAGGAAACTGAAGTTTTCCAATCCCACTTCTTTTATGGCAGAAAAAAAATCTGTCATCGATGAAGCCTACCCGGGAGATATCGTGGGAGTGCATGATACCGGGAATTTCAAGATAGGGGATGCAGTCACCGAAGGGGAGAAGCTTCATTTCAGGGGGATTCCCAGTTTTTCTCCCGAGCAGTTCAGATATGTGGAAAATGCAGATCCCATGAAATTCAAGCAGCTTGCCAGGGGACTGGATCAGCTGATGGATGAGGGGGTGGCGCAGCTGTTCGTGAGCAAGTCGAACGGGAGAAAGATCATCGGGACTGTGGGGGCACTTCAGTTGGATGTCATCCGCTACCGCCTGGAACATGAATATGGCGCAACATGCAGCTATGAGCCCATTTCCATGCATAAGGCCTGCTGGATCCGGGCCGAGGATGAAGACCAGCTGGAAGAATTCCGGAAGCGAAAGCACCACCAGTTGGCTCTGGATAAGGAGGCCAGAGAGGTATACATGGCAGAGTCATCCTATGCGTTGCAGATGGCCAGGGAGAAATTTCCCGGGATCCGGTTCCATTTCAGCTCCGAATTCAGGTAATCCCCCGGTTTTGCAGGAGCGGTAAAATGATTAAATTCGTCTGTTTCTAAATTCTATGGCAATGCGATATTTTCTTACTGCTTTCAGTCTGTGTTTTCTTTTATCATTTCCTCTGGTGGCACAGCATCCCGACTGGGAGGGATCTTTTCCCGACGGATGCACAAGCATCACCGCAGGCCGGGGAGCGACGGCTGACGGATCGGTCATTACCTCCCACACGGACGACAGCCACCGGACCCGTTCCTGGATGGACATCACCCCGGCCAGACAGCATCCGCGAGGTGCCACCGCCACCATGTATAAACGTGTAGCCAACGATTCTCTGGCCATGCCGGCCTACAGCCACATTCCCATCGGGGAGATCCCCCAGGCGAGGCAGACCTATCAGTTCCTGAACACCGCCTACCCCTGTATGAACCAGTACCAGCTGGGCGTGGGTGAATCCACCTTCGGTGGCAGGGAAGAGCTTCAGTCGGATAAGGGACTGATCGATTGTCAGCGGCTTTGCCAGCTGATGGTGGAGCGTTGCAAGACAGCCAGGGAGGCCATTGAGCTGGCCGGCGAACTTACCGGGGAGCACGGGTGGAATGATTTCGGGGAATGCCTTACCATTGCCGATAAAAAGGAGGTATGGCACCTTGAGATCCTGGGTCCGGGAAAAGGAAAGGTGGGATCCGTCTGGGCCGCACAGCGGGTCCCGGATAACCACATTTCGGTCAATGCCAATGCAAGCCGTATCATGGAGATCGATCTGAACGATCCGGACCATTTTATGGCCAGCAAGAATGTATTCAGCGTCGCCGCGGAGAACGGGTGGTGGACCGAAGGGGAACCTTTCCGCTTCTGCTATGCCTATGCTCCGGAAAGCCGTACTTCTCTTGCGGCGAGGCGCAGGGAATGGAGAGTGTTTGACCTGCTGGCGCCTTCGTTGGAACTGGATCCCAATGCGGAGAACTATCCTTTTTCGGTGGCACCGGATGAAAAAATAACCCTGGATGACCTGATCATGGTATTCTCCGACTATTACGAGGGGACCCCTTTCGACATGACCAAAAACCTGACCGTTGCCGGCGAGGAGGGCCGGTGTGTGATCTCCCCGCTGGCAAACCCGCATATGCCTTACGATATGAACAAGCTGTTCGATATCAACGGAGGATGGGGCTGGAGGGGAGAGCGCACCATCGCCAGGTGGTACACCATGTATGCCACCATCATTCAGTGCAGGGACTGGCTGCCCGATGAGATTGGCGGGGTGGTATGGCTTGCCATGGACAACGTTTCCTCCTCCATTTACATACCTGTATACTGTTCGGTCACAGACCTCCCGTCCCCTTATAAGACCCCCGGAAGGCCCGGGGGATATACCCGGGAATCGGCCTGGTGGGCTTTTAACCGGCTGGGGACCCTTGCCGCCCAGAGATGGGGTGACATGCGCCATGATGTAAACGATGTCTGGGATGCCTGGCAGGAGGAACTTTTAAGCGCCCGGGAGCCTTTTGAAGAAGAAGTGCTGGAGATTTACAGGCGGGGGAATCAGGAGGAAGTCATCCGAACCCTCACCGGATACACCATGAAATGGGGAGACAGGGTGGTCAGCAAAGCATGGGAACTGGGGGATATGCTCTGGACCAAATATGATGAAAAATTCTGAGTAATGATCCAACAAATCAACCGGCGTGGTTTCGCCAGTGATAACAATTCGGGAGTGCATCCCGGGATCCTCAAAGCAATCGAGGCGGTCAACAAGGGACATGTGATCGCTTACGGGGATGATCCCTATACGGAAAAAGCCGTGGGGAAGTTGAAAAAGATCTTCGGGGAGAATGTGGAGGTCTTTTTTGTTTTCATCGGGACCGCGGCCAATGTGCTCGGAATCTCTGCCTCAACGCAGCCCTACAATGGTGTAATTTGTCCGGATACCGCCCATATTCATGTGGATGAATGCGGTGCCCCGGAAAAATTCACCGGCTGTAAACTGCTCACGGTGCAGACCCCGGACGGAAAGCTGAACGTGGATCTGATCGGCCAGCATATGCATGGTTTTGGATTTGAACACCATGTCCAGCCCAGGGTGATCTCCGTTACACAGTCCACAGAACTCGGGACCGTTTATACACCCGGACAGATCAGGGAAATTGCTTCCTTCGCCCACCGGCACGGGATGATCCTCCACATGGACGGGGCCCGGATCAGCAATGCGGCGGTGGCCCTGGGTTGCGGTTTTTCCGAGATCACCGGCCAGGCAGGGGTGGATGTCCTGTCATTCGGAGGCACAAAGAACGGGATGATGTACGGGGAAGCAGTGGTCTTTTTCAACAAAGACCTGTGCGGCGATTTTAAATACAGAAGGAAACAGGGGATGCAGCTTGCTTCCAAAATGCGTTTTATAGCGGCACAGTTCGATGCTTTCCTGGAAAACGACCTGTGGAAGAACAATGCCGCACATGCCAACAGAATGGCCCGCAGGCTTCACGAAGCGGTGACCGGGATCCCGGAGGTGAACATCACCAGGAAAGTGGAATCCAACGCTGTCTTCGCCCGGATCCCCAAAGAGGTGATCCCCCGGCTGCAGGAGGATTATTTCTTCTATGTGTGGGACGAGGAAACCTCCGAGGTTCGCTGGATGTGTTCCTACGATACCACGGAAGATGACATCAACGGTTTTGCTTCCCGGCTCAGGGAGCTGATCCGGAAGAAATCAGCAGGGAAGCATCTCCGTAGCTGAGGAACCGGTAATCATTTTCCAGGGCGGAGCGGTAAACTTTTCGCCAGTCCTCTCCCAGAAATGCTGCAATGAGCAGTAACAGGGTGCTGCCCGGAAGATGGAAATTGGTGACCAGTCCCCTGATGGTTCTGAAAACATACCCGGGAACGATCATCAGCCTGGTGGAAAAATGAAGTGTTTCCAAATGGTTCTTGTTGCAAAATTCCAGTAAAGCTGCCAGGCTCTCTTCCAGTGGAACATTGCCCGGTAAGCCTTCATATTCCCACTGATCCAACAGGATGCGGCCAGGTTGGAAAAGATCCCCCTTCAGGAGCCTTACCCCCAGCCAGTACATGGATTCCATACTCCTTGTGGTGGTGGTTCCGATGGCGATCGCAGGAGAAGAATGCTGCAGCCAGGTTTCCAGGAAGGAACGGTCAACAAATACATTTTCCGTATGCATGCGGTGCTCCCTGGCATTTTCTTCTTTGACGGGGACGAATGTTCCCGCGCCCACATGAAGGGTCAGTTCAACTGTATGGATACCCCTGCGTGAAATTTTATCCATCGTGGATCCGGTGAAATGCAATCCGGCTGTGGGAGCGGCCACCGATCCCTTCTCCCTTCCGTAGATGGTCTGGTAACGCTCCCTGTCAGATGGTTCCGCTTTTCTCCGCAGGTAAGGAGGGATGGGGGTGTTCCCCGCCGCCTGGATGATCTCACCGAAGGTAGAACGGCCTTTGTCCCAGATGAACCGCACCAGGATATCTTCTTTTCTCCTGGAAACGATCCGGGCTTCCAGGGTCACCTGTTCGCCGTCAAGGTCTGCTTGAAGAAATACCGGGCCCTCTTTCCATTTCCTGATGTTGCCCACCATGCATTTCCAGATACAGGAGGAGGTTGTCTGAAAAGATTGCTGATAATCGGCAGGATCGGACGGTTCCAGGCAGAAGACCTCGATCCGGGCACCGGTGGGCTTGCTGAATTCGAGCCTGGCCTGGATCACCCGGGTGTTGTTGAATACCACCAGGGACTCTTTAGGGATGAGACCGGGAAGTTCATGGAACCGGCGGTGTTCGATCCGGCCAAACCGGTAATAAAGCAGTTTGGACTGGTCCCGGTCGGGCAGGGGGTATTTGGCAATCCGCTCCCCGGGCAGTTCATACTGAAAGGATGATATGTTCAGATGACCGGATGGTGTCATGTTCCTGAAAAGTCAGCAAAATTAATTAATTTTGCACAGAATCTTAAAACCTTGAGCAGCTGATCCTGTCGCTCCGGATGGTTTTCCATCCGGGGAGGAAAGTCCGGGCAGCAAAGGGTGCCGCACTGTTGAAAAACAGGTACCTGTGAGGGTACGGTAGCAAAGAAGAAAAGAACCGCCCCGGGAAAACCGGGGTAAGGGTGAGAAGGTGGGGTAAGAGCCCACCAGTGCGGCGGGTGACCGTCGCAGCTGTTTGCCCTGCGGGCTGAAAGGCCATGTATACCGGCGCAAAAAAAGCGACCCGCTTCTGCCGGGGGGTAGGCCGATCAGATCAATGACAGGAATCCGGATCAACCGGATACAGAACCCGGCTTATACGGCTGCTCATTTTTTTATTCCTCTTCCGGCACCGGTTTTTCAAAAAGGGCCGGATCCAGATTCCGGTTGAATTCCACCTTTTCTACATGAACGGTGGTAACCACCTCTCCATTGATCCTGGTCTTGATCTTTCGAGCCACCGGGATCCCTTTCGCGCTCCGGTACTCATCCAAAATCACCTCTATTTCATTTTCCGTACCTCCCATCACCTGCCTGGTAATGTAAGAGGAGATCAGGTAGGTCTCCCGGTCGATAAGAAAGTAAATTACGTCCCCGCCGGCCATGGTGCATTTCAGCTGATGTGCACCGGCATTTCCGGGTTCACTGATCAGTTCAATGGTTCGCTCATATACCTTATAATTCCACAGCGGGTTTTCAAATTCAGCCTGGTTCAGCAGGGTATGCAATTCCTCGGCTGTAAGTTTTTTCACCTCCTCGATCCCCATCCCGGGAGCATAGATCCACCCGTTTTCACCATTATAGACCTGAGTGACCCGGAATTGCTGATATTCGCTCTCCATCCTGATCTTATCAGGGCGCATACGGTACTGGGTGAATGGTGATTCCAGGTCAATGGAAGAAAAAACAGTCCTGCCGTGAATCACCATGGTTTCCATGCTGGTCATTTTTACCTGCGCTGCCGCGTTGTAGTGTTCCATAAGGATCTCTTCCAGATCCTGTGCCCGGAGCCAGCAGCCGGGCATTGTCAGAAGAAAAAGGAGGGTCAGCAGATTATTTTTCATGTTTGGTATGTTTAGGTCATTCGAACCATAAGTCAGAGCTTGATGATGATTTCCCTGATGGGAACAAGTTTCAAAAGCAGTTTCTCCAGCAGTCCGAGAGGAAGCATGCTGCCGGCATCCGATTTCGCACGGGCAGGATCAGGATGGGTTTCCAGGAAGATCCCGTCTGCGCCGGCGGCAATCCCCGCCCTGGCCATGGTTTCGATGAGTTCAGGTTTCCCCCCGGTGACCCCTGCAGACTGGTTGGGCTGCTGCAGGGAATGGGTCACATCCAGGATCACAGGAACTCCCAGTTCCTGCATCCGGGGGATGCCCCGGAAATCCACCACCAGGTCCTGGTATCCGAAGGTAGTCCCCCGTTCGGTGATCATTACTTTCTCATTTCCGGATCCCCTTACCTTATCCACCGCAAATTTTATGGAATCCGGGGAAAGGAACTGTCCTTTTTTGATGGAAATGGTCTTCCCTGTACCGGCACAGGTGACCAGCAGATCTGTTTGCCTGCTCAGAAAAGCCGGAACCTGCAGCACATCGACCGACCGGGCGGCCCTGACCGCCTCTTCCGGTGAATGGACATCGGTGATCACCGGGATCCGGAACCTATCCCTTACCTCTTCCAGGATCCTGAAGGCGGCCTCATCCCCGATACCGGTGAAAGAATCGAGGCGGGACCGGTTGGCTTTTCTGTAAGAGGCCTTGAAAATCAGGGGGATCCTGTACCGGTCACACAATTCGTCCAGTTGCCCGGCGATCTCCATGACCATTTCCTTGCCTTCCACCACACAGGGACCGGCAATCAGGAGAAATGCCCCTTTATCTGTGTGTTTCAGCCGGGGCACCAGGTCATCAAATATCATTCTATCTTTTTTTTCCATAGGATTTCATGTCTTTCCAGAGAGCATCGAGCCGTTTGCGCATTTCTTCTTCCCTGGAATTGTTACCCGGGGTGTAGATCCTCCGGTCCTTCAGTTCCCCGGGAAGGTACTGGTCGGTTACGAAATTCCGGGGATAATCGTGGGCATATTTGTATTTTTCACCGTACCCGAGCTCCTTCATCAATTCAGTGGGAGCGTTCCTGAGATGGAGTGGAACAGAAAGGTTCCCCGTTTTTCCCACCAGATCCTGGGCAAGACCGATGGCCGCATAAGCCGAATTGCTTTTCGGGGAAGCCGCCAGGTAAATGGCCGTTTCTGACAGAATGATCCTTGCTTCCGGCATTCCGATCATATGCACTGCCTGGAAACAGTTAGTGGCCATCAGCAGTGCATTGGGATTGGCCAGTCCGATATCCTCGGCAGCCAGGATCACCATTCTCCTGGCAATGAACTTGATCTCTTCGCCTCCTTCCAGCATTCGGGCCAGCCAGTAAACAGCCGCGTCCGGATCACTGCCCCTGATCGATTTGATAAATGCTGAAATGATGTCGTAATGCATCTCGCCTCCTTTGTCATACAGAGCCAGGTTTTCCTGCAGGCGCTCCTGGACCATTTCATTGGTGATGACGATTTCGTGATCCGTCTCAAATTCGGGATTCGATATCTCCGACCGTACCACCACCTCCAGGGTGTTCAGCAACTTCCTTGCATCTCCTCCTGAATAGCGCAGCATGGCCTCATCCTCCCTGATGTTGATATGGAGTTGTTTCAGATAGGCATCCATCTCAAGGGCACGGCTGACCAGTTCCAGCAGGTCCTCCCTGCGCAGCGGATGAAGGATATAGACCTGGCACCGGGAGAGCAGGGGAGAGATGACTTCGAAAGAAGGATTTTCTGTGGTGGCACCGATCAATGTGATCACTCCCTGTTCAACGGCTCCCAGCAACGAATCCTGCTGGGATTTGCTGAATCGATGGATCTCATCAATGAAAAGCACCGGGTTGGGTTTGTTGAAGAACTGCAGCTTTTTTGCCTTGTCAATGGTTTCCCGCACATCCTTTACGCCTGACTGTACTGCGCTCAGGCGGTAAAAAGGACGGTCCATCTGCTGTGAGATGATCAATGCCAGGGTGGTCTTGCCCACACCCGGCGGTCCCCACAGAATAAACGAACTCAGGGAACCTGAATCCACCATTTTGCGTATAACAGCATTGGGCCCCACCAGGTGCTCCTGACCGATGAAATCGTCCAGGTTCCCGGGACGCATCCGGTCTGCCAGCGGCTGATTGGGAAATTGGACTTTTTGTGCCATCAGTCGCAAAATTAGGTTTTTTTTATCTTAGCAAACAAAATGAGGGGGACAGAAATATGAAACGGATATTTCAGAGGCTGATCCTTGCAGCCATTCTTCACTGGACTATTCTCTGTTCGGTGCAGAGCCAGCGGACCCGGCTGGATTTTATCTACGGAGGGGTGGAAGATGCTGAACAGATCCTTCATGAATACCTGGAACCCTATGCCAGGATCATCGGATCTGATCTGAGTGCCGGCTGGTACAACACGGCCAGGCCCCACAAGCTGGGAGGGTTGAGCGTGACAGCATCGATCAGCTGGGCCAGGGCTCCGGTCTCCGCGCTGACCTACGATATTTCTGATCTGGACCTCAACGGCACCATTGATCCTGTGACCACCGAGGCTCCCACCATTGCCGGCCGGCAGGAGGAGAGACCCGTGGTTACCTACACGGAAACGGTGGGAACTGGAGAAGAAAAAGAATATGCCGTTTTTGAACTGCCCGATGGCAGCGGCATGGATTTTTTCCCCCTGCCCATGGGCCAGATCACGGTCGGACTCCCCCTGGGAACGGATGTATCGGCCCGCTTCGTCCCTATGATCGGGTTAAGTGATTATGGCGAGATCGGGCTCTGGGGAGTGGGAGGGATGCATTCCCTTTCCCAGTGGCTTCCCTTTATCAAACGCCTCAGGTTTCTTGATGTGGGCCTGCAGGGAGGATATACCCGGGTGACCTCTTCTTTGCATGTCCTGGTGGAGCCCCAGGAGATTGTTGAAGTGAATCCCCAGCCCATGTTCAACTGGGATGACCAGTTTGTGGTACAGAAAGTGGAAGGGTGGACCGTGAATTTGATCGCTTCCCAGACCCTCCCGGTAGTCACATTTTACCAGGGGATCGGATATGCCAGCTCCCTGGTGGAGGTCATGGCCGAGGGTCATTATCCCGTTCAGACGGTCATCGAATCAGAAGGTGAATGGAAAATCACCTATGAGATCGTGAACGATCCGGTAGCCATGAAGTACGAAAATTTCAACAACCTCAGGATCAATGCCGGGGCCCGGATCAAGCTGGGTGTTTTCACTTTTCACTATGATTTTACCCACACCTGTTATCCTACTCATACGGTGGGTATAGGATTCTCATTCAGGGAGGAACCGGGGATCTATGACAAATATTACCGGTAAGTGTATGATTAAAAACCGCTCAGGTCCATGGTCACCGTGGGGATCAGCAAAAGCCAGCCCAGAATGATCAGGACGGCCATGAACGGCAGAACCCATTTCACCCACCTTTCATAAGGGATCCTGGCCACCCCCAGCACCCCGATCAGTACGGGTGAAGTGGGGGTGATCATGTTGGTGAAACCGTCCCCCAGCTGGAAAGCCATCACGGTGGCCTGTCTGGATACCCCGATCAGGTCGGAGAACTGCGACATGATGGGCATGGTGAGGGCAGCTTTTGCCGAACCGCTGGGGATCACAATATTGATCAGGGTCTGAATGACATACATCATACTCACAGAGGCGATCTTTCCGAATTCCTGCATGGACTGTGCCACCTGGTAGAGCAGGGAATCGATCACCCTTCCATCCTCGAGGATCACCAGGATCCCCCCAGCGAGTCCCACCACCACTGCCGCTGAAAGGATATCACGCATTCCTTCGATAAAAAGCCTGGTAATACTGTTTGCACTCCGGTTCATGGCAATTCCCGAAAAGATCCCCATGACAAAGAAAAGGGTGGCGATCTCCTTGACGAACCAGCCGTATCCCATCACCCCTATGATCAGATAAACAATGGTGAACATCAGCAGGTTCAGAATAAAAAAGTGGACCGATCTGCGCAGGGTGACCACACCGGTCAGAGCAAACAGAGCGCTGATCACCGGAAGGAAATAAAAAGTGGTTTCGCTGTTCCCTATGCGAAGCGTGGAGGTGGGCTCCGCCACCGCAAAAGCGATCATACCGGCAAGCAGGATGGAATATGCGATCCAGGCCTGGCGAGGGGTATTATATTCCAGCTTGTCCAGGTTTACCGAGGCCTTTCCCCTCCAGTAGCTGTCCGGTCCGTGCACCGGCGATTTTGAAGGATCCATTCTGATCCTGGCTGCGTACCTGAGTACCCAGCTGATCCCCACCACATTGATGACCAGCCATACGAACATCCTGTACTCGATCCCCGAGAACAGGGGAAGGTTGGACAATCCCTGGGCGATCCCGATGGTAAACGGATTCAGCAGGGCACCAGCAAAACCCAGTCCGGCTCCCACGAAGCACATGCTTAGTCCCACGATGGAGTCGTAGCCCATGGAGATGGACAGCGGAACAAAGATGATGATAAAAGCAATGGTCTCCTCGCTCATTCCGAATGTTGCACCAAATACGCTGAATACCAGCATGATCAGTGTAATGATTATGTTGTCCACCCCGAGCCACCGGAAGAATCTGTAGTGTTCCAGGACCCGGACCCTCTTTAAAAAGGACTGGATCCCCACATCGATGGCCTTGCTGTCGTTCATGATCCAGAACGCACCCCCGATGATCAGGATAAAAACGATGATATCCGCCTTATCCGCAAAACCATCGAAAAGGGCACTGAACACCTGCCAGGTCTGGGGTGACTTCTCCGCTGGATGAAATGATCCCTCTACGATCACTTCCCTGGGGGTTCCCTGGATGGTGACCGTCTCCCGCTCAAATTCGCCTCCGGGAAGGATCCAGGTGAGGGCTGCGGCTGCCACGATAAAAGAGAAAACAATCACATAGGTGTGGGGTATTTTCAATTTTCCGGCCATTTCATATGTTTTTGGTCATGATGGACAAAGATGAAAAAAAAATCCCCACTAAAATGAGTAATTTTGCGTTGTATTAGAAGCACATGGGCAAAAAGAACAAATTTCCGGAACCGCTCCAGAGACAGGTGCTCAGCCATTACAGGGGACTGCTCAGGACCTGCAGGACTGAGTACGATGGTGCTTCTATGGACCTGGTCAAAAGATCTTTTGCTTTTCTGATGGCCAACAGTAAGGAGGACCAGGTCATCTACAGGGAGCACCTTGTGTGTTATGCCACCCAGCTGGCTAAACTCACCGTAAAAGAAATGGGACTGGATGCCCTCAGTGTATCTGCCGCTTTGCTTATGCACTGTGCGGCCCTGAACGGATTGTCCCTGATCAAGATCCGGAAGGAAGTGGGGGACCGCACGGCTACCATCGTGGAAGAACTGCTGAAGATCAACAACCTGGATATCAAGATCTCCCATGCACAGGCAGAGAATATGCGGAATTTGATCCTTACACTGGCCACAGATTTCCGGGTCATCCTGATTAAGATCGCCGAATGGCTCTACAGGATGCGGCACATGGATCAGATCGGTGCAAAGGACCGGCTGACCCTGGCAGAGGAGGCCAGGACCATCTATTCCCCGCTGGCACACAGGCTGGGACTGTACAACGTGATGTCGGAGATGGAAGATATTTCCATGAGTGTGCTGGAAAAGGGTGCCTACAAGATGATTGCGGAAAAGCTGAGGGTCACAACCCCGCGGAGGAACAAAATGATCCGGGAATTCATCCGCCCCATTAAAGATGACCTGGAGAAAGAAAAGTTCAGGGTGGAGATCAAAGGCCGGCAGAAAGCGATCTCCTCGATCTGGCGCAAAATGCGCAGGCAGAAGATCGATTTTGAAGAGGTCTATGACAAATTTGCCATCCGGGTGATCATCGATACTTCTCCCAGAAGAGAGAAGGCGGATTGCTGGCGCGCCTATTCCATTATCACCGATCACTACCAGCCCAATCCGGAAAGACTCAGGGACTGGATCTCTGCTCCCAAATCCAACGGGTACGAGGCACTGCACACCACCGTGGTGGTCCCGGGCGGGAACTGGGTGGAGGTTCAGATCCGGACCCGGCGGATGAATGAAATTGCGGAGAAGGGACTGGCTGCCCACTGGAAATACAAGGGGATCCAGGGCCAGGCAGGGATCGACCAGTGGATCGAGAAAGTGAGGGATGCGCTGGAGAATACCGATATGGATGCCATCCACCTGATCGAGGACCTGAAGCTGAGCCAGTTCAGCCGGGAGATCTTTGTATTCACACCGCGCGGAGACCTGAAAAAATTCCCGGAGAATGCCACTGTGCTCGACTTCGCATATGACATCCACACCGATGTGGGGAACTCATGTGCGGGCGCAAAGGTGAACGGGAAGAACGTTCCCATCCGCTACCACCTGAAGAACGGTGACAAAGTGGAAATCCTGCGCTCCAGGAACCAGAAGCCCAAGATGGACTGGCAGAATGTGGTGGTCACCTCAAAAGCCAAAAGCAAGATCAAACTCGCCCTGAAGGAAGAAAAGCTGAAGGAGTCGGAACACGGAAAGGAGATCCTGAAAAGAAGGTTCAAGAACTGGAAAATCGAATTCAATGACGGCACGGTGAGAAAAGCGATCCAGCATTTCAAATACCGTGACGCCATCGATCTTTATTATGACATTGCCACCGAAAAGATCGATTTGCTCCATATCAAGGAAGCGCTTACCGAAAGCCGAAAGACCGGAGACCAGCGGCCGGAAAAGATTGAACCGGAAGCGGTGGACAGGATCATCGGTCAGACCATCCAGGAATCGACCGATTATCTGGTGATCGACGAAAAGCTGGCCAACGTGGACTATAAGCTGGCCAAATGCTGCAATCCCATCCCGGGGGATGCGATTTTCGGCTTCGTGACCATCAGCTCAGGGATTACCATCCACAGGGTCAATTGTCCCAACGCCAAACAGCTGCTTTCCCGTTACGGCTACAGGGTGGTCAGGGCCAGGTGGAGCAAGATCGAAAAGGGGACATTTTTTCCCATTACCCTGAGGATCACAGGTCTGGACGAACTGGGGATCGTCAGCAATATTTCTGATGTGATCTCAAAGGATCTCCAGGTCAACATGCGTTCCATCTCCATCGATTCAAATGACGGCATGTTCGAGGGCAGGATCACCCTGTTCGTGAAGGACACCCAGCACCTGGAAGCACTGAAACGCAAGCTGAAGAAAGTGAAGGGGGTGATGAGCATCAAGCGCCTGGATCACTGACAGTTTCCTGTCAATCAGTACCGCGGGTCGGGTTTATAGGGGAGCCTGGCCATCTTTTCCACGGTCATGGAAGGAAATCCGAATTCCTCGGTGATCTCACCATAGACCAGGTAAATGCCTTCCCCCTGGTAAGGATAGCGCTTCAGCGAACCGGGAAAATTCACCACGTCGAAGAATTCACCATCCGCATCAAGGAAGGTACCGAAATTCATCCACTGACCCTTTTTGGTGCGGACATGCTTCCGGGTGACCAGGTTGCCCACCATGCGCATCTTTTTTCCCGCATGCTCCAGCATTTCCCGGGCACGGATCTGTCCCCTGTAAGAGCTCCGGAGCAGATGGAAAGGGGGGACAGACACGGAAAAACCCAGAAGTTCCAGTTCATCATAGGCATTCTCCAGGGCGGTCTGTTCCAGCTTTGGCAGGACAAAATCCCGTTTTCGCACCGGGAAAAGTTCACGCATCAGCTCTTTTTCTTTCCTGTTGCCCAGGATCAGGTGGGCATCCCACAGCAGTTCCTTTTTACTTTTGCCGGTAAACCGCAGCGCATTGATCCTGATCAGGATCACCAGCTGCTCAAGTCCAACGGGGACCCGATCCAGGAAATCCTCCAGACTCCGGTACTTCCCGTTACAGTCCCTTTCATCGATCAGGATCTCCGCAACACGCTTTTCCAGATTCTGGATGTGAATGAACCCGATGAACATGTCGCTGCCCTGAAGAAACGTCTTGAACCGGCTCCGGTTTACACATGGCAGGTGGATGCCGGCCCCCTGGCGCCTGGCTTCATTGAAATAGACCCAGGTCCGGTAGAACCCGCCGAAATTGTTGATCACCGCTGTTATGAATTCCAGTGGGAAATGGGTTTTCAGATAGAGCGACTGGAAGCTTTCCACGGCAAAAGAGGCGGAATGCGCTTTGGAAAAGGAGTAGCCTGCAAAAGAGCTGATCTGCCTCCATACCTCACGGGTCAGTTCATCCGGGTATCCGCGCTGGCGGCAGTTTTCAAAAAAACGCCTGGCGATCCGTTCAAATTCTTTTCGGGAACGGTATTTCCCACTCATGGCCCGCCGCAGCACATCCGCATCGGCCAGATCCAGACCGGCAAAATGGTGACAGATCTTGATCACATCCTCCTGGTAGACCATCACCCCGTAGGTTTCGCTGAGCTGTTGCTCCATCACCGGATGCAGGTAGGTGAAATCGCCTGGATGATGGAACCGGTGAATATATTCGCGCATCATTCCCGACTGGGCCACACCCGGCCTGATGATGGAGCTGGCCGCCACCAGTCCCCGGTAGCTGTCACAGCGCAGCTTTTTCAGCAATCCGCGCATGGCGGGACTCTCAATATAGAAACATCCGTTGGTCTCGCCGGATTTCAGCTGTTCCAGCACCGCCGGATCTTTCTTGAAGGCATCCACCCTGTGCACATCCACCTTGATCCCCCGGTTACGCAGGATGATATCGGCACATTCCTTAATATGCCCGATCCCGCGCTGACTGAGAATATCCAGCTTCTCAAATCCCAGGGCCTCGGCCGTATACATATCCCACTGGGTGGTCAGGAAACCCTTGGGGGGCATGTCCAGTGCCGTATAGGCTGTGACCGGTTCCTCCGAGATCAGCACCCCCCCTGCATGGATGCTCCGCTGGTTGGGGAAATCCATCAGCTGGACGCCGGTTTCGTAGATACGTTTGATAATGCGGTGGTCATTCATTTTGTTCCCTGGCTCCTTCACCAGCAGATCGATCTCCTCCCTGGGCAGTCCGTATACCTTGCCCAACTCACGGAAAATGGAACGGTCGCGGAAGGTGGAAATGGTCCCGATCAGAGCAGTATGCTTGTGCCCGTATCTTTTGAAAATATAATCCAGCACCTCGTCGCGTTCCTTCCAGGAGAAATCGATGTCGAAATCCGGGGGACTGCTCCGCCGGGGGTTGATGAAACGTTCGAAATAGAGATCCAGCTCGATGGGATCCACATCGGTGATCCGCAGGCAGTAGGCCACAATGGAATTGGCGCCGCTGCCCCTTCCCACGTGGTAAAAACCGCGGGACATGGAATACCTGATCACATCCCAGGTGATCAGGAAATAGGAAGAAAAACCCAGCCGGTGGATGATCTCCAGCTCGTGCCGGATGCGTTTTTCCGCTTCCCGGTGATCTTTTCCGTACCTGTATTCCATTCCTTCCATGGCCAGCTTCTCCAGCAGGATCCGGTCGTCTTCGCGTTTCCCGGTAAAGGTTTTTTTGTTCTTCACCGAGCTAAAGTCGAAGTCCATCCAGCTATCTTCCATGATCCGTTCGCTGTTCCTGAGAATATCCGGATAATCCTCATAGGCGCACCGCAGCAGATCCGGCGGGAGCAGTACCTCGCTGCTGCAGGCGGACTGCTCCGGCTTCAGCCGGCTCAGCAGAATGTTGTGGTCGATGGCCCTCAGATGCCTGTGAAGAGAATGATCCTCTTTCCTGAGGAAGGTCACCGGGTGGCGGACCACAAGCCTTGACTGGTCGGCACGCCAGGGGGAGGTGAGGATCCTGTTCACCTCCCCCGGGCGTACCCCGATCAGCTCATGATCGCGCAGTCCCTGTCCCTGATTTCCCCCGCCATCCGTCGGATTCCTGTCGAAATCATAAATGAACCAAACATGGTCCAGCAGGGGAGCCCTTTCCGGGAGGGGAAGGCCCGCTTCATTGTGGCCGGAGAGGAAATCGTTCAGTTCCCTGAACCCCTCCGGATTCCGGGCAATGCCCGTATACAGGTGGCGGTCGCCATCCCGGAACTCGATCCCCGCAACAGGATGGATCCCGTGCTCCCGGCAGCTTTTCACAAAATCGACCATCCCCATAGAGGTGTTGATGTCGGTCAGCGCCAGCGCATCAATGCCCACCCTGGCCGCCTCCTCCACCAGTGTCTCCACGGTCATGGTTCCGTACCGCAGGCTGTAATATGAATGGGTATTTAGATAAATGCTCACTGTGTTCTCCACCGCCGGTTCTTCAGGTTATCGATCTGCTGGCGCTTTTCCGGTGAAGAGAGGGCCTGCTGCGGGCCGGTCTCTTCGCGCTCCTCCAGATCCCGGAGCTGTATGCCGCTGGCCCTCTTTACCGAATCCGAACCGTATCTTCTGCGCAGCCTGTCCACGGCCTGGTACAGTCTGACCATCTCCGAGGTATCCTCGAACATGTCCAGCTGCTGGACCCCGCGGATCAATCCGGAAAACCTGACCCCCACAAGGCGGATCAGCATCCGTCGCTGGTAAAGGCGGTCGAACAGTTCCTTTGCGATGGGGATCAATACATGATCAAAGGAGGTGTAGGGTACCCGTTTCTGCAGGGTATGCGTATCAAAATTCGAGTAGCGTATCTTCACCGTGACGCAGGAAGTGAGTTTTTCTTCCCTGCGTAACCGGAAGGCCAGTTTCTCCACCATGGAGGTGATCAGGTCGCGAAGACCCTCCACATTCATGGTATCCTGCTGGAAGGTCCGCTCGCTTCCGATGGATTTCCTTTCGGAATATTGAAATACAGGCGTGGGGTCGATCCCGTTGGCCTTCTTCCAGATGACAATGCCATTCTTTCCCAGCAGGCTTTCCATCATCTCCAGGGGGATCTGTCCCAGGGTCCCGATGTTGGAAATTCCCATGGAACGCAGCAGATGAAAGGTCTGGGTCCCGATCATGGGCATTTTACGGATGGAAAGAGGGGAGAGGAAATCCCTCACCTGTCCGCCGGGGATCTCGATCTCTCCGTTGGGCTTCACCTCGCCGGTGGCGATCTTGGAAACTGTCTTGTTCACGGAAAGTCCGTAGGAGATGGGCAGTCCGGTCTCCTTCATGATGCGTTGCCGCAGTTCATGGGTCCAGTTCATGCAGCCGAAAAAGCGGTCCATCCCTGTAATATCCAGGTAGTGTTCGTCAATGGAGGCTTTTTCATACAGGGGAGCACGCTCGGCAATGATCTCCGTAACCATGCGCGAAAAACGTGAATAGGCGTCCATATCCCCCCGGATCACGATTGCTTCACTGCAGAGCGAACGTGCCATCTTCATGGGCATGGCGGAATGCACCCCGAACCGCCTGGCTTCATAGCTGCAGCTTGACACCACCCCGCGGTCCGACATGCCGCCTATGATCACGGGTTTTTCGTTCAGTTTGCTGTTCATCAGGCGCTCCACAGATACAAAGAATGTATCCAGATCCATGTGCACGATATGTTTTTGTATGCTCACTTTGTTCGCGTAACTATTTCTTTTTTTTTATATCTTTGATTAAAAATTAATCAATCCTGTGACTACAATATAATCATATTTTCAAAAACCTAACTCCTAACACACCTAACTCTTAACTTTTTTAACATGTATTTTCATTCGAACATCAAGTTCCTGCGCAAAAGGAAAAACCGGACCCAGGATGAAGTGGCCGATCGCCTCAACATGAAACGCTCCACGCTGAGCGGATATGAGAACAGGGTGGCACAACCCGCACTGGATGTTCTCCTGTTGTTCTCGGATTATTACCAGATTGCCGTGGATACCCTCCTGAAGGTGGACCTGTCAAAGCTGAGCGAAACACAGCTGAGGCAGCTTGAACAGGGAGAGGATGTTTTTCTGCGCGGGGGGAACCTCCGGATACTGGCCTCCACGGTGAATGCCGCCAACGAAGAGAACATCGAGCTGGTACCGGTCAGGGCACAGGCCGGATATACCAGCGGATTTTCCGATCCCGAATACATCAGTGAACTGAAAGTCTTCCAGCTGCCTTTTCTTTCCAGGGATAAGAAGTACCGTACATTCCAGCTGAGAGGGGATTCCATGCTTCCCATTCCCGAACATGCCTGGGTTACGGGTGAATATGTACTGGACTGGAAGGGACTGAAAACCGGTGAAGCATGCATCATCCTTACCCTGGACGATGGGATCGTCTTCAAGATCATTGAGAACAGGATCGAAGAAGAAGAAGGCAAATTGATCCTCTATTCCCTGAATCCGTTGTATGAACCTTATGAGATCATGGTCGGGCAGATCAGGGAGATCTGGAAGTTTGTGCACTTTATCAGCCATGAAATCCCGGAACCGGTGATCCCTGAAAATCAGCTAGTAAGAACAGTGGCGGGTCTGAAACAGGATCTGGACCGGTTAAAAATGAGCCTGCCGGGAAAAGAATGATTAATTCAGTCCGAAGTCGTCACCCAGCAGGTCCTCCTGCTTTCGGATCATTATCAGATAACGGATCTGTCCTGAAAGATAACGATCCTTCTGAGAGGGTTCGTCCATCAGAATGAACCTGTATTTTTCCTCTGAAGGAAGGTTCAGAGCCTTGATCACATCATGATAGGTAATACCCGATTCCCTGCAGTGTCTCAGAAATCCGGGATCAAACCGGTCGGCGAAATTTTTGATCAAATCCTTCAGTTCCGGGCTTTCCAGCCGGCCGGATGGATCCATTCGCCTGACGGCACCCCCGGCATAGAGTTTCCCGGAAAGCTGATCCGTGAAACTGAGGATCTTCACCAGGGAAAGAGATTCCACGGTGATCACCATCCTGCCCCTGGGATTCTCTGCCAGCACTTCCTTGAGCCTCACCTCGCACCCATATTCCTGAATTTCTTCACCGATGACAAAAGGGATGGCAAAGGTGATACCGGTGTCCCTTGCATCCTCCACAAGCTGTTTGTAGCGGGGTTCAAAAATATTCAAAGGGATGTCTTCACCAGGAAGGAGGAACACACTGAGAGGAAAATAAGGAATTATTTCGAATTTCACATCCATTTAAAAATGCTTATGAAACGTTAACAATCCATCGTTCGTAATTGTTTATTTTTTAACCATGTGTTTTACCATTGAAGTACACCTGACACGAAAGGCGATCGAAGAGAGGTTTTCCGTGGACGCATCCGCCCTCTTTGACTTCGATTTCAATTATTTCTACCGGGCATTCGATCATCCCGGGATCCCGGTTGTCACCCAGGAAGAACCCCAAAGGGTTCAGCTGATGGAATGGGGATTGATCCCATACTGGGCAGGGGACCGGGAGAAAGCGGCAAGGATCCGCAGGGGTACATATAACGCCCGGGCCGAGTCGCTCCATGAAAAACCCTCCTTCCGGGAACCCCTCAACCGGGGGCGATGCTGGGTTATTGCCCACGGATTTTTCGAATGGCAGCACAGGGGCCCCTCCAGAATTCCCTGGTATATCAGGCTGAAGGATGATCTCCCATTTGCTTTCGCAGGATTGTACGACCGGTGGCGCGATCCTGTGGAAGGGACACAGATCAGCACCTTCTCCATTATTACCACACGGGCCAATCCCCTCCTCGAAAAAATCCATAATACGAAAAAAAGAATGCCTGCGATCCTGGATGCAGAATCAGAGGCAGACTGGATCAAAGATGATCTTTCCCCGGATCAATCCCGGCAACTGCTCATTCCTTTTCCGGACGACCGGCTGCATGCCCATACCATATCAAAGAAGATCTTATCCCCGGAAATCAGTCCCGGTGATCCCGATGTGATCCGGCCATTCGACCATCCCGGGCCGGGAGATCTTTTCTGAACGTGTTCATACCGGTATGCACAACCTGTTCACAGAGTCTGAATACAGTGCAATTGACACGGCAACGAGATGGCGATCAGTCATATGTAGTTATTAACATTTTGTTAATAATCCATGTTGACCACTTGTTGGTTGAATTGAGTTGATTTTTTTGGTGGGAACCAGTGAACCCTCTATTTTTGATTCTATCAAGTGAGCGATAAAAGGCCACTCAGTTCTTTGAGTCTGTGAACAGCTAACCAGGTATTGAAGTTGTTCTCCCAGCCTTCGGGCTGGACTGTTGACTGGAATACCGGATGTGCCCTGAAAAGCACAGCCGGAGATTCAAGCGGAAGCTGCAGGATACCTGACAACGCAGTGGAAGTTGTGAGCAGTTGAGCATTTCGTTGCAGTCTTCGGGCTGTGATAATGCAAGTCACCTGATCCGTCAGGTGGCGTCAGGGAATACGAGACTCCGGTCGAGTATTCCGGTCATAATAACCGTAACTTGACGCGGGTTAGTGACTACGGTTGCTAACAAGTGGGATGGGAACCAGATGAATTTCTGGCTCCCATTCGTGTTTTATGACCCTGTCTGATCCTTCTGTCCGTCAGTTTTGATTAACACCCGGTGAAATTTCGTTAAACACATCAAATCTTTGTACCAAATGATTGTTTCTTATGCGAAGAGAGTCGCATATTTGGCAGAATAACGCTATTCGCATATCGAAAATAACCTGTATATCTTCTTATTATACAATGTTTTATATCAATTAACAGGAGTGGGTTGATATTCCCCGTTTGAACATTTTCCCCGTAAATGAATTTAAATATAGATTTGTCATCGAAAAATATGCTTGTTACAAGCGAAGAAATACAGGTGTGAAGAAGTATGTTACATTGATATTGTTGCTGCTGGTGTTCTTTTTCGCCGAAATTGCACTGACATTTTCAGATAAAGGATACCCGTCCCTTTTAAATGATGAAGAGGTCCCTTTTTCCCTGATGCTGGACAATGAGCTTTCCGATCATGATGAAACCAATGTCATGGATGCCAGGGTGAATGATTTTCTCCGGCGCTGGCGGATCCAGGGAGCAAGTGTGGCCATCACCAGTGATGAACGGCTCGTCTATGCAAAAGGATTCGGGACAGCCAACAGTGAAACCGGGGAACAGGTACAACCGGGACATCTCTTCAGGATAGCCTCCGTGTCCAAGCTCATCACCGCTACCGCTGTGATGAAGCTTTATGAAGAGGGCAGGCTGGACCTGGATGAAAAGGTCTTTGGAAGCGAAGGGATACTCAATGATTCTGTTTTCAGGGGATACCGGGACCGCAGGATCGAGAATATCACAGTCAGGCATCTGCTCAATCACACAGCAGGATGGTCAAGGTATTCCGGTGATCCCATGTTCAGCTCTCTGTACATTGCCAGGAAAATGAATATCGAACCGCCGGCAGCGTTCGAGCAGGTCCTGCAGTTCACCCTGGCCAGGAGGCTGAATTACACTCCGGGAATCCGTTACAGTTATTCGAACCTGGGGTATGCAATCCTCGGGAAGATCATCGAAAGGAAAAGCGGGATGCCCTATCAGGACTATGTGGTGATGAACCTGCTGAAGCCTCTGGGGATTCACGACATGCACCTGGGAAAAAGCTATTACCATCAGAAATATCCCAATGAGGTACGGTATCACAGCAGTGCCGGAAAAATGTCGGCTTACTGTATCGACGGATCAGGAGAACTTGTACCTATTTATTACGGAGGGAACAACATAGAGCTGCTGGGGCCTGCCGGCGGATGGGTCGCATCTGCCGCGGAACTGGCCAAATTCCTGACCGCCATTGACGGTTATCCAGGTCAGCCGGATATCCTGACCGGAGAATCCATTTCCATGATGACCGATCCTGACCTTGCCGGAAGAGGACTTTTTGGGTGGCGCGGCACTGACAGCTACGGAACCTGGTGGCGTACAGGGTACCTTACCGGTTCTTCAGCCCTTGTGGTGAGGCAGAAAGACGGCCTGAACTGGGTTGTGATGATCAATACGAGCACCTACAAACACTCAAGGATCCACCGCTACGTGTCGGCAATGATGTTCAGGGCGGTGAACCATGTTGATCACTGGCCGGACGTGGACCTTTTCACCATGAAACAGGGGAATCCGAATCCCATTACAGAAATACCTGCAACAAATCCGAAACTTTAGCAGGAATACAAAAGGTGGTTTGAATATTCCTTTTATATTTGAAGCATCCATCTGATATTTTCATGGAGCTTTCAAGTATCCATCACATAGAACCGGACCAACTGAATCAATTTGACCCGGATTTTTTCATTACCACACTTGGATACGAATCACGTACAACCCATATTGCACGGCTGCTGAAGGATCTGGACACTCAAAAAATCGCACTTTCGCTCAAAGAAATGTCGAAGCAGCATGCATATGGGGAGAATTTCAAATTCTTCGAAAGCAGTGGCTTTGACATTTTTCCTGACATCTCCGGGGTTCCCGATTTCGGATCGCTTCTAGCGCATCATGAAAGGGAGGATGTACGCATTCTGTTTGATTGCACCAGCATGCCCCAGCTCTGGTATTATGAACTTTTCAGGTGGTTTGGTGAAAACCAGGAGGATTATTCTGATGCCCGCATCAGATTCGTCTATACCATGGCTGAATACGTGGAACCGGGACCTCCGCAGAAAGTGCGACGGCTTGTGGATTTTACGAAAAGCGAACTTCCCCCGGGAAAAACGAAAGAGAAGGCGCTGGTCCTGGGACTTGGACATGAGGAATCGCTTTGTAAGAACATAGCCAGACTGGTAAAGCCGGACCTGCTGTATCTTTTTTATGCAGATCCTCCGGCTGACAAGCGATTTACGGAGAAGGTATTTGTAAATAATCACGAATTGATCAATGAAGTACCCATCCGGAACCTGATTGCCTATCCCATCCGAAACGGACAGGTCATTTATCAGAACCTGATAGATACCATCCTTCCGCTGCGCAATGATTATGTGATCAATATTATTCCCCAGGGACCCAAGATCTTCTCGCTGGCATCCATGCTCATCCATCTCAGCTATCCGGATACCAGGATCAGTTATCCGGTCATCAGAAATAGAGCTGCCATTGACCGCCACCCTTTTGGCGAACCTGTCATTCTCGATGTCCGTTTTGAGGAGGAGGAATGACGGAACAATTTTCTGACAGCATTGTTATATCAACAAAATTTGTGAACCACACCACACGCAATTGAATTCAACATGGCAAATTTTGAGATCATCATGCCAAAAATGGGTGAGAGCATCGAAGAGGCGACGATCACCAACTGGTTTGTGAAAGAAGGCGATCAGGTCGAAGAGGACGATGTGCTACTTGAGATCGCCACCGATAAAGTCGACTCTGAGATCCCCTCACCGGTAGAAGGTGTCGTAAAAAAAATACTTTTCAAGCAGGATGAGGTGGTGGCCGTAGGGACCGTGATTGCATTGATTGATACGGAAGGAGAATCTTCTGAAGGAGAAGAGGCCGCAGAACCTGCCGGAGAGCCTTCTGCCGCAGAACCTGCCGGAGAGCCTGAAGCTGTGAAAGAGACGACCGGGAAAAGTGTCCCCGAGCGGTTCTATTCACCCCTTGTGCGAAAAATCGCCAGCGAAGAGAACATATCCCGGGAAGAACTGGATGGGATCAGCGGAAGCGGGATCCATGGCAGGGTGCAGAAAAAGGATGTACTGCGCTACCTTGAGAACAGGAAAAAGGGCGAGAAAGCCCCGGAGATGAAGACTGTGCAGGAGGAAGCTCCGGCGGAAAAGGAAGCTGTAAAAGGAGCACCGGCTCCCGAAAGGAAGGTTCCGGCTTCGGCGGTTGCGGGAGCTGATGACGAAGACGAAATCGTGGAAATGAGCAGGTTACGGAAGCTGATCGCGGATCATATGATCAGGTCCAAGCAAACTTCAGCCCATGTGACCAATATGATCGAGGTCGATGTGACCGGTGTGGTCATCTGGAGGGAAAGGATCAAGGAAGAGTTTTTGAAGAAAGAGGGTATCAAGATCACCTATCTCCCGGTATTTCTGGAGGCGGCCATCCGGGCACTGAAAGACTTCCCTCAGATCAATGCTTCGGTGGACGGGGATAAGATCATCCTCAAAAAGCGGATCAACCTGGGGGTTGCAGTGGCCCTTCCGGATAACAACCTGATCGTGCCCAATATCAAGGATGCGGATACACTGAACCGCACCGGGCTGGCCAAAAGAGTGAACCAGCTGGCTCAGGCTGCCAGGAACAATAAGCTGGGGCCCGACGATATCAGTGGCGGGACCTTTACGGTGACCAATTTCGGCACATTCCGGAATGATATCGGAACGCCCATTATCAATCAGCCCGAGGTGGCGATCCTCGCCATCGGGGCCGTGAAGAAAAAGCCGGCCGTACTGGAGACCGAATACGGAGATGTCATCGCTGTCCGGCAGAAAATGTGGTTATCGCTCACCTATGATCACAGGATCATTGACGGGGCGCTGGGAGGGGCGTTCCTGAAACGACTGGGAGACATCATTGAGTCATTTGATACGCAATCGGGTAGTTATAAACTCTAAACAAAGAATGACAGAAAAGAAGAAATACAGCATCAGGCATACTGACAAAGAGACGCTGGCCCGGTGGTTCAGGATCATGCTGGTCGGGAGGGCCATAGATGATCGGGCCCCCAATTATCTGAAACAGGCCATTGGCTGGTCCTACCATGCTCCCTACGCAGGACATGACGGAATCCAGCTGGCTATCGGACAGGTGTTCGACCGTGAGAACGACCATCTTTTTCCTTACTACCGGGACATGCTCACAGCCCATTCCGCGGGGATTACCGCCGAAGAGCTTATTCTGAACGGGATCTCCAAAGATACCGATGTGGCCGGCGGGGGACGCCACATGTCCAATCATTTTGCGAAACCGGAATGGAACATTCACAATACCTCCTCCTGCACAGGGAACCATGCCCAGCATGCAGCCGGTGTGGCCAGGGCACTGAAAAAATATAAGGTGCCGGGGGTGGTGATCAGCTCGCAGGGCGAGTCCTCGGTCTCGGAAGGATATGTTTACGAAGCCATCAATGGTGCCAGCAATGAAAAACTACCGGTCATATTTGTCTTTCAGGACAATGGATACGGGATATCCGTTCCCAAGGCAGATCAGACCGCCAACCGGAAGGTGGCCGACAATTTCAGGAGTTTCAAGAACCTGAAGGTCTTTCACTGTAACGGGAAGGATGTCTTCGACAGCATGAACACCATGACCGCAGCCAAGGAGTATGTCGCCGAACATGAGCATCCGGTCATCGTGCAGGCCAACTGCATCCGGATCCACTCCCATTCCAACTCTGACAAACACGAGTTGTACCGTGACGATTACGAACTCAATTACGTACATGAATACGACCCCCTGGCCAAATTCAGGAGACTCTTGCTCCGGTACGACCGGTTTACCGGGGAGGAGATCGAGTCCCTTGAGAATGAGGCGAAAGAGGAGGTCAAGGCTGCACATAAAGCGGCCTTGGCTGCTCCGGACCCGGATCCTTCTTCCATCCATGACTTTGTGATTCCTGAACCTTATGCCAGTGAGAAGTACCCGAAGGGATTGCATCAGCATGAGGGAGAGCCCAAAAAACTGATCCAGGCACTCAATGAGACCCTGAAGGCGGAGTTCAGGCACAATCCGGACACTTTTATCTGGGGACAGGATATCGCTTTTAAGGAGAAAGGGGGAATTTTCAATGTGACCAAGGGAATGCAGCAGGAATTCGGAAAGGACCGGGTTTTCAATGCACCCATTGCGGAAGATTTCATCATGGGGACCGCCAACGGAATGAGCCGCTTCAACGATAAACTCCGCATTGTGGTGGAAGGTGCCGAATTTGCGGATTATTTCTGGCCGGCCATGGAACAGCTGGTGGATACCTCTCATGATTACTGGCGCACGAAGGGGCAGTTCGCACCCAATATCACGGTCCGCCTGGCATCCGGAGGATACATCGGTGGCGGGCTGTACCACAGTCAGACCATTGAGGGTGCACTGACCACCCTGCCCGGGATCAGGGTGGTCTATCCCAGTTATGCGGACGATGCAGCAGGATTGCTCAGGACCAGCATCCGGTCAAGAGGAACCACACTGTTCCTGGAACCAAAAGCCCTTTACAATGCTCCCAAGGCAGCCACACCCGTCCCCGACGATTTTGAGGTCCCCTTCGGCAAGGCCCGGATCAGGAGGGAAGGAACCGATCTGAGCATCATCACTTACGGGAACACCACTCCCATGTGTGTGGAACTGGCCGACAAATACAACGAGGAGGGCAAGGCGATGATTGAGGTCCTGGACCTGCGGTCACTCAGTCCGCTGGACACCGAAGCCATCCTTACCACCGTCCGGAAAACAGGAAAGGTCCTTATTGTGCACGAAGACAAAGTTTTCGGAGGATTCGGAGGAGAGGTGGCGGCCTGGATCATGGAGGGGGCATTCGAATACCTGGACGGCCCGGTGAAACGCGTGGGAAGCACATTTACCCCGGTAGGGTTCAACCGGATCCTTGAAAATGCCATTCTTCCCGATATCGCACGGATCGAGACTGCTGCCTCCGAATTGCTAAAATACTGAATCATGAAGCCTACAGCCATCATTTACAGTTTCAATACCAAAAAGACCGCCAAAATAGCGGAAAAAATCAAAGAGGCCTTCAATGATGACAGGCTCGAGATGGTGAATGCCGAGGATATTACCGAAGAAAAGTTCCGGTCCTACGAGCAGATGATCCTGGGGGTACCCACCTGGTTTGACGGTGAATTGCCCAATTACTGGGATGAGTTCGTGCCCGCCCTGGAGGAAATGGACCTGAAAGGAAAAAAGGTTGCAATTTTCGGGCTGGGTGATCAGGAGGGATATCCCGAGAATTTCCTGGACGGGGTGGGGATCATGGCCAATCTTTTGGAGGAGCGTGGTGCGGAACTGGTCGGTTTCACCCCCGTGGAAGGATACAGCTTTGAGCGTTCCCGGGCACAGCGGGGCGGGGAGTTCGCCGGACTGGCCATCGATTATGAGAACCAGGGGTCGATGAACAGGGAACGCGTGTCCGAATGGGTGGAAAAGCTCAGGAACTCCTTCGAATAATTCCGTATGCTGTATAGCATATTTGTATTTTATTTACTTCTTTTGTGGTTGAGTTTCATCCACAAAACGAAGCATCATGGCCAAAGAACGTGTTTACATTTTCGATACCACCCTGAGGGACGGGGAGCAGGTACCCGGTTGCCAGCTCAATACTATTGAGAAGATCGAAGTAGCAAAGGCACTGGAGGAACTTGGTGTGGATGTCATCGAGGCGGGATTCCCGATCTCCAGTCCGGGAGATTTCAATTCGGTGGTAGAAATCAGCAAAGCCATCAGCGAACCGGTCATCTGCGCCCTTACCAGGGCCGTGAAGAAAGATATTGAAGTGGCGTCCGAATCGTTGAAATATGCCAAACGGCCCAGGATCCATACCGGGATCGGCACCTCTTACTATCACATCTACCATAAGCTGAACAGCAACCCGGAGGAGATCATTGAACGGGGAGTGGAGGCGGTCAAATATGCCAAATCATTCGTGGAAGATGTGGAGTTTTACGCCGAAGATGCGGGACGCAGTGATAACAAGTACCTGGCCCGGGTCATTGAAGCGGTGATCGACGCCGGAGCCACCGTGGTGAACATCCCCGATACCACCGGGTATACCCTTCCGGACGAATACGGGAAAAAGATCAGGTACCTGAAGGAACATGTGCCCAACATCGACCGGGCCATCATCTCCACACACTGTCACAATGACCTGGGAATGGCTACGGCCAACACCATGAGTGCGTTGATCAACGGAGCCCGCCAGGTGGAAGTGACCGTGAACGGGATCGGCGAAAGGGCAGGGAACACATCCCTGGAAGAAGTGGCCATGATTATCAAAAGCAGGAAACATCTTAACCTGCAGACCAATATCAATGCCAGGAAGATCTACCGGACCAGCAGACTGGTCTCCACGCTGATGCGGATGCCCATCCAGCCCAATAAAGCCATTGTGGGCCGTAATGCCTTTGCCCATTCTTCAGGGATCCATCAGGACGGAGTGCTGAAAAGAAGGGAGAATTATGAGATCATCAATCCCAGAACGGTGGGGATCAATGAGTCCTCCATCCTGCTGACCGCCCGGAGCGGAAGGGCTGCACTGAAGCACCGCCTGGAAAAACTGGGCTACTCGTTCAGCAAGGATGCACTGGATGCCATATACGAAAAATTCCTGGAACTTGCCGACTCCAAAAAGGAGATCGTGGATGAGGATCTGAAAGTGCTGGCCGGGTCCAGTGAGCGGGATATCAGGCGCAATCTGCATGTAAAACACCTCCAGGTCCTCTGCGGCAAGGGTACCTCTCCCGTGGCCACCGTTCATATAGAATGGGACGGAACCGTCCATTCTGCGACTGCAGAAGGAAATGGTCCTGTGGACGCTTCCATCAATTCCGTGAAAGAGATCCTGAAGAAAAAGGTGAGGATCGAAGAGTTCCTGATCCAGGCAATCACAAGGGGAAGCGATGACCTGGGAAAGGTGCACATGCAGGTGGAGCACAAGGGGGTGGTCTATTACGGTTTCTCCGCATCGACCGATATCATTACCGCTTCGGTGGAGGCATTTATTGATGCCATGAGCCAGATCGTGTAACCTGCGCCGCACTGCTCAGATCAGCAAATTCTGATTACGTGAAGCATCTTTTTCCGGTTTCATTTGTTAACTACTTGTTGTTATGCGGAACATAATATTTTACAGGTGAAAGGATGGTTGATAACCATATTGATGATCTTTCTTACCCTCGCCGGCCAGGGAAAGGTCAGCGTCAGCGGCTATGTAAGGGATGCGGACACAGGAGAGGAACTGATCGGTGCCAATGTGGCGGTCTATGAGGAAGGGACCGGCACCATCACCAATGCATATGGCTTTTACTCCCTGGCGCTGGATCCCGGATTCTATACGCTGGTATATTCCTATGTGGGTTATGTGGCCGAGACCCGTCCGGTGAACCTGGGTGAGGATATGATCCTGAACATTGAACTGGAAGAATCATACCTGGAACTGGAGGAAGTAACCGTAACGGCAGAAGGGAGGAACGCCAACATCACCCGGGTGGAGACAGGCTCAACGCACCTTTCCATTAAATCCATCAGAAAGATGCCGGCCCTGCTCGGGGAGGTGGATGTGATCAAGGCTATCCAGCTGCTTCCCGGGGTACAGGTGACCAGTGAGGGATCCTCCGGTTTCAGTGTCAGGGGAGGAAGTCCCGATCAGAACCTGATCCTGCTGGACGAGGCCCCCGTTTACAATGCCTCCCACCTGCTCGGTTTTTTTTCTGTTTTCAACAATGATGCCATCAAGGATGTGAAACTATACAAGGGAGATATTCCGGCGAGTTCCGGGGGACGGCTCTCATCCCTGCTGGATATCCGGATCAAGGATGGGAACAACCGCAGACTGAGTGCTACCGGGGGAATTGGGACCATCTCCAGCAGGCTTACCCTGGAAGGACCTGTTTTTACGGAAAAAGCATCTTTCCTGGTCTCGGGAAGACGTACCTACGCGGATCTTTTCCTTGCTTTTGCACGTGACACGGCCATCCGTGACAACAGCCTCTATTTCTATGACCTGAACGGTAAATTGAATTATACCATCAATGACCGTAACAGGCTCTACCTTTCAGGATATTACGGAAAGGACGTATTTGCCAACGATTACGCTGGCATGTACTTCGGCAACCGCACTTTTTCCCTCCGCTGGAACCATCTGTTCAGCAAGAACCTCTTCAGCAACTTCACCCTGATCAATTCTCATTATTTCTACGATCTGGGCACCCCGGAGGGGGAGATCCCCTATTTTAACTGGCTTTCTTTTTTGGAGGACTACGGCTTCCGGGGCGATTTTAGCTGGTATTTTTTACCCGAGCATACTTTTAAGTTCGGGATATCAAGCATTTACCACGTGATCAAACCTGGCAGGATCAGAGCGCAGGACCAGGATAACAATGATACGGAATCGGAACTCCCGGCGAACTATGCTCTTGAAAACGGCCTGTACCTTTCCGGGGAATCTGAACTGGGAAGCCGTCTGGCCATTCGTTATGGATTGCGTTACTCCTTGTTCCACAACATCGGAGAGGCACGGGTGTTCACCTATAATGATGTCTATGAGGTAGTGGACTCGACATTCTACGAACAGGGAGAGTTTTTTCATTTCCATCACGGCCTCGAACCAAGAATAGCGGCCAACTGGATGCTGAATGAAAGAAGCTCCCTGAAGACGAGTTATTCACGAACCCGTCAGTACATGCAAATGGCCAGCAACTCCACCGCCGGAACCCCCCTGGACATCTGGTTCCCGGCCTCGCCCAATATCCGGCCCCAGATTTCCGATCAAATTGCAGCGGGTTATTTCAGGAATTTTTGGGATGACAAAATAGAATCATCCATTGAGTTGTATTACAAGAAAATGACTCATGCCATTGATTTCAGGGATCATGCCCAGCTATTCCTGAACCCCAGGCTGGAAGGAGAGCTCAGGGTAGGGTCGGCCACCTCTTACGGAGCCGAATTGTATGTCAAATACGAAACCCGCCGTTTCTCCGGCTGGCTCAGCTATACCTATTCGCGGACCATGCGTGATATTCTGGAGATCAATGAAGGCAGACCCTATCCAGCCCCGTATGACAAGCCCCACGATGTGGCGATCGTATTCAGCTATGATATTACCGGCAGGCTCATCGTTGCTGCCAACTGGCTTTATTCATCAGGGATCCCCTTCACCATGCCCACCGGAAGGTATGAGATCATGGGGAATATCATTCCGCTCTATACGGGAAGGAATGAATACCGCCTTCCCGATTATCACAGGCTTGACCTTTCCCTGACCATCAAAGGCAAAGAAAAGGAAGACAGGAAATGGACGGGGGAATGGAATTTTTCCCTGTATAATGCCTATGCCCGAAAAAATGCATGGACCATCAATTTTATCCAGGATGAGCAGAACCCGGACCTGACCTATGCGGAAATGACCTACCTTTTTTCCATCATCCCGGCCGTTACCTATAACTTCAGATTCTGATGAAACGGATCTTTCCATATCCATACAAAATTTTCCTCATCCTGGCCACGGTCATGTCGCTTTCGTCCTGCACGGAGGTGATCGAGATCGAGCTTGACAGCACCTATCGCCGGCTGGTGGTATTCGGCACGGTCACCACCGATTCCGCTTACCATCAGGTGCGTCTGTCCACCACCAGCGACTACTTTTCCAACCAGCCCGCACCCGCTGTATCGGATGCCCTGGTGGAGCTGGATACAGGACAAGGCACACTCCGGCTGGCGGAAATTGATTCCGTTCCGGGACTCTATCGCAGCCCGGAGGCATTTCGCGGAATTCCCGGGATCAGCTACCGGCTGCACATCGACCAGGTGGATATAGACGGTGATGGATCTTTCGAATCCTATGATGCAGAAAGCACCATGCCCGAACTACCCCGGCTGGATTCCATCAGGCTCGCTTATTTTGATTCACCTTTTGTTTCAGGATACCAGGTGTTCATGTATGCAATGGATCAACCCGGCAGGGACTGGTACAGTTTCGGGATCCGGAAAAACGGTGAACTGCTGACCGATCAATTGTCGGATTACCGGGTTCAGTCTGACGATTTTATCGACGGAACCTATATCTACGGTCTGCCCGTGGGCTTTCTCCTGGATTCAAATCCCCGGGAATCGCTTCAGGCGGGGGATACGGTTACCTTAGAGCTGAACAGGATCGGACAGGATTATTTCGATTTTATCTCGGATGCCCAGCTGGAAATAGCCGGGAACAATCCCCTTTTTTCCGGTCCGCCTGCCAATGTTCATTCCAATATCGGGAACGATGGGAAAGGCATTTTTGCCGCCTATTCACTGAACAGGGCATCCGCCATCGTGAAACCCTGACCAAAAAGCATCCTCCGAAGAGCTGTTGACACTCAAAAAGGGGTGCCTTTTTTGAGGCACCCCTTTTTGAGTGTTTATAGCCTTGCTGTCACGCCTGTACCGGTATGATCAGTACAAATCGACCTGTCTTCTGTCTTTGACGACGATCTCCGGGATTCCGTCGAAGGTGGTGATCAGTCCTGTTACGGTAATGTGCCTGCCCAGGAAGTACCTTTCCGGTCTCCAGCTGAAGCGACGGGCCACGTATCTCGGCAGGACCACGGTAAACTCCTGGTATGGATAATCCCCTCCGAAGAACAGCAGGTAGTCATCTGTTTCCCTGTTGTACCAGGTGGCGTACACCCTTCCGTATGCCCTGGCCACCTCTCCCATGTTATACTTTGCATCCCAGATCGAGATGGTCTGGATCCGGTATCCGAAATCGTACCGCCAGCGGTAGTCGGGGTACCATCTCGCGTAATCCCTGTACATGTTTCGGGTCCAGTAGATGTTGATGTATCTCGGCCGGTACAGTACCCTGTAATGATGGATATGGGTATCGTGATGATAGTGCAGTCTGACCTTCCCCGTGGGGTAGAAGTAATGGTAATGGTTTCCTCCGTAGTACCGCCTGTTGGAGTATTTATTTACCCTGGTGTTGGCCGTTCTGTTCCGGTCCACATACACCCTGGTATCGGCCTTGCGGTAATCGCTCCGGGGATTTTTCGGGGTGCTGATGCTGACCGGCTTGCGGGCTTCGCGTGCAGGACGCTGGCGCTGCACTTCATTCCGCTGGACGTTGCGCTTGGGCTGCGTGGCCCGCTGGCGCTGCACTTCATTCCGCTGGACGTTGCGCTTGGGCTGTGTGGCCCGCTGGCGCTGCACTTCGTTCCGCTGGACGTTGCGCTTGGGCTGTGTGGCCCGCTGGCGCTGCACTTCGTTCCGCTGGACGTTGCGCCTGGGTTGTGTGGCCCGCTGGCGCTGCACTTCTTTTCGCTGGACGTTGCGCTTGGGCTGCGTGGCCCGCTGGCGCTGCACTTCTTTTCGCTCCACCCTTGCGTTATTCCTTGCGGTGTGTGTTCTCCGGGGAGTAACCTCCCTTTTCTGGTTCCTCGTCGCGGCAACCTCTTTTTTCTCCCTGTTCTGGCTGCGGCGTGCCGATTGTGCCTGGACAGTCTGGAATCCTATGACCAGTGCTATCAGCAGAGCGGCGGTGTATCTGATCGTTTTCATGATTTCCGGGTTTTTGCTGGTTGTACATCTTTGCCTGTATAAATACAAATGCAATGCCAAAAACCTGAAGTGTAATTTTTACATCTCTGGCTGAAGATCATAAAGTCTCAGAATATCAAAGGGATACAAAAACAAAAGATCCCGAACTTTCATTGTCGGGATCTTCCGGTTTAGATTCAGTTTTAGGGTTAGTGACTATCTGGTTATAGTCTTTGCCAAACCTTCAATAAGCAAATATAAAGGATATATTCTAAATTCCAACCCCGGAACCACATTTTTTCAGATTTGACGGGGGATGCATGGACTACAGAAGCTCTCTCTCCACCTGTCTTTTGATCTCCTCGGTCTCAATATCGAAATCCATATCAAAATCAGAATCATATTCCAGTTCAATCTCCTCCAGGGATTTCTCCATTTTCTCCGCCCTCTGTTCATCGGTATCGGGGACCGTGTCAGATGGCATCCCACCGGTCACGATCTGTCTTTCCGGAATGATGGGTTCTTTGAGCAGCCCAAAAGAGTACGCGGATGTGAAGCCTGAAATGGTAAAAACCAGGGTCATGCAGCCCACCAGAAGCACCAGCGCACCAAATTTTTCTCGATGATCCGTTTTCATATGCTGTTGATTTAAGATTCTTAAAATACGTTTGTATAGCTGATCTGCATCGGCCCCGTCAGACCGGGGATAGAGGTTTGGGGCCGGCCGTCCCATTTCTGCAAGACCGAGCAGCGCACGGGCATAGGTAGATGGTTGATCCGTTCTTCCAAGGACCAGGTCATCACAGCAGTGTTCACGTTCTTTCCTGATCATCCGGGAAATGGACCATACGGCCGGATGGTAAAAAAGCATCGCTTCCAGGATAGTCTGCAGGATCCTCCAGTTTTTGGATCAGCTCTTTGATCTTTTTGATTAATAAAGTTTAACAATCAGTGCTCGATCTTGTCCGAATCGAATGTGAGGGCCTCATAGATATAGATCTCAGCGTCTTTCCATCCTTCCCAGCCGATCCCGGCTTTGTGTTTGGAACAATGCCCCAGGAATTCATATACATCCCATTTCTGCTCGGTGGCCACCTGGGGAAGGAGGGTCCCCCGGCTGGATCCCTTCATGATATAGATTCCGTGTTTACCGGGTTCGATTTCACTGATATCCGTAATTTTTCTTCGGGGTGACAGCACACTGATCTCGATCCGAAGATCATCCAGTTCTTCCGGCCGGACGGGCTTGAACCGGAAATCTTCTGTGGCCGCTGAAACTGACATTTTCTGTACATTCTTCCAGAGGCATTCATGCTCGGAAAATGTACCCAGGCAACCTCTCAGTTTTCCGTCCACATAGACCGAGACAAAGACCCCGCATTTGACCTGGAGCGCCTCCTGAGTTAACGGGGAATGACCTTCATCATTCCGGTTTTTTCTGACCACAGCATCAATACTGATCCTTGCCAGCTGAAGTAGAAGTCTTCTATGCTCGATGGAAAGGTTCATCTGAATACCATCATGGATATATAATCGACCACATCGGGGGAAGGAACTACTTCCCCGGAATGTCCCCTTGCCAGGATTTCGATCCGATAGCCGGGATCATCCATCCCGGCATACTCCATCAGGGCCATGATGGGTCCGTAACCGCATATGGTGACCTGGTGCTTTTTCACCGCTCCGGCCACTCCCTGTATGTTCTTCTTCATGATCTCCTCGATCACAAGCTGGTCCTTTTCCCTGCCTTCAGAAGGAGAGAGGTAATGCGAAAAGTCGCTGGAAGCCAGCACCATCACTTCTTTCCCGGTATCTGCCGCGGCATCATGGATCCTCTCCGCCACATGTCTGGCGCTCTCCGGGTCCTGGGCCATCATACAAACGGGAACAATTGAAAAAACCTGATCCTTCATGTAGTACTGCAAATAGGGAATGATCACCTCGGCAGAATGTTCATGCGCGTGGGAAAGTCGGCTGTAGGGAAGTTCCATAGCTTCTGCCATTTCATGATCCAGGGTAACATCGCCGATGGAGTTGCTCCAGATGTCAGCCTCATCAATGGCCAGGGGAAGACCGCTGCCGGTGTGGTTCGGATGAACAATGACAAATGTCCCGGGCAGTTTACCTGTCCGGCCGATCAGCTGGAAAAAAGGGACGGTTTGATACCCTGAATAGATATGTCCTGCATGGGGAAGCACTCCGCCGTAAATATGTTCGGCCTGCAGGTCCCCGACAGGATATTTTGCCCGGCGTTCTATTTCCCGGATCTGATCAAATACCTTTTCTCTGGAAGAAGGATAAAAACGGCCTTCTGCAATTGCATTTCTGGTTTTCATGGCTTACTGTATCAGATGTTCCATCATTATTATTTGTGCATGCACCCGGCAGGTACATATTTATAAAGTTACAATGAAAAATGGATCCTCGCCAGCCGTAGAACATTTTTACCGGCATATGGTTATAATATCATAACATGTAAATCAGATATGTATGGGAGTGACAGGAACAGGACTGATTGCAATCATGTTGCACACATTTATTTTGAACGGAATTATGGAAAAAAATGATACAACTGAAAAAGCCACATTCGGTGCGGGTTGTTTCTGGTGCGTGGAAGCCATTTTTGAACGGGTAAAGGGAGTCCAATCTGTGGTTTCGGGTTATGCGGGCGGCGAGGTTAAGAATCCCACCTACCGGGAGGTAAGCAGTGGCAGGACCGGTCACGCTGAAGTGGTTCAGATCACGTTCGATCCTGATGTAGTGAGCTATACCGAGCTGCTGGAGATCTTTTTCAGGACACACGATCCCACCACTTTGAACCGTCAGGGTGCCGATGTGGGCACACAGTACCGGTCTTTGATTCTGTACCATCATGATAAGCAACGACAGCTTGCTGAAAAAACCATCAGGGAACTGGATGATGCGGATATCTGGATAAGACCCATTGTTACCGTGGTGGAACCATTTGAAACATTCTATCCGGCAGAAGATTATCACCAGGAATATTTCGCCAACAATCCGGATGCAGGGTACTGCAGGGTGGTCATACAGCCCAAGGTGGAGAAATTTGAAAAGGTATTCAGGGAAAAACTGAAGGAGTAAGCAGCTATTGTTTCCCCGAGATTGGGAGGGTCACCGTAAAAGAGGAGCCATTCCCCGGTTCGCTTTCCACCCCGATGGAACCCTGGTTCCGTTCAACGAATTCCTTGCAGATGACCAGGCCCAATCCAGATCCTGATTCACCGGTGGTCCCGGGTGTGGAGACCACTTCATTGGTCTTAAAGAGTTTTTCCTGGATCTCCGGCTGAATGCCGATCCCTTCGTCGTTGACCGTTACCTCGCATTTCTCATGTACGATGTCAGAACTGATCCGGATCTTTCCCCCCGGAAAACTGAATTTGATTGCATTCATGATCAGGTTCCTGAAAACGGTATGGATCATGGATCGATCTGCATAGGCCACGCATTTCCGGTCTATTTTCACTAAGCATTCGATCTTCTTATGGTCCAGGTTTGCTTTCAGTTCCCTGACACAATCATCCACCATATTCTTCATCCTGATCGTCTCCGGTTCATATTTCACGGCTTTCATCTGCGCCCGCGCCCAGATTAGAAGGTTTTCCAGCAGGTTCTGTATCCGCTGGGTTCCCTGCAGGATCTGAAGGAGGTATTCCTTCTGTGTTTCCACCGGAAATTGATCGAAATTGTCATACAGCAACTCTGAAAAGCCCGTTACCGCTGCAACCGGGTTCCGAAGATCATGGGCCACCACCGAAAAGATCCTGTCCTTGGACTGGTTCAATTTCTGGAGTTCTTCCTCGGACTCGCTTAATTTCTGGATTGCATCGGAGATCTGGAGGTTCCGCTCGGCAAGCATTTGGTTGGTCAGCTTCTTGGAACGCAGATTGAAAGCGATGATTACGATCAGCACAACGATCACCACGATAAAGCTGATGAAGACCTTATTCAACATCCGCTGAACCTGGGATTCTGACAGGAGCTGCTCAATTTCGCGGTCCTTGAGTTCCTGCTCATAACGTGCCCTGAGTCTGGCGATCTGCTCAGACTGGATCTCATTGAAGAGTTCCTTGTATACCGTGTCATATCTCAGGGTCCAGTTGTATGCGGACATATAGCTTCCGGTCTGGGCATGCAGTTTGGCCAGTTCATCGTATGTTTCGAGCTTCAGGTGTCTGAAGCCATGCTTGTTGGCTATTTGCAGGGACCGGTGCAGATAGAAAAGGGCCGAATCCTGGTTTTCCATTTCCCGGTAAAGGGAGCCCAGATTGTTGAAGACAGAACCGATGGTATACTGGTCGCCAGTGGCTTTGGCCAGGGAAAGGCCTTCCCTCAGATATCTCAGTGCCATCCCGAATTCCCTGAGCTCAACATAGGTCAGTGCCATGTTGTTGTAGACACCCGAAAGCGTATAAAGCTCCTCCGGGGAACCGATGGAATCGGGATCGATCTTCCCGGTCACCATGTTGAAATATTGAAGGGCGGAATCATACTCCTGTCTGTTATACAGGATCAGCCCGATATTGTTCAGGGCATTGCTTTCTTCCTCAATTAGTTCATACTCGCGATAGATTTCCAGTGCATTCAGGTAATGTTTTTCTGCTTCGTCCAGTTTCCCCATTTCCTGAGCCACCGTACCCAGGTTGTTCTCCATCCTGGCAATCCCCGCACGGTCGCCCGACCGCTCATATGCATTCAGGCTCTGCAGGTAAAAATAGTAGGCTTCACTGAAATCGGCCATTTCATAATAAATGTTCCCCATAAGCAGGGCACAGCTTCCGATTTCCCGGTGATTCTCCGTCTTGATGAACTCCTCATAGGCCTTGCGGTAATAGAACAGGCTGCGTTCAAAAGCCAGTTTCATTTCATAGATCCTTCCCTTGTTCTTGAAGAGATGGGGCAGTAACTGTTCGGGATCGCTCCTTGTGAGGATCAGCTCAGCCTGGTTCGCATAATAAAGTGCACTGTCCGGATCATCTGCCCTTAATTCCAGGGAAATTTTGTGGTAGGCTTTTCCCAGTTCATTTCCGCTCATCTCACTGCTTCTTCTCAGCAGGCTGTCGGTTCTTGTAAGCTGCGCCTCCAGCGGGTTGAAGAGAACAAGAAGAAGAACTGTATGAATGAATCTGCCTTTCATGTGAGGCAATCTGGATGCGTTCAAATATAATTATTTTATAAGCAGTGTCCCGTATTTTTTATTCATTTGTGGATTTGGGATTAAAAAGTATTACTTTTGTAGGGTTATCAATTATCAACCAATACAATGAAAGAAGGAAAAGTAAAATTTTTTAATGAGTCCAAAGGATATGGATTCATTAAGGACGTCGAATCAGACGAAGAGTATTTTGTTCATGTTTCCGGCCTGATCGATAAGATCAAGGAAGATGACGATGTAACATTTGAACTAACTGAAGGACGAAAAGGATTAAATGCAGTGAATGTCAAACTGATATAGTTGAACAGGTCATATTGTATTAATCTTGTACCCTCCGCCCGGGCGGAGGGTTTTTTGATTTTAAGCATTTTCCACCTATTTTTAGACAATCGGGTTGATCCCGCAACCTAGTAAATCCATTTGTTATGCAATACAACAGACGAAAATTCCTGGCAGGTTCCCTTGCTGCAGCTCTGGGAACCTCCATGGGGCTGTATGCCCGGGAGATCAGGCCCGTCAGGTCGCCCGGATCATCCGGAATTCTCCCGTCCCTGAAAGGAAGAAAGGTGCTGTTCACCTACGGGGGATGGGACGGTCACGAGCCCGCACAATCCGTTGAACTGCTTAAGCCCTGGATGGAGCGTGAGGGTGCCGGGGTGGATGCTGTCAATTCCCTGGATCCATACACCGATAAGGATTATATGGACGAAATCGATCTGGTCATACAGATCTTTACCATGGCAGAGATATCCCAGGAGCAGGAGAGGGGCCTGTTGAATGCTGTGGAGAACGGGACCGGTATCGCTGGCTGGCACGGGGGACTGTGTGATGCGTTCCGGCAGAACGTTGCCTACCAGTTCATGACCGGCGGACAGTGGGTGGCACATCCCGGCGGGGTCATCGATTATACCGTGGAGGTGGTCGACGGGGAAGATCCGGTGACGAGCGGACTGGGAACTTTCAAAATGCACAGCGAGCAGTATTACATGCATGTGGATCCGAATATAAAAGTACTTGCCACGACCACCTTCACCGACGAACATGCCGGTTGGATCGGGGGTTGCACCATGCCGGTGGTCTGGAAGAAAATGCACGGCAAAGGCAGGGTGTTTTACACATCCCTGGGACATGTGATGGAAGATTTTGAAGTTCCCGAAGCACTGGAGATCCTCAAAAGGGGGATCAGATGGGCCTCGGCAAGCAAATATGAAGGCCCCGAACCCTGGAAGAGTCCGGTTTATTGAAATGGATTCTCCATGCAGGCGCGGATCATTCCTGCAGGGGAAGATGCTGGAGGATCCATTGAAAGATCTCCTCATGTATATCCGGTAATTCCAGCAGTTCCATTCCATGTGCCGCCGAATTGGAAACAATCAGCAGTTTCCGGGGATCTTCCGTCATCTTGTAGAGATCACGGGCATCATCCGGAATGTTCTCCGTCCCGCTTTCACCTGTACCAATATCTTCCTCTCCAGCAATGTAAAATATGGATTGCAGGGGTTTCCCAGGAAACATGTGATCGATGTCCCGGTTGGCAGCAGAAAGCGCCACAGAGGTTTGCACCTGTTCATAACCGTTCCCGGTCACAGCCATCGTCCCACCCATGGATGCTCCCAGCAGGGCAATGGAATCGGCTTTCACACTTTCGTGCTCTGTAATAAAATTCATGGCTCCACGCAGATCATTGGCCAGGAAAGCAGGGTCCCGGATGAGCCGGGTAAGATCATTAAAATAATCAGACAATCCATGTCCCCGGTTGGAATAGATCAGACACAAATACTCGCCGGCCACCAGCGATCTGAGGATTTCGGAATCGGACCATTTATTATTAAAGACCGCCAGTTCATGCATCATGATCACCCCCGGCCTTTTTTCGATCACCGACGCAAGATAGTTCACCGTTCCCTTCAGCCGGATTGAATCGGGAGTGTAAAAATGAACCTCTGTCGACCGATAGGGCATGGTGATGGTCTGAGGTTTGCTGTGAAAGAACCTGCCGGGTTCTTTTTCCACACTGATCCGGTAATAGTAGGTGGTGGCACCACGCAGTGAATCGACCCGTGTGCTGTTCACCGAACGATCACGGAAAGATCTGGTGATCAGAACGGAATGGAAGGAAGGATCGCTGGCGAGGATAAAGGTCAGCGAGGTATAACCCGAGGGATTGACCGACCATCTGACCCGGAAACCCGTCTCGCTGACTTCTGTGGGATTCTGAAAACCGATGGATACTTCCGGAACCAGGTCATACCGGTCACATCCGGACAGGCTGAAGATCCACAACAAAACAACAAAGACGGTTCTGTTATAATTGATCATGTTCTGAATTTACGAAAAACCGACGGGAGTTACCCCTTGTTTCCCTGAATGTAGGGTACAATGATTTCATTCATTCTGTCGCTTGTCCCGTCATAGGTAATGGTTACCGCGGGCACACCTGTTATCTGGCGGATCCTCCGGGTCATGGCCTCGGTAACCAGAGCCGGACAACAATAGGAGGGACTGGCCTGTATGAAAAGTGCCACTCCGGGGTAATTCTCTGTGAGATAAAAGATCTTCAAAAGATTGTCAAAAGACTCCCCCGAATGGAGGGAATGAACGTTGAAATCCGAAAGGTGTTTCTCCAGTTCTGCGGGCCGGATCACGGGGGCCGGTCCCAGGTACCTGGTAAAGGCTTTGTAGTATTGCTCATCCATGAATTTAAGCGCCCCCAGCAGGATCCGGTTCACCTTGGTCTGAAAGTGTTCCCCGCGCGCTCTTGAACGTCTGAAGATGCTTTCGATGGTGATCTTCATATAATCATGATAAGGGGTCACCAGCACTTCTCCGCCAGCATTCTCAATAGCCCGGATCAGATCCTGGTTCATCACATCATTATCCCTTACGTACAGATCCCCGAAGATGGCGACCAGAGGTTTGCGGGTCGATTTGTCGTATTCAATCCGGTCCACAAGCTGTAATCCTTCACGGATCGCATCTTTGACAGACCCTTCCCCGGACATTGCCCCGAGAAGGATCTTCTGCACCTTCCGGAAAGTGTGGTCCGTCTGACCCGGAACAGCCTCATAGGGCCTGATGCGACAGGCGGTCTTTCTGAACAAACCTCCGAGCATATAGGCGAAATATGCATTATATGTAACGGATACGGGCATTTCCCGGTGGGAGATCTCTCCTGAATAAACACTGGCCTTTGCCATGCCGTTCCCGCTGTTCTCCAGGATTTGTTTGATAAAAAACGGATACTGCCTCAGATTGCAGCTGATCCTTCCTTCCATCATCCAGAGGATCGCCCTGGCCGGATCCAGATCATGATGCTCCAGGTAATCCATATAATCCTGGGCGATGATGTTGATAGGCAGACACTGGCCTGTATTGTATTCCATGCTCTTGCGTATACTCAATTCGCTGGTTTCCAGCAATCTGGCATCAATTCCGGCCCTTCTCAGATTGGCCACGATCAGGGGACTGACGAAGGTATCCCAGCCGGGCATCAGCAAAACCTTTCCATCCAGCCGGGTATTCACCCGCGGCAGCAGTAAACTCAAATCGTGCGCGGGTCCCGGTATGCTGTTCCGGGCATGGTTCCTGAAGGAACGCAGAGCGGCCTCGATCCTGGTCTCGTATCCCACATTTGAGTCGTGCTCATCGATCTGTATGATCAGGTATGGTTTGCCGGACAGGTCCATCAACTGTTTGAAATATTCTATGATGAAAGAATCCGGGGCGCACTTGAAGGCGGTGATCAGTACCGGGTAGAAATTCTTTTTCCTGGAAACCCATGCCGCAGCACGAAGGATGTTGGCGGCAAAATGCCAGGGGATCTTTTCCAGCAGCCTGCTCAGTTCACCATCGTCTTCCCCTCCCGGCAACATATCCTGGTACCAGGCCCTGATCCCCATTTCCGTAAAGATATCGGGGATGCCCTTGTTCAATGTTTCCGACAGGACAACATACGGCCTTCCCATCAGGACCACCTCGACACCGTTTCCTGGCGGGTCACTGCCGGTGAAAAGTTCCGCCAGCTTCCCGGCCAGTTGCCGGGCATGTACTTCCGCATGCCTGATGGCATGGGTTACCTCGCTCTTTTTGAGGTTCCCGAATCCCATCTCCGCCAGGGAACCATGAAGGAGCCGGATGTTGCGGTCACTGTCCTTATGGAAATTCAGCATGGGACTGACCAGTTTTTCCCTTACGTGATCTCCCTCCAGAAAGGCCAGAGAAGCGCTGTACTGGGTGTAATAACAAAAATTCTCTTCCGCATGCGGCGGTTTCACCCTCGACTCCAGGTATACAGGCATAAAGATATGGTCACAGTGCCCGGAAAGGTAAGCCACATGTCCGTACATGGCATCGATGGGTGCACAGAACTCGGCTCCCGCAATCTTTTTCCCGGTCTTCAGCGAGTCCCTGAATCCTTCGCTGGTGACCAGCGGGATTCCCAGCTCCCGGAAGAAAGCGCCCCAGAAAGGCAGGTCCTCCAGCAGGTGAAGGGAAGCGGGAATCCCGATCACCGGACAGCCTTTTCTTTTGACGGGTTCCCGGGTATAACCGGTCATTAATTTTTTCCGTTCTTTCAGCAGTTCAAAACCTGATTTCTTCTTGCGGACGAACTTTCTGGAATCATAGTCCCTCCCGCACAAAAATCCGTAAGCCACTTTTTCCCCGTCAATGTTCGCAACGCTGATGGTACACCGGTTCAGGCAGAGATCACAGGTCTCGGTCTCAATGGGTATGGTTTTTTGATAGATTCCAAGTCCCCGGAAACGGCTCAGCTCCCAGTGTTCCTCCTTCAGCATCAGAGCGGTCCCGTATGCGCCGGTGAGATGACAGAAAGGGGAAACGAAAACAGGCTTTTTCAGCCGCTGCTCGAAAGCTGATACCAGGGCTTTATTTTTGGCCGTAGCTCCCTGGAAACAGATATGGTCCCCGATGTGTGCTTCACTGGCCACTTTTTTCAGGTAATTTTCGCGGACCGAATGGATCACCGTGGCCAGTACCTCCCGCACCGAATAACCCTGGCTGAGCAGCTGGTTGATATCCCTTTCCATGAATACCGTGCACCGATCGCTGGCCAGGGGTGCTGCACAGTCCATTGCCAATCGCTCATAGTCTTTCAGGGCCACACCCAGTCTGGAGGCCAGCTCTTCGATGAAACTTCCCGTACCCGCCGCGCAGACCGTGTTCATATGCGAGAAGGTGACCATTCCATTGTTCATCTGGGTAAACTTGGCGTCCTGTCCCCCGATCTCAATGATGGTATCCGTCTCCGGATCCAGTTCAAAAGCAGCCCTTGCATGTGCGGTGATCTCATCGATCACCTGGTCGGTCCTGAGTATGGTGCCGATGAATTTCCTTCCCGAGCCTGTGGTTCCGCATGCCAGGATCCGGTATCGGATTCCCTGAACGGTCCCTTCGTGGTCTATGGCTTCAAAAAGTGCCTGTACCGCCTTCAGAGGTTGTCCGGAAGTATAGGTATAGTAACCGGACAAGGGTTTTCCGCTCTCCTCCAGGATCATCGCCTTGGTACTGGTGGAACCCACATCGATCCCCAGGTATACGCGGGGATTTTTCCCGGGGGGACTATAATAACGGTCCACCCGTACCGGTTCCCTATGACCGGGCACGACCGGTTGGTAGACGAACTCACCGGTGATCCCGCTTTCCCGGGCACAGGCAGAGCGTCCGGAGGTTTCCTGTTTGTTGCTCAGGGGATGATAATAATACTCCAGGCTGCTTTTTTCGCGAAGGATCCTGCCGGGCCGTATCTGCTCACGCCGCTGTAAGGGTTTTTCTCTTCCCTCCCTGATCTCTTTCCATAGCAGGCTGGCTGCCCCGATGGCAGGGAACAGATGTGATTGGGGATGGATGATGATCTCCTTGCCGGTGATGCGCTCAAGATGCCGGACCACCGAACGGTTATGTGAAACACCTCCTGTCATGTACATGGGCGAGGCAGGGACCGATTGATTAAACAGGGTATCGGAAATATTGTCTGCAAGCCCTTCGCATAAACTGTCACAGATGGCCTCCAGGCCGTATCCCTTCTGCTGGGCATGGATCAGGTCCGTTTTGGCAAAGACTGCACACCTTGCCGCAATATCCGGAATGGGAGACCTGTTGCGCATGGCCATTTCCGAGATCTGGGAAGCATCATCCAGCCTGAGCCGCGCCGCCTGCTGATCCAGGAAACTGCCTGTTCCTGCTGCACAGGAGGAGCTGTGACTGGTCTGCATATAATTCCCCTTTTCATCCAGTTCGATCAGAAAAAACCGTTCGGCACCCACATGCAGGATCGACCGTGGACCCAGCTCCAGGCAGCTTACTGCATCCATCAGGGAGACCTGCGGATCGAACCTGACAACCTGGCCGGTGAAGTTTGTTTTTCCACCCGTCGCGGCAATCCCCGAGACATCCGCTGAAATGTGAGGTCCGATCAGCTTTTTTATCGTACCGCGCACATCCCCGGAATGAAGGACATAGTCTGATCCAAGCAGCTTCCCCTGCCGATCCATGGAAACGATGCATATGGTAACTGAACCGACATCGATCCCGATAACGGTTTCACGTGTCTTTGGATCCATCTTCCAGTGTTCAAACCTACCTCTTGAATCCCTGATTTTTCAGAGGAATAATTGGTATAATATAGACAAATTCGCGGTTACGCTCACATAAAAAAGACGATTAATCAAAAATGCATTGGGCATCCATTGGCTGAAGGCATAAAATTCCGGATTTTTTCCGGGAAAAAAGTAATCTCTCCTGTTGGACATTCAGAAATTATCTCTATTTTAGGAACCTTAAACCGGATCAATGGATCATTACAAAGTCGATAATTGCTGGTCCTGGCGATGGTGGCACGGTCATCATGCAGCCTCGTGGGCAATTCTGGATTGGTAATGGTTCTATTTGATAAAGAAACACGGGGCATGTTGATTAAAACCTGCCCCGTTTTGTTTTCAGAAACCATGAATCCCTAAAATCCGATACAATGAACAATGTGAAAAAGGTATTACTCGATGAACATGAGATGCCGAAACAATGGTACAATCTCGCCGCGGATCTTCCCGGGGTCCTGAATCCGCCCCTGGGACCTGACGGCAAACCCGTTGGCCCTGAGATGCTGGCGCCTGTATTCCCCATGAACCTGATCGAGCAGGAGGTGAGCACAGAGCGCTGGATCGACATCCCGGAAAAAGTGATGGAAATGCTTTCCATCTGGCGTCCCTCGCCCCTGATCAGGGCCTATGCCCTTGAAAAGGAACTGGATACCCCTGCCAGGATCTATTACAAGCACGAAGGGCTCTCTCCCGCAGGAAGCCATAAACCCAATACGGCCGTGGCCCAGGCATATTACAACAAGGAGTTCGGGATCAAGCGCCTGACCACCGAAACGGGAGCCGGACAATGGGGCAGCGCACTTGCATTTGCATGTTCCATTCTGGGACTGGAATGCAAGGTATACATGGTCCGGGTCAGCTTCGATCAGAAACCGTTCCGGAAATTGCTCATGCAGGCCTGGGGCGGAAACTGTGTGGCCAGTCCCAGTGAAGAGACCGAATCGGGCAGGAACGTTCTGGCCGAACATCCGGACACCCCGGGTAGCCTGGGCATTGCCATCAGCGAAGCGGTGGAGGCCGCGGTGACCGATACCTCGGGCAGAACCCGCTATTCCCTGGGAAGCGTGCTGAACCATGTGATGCTCCATCAGACAGTGATCGGGCTTGAAGCAAAAAAACAGCTGGAGAAGATCAATGAAAAGCTTCCTGACGTGGTGATCGGCTGTGCCGGCGGAGGAAGCAATTTTGCCGGATTAAGCTTCCCGTTTATGCTGGATAAGATCAACGGTGCGGAGATGGAGATCATTCCCGTTGAACCGGCCAGCTGTCCCACACTGACCAGGGCTCCTTTTGCCTACGACCACGGAGACCTGGCCAGGCTGACTCCTCTGCTGGCCATGTATTCCCTGGGACACGGATTCATTCCGCCTCCCATCCATGCGGGGGGACTCAGATACCATGGTATGTCACCCCTGGTGAGTCATGCCGTAAAACATGGCCTTGCCACACCGCAGGCCCTCCAGCAGCTTGAATGCTATGAGGCAGGGGTAACCTTTGCCCGGACCGAAGGTACCATTCCTGCGCCGGAGACCAACCATGCCATCGCTTCGGTGATCAGGGAAGCCAAAAAGGCCAAAGAGGAAGGGAAGGAGAAGGTGATCCTGTTCAATTTCAGCGGACACGGTTTGCTGGACCTGACAGGGTATGATAAATTCTTCCGCGGAGAGCTGGAGGATCACTCCCTTTCCGACAAGGACCTCGATCGTTTTACCGAGATCCTGAAAAAACATCCCGTCCCCACTCCCTGACAAGCAGTCTTCACGGTCTACAGATCATTAAAGAGACTGTCTCAAAAGTCCTGTGTCAACATGATATGAGGGATGCTTTCTTGTAACGTGCTAATTTAGCTTCGCTAAAAGATGCCATGTTACTTCAAAAGCATCCCTCAGTAAAAAAAATCCCTGTTCCCGGTAGGGTATACGTCCTTCTGTTCGGTATATGATTAGAAATTACCATGAAAAACAGCGATCATATGTTTCACATAAATTCAAAGAAAATGAAAAACAGAGGATTATTATTTTCGGCATTACTGGGAACCGCTCTTTTGTTTTCTTCCGGCTGTCAGCAATCTGATGATGCCCAGACAGGAAGGATTATTGTAAAGATCACCGATGCTCCTTTTCCCATCGAACTGGTGGAGGAAGCCAGTGTGACCATTACCAAAGTGGAGATCCGGAGAGAAAATGATACCACAGGGTATCCGTTCCTCACCCTGTTTGAGGGCTCCAGGGAGTTCAACCTGCTTGAGTTGAGAAACGGGGTTACCGCGGAACTTCTTGACATGGAGGTCCCTGCCGGTGAATACAGTCTGATCCGCCTGTATGTGGAAAATGCAGGCATTTCCGTAAAGGAACATGGCAGATATTCGGTGAAAGTCCCCAGCGGGGCTCAAACGGGGATCAAGATCTTCGTAAAGCCCTCCCTGATCGTGGCAGGCGGGCTCACCGCGGAGGTTCTGCTGGACTTCAATGTGGATAAGTCCTTTGTGATGCTGGGGAACATCAATACTCCAGCAGGGATCAAAGGATTCATATTCAAGCCTGTGATCAGGGCGGTCAACAACACCACCTCGGGAACCGTGGAGGGAATTGTCATGGATGCCGATTCGGTATTGCTGGAAGATGCGGCCGTCTGGATTGGGAAAGACACGGTGCTTACCACTGCCTATACCGAACAGGACGGCTATTATGCCATGCCGGGTATTCCTGCCGGGCTGTATTCCCTGTCGGCCGCGAAAGAAGGATTTGACACGGTCACTTATACCGGTATTGAGGTCATTGAGGGGAACCTTACAGTTCAGAATTTCATGCTCGAGGAAAGCACGGAACAGGAATAACATGACCGGATTTCAGAAAAGGATCAGGTAGTTCTTTCATATTATTTATTTTTACTGGGTAATCCGGGAGAGGACAGCGTGACAGAAAAAAGCTTCAAGATCCTGTTTGATGCGCATTTCGATGATATCAGAAGATATCTCTTTTTCCGTTCGGGAGATACGGTCCTCTCCACGGATCTTGCCCAGGATACTTTCATGAAGGTTTGGGAAAAGCAGATGGAACTGGCACCCGGGAAAGATGCGGCATTGCTGTACAAAATGGCCGGTGATCTTTTTCTCAGTTACATCCGAAGAGAGCGGCTTTCCGAAAAAATCCACCATGAACTGAAACTGGAAATCCAGTATGAGGATACCGAACAGGGTATCCATTACAGGGAACTGAAAAAAAGATACCAGAAAGCACTGATGAGACTTCCCGAGAAACAGAGAACCGTCTTCCTGATGAGCCGGATGGATGGGTTTTCCTACCCGGAGATATCAGAACGACTGGCCATCAGTATAAAAGCAGTGGAGAAAAGAATGAGTGCTGCACTGAAACATTTACGAAAGGAACTGGACGCCTCATGAACAGCGAAAACGGACATAAGAAAAATGAGCCTGATCTCCAGGAAGAATCCGCTCTGTTCTCCAGGGTTCAGATCCCCTTTGAAAAGAGCAGGGAAGAGGTGTGGAAGGAACTTTCGGCAACGCTTCATAAAAAGCATTCACCAAGGGATAACGACAGGCACATACGATCTGTCAGGCCCTGGATCTCCCTGGCAGCATCCATCGCCCTGCTTCTTTCCGTTACTGCATTCATGCGTTTTTACCAGGTAACAACCGAGTGCCCTCCCGGGGAACGGGCCAGCCTTGAGCTTCCGGATGGTTCTGTGACTGAGTTGAATGCCCTGACCACCCTCACCTATCACCCTTTATGGTGGCCCCTCTCAAAAGAAGTTGCCCTGGAAGGAGAGGCTTTTTTCAATGTCAAAGAAGGCAGGAAGTTTATCGTGGACACAAAGATGGGGACCACAGAGGTGCTGGGAACCACTTTCAATGTATATGCCCGTGAGGAACGGTTCATGGTCACCTGCCACAGCGGGCATGTTCGTGTAACCTCCTCCCTCTCAAAGCAAACCGTTACCCTTCCTGCGGATAAAAAAGCAGAACTGACCGGTACCGGGACATTTGAGATTGCGGATGTGAAGGTGGATCCTTATTCGCCGGATTGGATGAACAACCTGCTGATGTTCAATTCTGTCCCTCTCAGGCTCGTTTTTGATGAGATTGAAAGGCAATATGGCATTGTGATCGAAACCCCCGAAGATATGCCGTATATCTATTCAGGGAACTTTGCCCTGGATACTTCGGTGGAGAAAGTGTTATCTTTGCTCTGCCGACCATTTGACCTGATATATGAGCGGATCTCGAGATCGGAATATCACATTTATCCTTCCCCTGCGGAATAAAATTGTCTGCCTTTTATTCGGAGTGTTGCTCCTATTCCAGTTTCAGGCCTTCGGTCAGGGCATCCGGGTGGAGGCTGATCAGGAGCCTTTGAGCCATGTTCTGATCCGTCTTGCGGATGAATACGGGATCCAGCTCTCATTCGATGACAGGCTCCTTTCGGATTATACGGTCACGGTGGACCGCCAGTTTGGTTCCCCGGAGAAGGCCATTTCATATCTGATCGATCCCCTGCCCCTTGATTACCAGAAAAGCGGCGAAGTGTTCATTATCTTCCCGCAGCGATCAGGTACTGTGCCCGGATCTTATGGTCTATCCGGAAGGATCGTTGACAGCCGCTCCGGGGAAGCATTGCCTTATACCCACCTGATGATCGGTGAGCATGGGATGATCACCGATTTCAGTGGTTATTTTTCCATCACCTCAGCGGAGGATTCGGTATTTTCCATGACCGTATCCCACCTGGGATATTATCTGCTTGATACGGTCCTGCATGCAGGAGAGAACCATACCATTTCCCTTTGGCCTTCCAGGTATGCCCTGGAGGAAGTGACCATAGAGGGACGCTCAGTGGAACGGTCGGGTCAGGTAGGTGAACAGGCAGGAATGATCCGGCTCAATCATCAGATTGCATACAGATTGCCGGGCAACGGGGATGATGCGGTGTTCAATTTCCTGCGGTTGCAGCCAGGGATCCTGGCCGCAGGGGAACAATCCAGCGAAATGATCATCTGGGGAGGCTATCCCGGTCACAGCCAGCTTATATTTGATGGGTTTACCATATTCGGTCCCAAGAATTTCAATGACAACATCAGTTTTGTGAATCCATACATGGCAAAGGATATCCGGATCTACAAAGGAGGTTATCCTGCCAGATACGGTGGCAGGGTAGGAGGGATCGTGGAAATCTCAGGGATCGACGGGAACAGGAAAAAACCATCGGTCAATCTGAACATCAATAATATGACCCTCAGCGGAATGGCTAGTGTCCCGGTAAAAAAACAGGCTGCCCTTACACTGGCTTACAGGAACACCTATTATAATCTGGTTGATGCTGAGGACCTGGGTCTTCTCACCGACAGAGATGGAAGGGGGCCCGGAAGGCAGGTGGATATCAGCGTATTTCCCGATTACCGCTTCAATGATATGAATTTTAAGTTTTCCGGCTCCACCGGCAGCGGAGATCCCTACTTTATCAGCCTTTTTGAAGGCCGCGACCACTTCTTTTATGCGGTGAACGAGGAACGCAACGTGATCAGGGTGGAACAGGAGGCCACGGAACAGAGCAGGCAACTGGGAGGTACTGCATTTTTCGGAAAATCCTGGAAAAGCGGGTTCCTGAGTAATTTTTCCCTGAGCTATTCCGGGCTGAGCAGGGAATTGAAAGAGAAACAGGAACTGTTCCATCTACTTCAGGAATTCACCCTGTCCAGCAGTGAGCTGCAATATAAAAACAGTGTGAAGGAGCTGACTTTCAAAAACAACCATTATTTTTCACTGTCGGACAGGCACAGGCTGGTAACAGGAGTGGAAGTTGTATACCATGATGTTGATCTTTTCCGGGATTCCCTGGATGTGATGACCCACAGTGGAAGGAACAATGCGGGCAGGATCAACCTGTTCGCCCAGGACGCATACCAGCTTTTCCCTTCCGTTTCTCTCCGGCCGGGTGTGAGGATCGATTACCCGTTTTACCTTCAGCGATTGTACATTCAGCCCAGGCTGCTGTTCTCCGCAGACCTGTCCGAAAGATGGAAATTCAACGGAGCATGGGGCATTTACAACCAGTTCATTTCTGAGGCTTCCGTAATCGACGATTACGGGAACTTCCGTTATTTCTGGACCATTTGTGATAACGAAGGGGTACCGGTACTACGGGCACAGCATTTTGTAGGGGGTCTTGTTTTCCGGCAGGATGGTCTTACAGTCAGCCTGGAAACTTACTATAAGACGGTTGAAGGAATCACCCGGTATGTGGATCTGTGGGACCGGGGGCTTCCTGAACTTTTCAGGGGCCGGGCCAGGATCTACGGGATGGACCTTCTGGTAAAATCCTATTTCGGGAAACACGAAGCCTGGGCCTCTTATACCCTGGGCAGAGCCGAGGAATATTTTCCTTACTTCACCGGTGATCATTATGCCCCGGCACCTCAGGATCAACGTCATGAGATCAAAGGCGCGCTCCTTCTTGATCTGAGTCCGTTTTACCTGTCAGTCAATTATGTGTACGGCTCCGGACTGGCTGATGGGAGCTTCTATACCACGGAAATCCTTGAGCGGTATCCTTACAGCAGGCTTGATGCATCTTTCATATACAGGCTCAATATCAAAAAAGTCCGTATGGAAACGGGAATATCCATCCTTAACATCTTCAACAGGGAGAACATCAAATATTCCAATCTGATCCGGATACCGGAATCTGAGACCAGCACCATCGGTATCCATGCCGAGGCCGTTCCCTTTACACCCACCCTGTATTTGAATCTTTCCTTCTGAAAGAATCCTCACATGACTTTCGTATAAAAGGAATATTTCCTATCTTGATGGTGGTCATAAGACGCAGACATGAAACCATATGCTGTTACCGGATTTCTGATCCTTCTGGCTTACTCGTGCAACAAAAAAGAAACTTCCGAAGGACCTTACTTCGGGAACGGATACCATAACGGATGGGCCGATCAGCATTCCATCGTGATCTGGACCAGGCTCACCGCCATTCCCGATCTGAACCTGGAGGGAGCACCCTTTATTGCGCTGACCGGGGATCGGCATGAAAAACTCAGGCATTCGGGAAACCGGGATTCCATCCATATGGCCCAGATCCCCGATACCTTGTCTCTGGCAGAAATGGAAGGGGCCTGTCCGGGAGCCCCCGGCCAGGTCAGACTGTTGTATTTTCCCATGGACGATCCCGGACAGAGGGTCGAAACAGGTTGGGACCCGGTGGATCCGGCCCTGAACTATACCCGTCAGTGGAGACTGGCCGGACTGAAGGAGGACACCCGGTACCGGGTGGAGATCTTTGCCCGGAGGGGACCTGAATACATCATCTCGGATACCATCCGGGGAACCTTCATTACCCCTCCCGGAGCTGATTCCCTCCGGGAAGTCCGGTTCTGCATTGTCACCGGTCATGACTATAACCGCCGGGACGACTCCCTGAAAGGCCATAAGATCTATCCTGCCATGCTGGGAACGGTACCCGATTTTTACGTTCACACAGGTGATATTGAATACTACGACAAGCCCAATCCATGGGCCATGACGGAAACCCTGATGCGCTTCAAGTGGGACCGGCTGTTTGCCCTGCCTTACCAGCGGCAGTTCTTTACCGAAGTGACCACCTATTTTATAAAAGACGACCATGATGCCCTCTGCAATGATACCTACCGGGGCATGCAATACGGGACAGTATCTTTCGAGCGGGGGATCGGGATATTCGACCGGGAGCAGTTCCCGTCCAATCCGAAACCCTATAAAACGATCCGATGGGGCAGGGATCTGCAGATCTGGCTCATGGAGGGACGGAATTTCCGCAGTCCCAATTTCCTGCCGGACGGACCCGAAAAGACGATCTGGGGGGAGGAACAAAAAGCATGGTTTTTCAGGACCATTGATGCCTCGGATGCCACATTCAAGCTCGTTATTTCGCCCACGCCCATCCTGGGACCCGACAGGGAGAACAAACATGACAACCACGCCAATGATGCCTTCAGCCACGAAGGGGATGAGATCCGGAACTTCATCAACCGGCACCAGAACATTTTTATATGCAGCGGAGACAGGCACTGGCAGTATGTTACCCACTGGAAGGGGACCAGCCTCTGGGAATTCAGTTGCGGACCCGGATCCGATGTACATGCAGGAGGATGGGATCCGGAGGATGTGCGTTTGGAACACCGGTTCTTAAGGGTAAAGGGAGGGTTCCTTGCCGGGAAGGTGACCCGGATGGGTGGACGGGCGCTTTTGCTGTTCCAGCACTGCGACGTGGAGGGAAACGTGGTCCATGAAGAAATGTTCGAAGTCCGGTTGTAAACCAATCAAATAATATATAATGAGAATACCATTCACATTGATGTTAAGCATCCTGGCCCTGAGCGTTACCAGGGCTCAGCAGGCTGCCCCGGCACAACACGCAACACAGGTACAGCACACAACCCCGGCACAACGTTGGGAACCCGCCGGGAACAGGATCATGACCCCGTGGGGGGAAAATCTGGATCCCGGAGAAGTATGGGACGTCTATCCCCGGCCACAGTTCATGCGTGAGGGGTGGATGAACCTGAACGGACTCTGGGAATATGCCATCCGGTCACAAAGCGATCCTCCTCCGGCAGAATACGGGGAATCCATCCTGGTACCCTTCTGTGTGGAATCGGCACTCTCCGGGGCAGGCCGGTCTCTTCTGCCCGGGGAACGGCTCTGGTACAGGAGAACGTTCACCCTTCCGGCCGACTGGGAAGAAAAGCGGATACTCATCCATTTTGAGGCGGTGGACTGGTCCTCCACGGTATGGATCAACGGAGCACTGGCGGGATCGCATGTGGGGGGTTATGACCGGTTTACCTTCGACATTACTCCTTATTTGAAGCAAGAAGCTCCCCAGGAGATCCTGGTGGCGGTGGATGATCCTTCCAGCAGCGGTGCCCAGCCCCGCGGGAAACAGCAGCTGCAGCAGCACGGAATATGGTATACTCCGGTAAGCGGGATCTGGCAGACGGTGTGGCTGGAGGCCGTTTCCCCGGAAGCACACCTGGAAGAGACCAGGATCGTCCCCGATGTGGATAATAAATGCGTGATCCTGGCGCCCATGCTGAACGAAGCCAAAAGAGAAAAATACAGTGTACAGGTCCTGATCCTGAACGAAGAGAAGGAGATCTCGCGGCACACGCTGGCGGCAGATCACAACCACGTCATCCCCCTTGAGGATCCCAGGCTCTGGTCACCCGGCGATCCCTTCCTATACGATCTGGAAATGGTGCTTATCAATCCGGAAGGCAGGGAGATCGACCGGGTGAAAAGCTATTTCGGGATGCGGAAGATCAGCCTGGGGGATCTGAACGGCAACAAAGTGCTGTGCCTGAACAATGAGCCGCTGTTCCATTACGGGACCCTGGACCAGGGATGGTGGCCGGACGGCCTGCACACCCCGCCTTCCGATGAGGCCATGAAATATGACCTGGAGATGACAAAAAAAATGGGATTCAACATGATCCGTAAACATATCAAGGTGGAACCGGACCGCTGGTATTACCACTGCGACCGGCTGGGTATCATGGTCTGGCAGGACATGCCCTCGGTAATGGTGGTCCTCCCGGAGGAAGGCGACCTGCAGTCGGAGACCCGGCTCTTTGTGGGAAGAGGGGAACCGGACCCGCCCAGGCGTACGGAAGAAACAGCCCGGTTCGAATGGGAATTGCGGAGAATGATCGATCTGCACCGGAATGCTCCCAGCATCGTGGTATGGGTTCCCTTCAACGAAGGCTGGGGACAGTATGCCACCTGCCGGATCGCAGAAATGGTCAAATCCTATGATCCGTCACGGCTGGTGAATCCAGCCAGCGGATGGTCCCTGCGGTCATGCGGCGATATCTATGATATCCACAGTTATGATATACAGGTACAGGTACCGCCGGTGACAATCGACCGGGCCTCGGTGGTGGGAGAATACGGCGGGATCGGGTTACCCGTGGAGGGACACCTGTGGAATCCTGACATGCGCAACTGGGGATACCAGACCTATTCCACACGGGATGAGCTCCTGGAGCATTACAAACACAAGTTTGACCAGATCGTCAGAATGAAGCAGGAAATGGGCCTCTCCGCAGCCGTTTATACCCAGACCACCGATGTGGAAGGGGAAGTGAACGGACTGATGACCTACGACCGGAAGGTGGTCAAGATTCCCCCCGAGGTCCTGAATGCCTTGCATTCGGTCCTGTACAGGGAATAGCCCTCCCAGTGGCGCAGGCTAGAGAAGCGAGGCGGACAGCTTCACTTCGGTGGGGGCGACCAGCCTGGATATAGGACATTTTTCTTTCGACTCGCCAGCGAGCTGGTCCAGCTTCTCCCTGGAGAGGCCCTCACATTTAACCCGGGTATCCAGTTCAATGGTGGTGATTAAGCCGCCGACATCATCTTTTCCCAGGTGAACTTTTGCAGTGGTTTCAATGCTTTCGGGATCAAGATCCTCCTCTGTCAGAAGCAATGAAAGAAACTGGGAGAAACATCCTGCATGGGCAGCCCCGATGAGTTCCTCCGGATTGGTGCCCTCACCTTCCTCAAAACGGGAGGCATAGGTATAGGGTCCCGAGTAATCGCTGAAATTCAGGGTGCCTTTTCCTTCCTTGATGGTACCGTTCCATTTTGCATTTGCTGTTCTTACGGCCATAATGTTTAAATTTTTAGATAATTGATCAAGTACTTTTAAACTATTAACCTGTCGGTGACTTTTTTGTTCGTGACGGAGGGTCTCTAACATACCCGACAACTTGACTTTTATTCAGCCATACCGTATTTTTAGGTGCATTCCAATCTCCCTTGTTATGAAACAGTATTTCTATCTTTCAGCCACACCCGAATCGATCATCGCATCGCATCTTGGTCCGGCCGATTTCGGGAACTACCTTGCGGTAGGCACCAAAAAAAGGATCAGGGGACAGGCCATCTATTTCGAGCTGGACCCGGAAAAAATGGATCTTCCCCGGGATTATATTGAAAAAAGGCTGGTCACCTATGAAAGCGGCGAGCCGAAACGCTCCGTCTACCTCTCCATTTACAGGTCCATGGAGCAAACACCCCTGGAGGCACTGAAAAACCTTTACCTGGTCACCGACGATGGAAAGGTCCTTGAACTTGAACACAGGACCTACAAGCCGGAACAACAGGATATGATCCATCTCTATCAGCAGTTCATCCCCATTTCCACCAGGGTAGCCAGTAAGCTTTCACCCCCCGAATTCATCAGTTTTCTGACCGATACCAGCAAGCCGGTATCCGCACCAAAGATTTTTATGGCAGAACTGAAATTGGGAAAACTGGCAACACATCCCGATGCACCCATTCATGACCTTCCCTATCCCAATCCGGATCACCTGAGGGACTGCCTCTCCAGGCTCATGTCTTCCAGGGAACGGGTTACCAAAACGGTAATTCGCCAGTTCAAGACCGAACTTTCCTACCGGACGGTCAAGGACGGTTTCTTTGTGGGAGACTCTGAAAACTTTCTTTTTTATCCATTCCCCCCGGTAAAAGAACTTGAAGGACAGCACTATTCATGGTGGCGGTCCGCACTCACCCAACGTCTCTGACAGGAATGGTTGAAAGAATACAGACATGAATTGGACAAAGCTCATGCTGGTCATTCTGACCGGCATAACGATACATCTGCCGGCAATTGACCCTCCTCCCGTGATCGGATTGTGCATTGAAGCCCCGTCCCCGGAGAACCTGGAGCAGTTCCTCGCCTTTATGGAAAATGATCTGGGCCCGGGGGGCATCAATGCACTGGTACTTCGCGTGGATTACCGCTACCGGTATAAATCCCATCCGGAGCTGCGGGAAGAGGGGGCATTGTCAGAACAGGAAGTCAAAAAGCTTGTGGACATGGCCCGGAAGAACCGGATCAGGCTTATTCCCCAGATCAACCTGCTGGGACACCAGTCCTGGGCAGGTTCGCTCAACAAATTGCTGGAAGCATACCCCGAATTCGATGAGATCATGGAGGTTTTTGAAGCAGATGCGTTTCATGCCGGAATGGATGAAGTCTTCTATATCGGGGAAGATGAATGTCCCATCGGTCCTTAGTCCGTCCTGATGACTTGCCCGAACCAGAAGATCTGAGATTTTTAATAACTTTAATAGCTCACGAACCCTGAACCTTACCATGCAACTCTCCCTTCATCCCGAACAGCGCCCTCAGCAGGGAATGCGTATCTTGAGCATCGATGAGGTCCTCACCCTGGGGGAACGGATGCCGGAAGACAGGCCGGCGCTGGAACATTATTTTTCTCCCACCAGGAAAGAGACCTTCATCAGCGAATACCTGCATTATCTGAATACCTGGCTCCTGGAAGCGAAACATGGCAATCTTGACACCGATCTCTACCTGGTCTTTGTGCTATCCTTCCAGTTCACAGCACCCCTGCTAGAGATCCGCACAGAAAAGGAGCTGGGAATATTCTGCCAAATCCTGAAGAAAAACTATCAGGTGGAGCAGATTGATCTGAACCTGCATTTCAGCCTGGACGGATACGAAGAAGGAATGGTGGGTGAAAAGGAGGCCCTTCAGACCTTTCGAGAGGAGCTGAAGGAAACATACGGTGGATTCCGGGAAGTGAAGGAAAGCGTTCAGAAAAGACTGAAAAAAGATGCCATCGACGCCATTATGCGCTGGCAGAAAGAACAATCCCTCCCCGAACTGGCTGAGGCCTTCGGCCGGAGCGTTGTCATCCCTTCGTTTTTTTCCTTCGTGGATAAAAAACTGGTCGGTTTTTATAAAAGTACCACCGAGGGGATTACTTACCAGGTAAGCATCCCGGAAGAAATTGAGTGAAGCCCACTTTAAACAGATTTATAACATCATCCCATGAAAAAACTTCAATGCGTAATTTTTCTCACAGGCCTCATGACCGTTTCAACAGCCTCCGCACAGTTTGATGGACCCTCGATCGGATTTTTCCATGCCCATACTGACGTGGGATCTCCCGCGATCGACGGTCATTCCGTTTACCGGGGACCGGAACAGGAGTACCTACTCAGAGGTTCGGGCAATAACATCTGGTTCGGAAAGGACAGTTTCTCTTTCCTGTGGAAGCAAATGAAAGGGGATTTCATTCTTGAAGCCCGGGTCAGTTTCCGGGGAGAAGGCACTGATCCCCACCGCAAGACAGGACTGATGTTCCGCAGCGATCTGTCACCCGGTGCCACCCATGTAAGCTGCGTGGTTCACGGTGACGGGTTGACATCCCTGCAATACCGCAGCAGCAAAGGTGGAAATACGGAAGAAATGCAGTTTGACCTGAAGGCTCCCGAAATGTTCCGGCTGGAGAAAAAGGGGAACCGGTTTATCATGTCTGTCGCCTCCTTCGGGGAACCTTACAGACAGAAAAGCATTGAGGTGGAGACCGGGGACAGCCTGCTGGCCGGATTGTTCATCTGCTCCCACAATGATACCGTTACCGAGGAAGCCCTGTTCAGCAATGTGAGGATCTTCGGAACAGCCCCGGACGATCTGGTATACTACGAGACATACCTGGGAAGCCTCCTGGAGGTGATGGAAGTGGAAACCGGTCACCGCAAAGTCCTGGACGGGGCGGAAGGATCCTGGCAGGCGCCTAACTGGACCCCGGACGGAAGGTATCTCATCTATAATACGGAAGGACTGTTGTACAAATATGACCTTGAGCTCAGGCACTCCCGCAGATTGCCCACCGGGTTTGCCAACAGCAACAACAACGACCATGTGCTGTCATTCAACGGAGAGCGGATCGGCATCAGTCACCATGCACAGGAGGACCAGGGAAGGTCGGTCATTTACACCGTTCCTGCCGATGGCGGGACCCCTCAGAGGGTGACCCCCGAAAGTCCTTCCTACCTGCACGGCTGGTCGCCCGATGGCAGATACCTGGTGTATACAGGGGGACGGGAAGAGAATTACGATATCTATAAGATCCCTGTGGAAGGAGGAAAGGAGCTGAGGCTCACCGAAGCACCGGAACTGGACGATGGTCCGGAATATTCACCCGACGGAAAATATATCTATTTTAATTCGGCCCGTACCGGGACCATGCAGCTCTGGCGGATGAATCCTGACGGGAGCAACCCGACCCAGCTGACATTTGATACCTTCAACGACTGGTTCCCGCATGTCTCTCCCGACAACCGGTGGATCCTGTTCCTTTCCTATCCGCCGGAAGTCCCCGCCGAATCCCATCCCTTTTATAAACGGGTATATCTGAGGGTCCTGGCAGTGGAGGATCTGGCGCAGAACGATCCTGAAAATGTTGAACCCCGAACGGTCGCATACCTGTACGGAGGACAGGGGAGCATCAATGTACCCAGCTGGTCACCGGACAGCAAAAAGGTGGCCTTCGTAAGCAACGGCTTCTTTCAGTAAAATCAATGACCGATATGAAAACCGGACTTTTATTTTTCCTGATCTTGCTCTCTGCCATGTTTTTCGCTCCCTGCGGGACTTGTGGCCAGGATGCCGGATACAGACCCGGACTGCTTTTCCGGGAGGACTGGAAAGAAATCCTGGCCGCAATACCTGTGAGCCAGGAACATGTAGAACATCCCGACCTGGTGATCCACCTGTTCGGACCGGGCAGGGACAGCATCAAAAAAAGCCATCATGACCGGCCTGCGGATGATCCCTATTACATCTGGTCAGGATTGTGCACCGGAAACTGGGCGGTTGCCCTCAGCATTAAGGGACACCGGATGGACCTGTCAGAATTTTCAAAGATCAGGTGGCGGTCCAGACAGTCCGGTCTTAGAAAACTTCACATTCTCCTGAAACTTGCGGACGGGACCTGGCTGGTGAGCGAACAGGGGGATCCGGCCTCGGCCGACTGGCGCATCCGGGAGTTCAACCTGCCGGACATCCGTTGGTACATCCTGGATATGGAACTGATCACCGAATTAAGATTGATCCAGGACCCGGATCTAACTTCGGTGGAGTCGGTCGGTTTCACCGACCTGATGCGCGGGGGAGGGAGCCCGGCGTGCTCAAGACTTGACTGGATAGAAGTAGATGGTTATCTTGTTCCCGAAAAGCATTAACCCCTAACACCTAACTCCACTAACATTTTCCCCTAACTCCATTAACTTTTCCTAACACCTAACCTTCTTCCCATGAAAATCAACAGAAGAAATTTTGTAAGGACCACGGCCGCGGCCACAGCTTCCGTGGCATTTTTGCCGGGCCTGGGCTGTTCAAAAAACACCTCACCCTATGATCCGAAAGGGTTGCCTGTCCGGCAGCTGGGTAAGACGGGGATCCGGGTCCCCCTGATGGGATTCGGATGCGGAAGCCGCTGGATGTCGGTCCAGGATGACGATGCCGCTCTGGGCATGCTCGTATATGCACTGGATCACGGTCTCTACTACTGGGACACCGCGGCTTCCTACGGCAATGACCGTATCTCCAGCGAGGAAAGGATCGGCAAGATCCTGAAGGATTACAGGAACAGGGTGTTTTTGGTTTCCAAGACGGGTGAACGGGAGGCCGGCAAGGCCCGGGAAAGCATCGAGCGAAGCCTGGAGCGGCTGCAGACCGATTTCATCGATCTGATGCATGTACATTCCATCACCTCCGTGGAAGACGCGGAACAGCTGGGCGAAAAAGGCAGGGTGCTTGAAGTGTTGCACGATTACCGAAAGCAGGGCATCATCAGGCACATCGGTTTCACGGGGCATACTACGGCGGAAGGAATGAAAAGGGCCGCTGAACTGTACGATTTCGAGGTGATGATGATCGCCCTGAACCACCAGGCAGCCGATGGCTCGGAGAATTTTGAAGAGCTTCCTGCACCTTACGCTGCAGGAAAAGGCATGGGGGTGGTGGCCATGAAAGTGATCCGGCCCAGGGAAACCGTTGAAAGGCTTGATCCGGCGGAACTTGTGCGGTACGCGCTTTCACTGGATGAGTTCCACATGACCAATATCGGAATTGACAGCATGGAAGTGCTGAAGGCGGACCTGGAGATCATCAGGAATTTTGAACCTCTTGACGACGCCAGGATGCAGGAGATCCGGATGGCCCTGGCACCATTTTTCAAAGGAAAAAACCTGGCGTGGATGCATCCCGGCTATACGGACGGCCGGTCAGGCAGATCGTTTCATTCATAACAGGTCCAGGAACGGGATCACCAGTGCTACTCGTCCTGTTCCTGACCGTAGAACCTGGACCTGTGCGCTTCTGCCAGCCGGATGAGTTCCCCGGCGATCTCCGGGTGGTCTGCCAGCACACTGGTGGTCTCAAAGGGATCGCTGACCATGTCAAACAGGGCCGTGTCGATGCGTTCCTGTGCATAGATCCCGGCCATCCCGTCATAACCGGCTTCCACCAGGGTACGGTAGGGATGGGGGAGATGCAGTTTCCACCGTCCCTCTCCGCTGATCACTCCTTCGAAATTGCGGTTGTTGGAAAAGGCATAATAGTCATGGGGATTCACCGCTCCCGCTTCACCCCGCATCAGGTCCCACACATTCATCCCGTCTATTTCATTGCCGGGCAAAGGAACATCGGCCAGATGGCAAAGGGAGGGGAGCAGGTCGATGGAGCAGAATGCCTCCCCGGAAGTACTGCCTGCTTCAATGAAAGGAGGATATTTCACGATACAGGCCGAGCGGATCCCGCCGTCAAATGTGGTTCCCTTGGCTTCCCTGAAGGGTGTTCTTCCCGCATGGTTGCCATAGGAGATCCATGGTCCGTTGTCCGAGCTGAAGATCACAATGGTGCGCTCATCCAGGCCTTCCGCTTTTAATGCCTCGTTGATCTTTCCCACACTCCAGTCCAGTTCCAGGATCACATCCCAGTACAGGCCCTTTCCGGATTTCCCATTGAAATCCTCACTGCAGAAGATGGGTACATGGGGCATGCTGTGGGGAACATAGAGCAGGAACGTGGTATCCCTGTGCCGATGGATAAAGTCCACAGCGTGTTCGGTATACCACCTGGTCAGGTGCCGCTGGTCCTCCGGGGTCACCTCCTCGATGGTCACTTCCCCGTTCTCCCAGTACTGAAGCGGCCACTGGCCCCAGTATTCCGGATTTTCCGGATGGTATTTCCACATGTCATTCGAATACATCAGGCCACAGCTCTCATCAAACCCGCGTGAAGGGGGCCGTGTTTCCGGCCGGTCGCCGCAGTGCCATTTCCCGAATACCGCCGTGGCATAACCTGCCGATTGAAACACTTCACCCATGGTGGCAAAGCTCGTATCCAGTCCCCATGCATGCGGACCATGCGCCCCGAAGACACCCGTCCTTCCGGGATAACAACCTGAAAGCAGCGCTGACCGGGAAGCGGAGCACACGGCCTGGGGCACATAAAAATTCCGGTAAATGCAGCCTTCCCGGGCCATCCGGGAAACATGGGGCGTGGCAATGATCTCCTCCCCGAAGGGTGCAAAATCTTCCCATCCCGAATCATCCAGGAAAATGATCACAATGTTGGGCTTTTCCGGTTCACGACCCTCCCGGCATGCCGTCACCGGAAGCAGGATCAGAATGGTCAGATAGATGAATTTTTTCATTTCTGTGCTGGATTTAAAGGTGTAAAATCAAATGTCAGGTGCAGGGTAAGTGCTCCCTGCCGGATCCTTCTGGGCAGATACTGGTAAGGCCTGGAGCGGGGCCCGAGCTGGTCCGCCTTTTTGAACTTGGTGCCGATGGCAGGGATCCCGTGCATGAAGGAGATGTCACCTGGCGGATGCTGAACCCTGGTATGGGCAGGATCGACGGGCTCACCAGGGGTGAACAGACGGAGGAAAATGTCGTCCGTATGGCAATACACCGTAAACGCCCGGTCGGAAGGCCCCCTGAACCTGGCCCAGTAGAGGTTGGAATAATAACCCCTGAATGCAGGGTATTCATACCCGCTGTAGCCAACGATGGTATTGTTGTATGTCTTGTCCCAAACCCCGAAGTTGACCCCGGCCAGCCTGTTCTTCCATACCCTGTATGGACCATTCCCCAGGTACCTGACAGAACTGCACCGGTCTTCCGGGAAGCTGAACATGACCCCTGCCCATGTTCCCCCGCCCCCGTTCATGTGGTACCGGGCCTTCATATCCAGCAGCCCGTTTGGATGCAGGATCCATTGAATGTGTGATTCGTCCTCAAAATCAAACCGGAGCCGGAGCGAGCCATCATCGGTGTAACTATTCATTACCAGGACGGCGGAGGGCCCGTCTTCTTTCAAATCTCCGCCAGAAAGAAGGGCCTCATCAGCACCTGCCAATCCGGCCTGCCCGGAAAGATCTCCAGAAAGGGGAAGTCCGCCCGACAGGGGAATTTTCCATTCAGGGGTGATCACCTCCTCGAGCAGTCCGGTCCGTTTGCTGAACATCATACGGATCCCACCGGCCTCCGCGATCAATCTGTCCTCTGTTTCCTCTGTGCGGACCTTTCCTTCTGTGGTCCGGTTCCCCAACAGGGAGTCAGAAATGGTTTTCGGCCCGTGCACCGGCCAGCTCCACCGGTGGATCAGCCTGCCATGGGGGTCACGTGCCTCCAGGTACAATACATCGGCTTTCTGCCACTGTTCAGGAAGATTTACTTTCAGGGTGCCCCGCTGCCCGGGCCGAAGGGGTTCCACCTCCGGAGATCCTTCCGCCAGGATCTCTCCCGCGGGGATCTCATCCGGGCCCGGGTACTCTGAAGTCCCCTGATCCGGAGGTCCTGTTTCCCCCGGACCCTGCAGCCGCATCCAGCGGCAGGAAAAACTACAGCGGTCAAGGGAGGTATAATGGAACCGGTTCTCAATATTGAACACACCATTGAATCCGGGTGTGAGATAGCGTTTTTCGATGTGTACGGGTGACCAGATCTCGCGGATGGAATAAAAACTTCCTTCCTTTTCGTGGTAGGGGCCCAGGATCCCGTCCGGGGCGTGGTTCCCGTCACTGTCCAGTTCCCCTGTATCGGTTCTTTTCACCGCCTCATCGGCGAATACCCAGAGGAACCCCCCTGCACAGAGGGGATGGTTCCACATGCGGAGCCAGAAATCCTCCAGCCCGGCTCCGTGTCCCCCGTCATACAACCCGTGCAACAGCTCGGTGGGAAAAAAGACACTCCGCGGAGCAAAGTGGTCCAGGGAAAGATAATCGTAATTCACATAGTGTGCGGTATTGGTTTTCCTGAAAGCGGCCCAGGGATGGTTCACCTCCCTGTTCTGGATATCCAGCTCCATGAAATCCTCGTCATAGGCTGTATTCCAGCCTCCCTCGTTTCCATTGTCCCACATCACCACGCAGGGATGGTTCACATCCCGGGCGATCATCTCCGAGAGCAGCCGGCGGCCCACCGCCGAATCGTAAGGGGGGCGCTGCCATCCGGCCAGTTCATCCAGGACGAACAGTCCCAGCGAATCGCATACGTCCAGGAAGTGTTCATCGGGCGGGTAGTGGGACATGCGTACCGCATTCATGTTCATGTCCTTGATCAGGTTCACCGCCTCGATGCTGTATTGCCTGCTCGATGTACGGCCATGGTCGGGATGGAAGCTGTGCCGGTTGACCCCTTTATACCTGATCCGGACTCCGTTCACATAGATCCCGTCCTGCTCCCTCACCTCCACCGTTCTGAACCCGATCCTCTCCGGAACCCGGTGGATCACGTCCCCGTTCCCGTCAACCAGCTTAAAAAGCGCAGAATAGAGGTGGGGGAATTCGGGCGACCAGGAACGGGGATCCTCCACCTGCCCGCTCAACCGTACCTTATCCCCATTGCCGGAGATCTCCGATGAGAAGCGGGCGATCTCGATTCCCTGATCGTCCAGGATCTCCACGCTGACCGTATGGACCCGTTTCCCGTGCGTAAATGTCACATCCGAGCGGAACGTACCATCTGCCCTTGCATCAATGGCTACTCTTTTAATGTGTTCCCGGGGCTTGATCTCCAGGCAGACCGGCCGGAAGATACCTCCGAATATCCAGTAATCCGCTTTTCTTTCCGCCTGGTTTACAGACATGTTATCCGAATGTTTCTTCACAAACACTTCAAGCAGGTTCTCCTTCCCGTAACGGAGCAGTCCGCTCACATCATAGCTGAAAGGGTAGAAGGCTCCCCGGTGAACCTCTCCGGCCTGCTTTCCGTTCAGCAACACCCTGCAGTCCGTCATCACCCCTTCGAAAACCAGTAATACGTGCTGATCCTTCCAGCCTTTTTCAGCCATGAACCGGTACCGGTAATGACCTTCCTCCTTCAGCCGCTGGTCGAAAGGGACATGGCCGTAGTTGTATTCCCCGAATCCCTGCTGTTCCCAGCAGGAGGGCACTGCGATGGTGGTCCACTTCCCGCTGTTTCGCCCGGCGGTGCAGAAGAACTCCCAGGAGACGGGATCGTCAAATCCGTGGCCGGACAAATACAGGGTCTCCGTCTGCTGGCCGAAAAGTGCGGTGTGAAAAAGGACCAGGAAAGGAATTGTCAGGCATCTGATCATGGGTTCAAAACTTTTGTATTAAATTGGGGATTAATCATGGCCAACAAGTTAGTAAATCTATTTCTCAGGATCATGAACCGGAACGAACTCTTTCAGTCTTCCTCCACGATTTTTTTGCTGGTTGCCCTTCTATTCACCTCTCTTTCCTGCTCGAAACAACCCAATGTCATCCTGATCATGGCAGATGACATGGGACATGAATGCCTTTCTGTCTACGGCGGAATTTCCTACAATACGCCCAACCTGGACAAGCTGGCCCGGGAGGGGATGCTTTTTACCCATTGCATTGCCCAGCCGCTGTGCACACCCTCCAGGGTCAAGCTGATGACCGGGCTGCACAATTATAAAAATTATGAGTACTTCGGGTATCTTGACACCATCTGGATGAATACGGGCCGGGTGATGAAAAAGGCCGGCTACCGTACATGCATTGCAGGAAAATGGCAATTGAACGGACTGGCCTACAGGGAACAGATCAGTGACTGGGATGATGCCTCCCGGCCGCACCGGTTCGGGTATGACCGTTACTGTCTCTGGCAGCTTACCAGGCAACGGGGGGAAGGGGAGCGCTATGCGAATCCTCTTCTGGAAACAGACGGCTCCGGTCCCCGGGTCCATGAGGGTGGGTACGGACCGGATGTTTTCTGTGATTTTTTGCTGGATTTCATTGAAGAGAACCCTGACGGGCCTTTCTTTGCCTATTATCCCATGGTCCTGGTCCATGAGCCATTTGTTCCCACTCCGGATTCCCCGGCATGGCAGGACAGCAACGCCCGGTATCATCGCGACACCGCCTTTTTCAGGGATATGATGTCCTATACGGATAAGGTCGTGGGAAAGATCATGGCCAAACTGGAGGAGAAGGGCATCAGGGACAGGACCCTGGTGATCTTTACCGCCGACAACGGGACTGACAGGAATATTGTCTCCAGGACCCTGGAACGGAGGGTCAGGGGAGCCAAGGGGAACACCATTACCGACGGGACCCGGGTGCCCCTGATCATCAGCTGGCCCGATCAGATCAAAAAGGGCCGGGTATATGAAGGATTGATCGAGTTCAGTGATTTCTTTCCCACCCTGGCCGAACTGGCGGGCAGAAAGGTTGATTCGGACGGACACAGCTTTCTTCCCCTGCTGAAAGGAGAGCCATATACGCAAAGGGAAACGGTGATGGTCCATTATGATCCCCGGTGGGGGGATTGGGTGAACCGGTACCGGAACCAGTTCGTTCAGACTCTGGATTACAAGCTCTACCAGGATGGCTCTTTCTTTGACATGGAGAACGATGTCCTGGAGGAGGATCCGCTTTCCCCGGATGAATTGAACGAAAATCAGCGAAAGGAATATCAGAAACTGCGCAGGGAACTGTTCCGGATCCCGGAAACACCGCCAAACCTGCTTTTCATTCTCACCGACGATCAGGGGTATGGCGATTTGAGCCTGCACGGGAACAGGATCCTTCAGACACCCCATTTGGATTCCATCGGTCTGAAAGGGGTGCGGCTGGACCAGTTCCATGTGAGCCCGGTCTGCGCACCCACCCGGGCTGCCCTACTGACCGGTCGCAGGCCCATGTCCACGGGGACTTACTACGTGACCCGCGGGGGTGAGGTGATGGACTCGGAAGAAATCACCCTGGCTGAGGTCCTGAAGGATCATGGATACACCACAGGATATTTCGGCAAGTGGCATAACGGTGCTCATCATCCATACCATCCACGGAGCCAGGGTTTTGATACTTTTTTCGGATTTACGGCAGGACACTGGAACCGTTATTTTGATCCCATCCTGGAGGAGAACGGCCGCATGGTACAGACAGAAGGGTACATTGCCGATATCTTCACCGACCGGGCCATGGATTTTATCCGGGAGAACCGGAAGGAACCCTTCCTCTGTTACCTGGCCTACAATACACCTCACTCACCCTTCCAGGTACCCGATGAATATTTCAACAGGTACATCAACAGGATGGAGGAGGAGGATCCGGACCTGAAGGTGATGAATGCTTCGGTCTACGGAATGGTAAAGAACATTGACGACAATGTGGGCCGGCTGCTGAGCATCCTGCGGGAGAACCGGCTGGAAGAACATACCATCGTGGTCTTTCTGACCGATAACGGTCCCAATACCTGGCGGTTTAATGACGGAATGAAAGGCAAAAAAGCCTGGGTGAACGACGGGGGCGTACGGGTCCCCTGCTTTATCCGCTGGAAGGACCATCTCCCCGAGAACAGGATCATCCTTTCCACCACGGCACATATTGACATGGTCCCGACCCTCCTGGGCATGATGGGAATTGACTTTCAACCCGAAAAGAAACTGCATGGCATGGACCTGACCGGCAGGATCTTTGGGGTGGACCGGGAAACGGACCGTCTATTGTTCACGCATGTGAACCAGGGGGTGAAGGTGAAAGCCTGTCCGGGAGCCGTGAGGAGCCCCGAATGGCGTCTCACTTTCACCTGTGAGGGTGAGCCCGAACTGACCCGGAGGAGGGATGCTGCCGAAGAACACAACCTGGCTGATTCCCTCCCGGTGCTTACCGACAGCCTGAAACAGCAGTATGAACGGTGGTTTTCCCGGTTCCGTTCCCTGAAGATCCCGCCCATCCCTGTGGGGGTGATCGATTCGGTGGTCATCCCCGCCCATGAGGGTTTCCTGAAAGGAGATGCCAGGTATTTCTGGTCGGAGCAGGGCTGGTCCAACGACTGGGTAACGGGACTGGACCTGCAACGGTCTTCCATCCGGTGGCCCCTGGACATCCGGGAGAAAGCCGCTTACGACTGCGTGGTCAGCTATGCATCACCCGGCGGTGAGGCCCGGCTGATGTTGCAGGTGAACGGGCAGCAACTGAAAAAGGAGGTCCCGGCCTTTGTCCCGGTTCCTGACAGGAACTACAGCCGTATTGACAGGCCTGCGGAAGCGATCGGGCAGACCTGGGCAAGGATCTCAATGGGGACCCTCCCGTTGAAACCGGGAACGGATACCCTGATCCTGCAGGCCTCACCATCCGATGTGCAGATTCTCGATTGTACCCTGATCAAATAATCCTTTGAAAGCGGGATTGTTTCAATCTATCGGAGCGAGCGGTATGCAATAAAGATCAGATAGAGTGTGCAGAACAACAGAAAAAGGATGCCCCCATTGATGGTCAGTGCCATGAAGTAGCCCACCAGGAATGGGATCGGCGCTCCCCCGGAAATGGCCATCATCATCAGTCCCGAGATCTCATTGGCCCGGTCGGGCATATCTCCCACCGTGATGGAAAAGATCAGGGGAAAGATATTGGATGCCCCCAGACTGATAATGAACACGATCACCCAGGCAGATTTTTCGCTGGGGGTCAGCACAAGGGCGATCAGGGCCAGTGCCAGCAGAATCCCCGATCCCAGAAAAAATTTCCGGGGATTGATCCGGGTCAGCAACAGCGCACCTGTAAATGTCCCGACCATCTTGGCAAAGAAATAGACCGATTTTGCATATTTGGCAGCCTCCAGGCCCACATCCAGCTTACGGGAAAGAAAGGTACCGATGTTGGAATTGATGGCCACATCAATCCCCACCACGATGAAGATCCCGATCACCATCGTCAGTATATAGGGATTCCCCAGGAGCCGGATACAGGAGCCGAGGGATGCAGGTTCGCGGTCCGGTTTGCTTTCATCGATCTTTACCAGCGACAGCCAGAGCCATGACAGGATGGAAATAAGGGCAAAAAGATACAGTCCGTAACGCCATGAACCCGGTGATTCGTCCCCCACCAGGCGGGCGATCCACGGACCGATCATACCGGCAAAGAAAGGGCCCACCATGGAGCCCAGCGATTTGATGAACTGGGAAAAACTGAGAAAACTGGAAGACCGGTTGGACGGAACCACATCCACCAACAACGGATTGGCTGAAACCTGGAGGATCGTGTTGCCAACCCCGAGCAGGGTAAACGCAACCAGTATGACAGGAAGGGTATTTCCAATGGCGGGTACGATCAAACCCGCGGCTGTGACCAGGATCCCGATGTTCAATACCCTCTTTTTCCCCACTTTGTCCTGCCAGATACCCACCGGAACGGACAGTATAAAAAACCAGATAAAAGCAACAAAAGGGATCAGCTGGAGGATATACTGCGGGATTTCCGAGTCCTCCCGGAGTTCATCCACCCCGGTACCCACCAGGTCGATGAAGCTGACCACGAAAAATGACAATAAAACCGGTGTGACAACCACCGGATTGATCTTCTTTTCCATGGAAATGACTGGTTAAAGGATTTAATTTCAGCGGGCAATTTAACTGATATAAATGAAAAGAAGAATCAGCAGGGTAATAAATATGAGAAATGCCAGTTCAATGACCCGGCCTCTGGTCAGGATCAGTTTTTTGAGTTTTTTCTTTTTCACGGACAGGAATTACAGGATAAATGTAACGGGATTTGCACATTCGTCACGTGTAATTGTGATTCAAAAGAAGGGTAAAATCATCTCACCGAACCTCAGGCTTCATCCAGCTGTCTGGAGGTTTCAGCATACTGGGAAGGGGTTTTCCCGAATTGTTTCTTGAAACATTTGCTGAAGTACTGTGGATCATTGTAACCCACCATGTAGGTGATCTCGGATATGCTGAGCTTATTCTTCAGGAGCAGCTGTGCTGCCCTTTTCAGACGGATCGTATTGATGAATTCTTTGGCAGACTGACCGGTGAGGGCTTTGAGCTTACGGTAGAGCACCGACCGGCTCATCCCCACATGCTTTACCAGCATGGAGACATCAAATTCAGGATCGTCCATGTGTTCTTCAACGATCTTCAGGGCATTGGACAGCAGCTTTTCATCAAAGGAAGTGACGGTGATGTCGGACGGTTCAATGGATATCTGTCTCCTGAATCTTTCCCACATCCTGCTCCTGGCATGAAGGATGTTCCGGATCTTCTGGACAAGTTCTTCCGGATTGAACGGCTTCATGATGTAATCGTCGGCACCTTCTTTCAGGCCCCTGATTTTGTCTTCTTCCTCATCCTTGGCGGTAAGCATGATCACCGGGATATGGGACGTGATTTCGTCTGTCTTGATCCTCGTACAGAGCTGGAAACCGTCCATCACCGGCATCATGACATCGGTGACCACGATATCCGGCTGATGTTCCAGGATCTGTTTGAGCCCCTGTGATCCGTCCTCTGCGCTGTAGACTGTGAATTCGTGTTCCAGGGTTTCCCGGAGGAAATCAATCACCTCGCGATGGTCTTCAACGATCAGGACTGATGGGGTCTTCCCGCCGGGTAACTGCTTTTTCTTTATTTTTTCCGGGGACCGCTCTTCTTCTTTTTTCACAAAAAGCTCTTCATCCGGTCTGAGACTGATGGAGGGCCGGCTCACCTGGCCTTCCTCCCGGATCTCGCTGTCCGCATACATATCCTTCGTGAGTGGTATGGCCAGAATGAACATGGATCCTTTGCCGGGTGTGCTTTCAGCCCGGATGATGCCATGATGTTTCTCAACAAGCGATTTCGTCAGGGATAACCCGATCCCGGTTCCCCTGTCACTGGTCGGCTGATACCTTTCCTCGTTTTCCGCCTGGTAAAAACGCTCAAAGATATGAGGCAGTTTGTCAGGCGGGATCCCCGCTCCCGAATCCTTTACCGAGATCAAAAAGCATCCGTCCGGGAATACAGCCTCCTGTGCACCTTTTATCCGTTCAACCTGTTTCCCTGTCCGGTCAATGCTCAGCTCCAGGACAATGGTCCCTCCCGCTGAGGTGTACTTGAAAGCATTGGCAAGAAGGTTGAAAACGATCTTCTCGATCTTGTCTGGATCGAACCAGGCCAGCTGAGAATCGGCACTGGTGATGAAATCATAATGGATCTCCCTGCTTTCCGCAAGATCATCAAATACGGACTTCAGCTGCTTCAGATGGGTTACAATATCACCTTTTGTCACCTTCAGATCCATGGTGCTCTGCTTCACCCTGCGGAATTCCATCAGCTGGTTGATCAGCCGCAACAGACGGCGGACATTGGTCCGCATCATTTCCAGCTGTTTATCGATCCGCGGGCCGAACGAGCCGCTGGAGACGATCTGCTCCAGGGGTCCCTGGATCAGGGTGAGTGGGGTCTTGAACTCATGGGATATATTGGTAAAGAAACTCAATTCCATCCTGTTCAGTTCCTCGATCTGCTGCTTTTCGAGATCCTTGATCTGGATATCATGTTTGAGTCTGGCCTGGTACAGGAATACTTTCCGGTAAATGCTCAGTATCACCAGGATAATGAATCCATATACCACATAGGCATACCAGGAGCGCCACCAGGGCGGAAGCACCCTGATCTGCAGGGATGTTCCTGTTTCATTCCAGACAAGGTCATTGTTGGACCCGCGGACCCGGAAGGTGTACCTGCCTGCATCCAGGTTGGTAAACGTGGCACTTCTCTGTGTGCCTATGTCCCGCCACTCATCTTCAAATCCCTCCATCATGATCTGATAGCTGTTTCTTTCCGGTGAAGTATAATTGAGAGAAGCAAAACGGAAGGTGATCACCGACTGGGAATGCTTCAGGGTGATCTGGTCTGTCTCACTGATATGTTTCTGAAGGGGTGAGTTGCTGCCCCCGATCTCCACCGGTCTGTTGAAGATCAGTAATTCGGTCAGCACCACCGGCGGTATGAACTCATTGGTGGCGATGCTGTCGGGATGAAAAACATTGAACCCGTTGACCCCTCCGAAATAGAACCTCCCGTTCCTTGCCCTGAGGGCTGCCGCATATGAGAACTGGTTGCTCTGAAGGCCATCATAGAGGTCATAATTCCTGAATTTCCCCGTGGCGGGATCAAAGCAGCTGAGGCCATAGTTGGTGCTGATCCACAGATCTCCCCGGTCATCCTCCAGGATCCGGTGTACGGAATTATTGGGGAGCCCGTCCACCGAGGAATAGATCCGTGAACTATCGGTACTGGGATTGAAATAGACCAGGCCTGCTCCTTCGGTACAGATCCAGTAGCGGTTTTTGCTGTCCTGGTACACCGAACGAATATCCATATTCCGGATCCTGCTCTGAATGTGCGGATCCAGCTCCACAGGGACCAGGCTGTCCCTGTCCTGGTTCAAACGGTAGAGCCTGGCTCCCCCGAACCAGAGCGTTCCTTCACGGTCTCTGTAAATATTGGTCACCCTGTCCTGGTACCGCACATCTGAAAGACTGGGGGAGGATATCAGGCGGAACTGTTCCGTGACCGGATCAAAGCGCTGTATCCCTTCAGAAGTGCCAATCCAGAAGAAACCCCCGGTATCCTTCTGGATCGCCCACACATTGTTGTTCACAAGGCTGCGTGGATCACCGGGTACATTCCGGTAGCTCCCGATCACTCCCCTCCCGGGCTCATACAGGTTCATTCCCCCGTTGTATGTCCCCACATACAGAAGGTCGCCTTCCGGATGAATCGAAGTCACCGCCCGGCCGGTCAGACAACCGGTCGATCCCTTGCTGCTGCATATATGCGTAAACTGTTTACTTTCAGGATCAAAACTGTTCATTCCCCCGCCGTCCGTTCCGATCCATATGGTCCCGTTGTCCTGTTCGGCAAAACAGAGCACTGTAGGATGGCTCAGGCTGTTGGGATTACCCGGCTCCCATGAGTGCATTTCAAATTTCCTCAGGTTCCTGTCATAGATGTTCAGTCCCCCGGTAAAAGTACCCACCCACAGGATCTCCTGGTTATCCATAAAAAGGCTGTAGATCGCTTCACTGCTCAGGCTTCCCGGTTCTTCCGGATTCATGTTCAGGTACCGGAATGCATCTTCGCTCTTATCATATACATGCAGGCCACCCCCATCGGTAGCGATCCAGATCCTGTCATTGAATTCAAGGATATCCTTGACAATTTCCGAACGCAGCAAACCGCCTTTTCCGTATGCATGAAAGTGCCGGATGCGACCGGAAACAGGATCGAGCGTATAGAGCCCATCCCCTTCAGTACAGATCCACAGCAGTCCGTCGCTGTCCTCGAAAATGGTCTTGCCAAGGCTCAGGTGCATGGCCCTGTCATTTTTTTTCTGCAAAGGGTAAAAGGTGTATTCATTGGAAACCGGATCAAAACGACTGATCCCGTGAAGATGGGTGGCAACCCAGAGCGTACCATGGCGGTCCTGAAAAATATCACAGACTGCCTGGTCCCGGCTGACCTTTCCGGAAGGCAATCCGGAAGCCGGATCAACCCATCTGATCTCATCACTTCCGGCGGGGATCACATGTATTCCGCCGCCCAGGGTCCCGATCCAGAGGTTTCCCCGGTGATCATTGCAGAGTGTCCTCACCAGATTGTGCTTCAGGGATCTTCCCGGAACGGAGCGGGTCGTATAACGATCGAACCGGTCACGCTCCCGGTCATAGCGGTTCAATCCGCCCCGGGTGGCCACCCACAGGTTTTCCTCCTCATCCTCGCAGATCTCGTAGACCCGGTTGTTGCTGATGGAACTTGTATCATCGTAGCTGTAATGGTAATGATGGAACTGGTATCCGTCATAGCGGTTCAGTCCGTCATTGGTGCCCACCCAGATGAATCCTTTGCTGTCCCTGTAGATCTCATTGACCGTATTCTGGGATAATCCGTCGTTTACGGTAAGGTGATCAAATATATACTTGGACTGTCCCCTCAGCGGCAGAATCATCCACAACAGGATGCCTGAAACCCATATCGCCCTTACCTTATTCATAACGGCATGCAGCAATTCCCTATCATGGTCAAGTTATGAAAAAAAACAGATCCCGGAAAATCCCTAGTACCCCTGCCGAAGCCTCACGGTGCATTGTTCATTCCCCGAGAAAAAGTAAAAGGTTCCGTCTTCCAGGATCATGTTTCCCTGGCCGTCGGGGTAGGCAAGGTCTCTTTCAGGAGAGATCTCAAAGACCACTTCCTGTGTCTGACCGGGTTCAAGTGAGATCTTTTCAAATGCCACCAGCTCTCTCACCGGACGGGTGATCCTGCCCACTTCATCCCGCATGAACAGCAGTACCGCCTGCGAACCGGTCCGGTCTCCCTTGTTTTTGACCGTCACCGTGATCCTGAAAGGTGAATCGCCGTCAATCAGCGTATCGCTCGCCGTGAGGGGACCATGCTCGAACAGGCTGTAGGAAAGTCCGTGTCCGAAAGGGTAGAGGGCAAGGGATTCATCTGAAGCCTTGTGGTAATAGGGTGTGTGGTGACCGGGTGACCGGGGGTAACTGAAGGAGAGCCTGCCGGAGGGATTCTCTTTCCCGGAAAGGATGCCGGCAAGGGCTTCGGCACCGCCTGATCCCGGCAGGCCGGCGAAAATGATGGCATCTGCCTGACCGGAAAGATCCCCCAGCAGTCTCGGCCGACCCTCGATCAGCAACAGGACCACCGGCTTGCCGGTGGAAATGGCCCACCGGGCCAGACGTAACTGGGAGGAAGGAAGTGTAAGATCTGAAATATTTCCCTTGAACTCGCTGTAAGGTTCCTCTCCGAGGGTCAGGAGAATGACATCGCATCTGCCGGCCTGTCTGAAAAACACCGATCTTCCGGCAGGTCCCGAAAGGATGGAGGAATCCAGGTGAATGATCCGGTCCTGACCGTATGTTTCCCTCAGGGCCCCGTAAAGCGTGGGCATCCCTGCCGGCTGACGCTCTTCTTCTGCGCCCAGCCATTCCAGTGTCCATGCGCCGTTCAGCATCCTTCTGGAATTTGCGGCAAAACCGGCCAGCAGGATGTTCTTGTTGCCGGGCTCCAGGGGAAGTACCCCGTCATTCTTGAGCAGTACCATGGATTGTCCGGCCAAACTGACGGCCATCCTGTGATGCTCCTGTGAACCGATCCGTTCCATCCTGTCCGAACGGGGATAGGGATGATCGAACAAACCCAGGTCCTCTTTCAGCCGCAGGATGCGCCGGACCGATTCATCGATCCTTTTTGCGGAGACCTTCTTTTCACCTACCAGTTCCCTGACAATGTCCGAGAATTCATAACTGTCGCATGACATGCTCATATCGATGCCTGCATTCAGTGCCATCAGCGTGGCTTCTTTCCGGTCGGCCGCAGCAGCGTGCATTTCCACCACCTTACGTATATCCTTGATATCGGTCAGGATCACTCCCTCAAATCCGAGCTGTTCCCTCAGGATATCCTGCTGCAGCCACTGTGAAACATGCACGGGAACCCCGTTCACCTCACCGCTGTTCAGCATGACGGACTGCACCCCTGCATTCACCGCTTCCCGGAAGGGGGGAATGAAAATTTCGCAGAGTTCCTGGGAAGGAATCAGTGCGGGGGTACGGTCCCATCCGCTGCGCGGATCGGAATAGCCAATGAAATGTTTTGCACATCCGGCCAGCCGGTAAGGATCGATGCCCTCGCAATGGATCAGACTTCTGATATAGGAAGTCCCCATGACCTCACACAGCAGGGGATCCTCTCCGAATGTCTCATAGAACCTGGGCCAGTAAGGGTTCTTACCCACATCCAGCACCGGGGCCAGGTTCCAGTTCAGTCCCAGGTCGGCCATCTCCAGGGCGGTGATCCTTGCAGCCAGGGAAGCAAGTTCGGGATCAAAACTGCAGCTCAGCGTAATGTTATGTGGTAAAAACGTCGCCTGATCCACATAATTGGCACCATGAACATGGTCGATCCCGATCAGCAGGGGGATCCCAAGCCTGGTTTCCTCTATCGCGATCTTCTGCAGACGGTGCACAAAATCGATCCAATCCTCCGCCCGGCCCGTTGCACTGATGAACGATCCGGTATGCATCTCCAGGATGGCCTCCCTGGCTTTTTCCAGATCCAGGTCCAGTTCTTTGGTACCGTCGGTGGTGATGGTGCTGAAACAGATCTGCATCATCTGGCCGATCTTTTCCTCCAGGGTCATTTCCGCCAGAAGCGATTCCACCCGGTCTTTCTTTTCGTGACCGCATGACAGGGTTATGCATACCAGGGCAGGTACCATGACCAGTGAAACCAGCATCCTTTTCAGAGATCCGTGTTCCATCGGTTGAGCTGATTGATCAACAGAACGAATGTAAACAATCGGAAGGGGGCTTCAGTGTAGAATTATCCCAATGATCCGTAAAGAATGTACGAAAAAGCACCGCCCGGAAAGCCAGGAATGAGCTCCTGGTTCTCAGGGATCCCTGAGTGAGGTCAGTACCTCCACGTCCCCGGGCCTGAGCCTGCCGTTCGCCATGGGTCCGCAGTTCAGCAGCAGGTTGGCATCCAGCGCCCCGGCAAGTTCCAGCCACCTGCGTACCTGTTCCACTGTGGCCACCGAATGGTCCCACTGATGCCAGAACCAGTTTCCCTTCGGAAACCGGTCGTTGCCCCTGACCGACATGGTGGCCTCGATCTCCAGCGGAAAATAGTGATCTTTCCCCAGCCATGGCCAGACCTTTCTGTAACGGGTCTCCGTAAACGCTTTTTCTCCGCAGGTGGCATCCACAGGATGCAGGGGGACCCCGGGATACCGTGAGGTTGCGTTGTTCATGACCATGCAGCCGGGCTGCATCGCTTTGATAAACTGATAAAGATGATCCATCTGCCACCGGTAGGCTCCCTCCATGCGCCAGGCACGGATGAACTCCTCGGGTGAGGCATGGGTCCCGTCGGTATGGGTCCAACCCGACTGCTGTTTTTTCCAGAACCCGTCAAACCAGACCTGGACCAGTTCCCCGTAACCTGTCAGAAGTTCCTCCATCTGGTTCTTCACGAACTCCACATAGCCGTTCTCATCGGTATCATGCAATGTATGGTGGCTGTCCCACAATGAATAGTAAATACCCATCTTCAGTCCATGCCGGGAAGCTGAATCGGCAAGCATTCCCAACAGGTCTTTCCCGAAGGGGGTCTGGCTGACGCTGTAATCGGTATATTTTGTGGGCCAGAGGCAGAACCCGTCATGATGCTTGACAACCGGGACCATGTATTTCATCCCGGCCTCCTTTGCCACCCTGCACCACTGGTCCGTATCCAGGCTGCCGGGATCAAACACAGAAATATCCAGGTCTCCTTCGCTCCATTCCCGGTCATAATAGGTATTGATCCCGAAATGGATGAACATCCCGAATTCCAGGTCCATCCAGTTCTGCTGGTATGGATCCGGCCCGGTTTTCTGATCCCGACTTATGTATGGATTTCTTATTCCGCCGGACCGGTTCCCTGTGGCCAAAGGTAGACCGTTGCCAAGCGATAACGGCAGGAGTCCGGAGGCCATACCCCCGGCGGCGATTTTGCGAAGGAAATGGCGCCTGTCTTTTTTCATCATTTTCCTGTTTGGATCCAGATCGCGGATTGATCTCCATGAAAATACAAAATTACCCTTTCATCGGGACATCTTTACTGATCACCGGGTGACTCTTTTCCTTAATTTTGATCCTGAACCCGGTAAGATGATCCCATGAGCAGAACGAATACAATGCACTTTTGTTTCCTGGCCGTGCTGGCCACGATGCTGCTTGCCGCCGGCGGATGCAAAAAAGAACAGGTCGGTCCTCCTCCCAGGATGGAAATTGAGTATTCTGTCACCGATGCATCGTTCTTCAATGCTGATGACGGAGCCATCGATGTCAGTCTGAGCGGGGTGGAAGGGCCTTTTCAGTACTTCTGGTCCACCGGGGATACCACCCGGGATCTGTCCGGTCTTTATGCCGGCGACTATACCCTGAATGTGACCTTCGGAGAGGAAGGATATTCTGAGATCACCGCAAGCGTATCTCAACCAGATCCTGAACCCCTTGATCTACAGTTTGATATAATCGATGTCAGCCGCTATGGAAAATCGGACGGATCTGTCAGCCTGACCGTCAGCGGGGGAACAGCCCCTTACAGCCCCGTCTGGGAAGGCTCCGATACCACATTCCATTATACCGGCCTGGAAGCCGGGACCTACCATGTGGTGGTCACCGATGCTTCCTCTCCTTACCAGATCGCCACCGAAGGCACCGTGGAGGTCACCGAACCTGATTTTGTCTGCGGTGTGGACAGTATTGCCGATGTGGATGGCAATCTGTATCCCACCGTGCTGATCGGTGACCAGTGCTGGTTCTCCGAGAACCTGCGGACCCTCCATCTCCCGGCCGATCCCGCTTCTCCCATCGAGGGTAGGTTCTGTGCAGGCAATTTCTGTTTCAACCAGGAGGGCGCACATTACACCTGGGAGGGGATGATGAATGGCGAGACCGCGGATCCTGAAGATCCGTATGCAATGGTGCAGGGGATCTGTCCGGACGGATGGTACCTTCCCACCAGAAAGACCTTCCAGGACCTGGATTCCGTGCTGTCCATCCCGGGCAATTACGGCGACGGGAATTTTCCGGGAACCAAGATGAAAGGGGAGGACAGTTCTTCCGGGTTCGACGCCCTTTTCACCGGGAACTGGGGCTATGGGATCTATAAGAACGATCAGATCGCTTCTTTCTGGTCTTCCAGTGAATTTTTTACGGGCGGATCGGATATTTCCGGTGAAGCATACTATTTCCTGCTTACCGAAGATACACCGTTCCTTTCATCCGGACATAAGCCCAAATCATACGGTATGAATGTCCGCTGCATGAAACGTCTGGAGGATTAATCCTCCAGCTTGAAATCCAGTTCTTTCTGGGGAATGGTCCAGTACATTCCCTGGTAGGGGAATGGGATCTCGCCGGTGTTCGTTCTTTCTCCGGGAGGGATGGGAAGTCCCACCGCCTGCAGGTAAGTCAGGCGGTCTCCCTCAAAAGCCAGTTCCCGCACCCGTTCCAGGTGGATCATCTCTTCGGTGATGGATTCGGCGGTTACGTAGCTGTCAGAAGATCCGTAGGGCATTCCGGCCACCGGTTCATCCCATGCCCTGGACCGCACCCTGTTCAGGTCCTCCGCAGCACCGGCCAGATCGCCCTCCGTGTATCTGATCAGGGACCGGGTCAGGTAAAGCTCGGCCAGGCGGATCACCGGCACATTGGTGTGCATCCCGTCGGGGCCCCGGAAATATTTGTTCCCCCAGATCCTGGGTTCCTTCACCTGGGTGTACTGCTGCTCGTAGATCTTCGGATCATCGTCGATGAGTCCCCGGTTCCCCTCCAGCCGGTAAAAAAGCTGGGTATAGCGTTTGTCCCTCAGGGCTTCAGGGGTCACATTCAACTGGTCATCCATCCAGCCTATCCGCTTTGCGATCTCATTGCTCATGCTGTAGGTGTGCCAGGTCGAACGGCGGAAATACTCCCCGAGGCCTCCGTTTACAGCCCTGTAATCCAGAAAGGTGAACAGGGTGGCATCCTTGGCGACCACGGTCTGCCCGTGTGCTTCGTCATAATTGATGGATTGCCAGATCACTTCGTTTCCCCTGGAGGCATCACTCCGGTTAAAGGCTTCGATGGGATCCTGGTCCAGGCTGTACAACCCTGACCCGATCACCGCATCGATCTGTTCCCGGGCCTGGTCCCACTGTCCCGTCTGGAAACAGACCCTGGACAGGAGTGCCCGGGCCGTATTCTTATCCGCCCGTCCGTAAGCATAGGAGGGGTGGTGGAGCCCCTCAACAAACTCCACGGGCAGCAGTTCGATTGCGGCCTGAAGATCGCGGATGATCCGGTCGTAGATGGTATCGGTGGAAACGAACCTGGCAGTGGTGGCAGCCTCGGCATCGGTGAAGCTGACCCTGAAGGGAAGAAGCTGCTCGGTGAAAAAGCCGGGTGTACCCGGTGGCGGTGCATGCCTGTAACAATGGTGAAGATAGGCAAAAGCCCGCATGAAATGCAGCTCCCCGGCAATGCGGTCCACATTGTGCAACCTGTCGTCCCTGGAAGCATCGGGAAAGGGATTCCCGTTATGCTGCTCATAAAAATCAAGTGCCGTGTTGATCAGTCCGATGGCATTGTACCCGGCGCTGAAGCAACCCTGGTTGCGCCCATCGTCGATGTCGGTCTGCCGGTTGTAGATTACATCAATGGGGAAATTGGCCGAAGCTCCCGGGATACGATATACCACATCGGTCATGCAATCCCGGAATACCCGGTCGGTCATGAAGAATTCTCCTCCCCAGCCTGAGAAGAAGGAATAGTGGTAGGGGGAGACCGCTGCCCTTTCGAATTCCGTTACGGTGAGCCAGGGGAACTCGGGCGGATTGGTCAGCTCGAAGAACTCATCCGAACAGGCAGGAAAATGTACCGTTAAGACAATTACACCGGCAAATATCAATAGCTTTTTCATCATGGCTTCACGGATTAGAACGTCAAATTCATTCCAAAACTGTAAGTCTTCGGGATGGGCAGCTGTCCCCCGCCTGATTCAGGATCCCATCCCTCGTATTCCAGTGTCCATAACCACATGTTGGAAAAGGTCATGTAGAGGCGCAGGTTGCTGATGCCCGCCCTGCCGGCCAGCTGTGCGGGAAAAGTATATCCCAGCTGCACGGTCCTGAGCCTGATATAATCACCCCGGTAAAGGTACTTGGAATAGGATCCGCTTTCATTGTTATATACCCCGGCAGGATCCCCGTCCTCTGTATTGGTCCAGTATCCTGTGGCGCGTGGATCCTCAGGATCACCGTCCCACTCCGGGTTTTCCCTGTCAATATCCCAGCCCCACCGGTACTGCGAATCCCAGACCAGCTGCGGATAACGCTTCTCATCCCCGGGCTCCTCCCATGTTTCGCCCAGCAGTTCCTCTCTCAGTACTACCTGTCCGTATTGTACACTGGTGGTACGCTGTTCTTCATAATCGTACAGGTAATGTCCCCCGGTGAAGGAGAAAAACAGGTTCAGATCAAATCCTCTGAATTCCAGCGTATTGTCAAGTCCGCCAAAATAGGTGGGCTGGGAAGTTTTGTCCTCAAAAACGATGCGGTTCCTGCTCAGGTTGGTCTGGGTGGCGGGGATCAGCCGGCCGGTCTTTACCGTCTCCCCGGTCTCCTCCCAGTGCTCGTAATCGATTTCATAGATCATGTCCACTCCCTTATCAGGATCCACACCCGCCCATTCGCAGATATAATAGTTCCAGAGTGCCTTACCGGTCTTGGAAATGGTGCGTCCCGAACTGACCCCCAGACCTTCCTGGTCATACCTGGGCGTGAGCGCCAGCACCTCGTTTGCGCTCAATGTCAGGTTAAAGGTGGTTTTCCACCTGAGTCCCAGGGAGGGATTGTTGATGCTGACCGACGAGAAAGAGATCTCCCATCCCTGGTTACGCATATCACCCACGTTGTTCCAGATGCCGCTAACCCCTGCAGATGGCGGGAGTTCGGATCTGAGCAAAAGATCTGTTACATCCTGCCTGTAAAAGGCGATCGAGCCGTCAATGCGGTTATTCAAAAACCCGAAATCCACTCCCACATCATAGCTGTTGGTGGTTTCCCAGGTGAGGGTGGGTGTACCCAGGTTGGAGATGCGCGTTCCACCCGGGATCAGGCCCGCATCCCCGTACCTGTTGTCCAGGTCATTGGAAAAGGTGGTCACGAAGCGGTTGGAAGGAATGTTCTTGTTCCCTGTCTCACCGAAAGATCCGCGCAGCTTGAGGAAATTCATGATCCGGGTAAAACTGGAAAAAAAGTTCTCTTCAGAGATGATCCATCCGAATGAGAACGCGGGAAAGGTCTCCCAGCGATATTCATCCCCGAACTTGGAGTTGGCATCCCTGCGAAGGCTGAATCCCGCCAGGTAACGGTCCCTGTATTTATACTGGCCTCGACCGATGTAACCCCACATGTACTCCTCTCCGCTGAGCCCCGCATAGACCGAGAGAATGTCCGCCGGTTGTCCGAACTGCTTGTAGGTGCCCGTAAGGTTCTGGCCCTCCTTGTCGCGGTTATACTGCTGCTGCATGTACCATTCCGATCCGAAGGTCAGCGCAACGGAATGGTCCTTTGCGAAAACCCGGTTGTAGTTTCCGTATACATTAAAATTGATGCCGGTCCTGGTCACCGCCCGGTCAAAAGCATAGGAACCATCTTCCCGCAGGGTCTCGGAGACCCAGAATACACTGTTGTTCTGGATAAAATCAATGGAAGCCTCACTGCGAATGTTGAGTCCTTCAATAAAAGGTACCTGGTATTCCGCGAAAAAAGTGCCCAGTCCCCTGTATGCCTCCACCTCATCGAAATGGTGGTCATCGTCAATGCTGGCCACCAGGTTGGCTCCGGACATGGGGTTCCAGTAGCCGCTGGGATGTGCGGAATTGTAAATGGGGAACCAGGGAAGGGCAATGCGGTTCGCATTCCCGAATCCGGCGCTGGCGCCCCCCTGGTTGTTTCCGGTGGCTCCGCCCACCTGCTGCTGGACCCGGTTGTTGTTGGTATAGGAAAAATTGAGCCTGGTGCCCAGTTTGAGGTCATCCAGCGGTTCGAAATCCAGGTTGGCCCTGGCACTGTACCTCCGGAAAAAATTCTTCAGGGGATTCCCTTTTGTGTCATTGAAATTGAAGGAAAGGAAATAGTTGGATTTCTCCGTTCCCCCCGAACCCGATACATTCACATCCTGGTAGGAACCTCTCCGGAGGATCTGATCAAACCAGTTCACATCGATTTTCCCGGCCTGCTCGCGGGTCAGTGTGACCAGGGGATCATCCCGGAAGAATTTGATGATATCGAAAGGGTCGAACGGAGGAAGGCCCGAGTTTGCCCGGGCCCGGTCCACAAGCGACAGCCATTGGGATGTATTCGTAAAACCGATGGCTTCAGGGTCCTTCCCCAGCTGCAGGATCCCGGAAGAAACATTTACATTGAATGTGCTTTTCCCAGCTGTACCCGATTTGGTGGTGATCAGAACCACCCCGTTGGATCCCCGCGATCCGTAGATGGAGGTGGCTTCAGCATCCTTGAGGACCTGGATGGATTCAATATCGTTCATATTGATCAGCGACATGGGATCCTGGGAGGTGGAACCGATGGTCTTCTCCAGTCCGCCCCCCGAATAGATGGGCATTCCATCCACGATCCACAGGGGACTGGTAGAAAGATTGATGGAACTGCTGCCGCGGATCAGTACATTGGTCCTGGCCCCGGGCACTCCGCTGCTGGTGGTGATCTGGACCCCGGCAGCCTTCCCCTGCATGGCCTCGGTAAAGGAGGTGGAGGGCATCCGGGAAAGTTCTTCTGAGGTGACCGAGGAGACGGAGCCGACCATATCCTTTTTCTTCCTGGTACCGTATCCGATGACCACCAGTTCATCCAGTTCCTCCACACTGGCATTCAAAACAATGTTGTAATGGTTCCTTTCATCCACAGTGAAGGTTTTCTCCTCCATTCCCACAAAACTCACCAGCAGGGTGGACCCCCGGGGTACAGTCAGGGAAAAATCACCGTTCACATCCGCAATGGTTCCTTCCGTTGAACCCTGCAAGGTAATGGTTGCCCCCGGAAGGGGCTCGCCATCCCCGGCACCGCTCACATTTCCCGTGATGGTCTTCTCCTGGGCAAAAATGATCGTTCCCAGAAAGATCAGAAGAAGCGAATGAAATAGACGAAGCTTCATGGCCGGCAGGTTTGGTTTTACAGCATCCGGTTACGTACATCAAAATTACCCGATCTCCTGAGACATTGGATGCAAACCCGTCCCATTAAACATGTAAAAATGTATCGGAATTCCGGTGGGACGATTTTCTGGTCAGATCGACACGTGATTACACCTTTGCATTGGATATGAGCGGTATTTTTGATAGGTGATAAAATAGGATGGTACTGTAAAAATATACATATGTTCAACCAAAACCTCATATTGATGAAACAACCTGACTTTAAATTCTACCGATTCATGCTGCTCTGCATACTGATGGGAGCGGGTCTGATCAGCTTACAGGCCCAGTATTCCAGGTATGCCACCGATGATGCTGTGGTCTTTGAGAAAAGTCCCGATAAGACCGGGGCCGATCAGCACAACAGCAACATCTTCATTGCACAAAGCGCAGCGCAGGACTCCCTGGTGATATCCTATGTGAAATTCGATATTGCCGGACTTTACGGAAAAGTGGTTTCCAGCGCAGAATTCTCCACCCGTTCGGACATGAACAACGGCACGACCATGACCGTCATGCTCCGGAAAGCCGGGGACGGGTTCAGCAGGGACACAACCAGCTGGAACAACCGGCCATCTTCCTCAGGCGAACTGGCCGCCGTGGTCATGGACGAGGAGAGCAACCGGAAGGTCTACACGGAAAACGGGACCGCCCTGGTGGATTATATCAACCAGAAACTGATGAGCGGTGCCACGGAGATCTCCTTTGCCCTCAAATACAAGGAGGGGGACGGCGAGGATTTCAAGTGGTGCGGCGGGGCAGGCGATGCTTCGTGGGGACCGCTGCTTGAAATGGAATTCGCCACCGAAGGGGCTTATTATGCCTATGAGGATGCGGTGGTATTCGAAAAGGACCCGGAAAAGACCGGCGCCGATGAGCATCCCAGCAACCTCTTCATTGCACAGAATGAGGCGGGAGATTCGGCGGTGATCTCCTACGTGCAGTTCTACCTGGAGGGAATGGCATTCAAGCAGGTGGGGACGGCTTCCTTTTCCACCCGTTCCGATATGAACAACGGGACAACCATGACCGTGGAACTGACCGGCTCCAATGACCAGATCGCAAGGGACACCACCCACTGGAACAACCGGCCTTCCTCCTCCAGCGATGAGCTGGCCAGTGTGATCATGGACGAGGAGAGCAACCGGAAAGTCTATGTGGAAAACGGGACCGCCCTGGTGGATTATATCAACGCACAGCTGGCCTCGGGTGATGAGATGATCACCTTCGCCCTGAAATACAAGGAAGGATCGGGCACCGATTTCAAATGGTGCGGCGGAAAGGGTGACGGAGGATACGGACCGATGCTGGAGATAGCCGATGTAACTCCCACCGTGGCGGCCTACAGCGGATTTGCCCTCGAGGATGCGGTGGTGTTCGAGAAGGACCCGGAAAAAACCGGTGCGGACCAGCATCCCAGCAACCTGTTCATTTCCCAGAATGCAGCGGGCGATTCGGCCGTAATCTCCTATGTCAAATTCAGCCTGGCGGGACTGTACGGACGTACGGTTTCCACCGCATTGTTCTCCACCCGCTCGGATATGAACGACGGGACGACCATGACCGTGAAGCTCACCGGTGCCGGTACCGGCTTCCAGCGTGACACCACCCACTGGAACAATAAGCCTTCCTCCTCCAGCGATGAGCTGGCCAGTGTGATCATGAACGAGGAGAGCAACCGGAAGGTGTATGTGGAAAACGGAACCGCCCTGGTGGATTATATCAATGAAAAGCTGATGAGCGGTGCCACGGAGATCGCATTCGCACTGAAGTACAAGGAAGGGTCCGGTACGGATTTCAAATGGTGCGGCGGAAAAGAAGATGGCGGATGGGGACCCATGCTGGAGCTTGAATTCAGCAATGAGGGGAACTCCTATGCCACCGGTGATGCGGTCGTCTTCGAAAAAGATCCCGACAAAACCGGCGTGGACCAGCATACCAGCAACCTCTTTATTTCACAGAATGAAGCGGGCGATTCGGCCGTGATCTCCTTTGTGAAATTCAACCTGGCCGGACTGGACTTCACCGGGATCACCGGCGTGGAATTCTCCACCCGTTCGGATATGAACGACGGAACCACCATGACCGTCATGCTCACCGGAGCAGGAACCGCTTTCCGGCGCGATACCACCAGCTGGAGCAACAAACCCTCCATCGGGAGTACGGAGCTGGCCACGGTGACCATGGACCAGGAGAGCAACCGCAAGACCTATGTGGAGAACGGAACGGCCCTGGTGGATTATATCAACGGGTTGCTTTCGGACGGGATGACCGAGATCGCATTCGCCCTGCAGTATAAATCGGGCAGCGGAGAAGATTTCAAATGGTGCGGTGGCGAAGGAGACGGCGGATGGGGACCCATGCTGAAGCTGACTTCACCCACCCTGACCCCCGATGCCGATACCATCCTGATCCTGGAGGACGCCTATGTGGACCAGGAAGATCCCGATACCAACAAGGACAGTTCTTCGGACATGCAGATCAGGAAGGATGATGCCGGGGGGACTGCCAAGGAGGTCTATCTGAAATTCAATATTGCAGATGCGGCCGATGCCGTGGCAGGAAAAGCCACCCTCAGGCTTTACATTGCCCAGCACAGCAGCGGTACCCAGCGGGATAATTTCTTCGCCGAGTTATTTGCCGTGGAAGACCATAGCTGGACGGAAACCACCATCACCTGGAACAATAAGCCTGCAGCAGGAGAGAAGCTGCTTGAGGAGAACGTGACCTGGTTCAATGCCGGCAAAGATACTCTCTGGAGCAGTGTTGATTTGACCCATTACTTCAACGATGCGGTGGCCGCGGGCATGGATACCATCTCTCTGACCATCCGCGGGAAGGAGGATACCCCGGGCGACCGTCTCTGGATGGCTGAAAGCAACTGGAAGCCTTTTGCCACCCAGCTGATCCTGGACTACACGGTGGAACCACCGGAAAGGTCCTGCAGTGTGGTGGAGGATGCCCATGTGGAACAGGAAAATCCGGATGCGAACTTCGGAGGGGAGGCAGATCAGCACCTGATCAACGACGACACCAACAACAAATCCAAGTGGGTGTATCAGAAGTTCGATATCAGCGATGCTTATGAAGACGTGATCTCGGCCACCCTGAAACTCTATGCCAGGATCCACAGTTCCGCCACGGATATCACCGCCTTCAATTTCGCCGTTTACCCGGTGAACAGCAATGAATGGACGGAAAACGGGATCACCTGGAACAACAAACCCGGGGCAGGGGGTACCATGTTCTTCCAGGCCACGGCAAACCCGGATGGCGGATACTTCAATCTGAGTTCCACTGAATTCACGGATTTTGTCAATGCGGCCATTGAAGCCGGGAAGGATTACGTCAGCGTGGCCATCAAGGGACTGGATGAAACTCCCGGCAACAGGGCATGGATCTCGGGGAGGACCTACAAGGCACCTGAGGTGATCCTCAACTATGAGAAGCAGACCAGTCAGCCGGTCTTCTCTCCGGAACCGGGTGACTTCATCGCCGGGGTATCCGTGGAGATCTCCACACTGACCAGCGGTGCCACCCTTTATTACACCACCGATGGGACGGATCCCGACGATACTTCCGCCGAATATACGGAAGCCATTGTCCTGACCGATACCACCACCCTCAAAGCGGTGGCCTATGCTCCCGATCTGAAACCGAGTCCGATGGCCATCGGTACCTATTTTATCACTCCGGTCGGACTGCCGCAGTTCAGTCCTTCACCGGTACCGAAGTACCAGCCTCCCGTGGAGGTGACCATCACCGCCGAACCGCAGGATGCGGTGATCAGGTACTCGGATGACGGCAGTGATCCCACTACCCTCTATTCCGAACCCATCATCCTGGATCAGACAACCACCCTGAAAGCCCAGGCATTCAGCGCAGATTTCACCTATTCAACCGATGTGGCAGAGGTCACCTATACGGTTATTCCGCCCACCGGAACCGCGGGAACCGGTCCGGGAGGAGTGGGATACCAGGACCTCTCGAGAGCGGGTCAGCCCGAGCTGTCCATGTGGCTGAAAGCCGACGGCATCTCAGGTGCGACCGATGGTTCGGAAATCACCGAGTGGCCGGATGCATCGGGCAACGAGAATGACGGATACAATACCTGGGTGGACGGAGGTGACAACGGCATCCCCAATACAGGGGAAAGCCAGAAGCGGCCGCCTGTTTACCGGGAAGGTATGCTGAACGGATTGCCTGTGCTCGAGTTTGGTTCCACGGCAGAAGAAAGGGGGTCCATCGTGGTGGATGATGCCGACAACCTGGACGGCGGGGAAGGGATCTCGCTGTTCATGGTGTCCAGGCGCAATGAGATGTACGGGGATTTTGCCGCCCTGATCCAGAAAAGGGATATCTCCGCTCCCGGAGATGACCAGGAAGCCTATGTCTTTGAAATGAACGGAGGCTCCAATCCCAATGAGATGCAGTGGGTCATTGCCCGGGATCTGTTTGTCCAGAATGACTCCATCATCGATGATGAGCGTTACTATCTCTTTAATGTGGGTCTCAACGGGGATCACGGACTGGGATACTTCATCACCAATGGATTCCTGGACAATACGGCCGCCTACGGCAGACCGGTCCAGGCCACCCATGCACCGGTCATCATCGGCGGGTTCCAGGCCATGAACATTGCAGAGGTCGTTGCCTTCAACTCCACTGTGAACATGGCCCAGACACTGATCGTCCATGAATACCTGGCAGCCAAATACGGACTCCATCTGATCGGAGCACAGGGTGTGATGAACATGTATGACCATGACACCTATACCTCGGATCTGATCGGAGTGGGCAGGGCCGGTGACCTTGCTGAATCGGCCGAGGAGGAACATCTCCATGCCACCGGTGGCGCCCTGGAGCTCAAAGCTGACGGGTTTGCGGCAGCGGGTGATTTCGTGCTTGCCGCCCACAACGGTGCCGACATCTCCGAAGATGCCAACAAGGTGTGGAGCAGGATGTGGTATGTGAAAACCGCGGGAGATGGCGGCAATGTAGACATGGTATTTGACTTCACCAAAGCAGGGCTCACCCTCGGATCGGCCGAAGGTTACATGCTGTCCCACAGGGCCACCAGTGAAGACGACTGGGCCGACTTGGGCATCACTCCCGTGATGGACGGTGAGAAGCTGGTGTTCAGCGTCAGCGACATCGCCGACGGGTATTATGCGGTCGGACAGGCACTCCCGGGTACGGTATCCACCGGTCCGGAAGAGCTGGCCGGGGGCTTCAGCCTCTATCCGAACCCGGCACAGGACAGGGTGAACCTCATCTACAGCAGTGACCGGGCCAACATGGTTACCATTACTGTATATGACTTCACCGGACGGGTGGCACATTCCGGTGTGGTGATGAATGCCACCGGTACCCTCGAAACCACGATCGATCTCTCAGGCTTTGAAAAAGGCATGTACATGATCGAGGTCAAAGACGGGGATACCCGGACCCAGAAAACCCTGGTTGTCCAGTAAACTCTAAGATGAAGCAGGGAGCGGGGCCGGCTCCCTGCCTATTTATCCTCATAATGATGAGAGTGTCTCAAAAGAGGCACTCTCTGTTCTTTCTATTGAGTTGCTGTTTGTAAAGAAGCAGGCTGATGAAGAAAGACCTTGCGAAGAAAGCCTGGGCGATGGCCGTCGGATTCGCTGCCCTGGTCTGGTTCGTGATCCGGGTCATTCCTGATCCCCGCAGGGCCGCTTATCCATGCCAGCGTGCTGCATTCCCCCTGGCCAGTGCATTTGTCATCTGGATCACGGGATTGATCTCCTCGGTAACTTGGATCAGGAAGTTCAGGCGATCAAAACCAATCCTTCCCTGGTTCCAGGCGGCATGCTTCACCCTGCTGCTGGTCCTGTTCACCATACACTCCTGGATGGCCGAGGCGGGCCAGATTTGGGGGGTCACAACCGGAGGGGGCAATTTTATCCCCGCGGAGGGCTCCAACAAGCCCATGGGATCGGGAACGGGGATCCATCCCGGTCGTGTCACCTGGGTCCACCATCCGGAAATGGTCCTTTTCCGGGGTACCGGGGGCCATTTCTGGGAACCGGAAATGGCAGACCAGCAGGGGCTTGATACAGTATTCATGCACTCGCTCTGCATGCTGACCGGAGAAAGAACGGACCGGGCAGCATGGGCCGCCCTGTTTGCCCATTTCAAAGATAATCACGGGAAGGATCCCGCCGGCTACCTCCCGGGAGAAAAGATCGCCGTGAAGATCAACATGAATACGGCGGGGAGTCACGGGGACCGTGACGACGGGACCAACACCTCCCCCCATGTGGCCATGGCCCTGGCCACCCAGCTGGTGGAAAGGGCAGGGGTGCCCGATTCCTGCATCACCTTCTATGACATCAGCCGTCCGGTTCCTGACTACATCACGGAAGCGATCTGGTCCAACTACCCGGGGATCCGGTTCGTGGATGCGGTGGGGGGGAACGGCAGGGTGCGATATGAAACAGATCTTTCGGCAGGGGTGCAATGGAGCCGGGAACTTACCCTTGAACAGGGAGGAGGACATCCCACCTACCTGCCCGGAACAGTCAGTGAGGCCGACTACCTCATCAACCTGGGGAACATGAAGGGGCACGATCTGGCCGGTGTGACCATCTGTGCCAAGAACCATGTGGGAAGCATCATTTCCCGCAATCCCGACAATGAGAAGCTTTCCTCACCCCGGGCAGCGGGGATCCATCCCTATATCGCCGTTCACGATTTCGACTACTGGGACCTGCCCATGAGGGATACGGCCACCTACAATACCCTGGTGGATCTGATGGGCCACAGAGACCTGGGGGGAAAGACCCTGCTCTTTATCATCGACGGACTTTTTGCCGTGAAAACGCAGCACGGGAATGTGGATCAGAACCAGGTCTGGTCCTCCGCACCTTTCAACGGCAATTTCACATCCAGCATTCTCATGTCCATAGATGGCGTGGCCATCGAATCGGTGGGACTGGATTTCCTGCGCAGCGAACCTTCCATGACACAGGTATACGGGAACGTGGATAATTACCTGCATGAAGCCGCCCTGGCCCATGCTCCCCCCTCGGGGGTTTTTTATGACCCCGAACAGGACGGTACCGGAACGGGCAGCCTGGGGGTCCATGAGCACTGGAATAATGCCATAGAGCGCAAGTACAGCAGAAATTTGGGAAAAGAAAAAGGGATCGAGCTGGTCTCATTCCGGGAAGGGGATCATCTGCCGGACAGACCGGAAAAGCTGCAGGCATCCCTTGCAGAGGGATCACGGATCAGGATCTCCTGGAGGGACCGGTCCGACAATGAAATCTGTTTTGTTTTGGAAAGATGGGAAAGCGGGCAGGCTGATTTCTCTGTCCTGACCGAAATTCCCGCCGACCGGGTCTGTTTTGTGGATTCGGCCATCTGCCAGGGTCCCGAGATCAGGTACCGGATAAAAGCGGTGGGGATTCACGGGGAGTCGGCCTACAGTGAACCTGTATCCGTTTTCTTCACCCGGGTGCCGGACGCCGGCCGTAAGGCGGACCTGATCCTTTACCCGAATCCCTCCCACGGGATGGTCACCCTCTCATACAGCCCTGCAGGCAGCGGAAAGGTTGCGATCATCCTGTATGATCTCTCCGGCCGGGTGGTTCATGAACAGACCACGCCATCCGTTGCAGGAAAATTGAACACCCGGATCGATCTGGGAAATCACCCGGCAGGAACCTACCTGCTGGAGGTGAGAGAAGGAGCGAAAAGGATCCATAAAAAGCTGATATTAAAATAGATGAACCCGGGTTATTTCTTTGATACTTCAATACAGATGGGGGCAATGATCCTTCCCTGTGATTCGACCCATCCTTCAAACATCTGCTTCCCGGGATCAAAAGTGACCCCCTGAAGGGTGATCTCATGCAGGGAAGTGTCCTGGAGGGTGATCCAGTACTGCCGGATCCCCGCCCTCACATAACCCTTCCCCTGGCGGGAAAAGGGATCCCTGAACACCAGGGTGACATCATAGGGGCCCGGATCCGTAATCTCCACGTCCCAGTAGCCATAAGCATCCGGTGAGGCCCACTTTTTGGCCTTGGGACTTTTCCAGTCGTTCCGGCCCAGGATCACCGGGTCTTCATGTTCCGATCCGATCACGATCCGGGGAGGCTCCAGGAGATGGGTGCTGCTGAGCATTTCCCGGTACCATCTGTCCAGCTCTGCGGTCAGTTCCTTTTTGATCTCCGGATGATCCGCCCCTGTTGCTCTCTGTTCAAAAGGATCTTCTTCCAGGTTGTACATTTTCAGACTGTCTGCGGAAGCCCCGTGCTCGATGAACCCGGCCAGCTTAAATTCTCCTTTCCGCACGGCCATGTTGGTATATCGCTGGGGATAGCCCCGGGCCCAGACAAAAAAGAGGGAACGTTCCTCCGGGGCGCTCTTTTCCCCTTTCAGCAGGGGGACCAGGCTGGTCCCGTCCATCTCACCCCTGTAGGAGATCCCAGCCAGTTCCAGCAGGGTGGGCATGATATCGATGTGTGCCGCGGGCCGGGTGATCAGCCGGTTCTCCAGGTTTCCCTGCCAGTGAAAAAAGCAGGGTACCCGGATGCCTCCCTCCAGCACGCTGCCTTTCCTTCCGCTTAGGCCAGCGGTGTAGCGGCGCTGCTGTGGGCCGTTGTCGGTCAGAAAGACCACCAGGGTTTGTTCCATCAGGTCCAGTTCTTCCATGGCGGATACCATTCTTTTCAGGTTATCATCGATGTTGCTCACCATTCCGTACACCCGCCTGGCATCCATCAGATCCCGTTCATTCATCTCCTGGAGATTGGAGCCGGCCCTCTCAAAATCTGCACTATCGAATTCCAGATCCGCGTACTCACCGGCATAGGGACCGGGCAGCTGCAGGGGGGTGTGGGGTGCATTAAAGGCCAGGTAAAGAAAAAAAGGCTGTTCCGGGTTCCTTTCGCTGTGTTCCCGGATAAAAGCAATGGCCTGGTCTGTGAAGATGTCCGAGCAGTATCCTTTACGCCTGACCCGGAGACCGTTCTCCCAGAGAAAGGGATCGAAGTAGGAGCTGTCGGGCCTGGTGAAATTGCCGAAATCATCTCCCGGCTGACCGATACCCCCTCCCTTGTGGGCAAGGACATACTGAAAGCCCTGGTCCATGGCCCGCAGGGGGTAGCAATCGCCCAGGTGCCATTTCCCGATCATCCCCGTATGGTAGCCGTTCCCGGACAGCACCTCGGCCAGTGTCACCTCGCCGGCTGCCATCATGGCCCCGCCATTGTAAGTGTCATATACCCCGGTACGGAGATGGTATCGACCGGTCATCAGGCTGGACCGGGTGGGGGCGCATACGGGCGATACATAGAAAGGATCGATCCGGGCAGCCACAGCGGCCAGGGAATCGATCACCGGGGTCCGGATATAAGGATTCCCGTGGTAACCCACATCCCCGTAACCCTGGTCATCGGTCATGATCAGCAAAATGTTGGGTTTTTTTTGACTTTCAGTACCCCCGTTGCCGCTGCATCCGCCCAGTATGGCGGATCCAATGGATAGAAGGATGATCGCGGCTTTTGTCAGTTTCGAATACATTTCAGGATCGGTTTATCGGTTTATATGTTTCCCGCAGCAGGCAGCAGGAAGGATCAGTCGGTTAAAGTTACGTCATTCCGGGTAAATTCCGGGACCTCCCCCCGGGTTTCCACCCGGTAAATATTTCCTGAATCATCCCTGACGGTCAGGATGCCTTCGCCGACCTCCAGGTGGGGACCGCCGTAAACCTTCCAGGGAGCAGCCAGATCCACGTGATCCCCGTTCACCGACCAGCCGGCCAGTCTTCCGTGGCCTTTTCCCCCGGGCCATTCAGGCTGGATGAACGGCGGGGAGGTCTGGATCACCAAAGGAACGGTCACCCCGTATCCCCAATCGTATATGGGCTCGGTAAATGTTCCCGAATCCCGGTAATTCACTTCGATAAGTCTCTGGTCATATGCCCTGTAGCGGATCCTTTCGTGGGAAACCAGTCCGCTACAGTCCAGTTCCGTTCGTTTCAGGTACTTTTTCCTGAATTCACGGAAACTGCCAAAATCAGAGGCCGGCAAAACCTCCAGGAGCAAACCGCATACCCTGCCGCAGGGAGCCCGGTCCACCACATATTTCTCTTCCCGGGTTTCCGGGACGGAACGGGCCAGGGACCGGATGGCCGCGTAGCATCGTTCCAGTTCCAGGAAAAGCACTTCCTTATGCTCCATCCATGAGGTGGCATCGGGGAACCAGACATAGGCACCGTTCCCTTCTTCCCCCGGTCTTCCCCCGGTCTGGAATTTAACGGGATTTCCCACCTGCAGCAGCTTATCATCGCTGGAAGAGAACCTTTCCACAAAATCACGCTGCCAGCGGTACCTCCACAGGTGAAAGATCGAATCAATCCCCTCCACAAGGGAAGCTGCATTGACCGGCGATTTGTTGAGCTGGATGAGCACATTCTCATGCTGTGCCACCTGCAGCCAGGGATTTCTCATCTTTCCCGTCATATCGGGATAGTACATACCGCCTCCGGTAACCATCTGCGGGTCTGCACGGGGGCCATCGTCCACTGTGGAGACCAGCTTCCAGGTTACATTCTTGTAACACGATGATCCGAAGGCCCCGTAGGGATAAAATGCAGATCCCAGTGAAAAATCAGGATGGATGTACTGGACATGCTTGATATAGGAGGGCCTGCCCAGCAAATAGGCAGCTTTGCTGTTCCTGTAAAAGACCGGTCCGGCGAATTCCTTTTTTGCCAGCCAGACCGCCTCCCGCGGGGGACGGTAACCGCTGGTCGCCGCATGAACGCTCTGCAGGGGCGGTTTGTAAGTATCCGAAACAAAAAAATTCTCATCGACAGGACGGGGCAGGCCGCCGAACCACAGCCATCCCAGGTAATCTGTCTCCGTCCGGCAGGCAACTGATTCAGGTGCCCCCCTGGATTCAGGGCCCCCGGTCAGTCCCTGGGTATAATGCAGGGCGATCTCGCAGGCATAATAGTCAAGGACCGCCCTTGCCTGTTTTCTGACCAGCGGATCCCCGGCAAAATCGTACAGGTTCAGCCAGCCGATGATATTATAGATCCCGTAGGTGCTGGCATTGAATTCACTGGTCCCCAGCCGGTAGATGGTGGTGGAAAAGGATTCGATCCAGCGTTTCATGCTGTCTTTCCATGCGGAAGCTTCCGGGAAAAGCTCCGGGTATTCTTCCATAAACTCTGCATAAATATATCCGCTGGTACGGCTCATGTTGATATGGTTCTCGGTCCCCTCGCAGGTCCATGCATTATAACTGTCGGTCCGGTTCATCACGTTCTCCAGGTATTCCAGCCGGTGGTTGCGAAGCTCCGGGGCATCCCCGAACATGGGCATCAGCCTGGCCATGCCCGCAAGGATGAAATGGAAAGGCGATTTTTCCCGGAATTGTTCGATATAGCCGTTGGTCCGTTCGTCCTGCTTGCCGTATTTGCAGAACCGGGCAATAGCAACCGGCCAGTATACCTTTTCCGGGTCCGGATAATCAGGATTGGGCGGTCTGTAGGTATCTGCCGCATAATCCAGGAGGTAGTTCGCTCTTTCCCTGAAAGCCGGTTCGTAATCCTGACCGCAGCAGGGGAATGCCGTGATCAGGATGGCCTGCAGTACCAGTCCGGACGTCAGGATGCGCATGCTGAAACTCATCGGTCAATTTTTCTCGGATCCAGCAAAATACCGGAATAATCCCTGATCTCCCTGAACGGTCCCGCCTCCACTCCGGTCAGTTCTTCTTCATCGCCCACAGTCATGGAGAATTCCAGCGTGTTGCTGTCCAGTACCGGCCGGATATGCACCAGCCGGCCGTTCTTTTCCCATCCGAAAGCGATCCGCCAGGCCTCCAGGTCAAGCAGCAGGGCAGGAGCAGGAAGTGCCATTTTCAGGTACCCCGGATTCACATCGCTGAACAGGTTGTAATCCGATTCATTGTACCTGTTGGGAAATTCAATGGCATGTTTCCCGCATTCTGCGAAGATGTTATGTCTCACCCTGTGGAACCTGGTATAACCTCCACGCATTCCCACGATCCGTTCCGCATTCAGGTAAGAACCATACCCGGTATTCTCAATATCCATGGTCAGGTTGTACTGAAAATCGATGCTGTCCGATCCATCCGTATACAGGGCACTTCCACCGGCACCGTAATCGCCGCTGATCCAGTACTGGCTCCTGGTCTTATGGAAGATATTATGATCGATCAGGCAATGGTTCCGGCTCACTTCCACATAGATACACCCGCGGGCGGTGATCACGTCGGTGAAAACATTCCGGGTGATCCGGCAATTGTCATTGGCCCGGTAGTCGAGCCATATGCCCGGAGCATAATGGATCCTCCTGAACAGGTTTCTGCGGATCAGGCAATCCCTGGCCCGGTGAAGCTTGATGGCACCCGATTCCCACCCATGTTCCGCATCCTGCCAGCCAATATCCCCGAACAGATTATCCTCGATGAGCAAACCTGGTGCCCGCATGGCTTCCAGTCCGGCGATTCCGCACCGGCGGACAGTGTTCCGCCTGAAGATATGGAACCCGATCCCTTCCTGGTCTTCCGTGTGCCACATTTCATTGCCCAGGTCCACCCCCAGGGCATTCACCTGTTCAATGGTGCAATCCTCAATGATCCAGTGATTTCCCCGGTTTGAAGAAACCGCTCCCCGCTGGGGGACCGGAAATCCATTGGCAGCATGCATGAAAGTGATCCCCCTGATCCTGATATAACCCGTGCCATAGGACCAGGGAACGAACAGCTGTTCGCGGATAGCCGCCTCCACCAGATGATCCCGGGGACCGGTCCCTTCAGGGAAACGCACATGGATCCTGAGCCCGTTGTGCTCCACCCAGAAAGCTCCTGCCTTTTCGGGCATCAGTTCCACCGGTTTCATTACCTGTTTGAGAGGAACGCCGTCCAGAAAGAGCATGCCCCTTCTTTTGAAATGGGCCTCCATTTTTACTTTCTGAACCTGCAGGTACTCCCGGTCGTGAAGGATGTTCATCATCCCGAAGGGATTGTACCCGTCCATCACCTTCCCGGGAAGGTCATACTGCCAGACCGTATCCGGACGATCCGCATCCGCACTTCCGTAGTTCCATCCTTTACCGGGTTCCCAGCGATCCTCAAGGACAATGGAGCCCGAAACCACTACCGGCTCACCCGGAGCTGCTTCATAGGAGATCATGCCTGCAGGACCACTGCCCCCGCAGGCCGGGTGGATCACCTCACGGTAAAGTCCGCCGTGGATGACCACTCTTTCCCCGGGCCGGAGAATGGAGGCTGCCCTGGAAATGGTAAGGAAGGGTTCCTGTTCGGTACCGGGGTTCCTGTCACTTGCCTCAGGATGGTCACAGGCCACATGATAGGTGTGCATATAACGGGTTTCCTGCTCCCAAAAATGGAACCGCGTTCCATCGGCCAGGAGACCGTCATCCACCTGCCTGATTACATCGTAATATTGCTCCTGGGCAATTCCTGTGGCGCAGGAGCAGGCAAGAAACAGCACAAGAAGCAAACACCGGGAAATGGCTGGGACCGTTTTCATCAACCGGGTATTATGTAAGGATCAGGAACAAATTTAAGGGAATATTTCCAGCGGTTCCGTGTATCCCTGTCCCGAATCAATGTAAGTTTGGGACATTTTTACACGATAAGCTCCATCAAATGATTAAATTGCCGGGAAATACATCCTTTATTTAAATCATTTAGCAACCATGAAACAGGGAATCGCATTCATGCTGATTGCAGCATCTATTCTATGGACCGGAACCTCCTGCCGGAATTCCGGAGGGCCATCGGCCGGGGAAGCGGTGGTCGCCGACATTGTTATTTACGGGGGAACCTCCGCTGCGGTGACAGCCGCCGTTCAGGCTGCAAGAATGGACAAAGAAGTGGTGGTGGTCTCACCCGATATGCATCTCGGGGGAATGAGCTCTTCCGGACTGGGATGGACCGACACGGGTGACAAGTCGGTGATCGGGGGACTGGCGCGGGAGTTTTACCACCGGCTTTATCTGCATTACCAGGAAGAAGCATCCTGGAAGTGGCAGGAAAAAGAGGAATACGGGAACCGGGGACAGGGCAACGTGGCCATCGACGGGGAAAACCGGACCATGTGGATCTTCGAGCCCCATGCCGCCGAAAAGGTATTTGATCAGATGATCGGAGAACAACGGATCCGGGTGTACCGCGATGAATGGCTGGACACAGAAAATGGGATCACCAGTGAGGATGGAGCCATTGTTTCCCTGCAGACATTGAGTGGAAAGGTATTCCGGGGAAAGGTTTTTATCGATGCGACCTACGAAGGCGACCTGATGGCGGCGGCAGGAGTCAGTTACACTGTGGGCAGGGAAGGATGCAAGGTTTACGGAGAACAATGGAACGGGGTACAGACCGGGGTCCTCCATCACAGTCACCATTTCAAACACGACATCAGTCCCTATGTCATCCCGGGGGATCCGTCCAGCGGTGTGCTTCCCCGGATCTCCACGGAAGATCCCGGAAGCTATTGTTCGGGCGACAGGAAGGTACAGGCTTACTGTTTCAGGCTTTGCCTGACCACGGTCCCTGAGAACCGGGTGGAGATCACCCGTCCAAAAGGATATGACTCCACACAGTATGCTCTGCTGGTCCGGGTGTTCGAAACAGGCTGGCGTGATGTATTCCATAAATTTGATCCCATACCCAACGGGAAGACCGATGTGAACAATCACGGTCCTTTCAGTTTCGATAATATCGGAATGAATTACGATTACCCCGAAGGGTCCTACAGCCGGCGCAGGGAGATCATCCGCGAACACATATCCTACCAGAAGGGATTGCTCTATTTTTTAAAAACCGATCCCCGGGTTCCCCCTGAAATCAGGCAGGAGATGAGCCGGTGGGGATACGCCCGTGACGAGTTCGCCGACAACGGACACTGGCCTTACAACATCTATGTAAGAGAATCCAGGCGGATGATCGGGAATTTTGTCATGACCGAGCACCATGTCCTGGGCAGGGAAGAGGTGACCCGTTCCATCGGAATGGGCTCCTATACCATGGATTCCCACAATACACAGCGGTATATCAAACCGGACGGTTTCGTCCAGAACGAAGGCGATATCGGGGTGAAACCGCCCGAACCGTACCGGATCGACATGAATTCCATCCTTCCTGTCCGGGAGCAGTGCTCCAACATGCTGGTCCCCGTCTGCCTCTCATGCTCTCATATCGCCTTCGGTTCCATCAGAATGGAACCTGTCTTCATGATCCTCGGACAGAGCGCAGCAACGCTTGCCTGTCTTGCCATCGAAGAGGAAAAAGGGGTTCATCAGATCCCCTACGGGCAGCTCAGGGCCGTGTTGCTGCAGGACGGTCAGGTACTGGAACAGGAAAAAACAGAAGCCGATGAAGAGATCTGAAATAAACCGGCTGATCAAAGATGCCAAAGACTTTTTTGATTCCATGCATTTCAAACTCCCTCCCTGGGGATACTGGCCGCCCGAAAAATGGAAGCATCGGGGCGATACCTGTAAAGAGATCACTGAAAACCAGCTGGGATGGGACCTCACGGATTTTGGATCCGGCGATTTTGCTTCCACCGGGCTTCTGCTGTTCACTCTTAGGAACGGGAACCTTCATAGGGATAAAAAACCTTATGCGGAAAAGATCATGATCGTGGGTGAACAGCAGGTCACACCCATGCATTTTCACTGGTCCAAGATGGAAGACATCATCAACAGGGGGGGCGGTAACCTGGTGATCGAACTATATCCCTCCGATAAATCGGAAGGATTTGCCGGCCATGACTTTGAGGTAAGCGTGGACGGGATCAGGAAACAACTGTCACCCGGCGATACGGTGACCCTTTCCCCGGGAGAGAGCATTACCCTGTACCAGCGGCTCTATCACAAGTTCTACGGGGAAAAAGGGAAAGGGAAAGTGCTGGTCGGTGAGGTAAGCACTGTCAACGATGACCACACGGACAACCGTTTTTATAAGCCGGTGGGCCGTTTCCCCGGGATTGATGAGGATGAGCCTCCCGTGCACCTTTTGGTGGGAGATTATGCAAAATACTGTTCAAGATGAACTTATGTTAAGAACGGTTACATCTGGATTCATGGTACTTCTTTGCCTGGCTGGATGCGTGGAGGACCCATCCCGGAAGAACCAGCAACTTTTTCAGCCCGGAACCGACACCTTCCCGGTGATTAGCGGAACACAGCTGCGCCGCGGGGAAGGTCCCTATCTCACCGGTCTCTATCTGAGTCTGAATGTAAGTCCCATGCAGGAGAAACTCCGTGCCATCAAACCTTTCCCGGTAGGGGTGGTGTACTACCAGCAGCGTGATGAGGGGCTGGAGGAAATACAAAGGGCATTCGACACCATCCGGTCGCTCGGGTTCACCGCCCTGAAACAGATCCAGCTGGTAGCTCCGGGGAATCCCCCGGGTTTTAAGGAAACAGTCTACCGTACCGCCATTGATGCCGGCCTCTGTCCCTGGTATTACGGAAAAGGAGGATGGGTCCGGATCGACCAGACCCTTGTTGACAGGCTTGGGATCGAACTCCAGGTGGACGCGGAGAATATGAAGGAGGTCCAGAAACATCCGAAAATGATCGCTTACCAGGAGCAGGTATGGCGTGAAAGGGTAAAGCGCATGAAGGATAAACCACCCCGCCCGGAAGGCATGGGCGAACCCGGAAGGAACAATCCCTGGATGCCCGGGAGACTGATCCCTCATTTCGCGGTATGGCTGGAAAAAGAATATATCACACTGGACCGGCTGAAAGAGGCCTGGAACTGTGGCTTCACGGGTCCCTGCCATTTCACCAGCTTCCTGCAGGCGGCAGAAGAGCTGAAGGGAACCGGCTTTGACCGGTACGGAAATGGTACAGGCAGGCTCAGCAAAGATTTCCGCAGGTTCCGGGACGCCATGAAATTCCAGTCAGAGCTGATCGCGGACCATTACCGGGAAACTATGGAACTGTATACCCGGTGGGACCCCGAAGAGCCTGAAAGGACCGGTGGCCACCAGATCTTCGAGAACCAGGCCATGAATACGTGGGATCTGGAAGGCCAGGCAAAGACTGCCTCGATCGGGGGGTCCTTTTATGCATCCATTCACCTGACACATCATTTCTTCCTGGTGGACAATGAGTTGATGCGTCCGGTCTACTGGCAGGCCCGCACTGTGTCCGATATGTTCAAAGGAGGATGGGCCGCTACCTGGGAATCTACAGGCGGACCGACCCAGTGGAGCGGTTACCAGGGCAATACGGTGGATGGCCGGACCATGTCCCAGCTGATGGTGGCCTACCTGGCAGCGGGACTGAAAGGGATCGGGTTGTGGATGTGGAACTCGCGGGGGGAGGGCTGGGAGGTGGGAGAATATGCCCTGACCGACATCCAGGGAAATCCGTCCGTCCGGGCCAGGGTGGCCGGGAACTTTTCCAGGAAGATCCAGGAGCACCGTTTCGAATTGTGGGAAGCCATGGACGAACCCATGGTGGGAATCCTCTACAGCTGGGAAAACGAGGCCATGCTGGGAAGGCTCTCCCTTGGATCTTATCAACTGGATACTCCTGTTTTTAAAACCGACCGGGATTTGAAATTCAGGCAGTATCATACCGAGGCACGCCTGGGCATCTCCAGGGCCCTGATGAATCATCATATCCCCTTCGAATATGTCACGGAGCGGGACCTGGAAGCGGGTCTTGCCGACCGTTACCCGGTGATCTATATGCCTTATATTTTGGCTCTTGATCATACCCATTTCAGCATTCTGAAAGATTATGTGGCCCGCGGGGGTCGGCTGGTGGCCGATTTTCCCGTTCTGATGATCGATCACTACGGCCGCCTGAACAAACAACGCGACGGATCGGATTTCGCATCCCTGTTCGGCGTCCAGGTATCCGATAATTATCATTCCTTTAACCGGAAAATGGCCCTGGAGGGCAACCCCCTCGAAACCCAGTATGGTGACCTGATGGTGAACGATGCCCGGGTCCTGCACACTTTTGATAACGGACTGCCTGCCGTGGTGGCTTCCGGTTTTGGAAGCGGAGAGGCCGTTTTGATCAATTTCGAGGCATCCAGGATGACCTTCAGGCCCGGTAATGAAGCCATGGAACAGTTGCTTGCCTTTTATACCCTGGGGGAATCCCGTCCATGCTTCGAAGTTCAGGAAGCATCCACCTGTGTGGTCATGCGGCGTGCCGCACCCGGGGCCGATCATTACTTTATCCTGAACGACGGGGAGGAAGAAGAGATCATGATCCATTCCGGTGTCCTGGCCTACAGTGCTGCGGTGAATGTATATGATGATGCGGAACTTGCCGTTTCAGACAATTCCATCCGGGTGAAGGTTCCGGCCGGATCGGGGATCTGGATCAGGGCCGAAAAAGAATGAACAATAAATATGAACAGCATGAGAAAACTTCTGCTCCTCGCTTGGTTCATCCCGGCAGTTTTGGGATGTAAGCAGGAGGTTTTTGTGGAATGCGAAAGCTTTGAAAACCCGGGGGGATGGGTGGTGGATCCCCAGTTCACCGAACAGATGGGATCCCCTTACCTGATGGCGCACGGACTGGGCGAACCGGTGGAGAATGCCACCACCGCCATACAGATCCCCGCAAGTAACACTTACCACGTATGGGCCCGGACCACGAACTGGGCACCGGGGCACTGGAAGGCTCCCGGAAGGTTCCGGATCCTGATCAACGGGGTATCCCTGGAAAGAACCATAGGGGAATACCCCGGCTGGGGATGGAACTACGCGGGAAAGATGAATATTGCAAAAGGGGAGGCGATCCTGGAACTGGCGGACCTGACCGGTTTTAATGGCAGGTGCGATGCCATTTACATCTGTAACAAATACCGCACTCCGACCAACCGCAGTGAACAGCTGGTGGAACTCAGGAACAGTTTGACCTCTTCCGGGGAAATTCCGCTGCGGCAGCTGGAATTCGATCTGGTGGTGGTGGGAGGGGGAATCGCCGGATGTGCGGCTTCCATTGCAGCGGCTGAACAGGGCATGAAGGTGGCCCTGATCCACGACCGGCCGGTTCTGGGTGGAAATGCCAGCAGTGAGATCAGGGTCCATACCCTGGGCATCTACGGTCATTTTGAGAGAATCCTCAAAATGCTGGATACCCGTCATTATCCCAATGGTTCTCCCCAAGCCCTGGAGGATGAGGCCAGAAGGCACCGGAACATGGAAAAATATCCCGGTATCAGGCTTTTCCTGGAATTCCGTGCACTTGATGCAACCACCGACAGCAGTACCATCACCCGGGTGGAGGCAAGACATATTTCCACCGGTGAAAGGATCCGGTTCATCGCTCCTTATTTTGCAGACTGTACCGGGGACGGATGGATCGGTTTCTGGGCGGGTGCAGAAACCATGTACGGAAGAGAAGAGGCTGACAGGTACAATGAATCCTGGGATCGTTACGGTGAGCTCTGGAGCCCGGAGGAACCGGACAACAGGGTCCTGGGCTCCTCGGTCCTCTGGCGCAGCTGCGAATCAGATTCTTCATATGCGTTTCCGGAAGTACCCTGGGCCATGGAGGTGGCGGGTGATTATGCAGCCCGGGAGGGCACCTGGCACTGGGAAATGATCAGCGACCGGTGGCACCAGGTGGATCATGCGGAACAGATCCGGGACCACATGCTCCAAGCCATTTTCGGCTCATTTTATAACGAAAAGAAAAAGCCCGGAACTGAAAACCTGCGTCTGGAATGGGTGGGATACCTGCTCGGGAAAAGGGAATCAAGACGGCTGGTGGGGGACTATATCTATACCTTCAATGACATGCGGGACCATCATCTGTTTCCCGATTCTGTGGTGGTCGAGGAAAGAGAAGTGGATGTCCATTATCGCCAGGACCGCCTGGATGAAAGCAAACCGGATTTCCTGACCGAAGCGATGTTCTATCCGGTCCGGCGTTACTACATTCCTTACCGCTCTCTGTATTCGAAGAACATCAACAACCTTTTCATGGCGGGCAGATGCTTCAGCTGCAGCCATATAGGTCTCGGCGGACCCAGGGTGATGCGCACCACCGGACAGATGGGGGCCGCAGTAGGATATGCGGCTTCCCTGTGCAAACAATTCAGATGTTCTCCCCGGGAACTCTACCACGATCACCTCGATTCCTATATGGAACTGGTCCTCGATTCTGACAAAAATGATGTGCCATGAGTACACTTGTATCTTTCCCTCATAGCCCGTCCCCATGAAAACAGGTCTCTTTATCCTGGTGCTTCTGGCACTGGCTTCCTGCCAGAATGGGGTACAATCTTTCCGTGCCGATTTTGACCTGATCCATCCCGAAAGCATCTCCCGGATCACCGGGGATCAAAAAGGCTCCGAAGGCACAGCGCAGATCAGCAGGAAACCGGTGGAGGCCGGCGGAGCCACATGGAAGATTTCCGGCGGTAACCTGATCATCACCTTTCAGGAACGCGGATATTTCAGCATCACTCCGGATGTCATCGGTTTACCCGCCATCTGGGAAAAGATGAAAACCCTTCAGCTTTCAGGGAGATCCGACAAAAATGTCGATCTGATCCTGGAAGTGTACGGATCCAGCGCCCGTATCCGCGACACCCTGCATCTGCCCGCGGGAAAATCAGAGCATTCCGTGGACGTGAGGGAGGTGCCCCTGATCGGCGGGATCCACTTTGAGCCGGACCGGATCCGGATCACATCCCCCTCTCCGTCGATCATCACCATCAGCAGCATGGAGCTGATACAGGCACCCGAACAGCCGGTGGTGGTGGACCGTTGGGGACAGCGGGCAATGGCCGGCTGGGAAGGAAAGATCCGGTCGGAACAGGAGCTCCTGGAACGCTCCCGTGAAGAGGCTTTTCTGGATTCCCTGATGAAAAACGCCGGGAACGGACCACTGGACCTTTACGGCGGATATACCGGGCGGCATATTTCATTCGGGGCTACCGGCTTCTTTCGCACAGCCGCCCGTGAAGGAAGGTGGTGGCTGGTCACCCCGCTGGGAAACCCTTTTTACAGTCTTGGTGTAAACGGGGTAAGGATCAAATCTTTCAGAAGCACAGCGGGTGTCACACGGGTTGAGGACAAGCGCAACATCTTTGAATCCCTGCCCCTTTACAACGAATGTCCGCGCTGTTACATGGAGGATTCCACCTATTTTTCCTTCTATTGCCGGAATGTCATGAAAAAGTACGCTTCCATCGAAGCATGGAAGCAGCAGTCTGAAAAAAGACTGCGTTCGGCAGGATTCAATACCATTGGCAATTGGAGTGACACCCTTTATTACCTGGAACCGGAAATGCCCTACACCTATACCCTGGACAGCCGCAGGGATCCCCGTCTGATAATGTCAAACGGTCTTCCCGATGTTTTCCACCCGCAATGGGAAGATCACCTGGATAGCGAATTTGCCATGATCGCGGAACTTAAAAATGATCCATACCTGCTGGGGTATTTCGTGGACAACGAGATGCCCTGGAGATCCCTCTCCAGGACCGATTCATCCAGCCATACCTTCCGGGAAATGGTAGCGCTGGAAACCGGTGAAGAACAACTTTCGGCCTATGCTGAAAGGTATTTCTCCACCATACGCAGGGCGATCCGCAAACACGACCCCAACCATCTCTATATGGGATGCCGCTTTACCCGGAATTTCCGGGACATGAAGCCGGTCGCGGAAGCCGCGGGCAACCATGTGGACATCCTTTCCATCAATGTATATTCCCCTTATCCATACCGGCAGCAGATGGACCGGTGGTATCTTGCCGCGCAAAAGCCCATCCTTATAGGGGAACATCACATACCTCCCCGGACAGAAAGACAACTGTGGCCACGGTATCCCAATTTTCCCCCTGACCAGCGGGACCACATGGTGGAACACTATATCACCACCTGGGCGGGTTATCCCTATGCCGTGGGAAGCCACTGGTACCAGTACAAGGACCAGGAGGTGGCCGGAAGGGGAGACGGCGGGGAAAATCAGCCTGTGGGACTGGTAAGGGTGACCGACCGGCCCGATTTCCGGCTCCTGGAAACATACCACCGGATCTCCGGCATGCTGCCTGCCGGGATGGGACTCAGGCCCGTTTCCGGGTGGGAATGATGAGTTTTTTCTGGATCTCTGGCCAAACCCTGTCAGCGGGCCTGCCCACGATCACCGCTCCGGTAATGGTGCCCAGGATCGCGCTGGCCACGGTAAATCCGAGTGTAAAATTGGTCAGGTCGAAAGTTCTTTCCAGCCAGTGGGTTGTTCCGGAAATAACCGCGGTGTCAAATCCGAACAGGAGTCCTCCCAGGGCGGCTACAAAAGCAAAAAGAACCAGGGTGGGTCTGCTTTTCATCAATTTTATTCTGTCAGTTCATATACCATAAGGGCATCACCGTGCCTGAGATAAAGTCTCCCCCTGTGGATCACGGGATGGGAAAAGTGCGGCCCGGTCCCCCGGCTGACCCTGACGGAACTGACCACTTCCATATCGCCCTCCTCAAAGCGGATCAGGTTCATTTGCCCCCGCTGGTTGTAATAATAGAGCATACTGTCGGCTGCAATGACCGCCCCGCTCCCGATCTTCAATGAATCCGCGATCCGGCCCGATGATGCATCCAGTGAGATCAGTCTCCTGCTTGCGGTGGTCCCTCCGTAGAGAAAATCACCGATCTTTACCATACCCCCCATGAAATTGTCAAATTCCCGGTTGCGCCATTTTTCTGTGATCCCGGAACCATCTTCCGGCAGATCCAGCCTGACCCCGCAGTTCCCGTCCCCGGCCACATAATAAATGCTCCCCTGATCATAAAGCACGGTGTTGGCATGGGTATCCCCGTATCCAAGCTTTCGTTCATCCAGGGGAAGATTATCCTGTTCATGGGACCAGAGCAGCTCGCCCGTTTCTGCATCAAAACCCATCAGATGGTAGGCGGAAAAAGTGACAAACAGGTCGCGTTCCGGTAGCCGGACCAGCCCGGGCTGGTTGTAACCCGACCGTTCCCCGAACCCGGGGTTCTTCCAGATCAGTTCCCCTGTATACCGGTCCAGGGCCACCACATTGTACTCCTCTCCTCCGGGGGTCCAGTAAACCATGTTGCCGGAAACCACCGGGGCTTCCGAATGACCGTGAAGGGTCCTGATCCCGCTGAAATCATCCTTTAAATTCTTGCTCCACAGAATATTGCCACTCTCCCGATCCATGCAGTACAGATCTCCCATCCCGGTTCCCACATAGATCATTGCCCCGGTCAGAGTGGGGGCAGAGCGCGACCCGGGATAACTGGTAACCCATTCCTTTCCCAGGGTCGACTGCCAGATGGGGTTCCCGTTCAGGTCCAGACAGTGAAGGACAGCCATGCTGTCTTTTTCACCTGTGATATAGAGCCGGTCTCCGGCGATCACCGGTGAACCAAAACCATTCCCGATCCCTTCCACATACCAGGTTTCTTCAGGATTTTCCCCGGGCCATTGCCGCATCAGACCGGACTCCTCATACACACCTGACCGGTCCGGTCCCCGCCACTGATAAACCTCTTGTTTATTCGAATTGCACGAAAGTACAATCATCAGAAAGAGAGTAAGAAAACATCCGGCTATTTTTTTCATTACCGTTTACAGCGTTTTTTCAAGCCATTTAAGCAATTCCCTGGACCGTTCCAGGTAATCAAATGCCTGGTTAACGCCGGGGACCCCGTATTCATGGGCCGGATACCTTAATCCAGCCTGGAAATCCATCAGCAGATCCAGCAGCTCCCTGTCCCTTTTTCCCACCCGGATGTGTGCTTTTTGAAGAAGTTCATTCAGATCATCCGTATCCGGAGGGGATTTTTCGGTGAACCTGAGGGCATGCGCTTTCAATCCCTTCTCGATGGCTAGAAGACAGAAGAAAAGCCCTTCTGTCAATTTGGCTTCATTGATCAGCAAGGCCGCGGTATCGAGGTCTGCCTTTGCCGATCTGATCCAGGATCCCAGGTGATTTTCAAGATCATTCATACATGATGTTTTAGGGCCCTGCAAAATACTAAATATCTTGATATGACCATGTGAAATCCATGCCACAGAATTGGTCCTGATTGATGTTTTTTTTCCCCGGTTTCAGTATGATTATTAAAACATGCAGATTCCTGTTAGATCATATTTAACTGATTATAAGATTAATTGGTGATTTATCTGATATGGTCCGGACTTTTGGTACAAAGTTGGTACAACCAGGCACAGATGCCATTCGAAAATCAGAATCGTATGAAAACCAATGAATTTGAACTCGGAATTGTCGGACTTGGAAAAATTGGCGGCAATCTTGCTTTCCAGGCTCTTGGGAAAGGAATGCATGTTGTGGGACTGACCAAAGGAGAACCGCCCGAAGAATTGCTGAAGAAAGGATTGATCAAGGCAGACAGCGCAAAAGGTTTCCTGGATCATCTGAACCCTCCAAGAATGGTTTTTATTTATATCCCGGCAGGACCTGCTATTGACACATTGATAGATGAATTAACAGATGTCCTCGAGAAAGGGGATATCCTGATCGATGGTGGCAATTCTTACTGGGGCGATTCGATCCGGAGATACTAGTTTTGGCGGACATCCGTACGGCCCGGATAAGGCAATTCATTACTTCCTTATTTATAAATCTGGATGATGGAAACACATGACAATCAAATTTTAAAAGACCAGACTGCTATTGTTACAGGGTCGGGTTCAGGGATTGGACGATCGATTGCCTTGCAGATGGCCCATACAGGGGCAAAGGTGATGGTCAATTATATATCAGATGAGGATCAGGCACAGGATGTAGTTGACCTGATTAAAAGTTCCGGTGGAGAAGCGTCAAAATTCAGGGCTGATGTGACTCAGGAAGAACAGGTAAAGGCTTTGTTTCATAGGACTGTGGAGACCTATGGCACCGTGCATATCCTGGTGAACAATGCCGGGATACAGAATGAGGCAGCGATCGATGAAATGACACTTGAGGAATGGCAGAAGGTGATCGATGTGAATCTGACGGCTGGTTTTTTATGCTCCAGGGAGGCCGTCTCTGAGTTTAAAAAAAGAGGCCCGGATGAAAAAATCTCTCCGGCAGCCGGTAAGATCATTTTTATCAGTTCCGTGCATGAACAAATCCCCTGGGTCGGTCATGCCAATTACGCCGCTTCGAAGGGTGGGGTGATGCTTTTAATGAAGTCCATGGCCATGGAACTTGCCTCCCTTAAGATACGGGTCAACAGCATTGCTCCCGGGGCAATTAAAACCCCCATCAACAAAGAGTCCTGGAGTGAACTCCGGCATACAATTCCGTATGGACGCATGGGCGAACCGGAGGATATTGCAAAAGCCGCCGTCTGGCTGGCATCCGATGAATCGGATTATGTAACCGGTACCACGCTGTTTGTAGATGGAGGCATGTCTTTGTATCCGGCAATGGCTTCAGGAAAGTAAAATTTTGTTTATATGGCTTACGAAATCAGGGATCTGGGAGTGATAAGCGACCGGCGAACGGGCGCGGTGATCGACAGAGATGGCGATATATGCTGGTACTGTCCGGTAGAGTTCGACCAACCATCCCTTTTTGCCTCCTTACTGGATGATGAGAAAGGAGGTTGCTGGTCACTGGAGCTGCCTGATGAATATAAGGTAAAAAGGCATTATCCGGGAACCAGCAGCATCCTTGAATCACACTGCGAATCAGATAAGGATGCATTCAGCCGGACCGACTGGATGCCCCTGCATGATGATTTCTCGGGGATCTGCCGTCTTTTTTCCCGATCTTCCTGCGGTATAACAAATAAAATCATTCCTGCCCCCGGATACGGTGGGGATGAGGTTCATATAAACAAGATCAGTGATTTCAGCGTGGATGTCAATGATAAACATTTCTTCTCATTTTCGCATCCCTGCCGGGTTGATCACAGGCAGATACTTTTTCAGATCCCTTCCGGGGAAAAGGGATGGGCTGTCTTATCAGACAAACCTGTTCCAGAGATCAACATTGAAAAACTGAAAGAATCACTGAAAAAGACCAGAACCGAATGGGATAAGATTGGCATTTCCTATGAAGGGCATTATAAAGAAGAAGTGTTTAACTCGGTCCGGGCAATCCGCCAGCTGACCCATGAGCATTCCGGAGGGATCATAGCGGCACTTACTACCTCGCTTCCGGAAGTTCCCGGAAAAGAGAGGAATTATGATTATCGGTATGTGTGGCTCAGGGATGCATCTATGATCGTCAGTGCCCTTACAAGGGCAGGGAGTGCAGGCCGGGATGAAAGAAAATTCCTGGATTTTATCTGCTCTGCAAGAAACAACATTCATGATTATTCAACCACCCCTTTCGTGACGGTGAAAAAACAGGCGGCCCCGGCTGAAAGATACCTTGATCTGAAAGGTTATATGGACAGCAGACCAGTCCGTGTCGGAAACAACGCGAACCAGCAGTTACAGCTTGATGCAGGCAGTAATATTTTGCTGGCCGCCAAACTCATATACAATCAATTCGGGATAAGGGATCACTGGGATACCATTGCCGGGATTACCGACTTCCTGGCTGAAAACTGGCAGAAAGAAGACCATGGTATATGGGAGGAACATATTGCCCGGCACTTTACCTCCAGCAAAGTAATTATGACAGTGGCACTGGAGTTTATTTCGGAACATTCCCGAAATGAAAAGCAAAAGAAGCGATGGCGGGAAACTGCAGGTCAAATTCGGGATTTCATTGCAGAAAATTGCCTTACAACCTCAGGTGCTTATGCTGTATTTGCAGACAGTGATGAGGTGGATATTACCGCAACCCTTTTCCCAGAGTGGGCTTTTTGCAAAGCGGATACTCCTGAAATGATCAGTACTGTACAGGAAATAGAAGCCCGTTTTTGTGAAAATGACCTGGTCTACAGGAATCTGCTGCTTTTCGACGAGAAAAAGGAAGGGACTTTTTTGGCCGCCAGCTTCTGGATGGCTCAATACTGGATCATGCGGAACAATTATGAAAAAAGTAAAGCTTATATAGATGCAGCATTAAAATATAAGAATGATCTTGGACTGTTCGCTGAAGAGGCAGATCCCCATTCTGACCAGATGCTGGGAAATTTTCCCCAGAGTTTTGTTCATGCTTCATTTATCGGAGCAGCCATAGATTTTAACAATGCATTCGAACAAAAAAACAAATAAGATGCAACGATTTGATGCCATTATTATCGGTTCCGGACAATCGGGGAGCCCGCTTGTCTTCCGGATGTCGAAGGAAAAAATGAAAGTCGCCTTCATAGAGAAGGAGCATTTTGGAGGCACCTGTGTCAACAACGGCTGTACCCCCACCAAGGCATACGTTGCCAGTGCCCGCAGGATGTGGGATGCCGGACACGGGGAAGATCTGGGTGTATATATTCCGCAGGGTGCTTCGGTGGATCTGAAAAAGGTAAAACAGAGAAAAGACAGGATCGTCCGGGAATCGGCAGAAGGGATACGAGACGGGGCGAAAGATGATGAAAATATCACTGTATTTAAGGGAGAAGCCCGCTTTTCCGGAAAAAAAACGGTGACGGTGAACGGTGAAGAACTCACTGCAGAAGAGATCTACATCAATGTAGGTGCCAGGCCTGTTGTCCCTGAGGTCTTTAAGGATCTCGATTACCTGACCAATAAAACCATTCTGGAGCTTGAGAAGCTGCCCGATCACCTGATCATAGTAGGGGGAAGTTATGTGGGACTGGAATTCGGACAGATGTTCCGGAGATTCGGGAGCAAAGTGACCATCGTGGAAAAAGGTCCCCGGCTCATTGCCCGGGAGGATGAGGATGTCAGTGATCATATCCGGGAAATCCTTCAGGAAGAAAAGATCGGGATCCGTTTGAATGCAGACTGTACCGGGGGAAAACAAAATAAAGACGGATCGGTGACCCTGAAGGTGGATTGTGAGGAAGGTGAGCCGGAAATTACCGGTTCCCATATCTTACTGGCAGTGGGCCGCAGGCCCAATACAGATCTCCTGAATCCCGGAGCCACGGGGATAAGTATAAATGAGCGGGAATACATCCCGGTAAATGAATTTCTGGAAACCAATGTAAAAGGGATCTATGCACTGGGGGACTGCAATGGAAGAGGAGCATTCACCCATACCTCTTACAATGATTATAAAATCGTTGCCGGAAATAAATTTGAAGGGAAAAACCTCAAAGTATCCGACCGGATCATGACCTATTGCCTTTACATCGATCCGCCCCTGGGACGTGCGGGAATGAGTCGACAGGCGGCCCTGGAAAGTGTAGATAAGGTTCTGGAAGCCAAAATGCCCATGAGTGCTGTATCCAGGGCAAATGAAAAAGGGGAGACCAGGGGTCTGATAAGGATCCTTGTGGATGCTGAAACCCGTAAGATCCTGGGGGCTTCCGTTCTGGGAGTTGGAGGGGATGAGATCATCAGCAGTATCCTGGGCATCATGTATGCCGATGTGCCCTTCACGGCGATACAGGATGCGGTCATTCCTCATCCCACGGTCTCAGAATATATTCCCACCCTGCTGGGCAGTTTAAAAAAGATCAATTGACCTGATCCACTAACATCCCGGAGCATTTCCGGTAACCAAAATCAAAAAAAATCGTAAATTGATACAAGTTTAACATTTCTGATACAAAAATATCATGAAACGCACCCCAGTATCGATTTTCGTGCTTCTGATCGCTGTGCTGATATGTGGCGGCTGTTCAGAAGATAAGCCTGATCCCGAACAACAGCCGGTGGATGTGGAGGATATCTCGACCTCTGCCGAAATTACTCCCTATGGTGGAGAGTTACAGGCCACCGATGAATCCGGGAATGTGGTTACCGTCAACTTCCCGCCCTGTGCACTCATGGATACGACCACCGTCACACTGATCATTCTTGGAACCCATAAAGAGCTGCCCATTGAGGAGCGTCAGGTCAGGGCATTTGAGATCCGGTCTGCTGACCTGGTCCTGTACGAGCCGGCCCTTATTTCTATTGATTATCAGGAATCTACGGAAGGAATTGAAGGCGCGGCCATCTTCCGGTTACGTTCAGATGAATTGTTGGTCCCGCTGAGTGATCATGAATACCCCAGCGGGAATAGCACGGTGAAGGCCGCCACCATGGTACCCGGCATATTCGCAGAAGGCAAAATGACCGTCGAACAGATCAATTCCCAGCTGGATTTGCTTGAATCCTCCATGGGAATCACGCTGAAAAGCACGGGTGCATCACCAGGGAACACAAATATCCTCTCATCCGGATGCGAAGAATACAAAGCCGTCTGGGATGACTGGGCGGAAACTGCAGGGGGGTTCCTTAAATTTTTTGAAATGAGAGAGTTGACCGGATATTATGACGATCTACCTCCGGGAGAACGCACCTTTGAGGAAGATTGTGAGAAAGTCTGTGAGAACATCATCGAAGAGGGGGTCCGGGATGTCCTTGATCTGGGCGAACATGATGATCCCTGCTGCAGGGAATATGCCCAGACAATCGAATCGATGATGGGGGCATTAATGCAGTGCGGAAGTCAGACCGCCACCTTTGACCGGATGAATGAAAGGTATAACACGGTCCATGACCAGTGCCACACTTACCTGGATATTACCGTGGAAGTAAATATCGAGTCCCAGGGGCTGTTGATCATGACCTCGGGGGAGGTGATGATCACCCTGGAAGGAACCGGAGACGGGGAAGCCACGGTCACCGGAAACGGTGAGCTCACAGTCGCCGGAACCGGAGATGCGGGAGGTCCGTGTACCAGCACCATCAGCGGCCAGAATTTCGTGAGTGTCACCGGCACCAGGGATGCAGCGTACATTTATACATTGACCCTGAACATGAATCAGGTTGCCATGATGGTCACCGTATGCCCCGATTTTGTGACGGAAACACCACTGGTTGGAGGAAGTTCAAAAGAGGTCACCCTGGGTCCGGGGAACGGATTTTACCTGTTCGAAACAGAAGAGCTGGATGAAGGTACCGCCAACACCCAGGTAACCCTCCATAATCCATACATCTACGTACCGCAATCGGAGTAGAGCAAAACCACCCTATAGAGCAGAACCACCGCGTGACAGTCAAATGATCTGTTAAAATTCTCACAAAATTTTGTGTGACTGGATAACTACATGTTGATTTGCAGCAGATAGTTATCTACAAAATAAGCAGTATGAACCATCAAGATCAGCGTGAAGAATTGTTCCGCCTGCTGAAAGCCCGTTTTGGAAGGAATATGAACCGTCATCAGGATATTGAATGGGATAAAGTACAGGAAAAACTGAAAGCTGATGATGAAAAACTGTCGTCACTCTATGAAATGGAACTGACCGGAGGTGAACCGGACATTGTGGCCCAGGATCCAAAGACGGGTGAATATATCTTTTTTGACTGCTCGGCAGAAAGTCCCCGGGGCCGCAGAAATACCTGTTTAGCTAAGTAACCTTCTAATCTCTATCCAATTACGCATGCCGAAGACTGAGTCCTGATCATAGGCCAGCTCGGCATCAATCATTTCCGAAATCTCTTCCACCGGTGTCCTGCCAAGCTTATCTTTGATATTGACATCCGCACCATGCTCCAGCAGCACAGTGACTATTTCGGTGCGGCCGCTGCTTGTGGCGTGATGAAGCGGTGTTCTGTGATCCTTGTCCTTTGTGTTGATGTTGGCACTGTGCGACAGGAGGTATTCAGCGATATCAGCATTTTTTACGGTGTGAAGCGGTGTCCTGCCATATTTATCCTTCGCGTTGATGTCAGCACCATAATGCAACAGGACTGCGGCAGTCTGTTTGATCATTTCTGCCGTTACTTTTATGTGCTGTTCCGCCCTGGGCCCGCATAAAATCTTAATCCGTCCTGGCAGAATCTCTGAAGTTTTGTGCAGCGATGTCCTGTCTTCCTCATCCCGGACATTGACATCAGCACCATGCTCCAGCAGCAGCTCACAAATCTCACCGGTGGCAGTCCATGCCAAACTGTGTAAGGATACGCTATTGAGGTCAGCACCTCTCTGCAGTAAAAACCGGCATGTTTCAGTCCGGCCCAAACACGTGGCATAGAATAACGGTGTCTGGCCATCTGCAGCCCTGGCATTGATATCGGCACCGTGCGCTATAAGCAGGCCGCATATCTCAGTGTAGCCCTTCTTAACGGCCTCATGAAGAGGGGTCTCATTTTTCGGGTCTCTTGCGTTAACCTCTGCATCAAACTCTAGCAGCAGGGCACAGATCTCTTTTTCGCCGTATTCGACGGCTTCGTGCAGCGGAGTCCTGCCAGTAAGGGAAATGCCGTAGTCGCTATTCGCGTTGACATCGGCACCGTACTTCAACAAAAGTTTGGCAATCTCTCTTTGACCGTAACGTGCAGCCTTGTGCAGTGGTGTCAGTCCGTCCCGTTTCTCATTCACGTTGATGCTGGCTTTTTGACTGCCCAGGAAACCACCCTTTAAGAGTCTCCGTACTCGTCTCGTCTTGCCACTTGCTGCAGCGACATGAATATTCATTCTTTTCATTGTCCTTCGATCAAGACTACTTTTTGTGGTTTTATTCCAGGCAGCAAATTAATAATTTCCATTGTCAAGTGGAAATACCCCTGGACTTACCCTGAAATTTACTCGAACTCAAATTTCAAGTGTGCAATCTCTAATTTCAAGTGTGCAATCTCTGTCAGATTTTGCATCATTGATCCAGATTGCTGGTTTCGCAAGATCTGAACCCTCCGCTTGAACATAAATTATCAGTTTATTATACTAATTCGGTTAAGTATTTCTAAAAAATATCTACCAACATATATTTATTATCCAAATCAACACCGATTTAGTTAATAGATGGATAAAATATATTTGTGCCCTGAATAGTATCTCCATTGTTTACCCTTCGTCACATGATGAATGCCAGAATTGAAGGTCCAGTCTACATCTCAGAAAAAATCAAAAGAAATTTTGGGGTAGGTCCAAGAAAAACCCCATCATGAAAAAATCATTTCCTTTTTTTTGAAGCCTCCTACGATGAACTGGTTGAGCTCGGAATATGTTCACAGAGCGGCTTCAGAGCAGGTCCGGACTGTGATACAGTGGAAACGATCCTGATTGCGAGGCATCCAATGAACAGGAAGTATACTATGATTACGAAGCCCTGGTTTACGGAACCCGCAACAGTGAGCGCATGCGACCCTACCACAGGCTGGATGCGGCCCTGCATTACAGAACGAAAACCAGGAAGGGCAGGGACGCAACCTGGACTTTCTCGGTATACAACCTTTACAACCGCCAGAATCCGTATTTCTATTACTACAATCAAAGACCGGGACTGAGCTTCGGTTATTTCGGGTCCGAAGCCCGGGAAGGCTCTCTGAAACTCTATCAGTTCACCTATTTTCCGATCATTCCCTCGGTGAGCTACAAGGTTGATTTCTAAAGGTTTTTCGACTATTTACTATCTGCAGAAGGGACGAAACATCGTCATTATCGAACCTGGAGAAACCTACAGCGGTCCTAGAGCAATATTTTCAAGCTGCATAACTGATATTTATCCACTGGCGACCATTAATAGGAAAACCTTGTAATATGGATAAAAAGAGTGAGAATCCAGGCGTATATCCGGATCATGTTGTACTCAGTAAGATCTATGTAATTAGAAACCAGAAAGTAATGATTGACAAGGATTTAGCGGATTTATATGGAGTGGGAACAAGAACACTTAATCAGGCAGTAAAAAGGAATCTGCAGAGATTCCCTATGGATTTTATGTTTCAGATGACATCAGAGGAATTAGAGAATTGGAAATCACAGATTGTGATATCCAATAGAGAGAAGATGGGTATAAGGAAGACCCCTTTGGTTTTTTCTGAACAAGGAGTGGCGATGCTTTCCAGCGTACTTAACAGTGAAAGAGCGATTTTGGTAAATATCCAGATAATAAAGAATATTTACTAGAATGCGAGAACAGCTTCTCCCAAATAAGAACATTCTCCAGAAACTCATGGACCTGGAAAACAAAGGACTGGATCATGATGAGAAAATCAAATTAATATTTGAATACCTTCAAAAACTCAAGAAATCCTCATTTGAAAGGCAGGAATTCATGAAAAGAAAAAGAATTGGATTCAAGCCTTAAGGAACCCTCACACTTTGTATGAACCAAAGCGAAGGTAGAGACAGAGCAGGATCCGCCGAGCAAAGTCAGAAAGTGCCAATTGTCCTATAATGTACTTGCATTATGTTAATATAGCATTGGAAATCAGAGCAATATCTATTCGTCTATTCCAATCTCCAATCGATATCGTGTAAATATGGATACACTCTTTTGGCGTTGTGAAGCAACATGAAAACGGTGATAGTTTTTTAGCTCGATAAATATTTCTGTTGAAGCTTAGGTAATCATTACTCCATAAAATCGAAGAAACACTCATGCATAGAATACACCCCCGCGGGAAGTGTGCATAATTTTTTTTTTAAAAAATGATTTCTTATAAGATAATCTTGGATAATTCCTTTTTTTTTTTTTGTAAATTGGTGGTAACCAGAATTCAAAACCCGTTTGCTCTGAAATAAATAGGACAATCTTATTAGTGTTGATAGCTCTGTCCATGCAAGGCATGTGTGACTATCGGGGAGTTAATGTTTCTTTCCAACGCAAAAAACAAAACTCACCCCTGAAGGCTACGAAACACAACAGGGGTGAGAAAAACCGAAGTTTTATTCTAAACATTGCAAAGATGAAAAAAAAATTGTTAATAGTGTGTTATGCAACTATTATTGCTTGTCTATATTCCTGTAAAAAGGATTTCATTGAAAGTCCAGTAAAAATAGATGCTGAGCTAAGTGCTTTGATGTTAGACACTAGTGTTGAGGACCTATTCTTGAGCTCTGTAGATCATGACCTGAATACTTTTAATGCTGAATTATTACATAGAGTAGTGTACTTTTCTTACAAGTTCAGAGAAAGACAGTTACTTAATGAGGATTTCTTTAGTATGTTTGAAGGGAAGAAGTCAATTGAATTCGCCTCGTTGATTTCTGATTATCAATCAAAAAAGTCGACAAATCAGAAAGTTGTTCTGAACGGAGTAGAATACGATGTCGGGATGAATTTCTATAATATGGGAGCATGTGATCTTGATAAAGAGGTTATTATTTGTATCGGTAGCGAAATATTAGATCCTGATCCTGTCTTTGAAGATAAAATAGTAGGTTATGTCCTGGCTAAAGATGGAAGTAAGGTAGCGATTCTCGTATCGGAAGAATTTGCCAAGAATACCGATCATCCTTTGTTTATTATTACAAACGGTGTTGACGATGTTCTGATTGAGGAAGTAAATCAGAATCTTGAATATAATACTAATGCTTCATTGAAAGGGACTAGTAGTAACTTTGAACTTAGAATCTATGAAGAGCAAATAGATTATAGATATGAAAAGAGTGGAGACTCTGAATATAATGTTGCCTGGGTCATGGAGATCTGGAGCGAACTATCTGGTTATAATGGTGTCGCCATGAATTGTACAAGGAAACATATCAAAGACATCGATAAGAATGAGATTGGTGATCTACTTAGTCACGATTTTAGTTTCTACCATGAAGTTGGCGGTTACAAAAACTATTATTTTTATGATGGAGACCGATATCTGCTTTCTGGTGTTACTTACGAGCATGATTGGTATGCTTCATTGAAAACCAAATTAGTCCCTACAGATTTTGGATTCGATGCAATTATTAAGTTCAGGGCTTCAGGTTCATCTGAGTATTATCAACCATTTTGTTTCGATGTAGGATACGGAGGGGAATATAGCTGGTATATTTTCGATCAAACAGTTAACAGCAAGGGATTAGCAAGTTTCGAATCGTTCTAGTATACATAAATTTAGAGCTCACCAGCTTTGAACTGGTGAGCTTTCGCTTTTCATTGACAATTTTGCCGAAATGAATACATACTGCTGCAATTCAAGTTTTAAGACAGGAAGACGAATTGTTTTAACTCTATCGATTATTTTACTTTCCATGATGTCAATTCAGGGACAACAACACATGGAAAACCCGAAGATCGAAGTCGGTTTCGGGATAACTGATTTTAATCGTTTTTTGAAGTATAATGAGGTCTATGGTAGTTATCAATTATCTGCATATTACAGGATTTCGAATAGCGTTAATGTTGGTATTCAGGGAGCATATGCCGGCATTAAGTTGTTCAATTATGCTGGAGGAAATAACACTTTTGGTGGTCATATTGTCTCTTATAACCTAGCAGGGAAAGTATATCTTACTTCATTTCTTTCTAATAAAGATGACAGAAAGTTGCATGTTTATGCAAAGGGGAAAGCCGGTGCTTTAACGTATATTCCTGTTAGTGAAGAAGTTTTTGTCGACGGGACGTATTTTGATTATGGGGCTTATCTTGGAATTGTATATACCCCCTTCCTAAGAATCGGAGCCTTTCTTGAGTTGGGTTATGGGAAAAATACCTTTAGCCAATTTGGAATACTCTTCCATTTTTAAACATTCAGGGTGAATCGGATTCTCCATATCTTTCTCTTTTTTTCCTGTTTATATCTTCTGGGAGGGCATCTTGCTGCACAGTCATTCGTTGTTTCTGGTTTTGTTAAGGATGAAGATTCCGGAGAAGCGCTTGCGGGAGCATATGTGTTCGATTCGATTTCCATGAAGGGATATTCAGCTAATAGCTATGGTTTCTTTTCGATGGCTATTGACTCGGCCAAGGCAAAATTGCTGATCTCTTTTGTCGGATATCAGAAGAAAATATTCGAGGTGAGCGATCTGGTTGAGGAAGGTGTTGTTTACAAGCTGAAAACAGACAACACCTTTGAAGAAGTACTCGTGTTTGGGAGCAGGCCCATTGATCGGGTAGGTGGATCCAGTGAGATTCAGTTACCGCTGAAAACGATACGTGAGATGCCCAATTTCATGGGTGAGCCGGACCTTTTCAAGGCTATTATGCTTCTTCCCGGGGTGCAGAGTGGGGTGGAGGGGACAGCCGGATTGCATGTTCGGGGCGGATCGCCCGATCAGAATCTGGTGTTGCTGGATGAGGTACCTCTTTACAATGTAAACCATTTACTTGGCTTCTTTTCTGTGTTCAATATGGATGCCATAAGAAGTGCCTCCTTTATCAAAGGGGGCTTGCCTGCACGCTATGGAGGAAGACTTGCTTCAGTACTGGATGTGAAAATGAAGGAGGGTAACCTGAAGGAATTCAAGGGCACTGGATCGCTGGGGCTATTATCATCACAGCTGACGGTGGAAGGACCCATTGTAAAGGAGAAGATTGGCTATATGGCGGCAATCCGGCGAACTTACAGCGACCTGATCTACCGGCCCATCCTGGCTATTGCCTCAGATGTGCGGGCAGGATATCATTTCTATGATGCAAACGGGACGCTGTATTGGAACCGGGATCCCAGAAATAATTTTTATTACAGCTTCTATCTGGGCGATGACAAGGGATTTATGAAAGAGAAAGACCCTTATGGATCAGCAAACCAGGATATCCGTATCAAATGGGGCAATATGGCGAATGTGCTCAGGTGGAACCACGTATTCAATCCGCGTATTTTTTCCAATCTTTCATTTGCATTTACCTCTTATCGTTACCTGAACTCCCGGGAATATGAAAAATATGATGAACCTACCGGAAAGGACTACATGACTGGTAATCTTTATCGAACTTCCGTCCGGGATTTTTTACTCAAGTTTAATGTTGAGCAAAAGGTTGGAGGAAACCACGAACTTCAATATGGATTTAACTACACTTATCATTTCTACCAGCCTGGAACTAGTGAGTTTACCAATGAATCCACCAGTCTCGATTCGCTTATTGTTGCACGGAAAATACGGGCTCAAGAAATACACTTATATGCAGAGGATAAGGTAGTATTATTTGATTGGCTGGAGATTAATACAGGCTTTCATTTGTCCTCTTTCTTTGTGGATGATACTGCCTACCTATCCCCAGAACCTCGGTTTTCAGCCCTGCTCAAATTTGAGGAAAGAGCCGCTATCAAGGCATCCTATTCCCGACTTTCGCAATATGCAGGACTATTAACCAGCGCTCATGTGGGTTTGCCTACAGACCTCTGGATCCCAACCACCAGGAGCATCCCTCCCCAGCGATCCGATCTCTGGGTACTCGGCTACCATCATACCTTGGACTGGATGAATTTCTCACTGGAAGCGTATTATCGTAAGATGATCGGCCTTGTGGAATTCAAGGACGGTGCGTCTTACTACCTGGGACGGGAAAACTGGGAGAATCTTGTAGCAACTGGGACTGGCGAGGCCTATGGACTGGAGTTCCTGGCCGAGAAGAATTTCGGGCGCCTTTCGGGCTGGATGGCTTACACACTGTCCTGGAATAATCGTCATTTCCCGGGTATTGATGAGGACTTTCCCTATAAATATGACAGGCGGCACAATCTTTCATTAACAGGTGTTTACAAAGTATCCGACCGAACTGCTATTTCTCTAAGCTGGGTCTATTACAGTGGCGAGAACATCACACTTTCAGAGGCCCGGTATATCACTTACCCAGGTCTGACTACCGGGTTTGAATGGAATAAGGAATCGTTTCCAGGATTATCAACTGCAGAAAGCATTCCGGATAGAAACAACCTGAAGATGCCGGCCTACCACCGATTAGATCTGGGGATATCGCTGATGAAGCAAAAGAAGAAGGGGGATCGGATCTGGCGCTTCGGCATATACAATGCCTACAATCGTCAGAATACCTCTTTCGTGATGATGTACGAGAACGAAAAAGATAATGTGAAGTTCAACAGGTATTCCTTTACACCCTTTATGCCTTATGTAAGATATGAGTTTAGATTCTAAGATATTCTCGCACCACCGCTGGTGTATTCTAGTTCCGGTAATTTTGTTGCTACAGGTTTCCTGTGTTGAGGAAATGGAACTCCCTGAAGGATTCTATGAGGGGCGAATGGTAGTAAACGCTGTGCTGGATCCGGATTCGCTCGTAAAGATCAATGTGGCCCGGAGTATGCCACCGAGCGGGAAGGTTGAGTTTGAATTTATTGAAGATGCGGATATTCGAATGGGATTGATTGAAACGGAGGGGGTCCCTGGTTTTACCTATGCGCAACTGGGCTGGTATGAAAACTCTGTGGTTGATGTTGATTTAGGATCAACCTATTTCCTGGAGGTTAGTTCTCCGGATCTGCCCGCGATTACTTCAAGTGTGACAATTCCGGGAAAACCGCTTATCACGAACGTACGTGTTTATGGTGATTCAATATCTTTTAATATAGTGGATAATCCGGTTGAAAGCAATTACTATTTTGTAAGAACCTATGCCTGGCAAGAGACGTATGATTGTTTTGAACACGAGGATGGGACATGGCAATGTGTTGATGATACTGTTTATCGACTGAAAGAATCGGAATCTGACCTTGAATATATAGAGGCATGGTATTCGAAACGATATGGCTGGATAAACAGCCTGACCGGTTTTACTTTTGATGATGAATTCTGGTCCATGGATCCTGATTACCAAGCCGACTCATACCTATTCTCTGACATAAGGTTCAATGGACAATCCACTGAATTTCATATGGATATTTCTTATGCACTATCCTGGGTGGTTGGTAGTCCACGTAAAATTGATCTATTTGTTTATTCTCTGGAGGAAAATTACTATCGCTACCTGTTCACCTTGGCACAGTACCTGACTACAGATGAGACCCCTTTTACCGACCGCGCCAAGGTCCATAACAATATCCTGGGGGGTTATGGCGTTTTCGGAGCCGAGAATGGTGTGAAATTTGAGATAATTCTTCCGGATCAGAAAAAGTAGTAAAAGAAGATCTGACCAGGAAGTGCTTGTATTGTCCTATAATGTAATTGCATTATGTTAATATAGCTTTGGAATTCAGGGCTATATCTGTTAATCAACTGTGTATTTCTGGAAAATATCGTGCAACTTCAATAGGGTAGGAGAAAAAGCTTTAGTGAATATATCGATGATACACTCTTTTTGCGTTGCGAAGCAACGTGAAAAGGGTGTTTGGAGGAAGCGCTGATATATTCAAATACTTATTATCAATCTATTATATAACATAGAATTCTCCCAAACGGAAATTGTGCATAACTTTTTTTATAGATATTGATTTCTAATAAGATAATCTTGGATAATTCCTTTTTTTTTTTGGTAAATTGGTTGTAGCCAGAATTCAAAACCAGTTTGCTCTGAAATTAATAGGATAATCTTATTATTAGTGATGGCTCAGTCCATGCAAGGCATGTGTGACTATCGGGGAGTTAATGTTTCTTTCCAACGCAAAAAACAAAACTCACCCCTGAAGGCTACGAAACACAACAGGGGTGAGGAAAACCGAAGTTTTATTTAAAGCATTACAAAGATGAAAAAAATCTTAATCTTTTTCTGTTGGTTATCAATTATTAGTTGCGAAAACAGCCTTATTGATCTCGAGGTAAATGATGTTCGAGATCAAATAATACCTCAATTCAGTTCTATGGAGGAAGTTACCTCAACTATTGAAATGCTAATGAATATGAGTCAAGAAGAACGTGTTGAATGGGAGAAAGATCATGGATTCAAATCGTTCCACACCAAATGTGAAGAGGTTTATGCCATGATGCAGTCAATTCCATTCGATACTCAAGAAGAAGTGTTGGAAAAAGTTGAGGAATATAGTGATTATTTACAGATTCTTGAAGAGGATGGTGAATTAGAACTGGAAAACGTACTATACAACTCAATTTATAAATACATTATCGATGAAAACGGGTTCTTTCGCGTTGAGAATCTGTTTTACAAGGTATTTGACCAGGCCATAGTTGGAACAAATATGTCCAATCTTCCAAAGTTAAGTGATCTTCGTTGGGAGGATATATCCTCTATAAGTTCTAATCCTGATTTTAATATAATAGTCCTTGCAAAACTCTCTACAAAAAAGGATGCTGCATATGATGCTGGACGCAGTGACACAGATAAAAGTGATCAGCAGAAATATGACGGAAGGTACAGAAGGGTTAAGCTGGAGATTCAACTAATAAGGACAAAAGCTATGGGAATAACAAGAATTGATTATGAAAGAATAATCACCCCTCAACAAAAAATCCTTGGGATCTGGTGGAGATATACTGTTCCCAATGTTAGCGGTGATATGGATGCAAGGGTAGATTATGAGCTTTCTCCTGCCGGCAGCCCAGTTGAATGGGATAATGAACGTATTACGGAGACTCTATCAGAAAACAATTCTGATAGAATTTTTGAAAACGATATTATCTATCAATCTGTCTATGAAGAGAATCTCGATTATCATTTTGGGGCATTTGACTGCACAGCCACAACAAGTCATATTACAAATTATGCAATTGTGAGAGAGAATGCTTACATATTAAATTAGGGATATTTAAATATTTCCACCGGAGGGCCCTCTCGGGAATCTCCGGTGGTATTTAAATCTTATTGCTCTGTAATATGAAAAGACTGATAATATTTTCATTATTGATATTTCTTTTTTCTGTCTCTTCAGCCCAGGAGGATTTAGGACATTTTAACTTAAAAGCAGGCGTTTCGTTGCACAGGACTTCTCTGTGGAAAGGTCCGATTGCCCATGTAGCAGGAAGACTGTCTCTCATTTACATATTTTTGAATCATTTTGAAGTTGGGGCCTATGGGGCGTATAGCAAGTATAGATCATATTTTGATCATACACCTGACACTCCAATAGTGACCTATGGTATGGAGCTGAATTACAATATCTTTCAACGATTAAGGACTGAGGGGGAGCCAAAATGGGCATTATATATCTCTGGGAGAATGGGCGGTTATTATGCTTTTTTCCCAGAGGAAATGGAATCTGTTACACGTAAACATAGAGTTGATTATGGTGCATATTTAGGCATTGAATATTCACTTTCAAATTATTTTACACCTTACTTAGAGGTCGGATATGGGGAGTTGTCCTTTATGGAACTGGGATTGAATTTTCACTTTTAGAGCAGATTATTATTATTGAGAATGGAATTCAGTATTGGTAGAAAATACAGGTTAATTGATTTCCTGACAAAAGGAATTTGTTCCATTCTCATATTGACTTCTATTTCCTGTTCAAAACTGATTAGTGATGAATTTCCCCCTTTTGATCCAATTCCAGCTGTAAATGGAGTACTGGTAGCAGGGCAAAACGTGAATATCCATGTCTCCCAGGTGGAACAGATCGACGATACTCCACTTCGATATATCGACAATGCGCTAATTACTCTTTTTAAAAATGAGATAGCAGTGGCAGAAATGCCATTATTTGAATACGGGCTCTACTATTCTCATGAAATCGTCCGACCCGGCGAGATTTATAGTTGCTCCATCAGGATTAGTGGCTTCCCGGATCTCTATTGTATGGATAGCATTCCATTACTTACAAGGGTAAGCATCACTGATCATACCAATACTGCCAAGATCAATGAAGAGGGTGGTTATAATGAAGGGATTACTATCGAGTTTCAGGATGATACGACTACTGAGGATTATTATGAGGTGATTATCGACAAGAGAGATATATCTAGGTATAGTGTATATGCTTTTGATGAAACCAGTGAGATACTTCTTAACGAGGGACTGGAACCTTATTCTACCGAATCACTGGTATTCAGTGATAAGATGATGGAAGAATCAATGATCACCATGACTCTTGACTTCGAGGGTGCAACCAGCCGGAAGTGTTATAGCCAGGATTCTTGTGTATTTAAAGTATATGAACACACAGTGATTGTTGAACTCCGGCATATCAGCCGGGAGTATTACAGATATAAGAAGGATTTTTATTTCTACGAAAAGAACCTCTATCCACAATTCACAGACGGAACTGCAACGGCATTCTCACTTTATTCCAATATTGAAAACGGAATGGGAATATTTGGTGGTTATACTGTATCTATAGATTCTATTTGGGTTCCGGATGCCAGAATCCCCGTGAAATGAATAAGAACTCCCTAAAAATATGTTTCATTCTCATAGGATTGATACTGAGTACAACTCAGTGGGGGTACGCACAGAAACGGGTAGCGGGTATTGTACGTGACAAGCAATCAGGTGAGTTGCTCATCGGTGCAAATATCATAGATCCCATCAAAAAGACCGGAACTGCTACTGATAACAACGGTTATTTCAGTATGGTGATGGCCGGAGAATCAGACTCCCTGCTTATCACCTATGTGGGCTACTCAGCGCAATCAATGTTGTTAAGGACCGGGAAGGACACCATATTAGACATCTACCTGCAACCCGGAAAAGAGATTGAGGAAGTGGAGATCGTGGCTTTCAAAAAGATCCAGTTCAATGAATCGACTTTGTCCTATAGAGAACTCAAGACTATACCCTCCATCGGATCCGAACCTGACATATTGAAAACACTTCAGCTCCTTCCCGGGATCCAGACAACAAGTGAAGGATCCAGCAACCTGACAGTCAGGGGTGGCGGTCCCGGTCAGAACCTATTCCTGATTGATAATGTCCCGCTATACTATGTCAATCACCTAGGCGGTTATGTTTCAGTATTTAATCCGGACATGATCAATAATGTCAGGGTATTAAAAGGGGGCTTTCCTGCAAAATATGGTGGTAAACTGTCCTCTGTCATCGATATCAGCATGCGTGAGGGGAATCCTGACAGAATTAAGGGAACTGCGGGGATCGGAGTGATGGGAATGAATGGGACAATAGAAGGTCCGATAAATGAAAGGACCACTTTCCTGGTGTCTGCGAGAAAAACCTTCACAGAACTTCTATACGGTACTGTGAGTGCAATTGCCGATGGAAATTATTTGATCACCTATGGATTTTATGACCTGAACGGGAAGATCACCTGGAGACCTGATATCAGGAATACTGTACAACTCTCCATGTATGCTGGAGACGATCAACTTGTTTTTCGTGTTCTGGACCCTGACCAGAAAATGCGGTATAAAAATAAATGGGGAAATGTACTACTATCCACAACATGGAAACGGATTCTCTCTCCTAAGGCATATATGGATCATACCCTTTCAACCACGCGTTATAGAGTTAAAGACTTAAGGGCATACCATCTTCCAGGATCTGACGACGGAGCGTATTCTTTTAGAAGCAATTATATATCATCGGTTCAGGATATGACCTTGAAGTCTGACCTCAGGTACAGGCTGGTCCGGGGATGGTCCGCTGACCTGGGGCTCCAATTCTCGTATTTATTTTTTAATCCAAATAAGTATTGGGAAACCAATGAAAGGGACGTCCCGGAAACACCGTCCATTCATGCACTAGAATCAAGCATCTACATTGAAAACCACTTTTCCCTGGGTAAACATATTGATCTGAACCTGGGATTGCGTGGAACGCAGTACCTGACAGAGAATTTGGTGGATTATAGCCTGGAACCAAGATTGGACCTGTCTGTTTCTATCATTGAAACCCAGGTCCTAAATGCCAGTTACATGAAAGGAAGCCAGTATGCACATTTGATATATTCCTCAGGAAATACCTTTAATAACGAAGTATGGGTCCCAACTGAAGCCGGTATGGATCCGGCTGAAGTCATACAATACTCAGTAGGTTGGAAAGGTGAATTTTTTAAAAGAATGTTTTCTGTGGAGATCGGTATGTATAAGAAAGCAATGGAAAACCTTGTTACATATAAAGAGGGTTTTGCAAATCTCAGGGGAGATGCCAACTGGGAGTCAAAGCTTGAAACAGGAGGAACTGGAAAATCGGAAGGAATCGAATTCTTCCTTCGAAAGAACAAGGGACTCTGGACAGGTTTTGCAGGTTATGACTACTCACATGCTACCAGGCAATTTGATGAAATTAACGAAGGGAATGAATATGCGTTTGAATACGACCGCCCGCATAGTTTTACCCTGGATATCAACCGGAAAATCAATGAACGATGGAACATCAATGCCGCCTGGATTTACCAGTCCGGGCTGCCATACACCCCTGCAATCGCCCGTTATTACATTCCAGATACCAGGGATGACAGGATTCAGTATAATTACGAGGCATTGGTTTACGGGGAAAGGAACAGCGAGCGTATGCGCCCATATCACCGGCTTGATATGGCAGTAAATTACATCATCGAAACAAAAAGAGGGAGGAAAGCCACCTGGACTTTCTCGGTTTACAACCTTTACAATCGTAGAAATCCATACTTTTATTATTACAAGGAACAACCTCTATTTGAATACACTACACCTGAGGAAGGCAATAGTTCTTTGAAGCTTTATCAATACAGTTTTTTCCCCATAATCCCGTCTGTGAGTTTTAAATTGGAGTTTTAAGTTAAATATCCATATTCACAGCTTAATATCTAATATCTCAACATTAGAATCGGATTGACAAGTGTATAGCAAACTGAGCGAAGCGAATTTGCTAATACGCTTGTTTTAAATAGATTAAACGTAAAGCTTTTGCGCAAAAGGAGGAGTTTTCACGCAAACGAGGACGGGGGGCAAAGGCCATTGCGCCTGAAGCGGATTTTGCATTTCTTCAGTAATAAAATCCGCTGAACAGCAATGTCAGGGAGGCCGGAGCGGCTATTTACACATAATGTCTAATTATAGGACAATCTGTACTAACCTTAAATACTTTACATTTTGCGTGCCAGCCTATGCGATCTATTTACCTGAGCGACCAGGCGAAGGCAAGCTGCGAAATCTGAATTAAGCTGAGAGCTTAACCCGAATATCAACTCAAAAGAGAAAGCCGGGAAATAGACAGCAATGTCAGCGCAGACATAATACTGAATTATAGGACAAGGACACCTGTTAGGATGGAAACACCCAAAGCTGATAAAATTGGGGAAGGTCGCAAATTACTCTAACATAAAATCGCTACCGATATAGGACTGCTATGCTGCCGCAATATTTGATTTTATGTTAGTCAGGAGACCTGAACGCAATCTGCTTGTATTGTCCTATAATTAATATTATGTTAAATAGAAAAATATATAAAGAAAGGGAGGCAAATACGCTTTACCTCCCCTTTATCTTATTTTTTAAATTAACACCAGCTTACTGCATGGATTCCTTCAGAGACTTCACCCTTTCGTAATCGTCCATCATCTGCAGTTTGTAATAGATCCTCTGCAGGATATCCAGGGATTCGAATTTTACCGTCGGATTTGCATCATTCAGCTCATAGGCTTTCTCCAGAACCGGGATAGCCTGTTCATATTTTTCTTGTCCCAGCTTATTCAACACCTGCCTGGTGGCTTCATCTTCCGCGACATTGGCCCTTTCATAGAAATCGGCTCCCTGCAGGTAATAAATATAACCCAGATCATACCAGACATAGTAAAGGTTCGGGTTCCGCTCCCCTGCTTCCTTATAGGACTGGATGGCCTCTTCGATATATTCCGGATCCTCCTTGTTGATCAACAGTCTTCCGTGCCAGTAATATGCTTCCGGGATATCGGGATTCCGTTCGATGACACCTTCCATGAACTCGATCCCTTCGTCAACCTCTTTCATCTGAATGTATGTATCTGCTATATTGGCAATTACACTTACTGTATCAGGCCATTTATCATAGGCTTCCTTCAAAGTTTCCAGCGCTGCAAGGGTGTCTCCCACAGCCATCTGATCCATCTTGATCTGCAGGTAGGTATTGGGTCCTCCGAAATTTATATCTGCCAGCTGCTGATAGTAGTCAATGGCCTTTCGATACAGCTCCTTATTATCTGTTTTACTGGCAATTTCACGGGAAATGATCCCGGAATACTGGATCATGACCGTATCCATCTCACCGGCAAAAAGATCCATGTCATTGATGTTAAGAACATGTTCAAAGGCATCCAGAGCCTTATCATAATTCTCTTTATAATACTGATTTACACCTTTTCTTTTCAACTGGTTCTTTACCTCGGCAAGGTTTTCTTTGATATCATCGGTCCTTCTGCCTTTCTCATCCAGTTCCAGGGCTTTTTCATATGATCTGATGGCCTCTTCCAGCGGATTGGGATAAATGGGATCGATCCTCTCCCACTGTTGAAACCCGCCATTGACGAAAGTGTAGATCATATGGTCGTAGATATACTTTTCGTACAGTGTCCCTTCTTTGGTTTCTGTTGCCACACTGTCGGGTTCCTGGTAAAAAAGTGTCAGTGTCTGGGGAGTCATTCCCTCCACCACCTGTTCCAGTCCATATGAAAAGACATCCTGGAACAGTTCACCGCGTTTCTGCCAGATCCTGGCCTTGGTTTTCCTTCTTGGATGTTCGATATTCTTGTCGCTCCTCTCAATTTTCCTCTCTAACGTACTGTAATCAAGCAATATCGCAGGAGCTGCCGCTTCCTGCTGTGCATGCAAGCTGATCATGATAGTGGCCAGGATGGCCATCGTTACGATTTTTTTCATATTGATTGTGATTTAATATGTTTCAAAAATAACAACTTTCGTTATAAACATCAAATAGAATGCCATAACACTTTACCCGGCTGAGGTTCCATCATTCCCGGAATCTGTCTTTTCTTCTTCCTCTCCGTTTACCGGCACCTGTGTGGCAGCTGCGATCTGGTCCCCCTCCCTGATGTTGATCAGCCTGACGCCCTGGGTGTTGCGCCCCATGACACGAACACCCCTTACGGCAAGCCTGATGGCGATGCCATGCTGGGTGATGATCATCAGGTCGTCTTCATCGGTAACTGCCTTGATGGCGATCAGATCCCCCGTCTTTTTGGTGACATTGATGGTCTTCACCCCTTTTCCTCCCCGGTTGGTGATCCGGTAATCCTCCAGGGCCGATCGTTTACCGAATCCATTCTCGGAGATGACCAAAATGTCCCGCTCTCCTTTTTTGGCGGTCACAATCCCGACCACTTCGTCACTGGGTCCGCCGAGGGTGATCCCTTTCACCCCGGAAGCGGTCCTCCCAACGGCCCTCACATTATCCTCATGGAAGCGGATGGCCTTGCCGGACCTCACGGCCAGCATGATCTCCATGTCCCCATCTGTAAGCCGGGCATCCAGCAATGTGTCCCCTTCACGGACAATGATGGCGTTGATGCCGTTCTGCCGTGGCCTTGAATAGGCTTCCAGCCGGGTCTTTTTGATGATACCTTTTTTGGTGGCCAGCACGATGAAATTATTGCTGATGTAGTCCTGGTCCTTCAGGTCCTTCACATTGACAAAGGTCTTGACCGCATCCCCCTGTTCGATGTTGATCAGATTCTGGATGGCCCTTCCCTTGCTGCTTCTGGTACCTTCCGGTATCTGATAAACCTTGAGCCAGAAGCATTTGCCAAGCTCTGTAAAGAAAAGGATGGTGTTGTGCATGCTGGCAATGAACATATTCACCATGAAATCCTCGTCCCGGGTGGTGCTCCCCTTGGAACCCACCCCTCCCCTGTTCTGGGTCCGGAATTCATGCAGAGGGGTCCGTTTGATATAACCCAGATGGGAGATGGTAATCACCATATCTTCATCCGCATAGAAATCTTCCGGATCAAATTCGCCTTCATCGGGAAGGATTTCCGTCCGGCGCTCATCCCCGTATTTTTCTTTGATCTCCAGCAGTTCGTCCTTGATGATCTTCATGCGCAGGGATTCGTCCGCGAGCACTTTCCGGTAATATTCGATCATCTTCATGAGCTCCTCGTACTCCTCCTGCAGCTTTTCCCGCTCCAGTCCTACCAGGCGCTGCAGTCGCATGTCCAGGATGGCCCTGGACTGGATCTCTGTAAAACCGAATTTCTCCATCAGACCGTCCCTGGCTTCTTCAGGCGTCTGAGAGGCCCTGATCAGAGCAATTACCTCGTCAATGTGATCCAGCGCCTTTAAAAGCCCCTCTAAAATATGGGCCCTTTTTTCGGCCTGATCCAGTTCGTAACGGGTCCGCCTGACAACCACTTCATGCCTGTGATCCACGAAATAAGAGATGATCTGCTTCAGGTTAAGGGTTTTGGGCCTGCCGTTGACCAGTGCAATATTGTTGACATTGAATGTGTTCTGCAGCTGAGTATACTTCAGCAGATTATTGAGCACCACCTGTGCGCTGGCTTCTTTTTTCAGGATGATCACAATGCGCATCCCGCGCCGGTCAGACTCGTCATTGATGTAGGAGATTCCCTCAATTTTCTTTTCATTGATCAGATCAGCTGTCTTCCTGATCATTTCGGCTTTGTTCACCAGGAAAGGGATCTCTGTGATAATGATCTTTTCCCGTCCTGATTCCGTGACCTCGATCTCGCTCCTTGCTCTGACCACAATTTTTCCCCTGCCGGTCTCATAGGCCTCCTTCACACCATTGTATCCATAAATGATCCCTCCGGTGGGAAAATCGGGCGCTTTCAGGATTCCCGTCAGTTCACTGATCTCTATGTCCCTGTTGTCGATATAGGCCATAATGGCATCCACCGAATCACTCAAATTATGGGGAGGCATGTTGGTAGCCATTCCCACCGCGATCCCGGACGCCCCGTTCACCAGCAGGGTTGGCACCCGGGTGGGCAACACGGATGGTTCTTCCAGGGTGTCGTCAAAATTGAGATTGAAATCGACCGTATCCTTGTCCATGTCCGCCATGGTCTCCTCAGCGATCTTTTCCAGCCGGGCTTCCGTGTACCTCATGGCCGCGGGACTGTCCCCGTCGACCGATCCGAAATTCCCCTGCCCCTGCACCAGCGGGTAACGCATGGACCACTGCTGGGCCATCCTCACCATGGCGTCATACACCGAAGAATCACCATGCGGATGGTACTTTCCCAGCACTTCACCCACGATCCGGGCTGATTTCTTGAACGACCTGTTGGAAAACACGCCCAGTTCCTGCATGCCGAAAAGCACCCGTCTGTGAACCGGTTTCATCCCATCCCTCACATCGGGCAATGCACGCGAAACGATCACCGACATCGAATAATCGATGTAGGCAGATTTCATCTCCTCCTCAATGTTAATCCTCAGAATTTTCTCACCTTCTGCCATCTATACGTAAATAATTAATATACAACATTTTATATGTGATTTTTTGATCACTTCAAATGACATACGAAATTAATGAATTCTGTCCTAAATTCCTCACATTTAGAGGGCTTTTATTAACATTGAACTGTTCATATTAGATCATTGTTCTATTGGTAAATTCATGCCTTATTAGTTACTTTGTAATTGGATTGAAATTAGAAGTTTGAATTAGATTAGAAGGGAGATAGATACATGGACGCACAATTTTCACAAAGAATCAAGGACGTACTGGGTTACAGCAAAGAAGAGGCCATCAGGCTCGGTAATTCACATATCAGTGTGGAACATCTTTTCCTCGGGATCCTGAGGGATGGAGAGGGTCTGGCCATTGATGTCCTGGTTGTGCTCGGGGTTGAATTGTACGACTTGAGGATGGCTATTGAAAAAAGCATCCGCAATGATAAACCGGCTTCGGTCAAAGACCCCGATAGCCTTCCCCTGCTTAAAAGCGCAGAAAGGATCCTTAAACTGACACATCTGGAAGCGAGGTCGATGAAGGAAAAGACCATCGACACCAATCACCTGCTTCTTGCCATATTGAAGGATGATAACAACTATGCCACCAGGTACCTGGTTGAAAATGGTATCACCTACAACAAGGTAAAGCAGGAGATTGCAGATTCCCAGCCGGAGAACCGGGCTGATTTCCCGGGTGATGAGGATGATGAAGCCAGGGGCCCGTTCGGCGGCGGACCGTCAGGAGGCGGCAAAGGCAGCATGGGATCCTCGCAGAAACCGACTTCGGATACACCGGTGCTGGACAATTTTGGCATCGATCTGACCAAGGCCGCGGATGAAGACCGCCTTGACCCCATCGTAGGCAGGGAGACCGAGATCGAGCGGCTGGCCCAGATCCTGAGCAGACGTAAAAAGAACAATCCCATTTTGATTGGAGAACCCGGTGTGGGAAAATCTGCCATCGCAGAAGGTCTTGCCCTGCGAATCATTCAGCGGAAAGTGAGCCGGGTGCTTTTTGACAAGCGGGTGGTCACCCTGGATCTGGCATCCATCGTTGCCGGGACAAAATACAGGGGACAATTCGAAGAACGCATGAAGGCCATCCTCAACGAACTGGTCAAGAATCCGGGCATCATTCTTTTCATTGATGAAATCCACACCATTGTGGGTGCCGGTGGTGCAACGGGTTCCCTGGATGCTGCCAATATGCTGAAACCCGCCCTGGCAAGGGGCGAGATACAGTGCATCGGCGCAACCACCCTTGACGACTACAGGCAGCACATCGAAAAGGATGGCGCGCTGGAAAGAAGATTCCAGAAAGTGATGGTGGATCCCACCTCGATGGAGGAAACCATCGATATTCTGAAGAACATCAAAGAGCGATACGAGGATCATCACAATGTGAACTACACGGATGAGGCCATCAACGCCTGTGTGAAACTGACACAGCGTTACATCAGTGACAGGCATCTGCCCGACAAGGCCATTGATGCACTCGATGAGGCCGGATCACGGGTCCACATATCCAACATTGTGGTCCCCGACCAGATCGTTGTCCTGGAACAGCAGATAGAACAGACCAAACAGGACAAGATACAAGCTGTCAAGAACCAGAATTTCGAAAGGGCCGCCAGTTTCAGGGACAAAGAGAAAGAACTTCTCGACAAGCTCGATTCTGAGAAGAAAAAATGGGAAAAAGAACTGTCACTGAACAGGGAAACTGTGGACGAGGACAAGGTGGCCGAAGTGGTGGCTATGATGACCGGTGTACCGGTTCAGCGCATTGCCCAGGCAGAAGGCACAAGGCTTCTGAAAATGGCGGATGAACTCAGGGACAGTGTGATCGGTCAGGAAGAGGCCATCGGCAAGGTGGTTAAATCCATCCAGAGGAACCGCGCCGGACTGAAAGACCCCAATAAACCGATCGGGACATTCGTTTTCCTCGGTCCCACCGGTGTGGGGAAAACTCAGATGGCCAAGGTGCTTGCGCAATACCTCTTCGAATCGGTGGAAAACCTGATCCGGATCGATATGAGCGAATATATGGAAAAATTTTCCGTATCGAGACTGGTGGGGGCTCCTCCGGGTTATGTAGGATATGAGGAGGGCGGCCAGCTTACCGAGAAGGTCCGCCGCAAGCCCTATGCAGTGGTGCTTCTGGATGAAATTGAAAAAGCACATCCGGATGTGTTCAATATCCTCCTCCAGGTGCTTGACGAGGGACAGCTTACCGACAGTCTGGGCAGAAGGATCGATTTCAGAAATACGATCGTGATCATGACTTCCAATATAGGTACCCGCGAGCTGAAGGATTTCGGACAGGGAGTCGGTTTTGCCACCAGGGCCCGCCAGGATGCGGTCAATGAATATTCCAAGGGAGTGATCCAGAAGGCACTGAAAAGAGCTTTCGCACCTGAATTCCTGAACCGTATTGATGACGTGGTCCTGTTCAACACCCTATCCAGGGAAGACATCCATCAGATCATCGATATTGAGCTTCAAGGTCTTTACGACAGGGTCGCCAGTCTCGGGTATCAGATCATTCTCTCCGATTCGGCCAAGGACTATGTGCTGGAAAAAGGTTACGATGTGCAGTATGGTGCAAGACCTCTGAAACGGGCTATCCAGAAATACATTGAGGATCCCATGGCCGAGACGATCATCAAATCTTCCCTGGTGGAAGGGGATACCATGGTGGTGGACTTCGACGAGAAGAAGGAGGAAATCACCGTGGCCATTCGGAAAAAGAAAGGGGAACTGCCCAAAGGCAAGAAAGAGCTTCCCAAATCTGAAAAGGCCTGAGCGATCAGATCACCTTTCCGTAGAGATCGAATGCTTCGGCCCCTGTGATCACCACCTGCTGAAAGCTGCCGGTGGCAAGTTCCCGGTCGGACTGTATGATGATCTCATTGTCCACTTCAGGGGAATCATACTCGGTCCGGCCTATGGTATGGGATGATTCCCTGCGGTCGATCAAAACCCCGAGGGTCTTCCCGATCTTTTCCCGGTTCAGCTGCAGGGAGATCTCCTGCTGCAGTTTCATCACCTCCCCTGCCCTTTCTGATTTGACCTTTTCGGGGATCCTGTCAGGATAGCGGAAATGGGCAGGGGTATCTTCCTCGTGAGAGTAGGGAAAAACCCCCAGCCGGTCGAACCGGAATGCTTCCAGGAATTCCATCAGTTCCTTAAAGGCCTCCTCTGTTTCCTCGGGAAAACCCACCATCACCGTGGTCCTCAGGGCCACACCGGGGATCTGTGAACGGAAGCGGTTCAGCAGGGCTTCCATCTGTTTTCGGTCGTATCCCCTGCCCATGGCAGAGAGAATGTGATCGTTGATGTGCTGAATGGGAATATCCATATACCTGCAGATTTTCTCCTCGGATGCCATCAGATCGATCACTTCACCGGGAAAACCGGTGGGATAGGCATAATGCAGCCTGATCCATTCCAAATCTTCCAGTCGGACAAGTTTTTTCAGCAGGTCGGGAAGGGCATGTTTCCGGTACAGGTCAAGGCCGTAACTGGTCAGATCCTGGGCGATCAGGATCAGCTCACGCGCCCCTTCCCCTGCAAGATAAAATGCCTCGCCGACCAGCCTTTCCATGGGGACCGACTGGTGCTTTCCCCTGATACCGGGGATGGCACAGAACGAACAGCTTCGGTTGCATCCCTCCGAGATCTTAAGGTATGCGTAATATCCGGGCGGGGTCACCATTCGGCCGGCATAGAGATCGGGGTCCTGGAGAATGCCGGCAGCCTGCAGGATCTTTGGCAATTCCCGGACGCCAAAGAATCCGTCCACCCCGGGCAGTTCCTCTTTCAGTTCCTCTTTATACCGTTCCGAAAGGCATCCCATCACGAAAAGCCTTTTCAGGTTCCCCTTCTTTTTTTCTTCCAGGTACTGAAGGATGGTATCCACCGATTCCTCCTTTGCATCCCGGATAAATCCGCATGTATTGATGATGACAATGTCGGCCGGCGGATCATATTCATTGTGCAGTACCCGGTGGCCACGGTTTTTGAAATGATGCAGCAGATGTTCCGAATCCACCAGGTTCCTCGAACAACCGAGGGTAATGAGCTGTACGGTCATGACCGGGAAAAGAGGCTGTCGACGAACTCAAAGCGGTTAAAAAGCTGCAGGTCCTCCAGCTTTTCACCGATACCGATATATTTGACAGGGATCTTGAACTGATCGGAAATGCCGATCACCACGCCTCCTTTGGCTGTACCATCCAGCTTGGTAAGGGCCATGGCATTGACTTCTGTGGTCGCGGTGAACTGCCTGGCCTGTTCGAATGCGTTCTGGCCCGTGGATCCGTCCAGGATCAGCAGTACTTCATGCGGTGCGGCAGGGATTACCTTTTGCATGACACGCCTGATCTTACTGAGTTCATTCATGAGGTTGGCCTTGTTATGCAGCCTCCCCGCGGTATCGATGATCACCACGTCCCTGTTCTGGGCCTTTGCCGAGGATAGGGTATCAAAGGCCACAGAGGCAGGATCGGATCCCATCTTCTGCTTCACGATATCCACACCCACCCTTTCGGCCCAGATGGTCAGCTGATCAACGGCCGCGGCACGGAATGTGTCAGCCGCCCCCAGCAACACCTGCCTGCCGGCTTTCTTATAATGGTATGCCAGCTTACCGATGGTGGTGGTTTTTCCTACCCCGTTAACCCCGACCACCATGATCACATAAGGGGTTTCAGGCAGAGGATCGTTGAAACCGGTCATCAGTCCGGGACTGTTCTCCTCCAGCAGGCCGGCGATCTCTTCCTTGAGAATGAGGTTCAGTTCCGTAATATTCAGAAATTTATCCCTGGAAACCCTTTCTTCGATACGTTCGATGATCCGGAGGGTGGTATCCACGCCCACATCCGAAGTGATGAGCACCTCTTCGAGATTATCCAGTACCTCATCATCCACCCGGGATTTGCCCACCACCGCCCTGGAGAGCTTTTTAAAAACACTCTCCTTGGTCTTCTCCAGGCCTTTGTCTAAATTCTTCTTCTTATCGGGTGTAAATATTCCCATGTGCAAATGTTCAGATATAAAAAAAGCTCCCTTTTACAAGAAAGCTTCGGATAATAATATCAAAGGACAGGATCTTACTTTTCTCTCTTAAAAAAATCATCAATGTGATCGTTATGAACCACCTGCTCATCGAAAACATAGGCTCCCGTCTTAGGCGAGCGCACCATCCTGATGCATTTGGTAAAATTCCTTCCAACTCCGCTCTGTAATGTTGCAACTACTTTCTTTGCCATGATTCACGGTTTATTTGATTTCCCGGTGCACGGTGACTTTCTTTAAAATGGGATTGTATTTTTTCAACTCAAGCCTGTCAGGTGTGTTTTTCCTGTTTTTGGTCGTGATGTATCGTGAAGTCCCGGGTATGCCGCTCTCCTTGTGCTCTGTACACTCAAGGATCACCTGAACCCGGTTTCCTTTCCCTTTTTTTGCCATTTCTGCAACTCCTTAATATGATTTCAAGTATCCTTTCTTGATCGCTTCATCCAGTGCGGCTTTCAAGCCCTTTTTATTGATGGTGCGTATTCCCTGGGCCGATACCCGGAGGTTAATATACCTGTCTTCCTCGGCCAGATAAAATCTCCTGTCAAAAAGATTGGGCTGAAAAGTCCTTTTAGTCCTTCTTTTTGAGTGAGATACGTTATTACCCACCATCATCTGTTTTCCTGTAATCTGACAAATTTTAGCCATTTCTTCCTGCCAATATTTCTGCTGGATTCTGATAACGAGGCGCAAATTACGTCAATATTTATGAAATATTCAAACTTTCAGGAAAAAAAGTAGTCCGGAGATGGCTACAGATCAGATCATATCCAGGATGAGCCTTCGCAGGAGCTGCATGGCACTGCAGGAAGCCTGGGTGACGATCCGCTCCCTGGATCCTCCGAATAGAAACTTTTTGGAATGAAGCCTTTGTTTAGTGGCAACTGCTATCCAGGTGGTCCCAACAGGCTTTTCTTCGCTTCCTCCTGAAGGTCCTGCAATCCCTGTAACGGCGATCGCAGTCCCTGTATTGAAAGTTTTCATGATCCCCGATGCCATCTGTTCCGCCACTTCCCTGCTTACAGCCCCGAATCGTTCGATCAGGGATTCATCCACCTGCAGCATATTGGATTTGATGCGGTTATGGTAGGCAACCACCGAGCCCAAAAAATAATCTGAACTGCCGGGGATAGAGGTGATCAGTCTGGCCACATTTCCGCCCGTACAGCTTTCCGCAGTGGCCAGGGTGAGCTGCTTTTCCCTCAGGAGTTCTCCCAGGGCTTCCTCCAGGGAAATATCATCCAAACCAAACACATGTTCAGGTATAATAACCAGCAACTTATCAATGATTACCTTCAGTGTTTGATCAGCTTTTTCGGCACATTTTCCGTATGCCGACAGACGGAGCCTGACAATCCCCGGACGGGGCAGGTAGGCCAGCTTCATGCATTCCGGAAGATCCCTCTCCCAGCTTTTGAGCAATTCCGCAAGGTAAGATTCAGGAACACCCTGGGTCATGATAGTCCTGTGGACCACCAGCGGTTTTTGGACGATCTTCCGTAGCCTTGGCAGCACGCGGTCTTCCATCAGGCTTTTCATCTCATAGGGTACGCCCGGCAGGGAAACCAGGATCGTCCCGTCTTTCTCGAACCACATCCCCGGGGCGGTGCCATGGTCATTCATCAGCACCTCGCACGACTCGGGCACATCCGCCTGCCGGAGATTGGCTTCCAGCATTTTTCTTCCCCTTATCCTGAAAAAACGGGTAATCCGTTGGAGTACTTCCGGATGAGTAACCAGTTGGGTGTTAAAATATTCAGCAAGGGTCTTTTTGGTGATATCATCCTTCGTGGGACCCAGTCCGCCCGTCATGATGATCAGTTCATAACTTCCCATCAGCCGGTCAAGCGTGGCGGAGATCTCGGTGGCGTCGTCAGCAACGGTCACCATCTCTCCCACCCTGATGCCCGAGGCACTGAGCCGTCTTGCAATGAATACCACATTGGTATCGGTCACCTGTCCGATCAGGATCTCATCCCCTATGGTGATCAGTGCACAGTTCATCTGGTGAAATATTCCTGGAACAGGATGTCAAAATTAAACAAATAAATGTAAATTTGCCCTTGCTGCGGGAGTAGCTCAGAGGTAGAGCATCAGCTTCCCAAGCTGAGGGTCGCGGGTTCGATCCCCGTTTCCCGCTCGGTGAATATCAGGGACTTGGCAAAATAGACTGCTAAGTCCCTTTTTATTTGCACCGTCATTTATCAGTAAACACAGATCTCCATCGAACTGAAGATTCTCAGCAGCTTGCGGCGGAGAGAATCAATGGCCGGTTCTCTGAAGGCGTGCGGTTGGGTTCTCATTGATTCCGCAACGAACGGATCCGTTTCAGCAGCGGGGGGTGTGAGTAATGCACAAAGACATAGGCGGGATGGGGGGTCAGGTTGCTCAGGTTGTTCCTGGAGAGCTTCTTGAGTGCGGATATAAGCGGTTCTTCCTTGTAATGTTCCCCCGCGAAGTTGTCTGCCTGGTATTCGATGTGCCTGGAATACTGATTGAATGCGATGCCGATCAGGGTGGAGATGGGCGCGTAGAGCACCCCGAAGGCGATCAGTCCCAGGTGGAATGAGGCCTGCTCCCCGCCCAGGGCCACCGCGAAGCTCTTCTCTCCCACAAACAGGGAGAACAGGTAAAGGGTTATCCCGGTCTGGATGATCGAGAGGATCAGGCCGGTGGTGGTATGTTTTTTCTTATAATGGCCCACTTCATGTGCCAGCACAGACACGATCTCCTCCTCATCCAGGTCATTGATCAGGGTATCGAACAATACGATCCGTTTTTTCGGTCCAAGGCCCGTGAAATAGGCATTGGCCTTGCTGGAGCGTTTGGATCCGTCCATCACGTAGATGTTCTTCAGCCTGAAACCCACGCTGTCGGCAAAGGATTCGATCTTCCTGCGCAGCGAGCCTTCCTCAAGCGGTGTCTGTTTGTTGAACAGGGGAACGATCAGGTTTGAATAGAACATGGTCATGAAAATGGAAAAAAGGGTCACCGCACCCAGGGCTGCCACCCAGAACCATTGCCCTGTCATCCGGTAGATCCACGTGATCAGGGCCAGTAATCCTCCCCCGATGACCAGACCGATCAGCCATCCTTTCAGCTTATCCAGGAAAAAAGTCTTCAGATCGGTCCGGTTAAAACCGTAACGTTCTTCGATCACGAATGTTTCATACAGAGAGAAGGGCGTGGAAAGAATGTCACCGGCCAGTGCAATGATCCCGAAGAAGATCAGAACGAACAGGATGTAATTCGAGGTGATCCCGCTCAGCCGGTCATCCAGCCAGCCGAAACCTCCCAGGAAAAAGACAATCAGCAGGACCACCGTACTGACCGAGCTGGTAAGAAACGAAAACCGGATATTGTCCCGCTTGTACAGCTGACTTTTCCTGTACTCTTCGGCATCGTAAACATCCGCCACCTCCTCCGGCAACCCGGGGACGGTGTGTTTCAGATTCAGCATGTCCAGGATCCTTTCCAGAAGATAACCCAGAAGAAGGACCGCGATCAGTAATATGAAGACCATGTTGTACATATGTTCCTTAATTTATCACCTGGTCAATGACTTCCTTCCGGTTCTCCAGGCGTACATCAAGTTCCTCCCTGTAGTCATGTAACAACTCCAGGCTGTCGTATTGAAGGGACCTGTCGATCAGCAGGCTGGCAGAATCCAGATCATCTTCCAACTCATGATAGATGGCCATGTTATACAGCGACTTTGCGGCCAGTGTGCTGTCGGCGGAGGTGGCCGTCTGTTCCCAGAGAGCATAGGCTATGTCCCATTCCCCTTTGCTGGTATGCCTGGCAGCCCTCCGCAGCGCATCTTCCTTTCCCGTATACACCGTCCGGTAGGTTCGCACCCATACCGGCACAAGGTAACTCCCGTATCTTAATCCGCTTTCATAAAACAATTCCCTGAGCATTTCGGCCGAGGAAGGTGTTCCTGTAAATTCGCCATCCTCCACCCTGGGGAAATAAAGGGTATCGACCGTGGAATACTCATCAAAGGGCCTGGGATTTCCGGGAAGGTAAATGGTCCATTGGATGCGGTTGCTGAAGATATAAAAATGGTTCCGGACCAAGGCCACTCCTTCACCGTCATCGTAATAATCATATTGCTGTTCCATTCGAAGCGAATATTTCTCCAGGCTGACAATGGCATCGGTATTGGTCCTTTCACAGAGTGCGTTCACCTCCCGTTTGGTCAGGATCAGGTCCCTGGTGAACAGGGTATCTTTCCTCCGCTGAGCCAGAAATTCCGGATCGTGAAACCTCTGGACGGGTGAATTTTTCAGTGCATCCGTCAGTCCGCGCTTAATGCTGTTAATGATCAGTGAATCAACGATCAGCAGTTCATCCCGGCCGAAACTCTCCCGGTCCTCTTCATTGAATGCATCCATTGAAACGGGTGCCCTGATCAGGATCAGAAGCCGGTTCACCTGATCGGGAAAGCTGACATTGGCCGGCTCCAGCACCTCAAACTCCACCACGCTGTACGTGCCTGCACATCCATGAAGCCCCAGGATCAACAGCAACAGAAGAAAACAGGGGCGGCACTTTTCCCGGGGCATGATCCTCTTCATCTCCATCCGGTTAACTAACCACTCATTCCTCCGCACACCTGCAGGGTCTGTCCGGTCATGTAGGAGGACAGGTCAGAAGCCAGAAAGAGGGCCACATTGGCAACATCCTCCGGCACTCCCCCCCGCTTCAGGGGGATGGTTTTGATCCATTCTTCCTTTACCTGCTCCGGCAGGCGGTCGGTCATATCGGTGATAATGAAACCCGGTGCGATGGCATTGCAGCGCACATTCCTGGATCCCATTTCCCTGGCGACCGATTTGGTAAAACCCAGGATCCCGGCCTTGGAAGCTGCATAGTTGGCCTGCCCGGCATTCCCGTTCACACCCACCACCGAACTCATGTTGATGATCGATCCCGTCCTTGCCTTCAGCATGTATTTCTGTGCGGCCTTGGTATAGTTGAAGACCGATTTCAGGTTCACCTTGATCACCAGGTCCCACATCTCCTCGGTCATTCGCATGAGCAGCGTATCCCGGGTAATCCCGGCATTGTTGACCAGCACATCGATCTTTTCATAATCCGAGATGACCTGGTCCACCAGCTTCCGGGTTTCCTCAAAGTCACTGGCATCGCTTACATATCCCCTGCTTTTTACACCCAGCTCATTCAGCTCTTTTTCCAGTGATTCCATATGTTCGTCCCGGACTAGATCGGTGAAGGCGATATCGGCCCCTTCCCGGGCAAAACGCAGTGCGATCATACGGCCGATTCCCCTGGCAGCTCCCGTAATCAGCGCAACTTTTCCCTGTAACAGATCCATTTTCCTGAAAATGTTTAATATGGTTTATATTTTACTCGTGATCCACCATCTCCGCCATCCTGCTTCCGATCTCCGCCGGGGAAACGACCACCGCCAGGCCGCATTCCTGCATGATCTTCATTTTGGCTTCGGCCGTATCCGCCTTTCCTCCGATAATGGCACCTGCATGCCCCATCCTTCGGCCTTTTGGCGCGGTCTGTCCGGCAATAAACCCGACCACCGGTTTTGTTCCGTGATCCCTGATCCACTCCGCAGCCTCGGTTTCCATGCTTCCTCCGATCTCCCCGATCATGATGATCCCTTTGGTCTGGGTATCCTCCATGAACAGTCTGACAATGTCCAGCATGGAGGACCCGATAATGGGATCCCCTCCGATGCCCACGCAGGTGGACTGCCCCAGTCCGGTTTTGGTAACCTGGTCTACCGCTTCATAAGTGAGGGTCCCCGAACGGGAAACGATCCCCACGATCCCTTTCTGATGGATAAAACCCGGCATGATTCCCACCTTGGATTCATCCGGAGTGATCACACCCGGACAGTTGGGACCGATCAGGCGGGTATCCTTTTTTGCCAGATAATCCCTGACCCGGATCATGTCCGATGTGGGTATACCTTCGGTGATGCAGACAGTCAGCCGGATGTCCGCATCGGCAGCTTCCATGATCGCATCGGCAGCAAATGGAGGGGGGACAAAGATCACCGAGGTATCGGCCCCGGTTTCTCTGACCGATTCTTCAACAGTATTGAAGACAGGTTTCTCCAGATGCCTCTGTCCGCCTTTCCCGGGAGTGACCCCGCCCACCAGTTCGGTTCCGTAATCCAGCATCTGCCGGGCATGAAAAGTACCCTCACTCCCGGTAAACCCCTGAACGATCACCCTGGATTTGTTATTCAGCAAAATACTCATGAAAAAGGTCTTTCCGTTTTCTTTCGACCAGGTTCTAAAAGTAGATACAATGTCAGTGAAAACAAAATAATATTTTTTACTTTTAGACATGGAAGCGATCCTCTATATCGGTATCTCCCAGACTCTTTTTCTGGGAATCCTCATCGCAACCAAAAAACCGCGAATGCTGGCCAACCAGATTCTGGGGGCATGGTTGCTGATCATCTGCGTGGAGATGGTCATTGCCCTGATCGATCTTACACTGGTGGATCTCTACCCCATCAAGATCCTTCCTTTTATCTACGGACCTTTGCTTCTGCTGTATGCCCGACTGATGACCAGCGAACATCCCACAGTGCATTCGGGATACCTGTGGCATTTTTCGCCTTTTTTCGTATTTCTGCTCCTGCACCTTATTTTCATAGACGAGCCGGTGATGACCGGCACGGAAGGTTTTCTGGTGATCGACCGTTTTGTATCCATCCGCATTCTCTATGCGGTGACCTTTTTTGTTTCCATCACCGGTTATTCCATCGCCACTTTTGTGGTGATCAACAAACACCAGAGGCGCCTCAAGGAATTGGTGAGCTACTCCTCCGGCAGGATCACCCTGCAATGGCTGCTCGGACTTTCCATTACATTCTATGTGGGATATGTGGTGATGTTTATTTTCGGGGGGATCGACATCATGGTGGGTTTCATGCCCTTCGATCCCTATGAGATCTCGTTTATCGGCCTGACGATCCTGACCTTTCTCTTCGGAGTGTTTGGATTTAACCAGTCCAGCATCTTCGAGGAGGTGGTGAAGTACAAGGAACCGGAGGATGAGCAGGATGTGATTGGATCAGATAAGTACCAGCGGTCAGGGCTGAAGAGTGCAGATGTGGACCGTTACATCAGGAAGATCCGGGATCACATGGAAAATGACAAACTTTACCTTGACCGGGAACTGAGCATCTACGATCTCTCGGAAAACCTCGATATCCCCAGGCACTTCCTTTCCGAGGTGATCAATGAACACATGGGAAAGAACTTTTACAATTTGGTGAATGATTACCGCGTGGAAGAAGTAAAGCGGCGCCTGACAGATCCCAAATACAAACACCTTACCATTCTTGCCATCGCCTATGATTCAGGATTCAATGCAAAATCCAGTTTCAACACCATCTTTAAGGAAAAGACCGGGATGACCCCCAGCGAATACCTGAAAAAGGTCAGCGCCAGAGATTCCTGAACGATCTTCCCATCACCGACCGGTATATCTTCAGGTTGAACTTTCTGTAAGGAGGGTATTTCAAAGGAGCATCGAACCAGGTAGGCTTGTTGAGCAGGGTTTTGTGGTGACTGAAAATCTTAAACCCCGCCTTCCCGTGATAACTTCCCATCCCCGATGCTCCCAGTCCCCCGAAAGGCGTATTCAAATTGACGAACTGCAACACCACATCATTGATCATTCCTCCCCCTGACGGGATCATCCTCATCATTTTCTTTGCTTTTCTGATGTTCCGGGTAAATATGTACAGTGACTGGGGCGCGGGCTGGTTTTTCAGCATCTCTGTAAGATGGTCCGGGTCCCGGTACGTGAGAACGGGCATCACCGGTCCGAAAACCTCTTCCTGCATGATCCTGTCGGCGGGGGTAACATCACAAAGCACGGTGGGTTCAATGTACAGGTCCTCCCGGTGTCCCTTCCCTCCCACCACCACTTTTCCGGGATCGATCAGGGACATGACCCTGTCAAAATGATCTTCGTTGATCATCCGGGGAAGCACGGGGCTCTGACGGGGATCCTTTCCATAGATCCGGACAATGTTTTGTTTGATTTCCTCCACAAGGGGATCCCTGATGGATTCATGTAAGAACACATGGTCGGGGGAAACACATGCCATCCCATTGTTATGGAATTTACCCCAGGTAAGCCTCTTTGCGGTGATTTTGATCCGGCAATCGGGCATGACGATCGCGGGATTCTTTCCTCCCAGTTCAAGGGTGACCGGGGTGAGGTGTTCTGCGGCGGCCTTCATCACGATCCTTCCCACTTCGGTGCTGCCGGTAAAGAAGATCTTATCGAATCTTTCTTTCAGCAGAGCAGTGGTCTCTTCCACCCCTCCCTCCTGCACGTAGAAGAGCTCCCGGGGAAAATTCCTGTTGATCAGACGGGCAAGGGCTTCCGAGGTATAGGAGGAGATCTCGCTGGGCTTCAGGATCACCGTGTTGCCGGCTGCCAGTGCGGAAATGGCCGGAACAAGGGACAGCATGAGCGGATAATTCCAGGGAGCGATCACCAGGACAACCCCGAAAGGCAGGGGAATATTCCTGGAGGTGGCAGGGAAATTGACCAGGTTGGTGCGGTACCGCCGGGGCTTTGCCCACCGGTGCAAATGACGGATCGCATGGTTGATCTCCCCGTAGGAAAGGCTCAGTTCATTTTCCACAACAAGGTAAAAGGACTTGCGGAAGTCTTTGTAAAGGGCTTCTGCAAGGAAGTGTTCGTTTTCCAGCAACAGATCCCGGAGTTTTCTTAAGGTCTGTTTCCGCTGAGCGAGGGGTCTTGTGTGGCCTTCCAGGAAATACCTTCTCTGGGCTTCGATCAGTGTTTTCATCCCCTAAAATTAGAAATTATCGATTCAAATGGTTCACCCCGCTCAGTCTGGACCTCTGTTGATGGTTTCACATGTCCGTCCCGCGAACATCGGACGATGAACCGGCCTTGTTTACTTATTTTCGGGGCAAAACCGGATGAAGCGTATGAGAGGGAAAGGATGGATGGTACAGCTGATGCTGTTTTCTACCACTGTGATGACCGGACAGGGATTGTTCGAATCATCCCTTGCCGGGGATGAGAGACCGGAAACGGGAAGTGTTCTCTCGCTTGGAGGATATATCCGCTCGGTGATCTATGCGGGAAACACTCCGGAAGAGGAACAGCCTTACCTGCAGAGCGCTTACGGGGAAACCTCCCTGATGCTGGATGCCGCCGGGGGTTCCGTTGCCTCCGCCAGAGCGGAGGTCAGGTTCCGGTACGGGACTGAATTCGGGAAAACAGTGAAGGAGATGGAACTCCGGGAGGCCTATGTGGACCTGGAGGCGGGACCGGCCACATTCAGTCTGGGGAAAAAGATCATCACCTGGGGGAAAGCCACCCTTTTTCAGCCCACCGGGAAGATCAATCCCATGGATCCGACGGTCCGGTCGCCCGAAGAAGATGACCGCTATACTGGGGCATGGTCGGTCCAGGGAACACTGAACCTGGGCTCCTCCATGAGAATCACAGGTACCTGGAAACCGCTTTACCAGCCCAGTGTGCTGCTGATCGAACCGGTTCCCATGCCGGATTATGTGAATTTCCTTCAGCCCGGTTATCCTTCAACAGAACTCGACCAGGGAAGCTATGCTTTCAATTACGACCTGTATACTTCCGTGCTGGATGCCTCCCTGTACTGGTTTGACGGATACCAGCACTGGCCGGGCATCTCACTGGACACCATCAAGCTCGATCCGGCGACCTTTCAGCCCACATCGCTGGATCTGATGGAAAAAGCATACCGGGTTAGGATGCTGGGAGCGGATCTCTCATTGCCCCTGGGTTCCTGGATCTTCAGGCTGGAAGGGGCATGGCAGGATCCGGCAGGCTCATGGAAGGAAAAGGAGCATGTTCCCTTTCCCGAGCTATCCTATACCGCCGAGATCGAACGGTCGGGCACCTATCTGACCCTTCTGGCGGGATACTACGGGAAATACATCCTCGAATATGAAGCTCCCGCTGCGGAGCCTTCGCTCTCGGCCGATCCGGAGCAGATGATCGAGCTGATCCAGTCGGGGGTGCAGATCACACCCCAACTGATCAACGAAATGACCCGGCAGCGGCTGGCGGCCTTCAACCGGCTGTACAACGACCAGCTGGATGAGTTCCTCCACTCGGTCTTTCTGGTGTTCCGGGGGGATGTATGGCACAGCCGGGTCGAATTCACCCTGCCGGTGGTTTACAGGATCACCACCGAAGAGTGGATCCTGCAGCCCGGGATCTCCTTTTCCCCGGCCGACGGGGTCAGGATCACAGCGGGTTTCACCGGTCTTTACGGAGGAGAGAATTCACTGTATGACCTGGTGGGACCGGTGCTGAATGCAGGCTTTTTGTCAACGAGAATCATGTTTTAACAGATACAAATCACAGAATAAAAATATCAGAAAATAGAAATGGAGAAGAAGATCATAAAATTCCGCTGGTGGATCATTGTATTATCCGTGATCGTCACACTCGGACTTTCCCTTTCCCTTACGGGACTTGAGATCGATCCGGATCTGAGGAACTATTTTCCGAAGACCATGACTTCCATGATCAATACCGATCAGATCGAAGAGGTATTCGGGAACCAGGACCTGGTGATGGTTGTTTTTGAAACCGATGATGTGCTGGATGAAGAAACCCTCCGGCGGGTAAAAGAGGTGGAAAGAGATATAGGCCGGTTCGACGGGGTCCGGAAGACACTTTCCCTGTTCGGATCGAACAGAATATACGGGGAACAGGGGATCATGTATGTGGAACCCGTGATCGAAAGGATCCCCCGCACCAACCGGGAACGGGAGGAATTACGGGATCTGATCCGTGACAATGACCTGGTCCGTGAAGTGGTGGTATCAAAAGATTTCAGTGCCACCGCCGTGGTCATCACCCTCGCAAAAGGAGTGGACGAAGAAGTCTTTTTCTCACAGGTCGAATCCATTCTCTCCGAACATCCCGGTGATGAAACCATTCATTTCGGAGGTCTGCCCTACATCAGGGAGGCCATTAACAAGGACATTGTACGGGACGGACTGGTGCTGATCCCGCTGGCGCTGGTCATCATGCTTATCTTTCTGTATGTGGTATTCAGGGAGTGGCGCGGCGTTTGGCTGCCGTTCCTGGTGGTAGTGATGTCAGCCCTGCTGGGTGTCTCCCTGATACCGCTTTTTGGATGGAAATTCACCCTGATCACCCTGCTTGTCCCCATCCTTCTCATTGCGGTGGCCAACGATTACGGGATCCATATGATCGCCAAATACCAGGAACTGAATGCATCGGGGAACGGTCATACCATGAAGCAGATCTCGGGGATGATCACCAAATCACTCTGGAGACCCATTCTGCTTACCGGTCTGACCACGATTGCCGGGATCTCCGCCCTGCTGGCGCATACCCTGATCCCCGCCAGACAGATGGCTGTCATCGCAGGGATCGGTATCGCCCTGGCGATCTTTTTCAGTTTGGTGCTGCTCCCTGCACTGCTTTCAACTCTGAAACGTTCCGCCCCCCTTCCCCACCTCCAGAAACAGCCGGCCGGTGAAAAAAACCATTTCCTGGACCGTTTTGCCGCATTCGTGGTCAGGAGAAGCAAAGTGATCCCCTACGGGGCATTGATTATCACCCTGGCCATGGCTACCGGAATCTTCTTTCTCCGGGTGGACTCCAACGAAGAGAATTTTTTCCCCGAAAAGCACGAGGTCAAACAGGCCGCCAGGATCATTAACAATCAGTTCGGGGGTTCCGAGAATATATCGGTCATGTTTTCCGGCGACATGCTCGATCCGGATGTCCTGAAAAGAATGGAACATTACCGGCAAGATCTGGAAAAGATGGAGGAGATCGATCTGACCATGTCCTTCTCGGGAGTGGTCCGGGAGATCAGTAAAGCCCTGAATGATCCGGGAGACAAGTGGTATGATGCCATCCCACCCACGCGGGACGCGGTGGCCCAGTATATGGAGCTCTATTCCATGAGCGGGAACCCGGAGGACATGGAGCAACTGGTGGATTTTAACTATGAAAATGCTCACCTGATGATCCGGATCAACGATGTGACCAATGAGAGCGTAAACAGTATCATCGACAGGCTTGAATCCTATGCAGATGAGGATCCGTCGATCGCCGCCATAGGCGGGTACGGTTACGTCCGCTCCCAGCTGGCCAACAAAGTGCTGCTGGGCCAGTACTATTCGCTGGGGATCGCATTGCTGATCATCTTCATCCTGGTCTCCGTCATCTTCAGATCACCGGCAGCAGGTCTTCTGGGAATCACCCCCCTGGCCATCAGCGTGGTTGTCCTTTTCGGTCTGATGGGGCTCACCGGGATCCGGCTTGATGTGGCCACAGCCCTGCTCTCGTCCCTGATGATCGGGGTCGGGGTAGATTACACCATCCATTTCCTCTGGCGGTACAGGGAAGAGAGGCAGAAAAGGCTTTCCCCCGCCAAGGCGGTTCAAAAAACCATGACCACCACGGGACGGGGGATTATCTTCAATGCCCTTTCCGTCATTGTGGGTTTTTCGGTACTGGTCATTTCCTCCTTCACCCCCATCCGTTTCTTCGGGGTACTGGTCGTGGTTTCCGTACTGAGCTGTCTCACCGGTGCCCTGGTCATTCTTCCTGCACTCCTGCTGAGAATAAGATTCAGATTTCTGGAGCCGGCGGAAGAACCTGTTGACCGGAAAATGGATGAAAGATTGAAGGAAGCAGGTTAATAGAGTTAGTAGAGTTAGTAGAGTTAGTAGAGTTAATATAAATACTATGAAAACGTTGATGATAACCATCATATTCAACCTGGGAATGCTGGCTGCGGTGAGCGGGCAGGATCCCAGGGAAATCATTGAAAATAGTCACGAAGCGGTGAAAGTCAGCTCGTTCGAGGCGGTCTCCACCCTTACCATTACCGATTCACGGGGCAATCAGAGGGTGCGCAGGAATACCATGGCCTCCATGTCACTGCCGGACGGAACGGAAAAACGGATCATCAAGTTCCTTTCCCCACCTGAGGTGAAGGGAACGGGTATTCTGATCTTCGACTATCCTGAAAAAAGCGACGACATGTGGATCTATCTGCCCGCACTGCGAAAAACAAGGCGCATTGTGAGCAGGGAAAAAAGCAACAGCTTCATGGGAAGCGAGTTCTCCAATGCAGACATGACCGCACCCGGACTGGATGATTTTTCCTATGAACTGCTC
>JBNJEV010000003.1:0-130266 GCA_051746185.1 Bacteroidota bacterium
GTATGCATTAATCGGACAGTCCGGATTCAGTGAGTCCGGTTATTTTATCGATCAGAATTCCAATCCGGATCAGCAGAGCTACCGGTATAAACTGGCAGTAATTGACACCTGCGGGAACGAATCCAAAATGAGCCCTCATCATTCAACCATCCACCTGACCCGTAACCTGGCAGTGGACTTGAAAGTCAACCTGATCTGGAGCAAGTACGAGGGTTTCAAGGTTACATCCTACAATATCTGGAAAGGCAGCGGACCATCAAACCTGATGAATATTGGTTCTGTTTCGGGCAATAACTTCACTTTTACGGATCAGAATCCGAACCCGGGAATAACCTACTACGCCGTGGAGGTTGTCAGTCCCAATTCCTGCAATCCCGATGGATTGAAAAGTACTTTTACCTCTTCTTTTTCAAATATTGTATCGGTGGATATTACAGGTACAGGTGGCGACAAATGGAATAAGGAGTTTTCGGTATATCCCAATCCGGTCCGCGGTACCTGTACCATTAACATTCCTGCACTTGAAACTGATTTTCTGGATCTATATCTGTATGATATTACAGGAAGGCTGGTTGTCCATCTCCATGACCTGAAGGGGCCTGAAATCATCTTCCGGAAACAGCAGCTGCCAGATGGGCTTTACCAAATGAAGGTAACCGGAAACAGAACCTACTCGACAAGGATCCTGATTCAATAAGTTGCCCGCCGTATAAGACTCGGTCAACCCTGAGAACATGACCATCTTGAAAATTTGTTACGCTAGGGAGACTCAGAACTGCATTTAGAATACGAGAGAAAATGAGCAGACCGGGTCAGATCCGGCCCGTGTAATGAAGCTTTTCGATGCCCGTGACCCCGGCCAGTGATTCCAGCAGGTCGCTGTTCATCCGGCCACGGATCCGGACCAGCACGTTGTCACTGCCTCCCACCAAAACGATCAGTTCCCTGATCTTCCCGCCTCGTTCACGTGCCGCGATCACCACATCCTCTTCGTCTTCATGGACTTCCATCAGCAGGTGGTACCCACCGTGCATGTGGCGCACATCCACTTCTTCTGCAAAATTCACTCCCGGATACAGGCCGTTGTCTTCGATGGTAAGCACGGTGACCGATCTGAGAGAGCGGACCAGCTGGCGTTCCTCATGGTCCAGGTCCGCAATGCATCCGGCCAGCCGGAGGAGAAACCCGGGGATCCGTATGGAGACCACCCCTTCTTCACCTTTGTAGTTATAATAAAGCCGTTCCAGTCCCGCGGGCTGTGACATCAGGGGTGCAGTGATTGCGATCAGGATTGCGATAAGGAATATTTTTTTCATGGTTGCAGTCTTTGGGTTTCTAATCATAAGACGAACAACCGGCCAGGTTGTTACAGAAAACCAGCCGGAATTCTGCCATTGAAGTTTACGCAGCTATCGGTTCGAAGCCCGGTGTAAAGGATTTGAGGCCGGGATCATGGTGGACCCATGGTGGATGCAAAACAGATTGATGGCTGGTTCAGAGAGGACCGATAGTGGACGCAAAACAGATTGATGGCTTCAGGGCGGCCAGACGAATCACCCGGAATCATAGGCTTCATTACCGGCAGGTGGGTCTTTTTCAATGAACTCAAGGTTCCTTTTCAGCCCTTTGTAACCGGTCCTACTGACGGCCGATTCTTTGAAAAACCGGTTGTACTGCTCCCGGTCCATCTCATACCACTCCTGGCGGGACATCTCCAGCAGTCCGGGGACCGGTTCAAACGCGGGTTCCCGGTGCTTTTCGGCCCGGCTGTTCCAGGGACATACATCCTGACAGATATCACAACCGAATACCCGGTTGGCGAAATTTCCCTGCAGGTGGTCAGGAAGGGGTCCCCTGTTCTCAATGGTGTGATAGGAGATACAGAGGCGGGCATCCACGGTCCGGCCGGGCAGGATGGCAGAGGTGGGACAGGCATCCACGCAGCGGCGACAGTTTCCGCACAGGTCAGGCTGGGGGAGAGGATTGTATTCCAGTTCCAGGTCCAGGATGATCTCACCGATGAATACGAACGATCCTGCTTTTTTGGAGATCAGGCAGGAGTTCTTTCCGATCCATCCCAGACCTGCCTTCCCGGCCCAGGCCCGGTCCAGCACCGGTGCAGAATCCACAAAGATCCTTCCGCGGACCTCCCCGAACTGCTCTCTGATGAAATCAAACAGCTGTTTCATCTTCTCTTTCATCACAAGGTGATAATCCTTTCCGTAAGCGTAGGTGGAAAGAACAGGAGCCCGTGGGTCATTCTGCCTGCGGTCGGTGTAATAGTTGTAAAGCAGGGAGATGACACTGTTCGCTCCGCTGACCAGCAGGGTGGGATCGGTGCGTTTCTCAAAATGATTGTTCATATACCCCATCCCGGCATGGCGGCCCTCAGCCAGCCATGATCGCAACCGTTCAGCATCCCCGGGCAGTGCTCCGGCCCGTGAGAATCCGCAATCGGCAAAGCCCAGCCGGAGCGCCTCCTCCCTTATTGTTTCTGACCTTCGTTGGGTGGAGTCTATATTGTTGATGGAGTCTATATTGTTGGATCAATTATCGTAAGAAAAATAAAAATTATCTGTTTACTATACTATATAGGTGCTTTTCTCCTAAAAAATATCGGTTGATGAATATTTATTATCCAAAACAACACCGAATAAGTTAACAGATAGATAAAAAATGTACATTTGGGCCCCTCACATCAATCCCAGTTCGACTCGTGCTTCATCGCTCAGCATCGACTGGTCCCACGGAGGGTCGAACACCAGGTTAATGTGTGCCTTTTCCACTTCGTCAACACTTTCCACCGCATTCTCCACATCCATCAGCAGCATGTCCACCACCGGACAGTTGGGGGCTGTCAGGGTCATGGTGATTTTTGCCTCTTTCTGATCGGTGTAATCTATCTCGTAAATCAGTCCGAGATCATATATATTCACCGGGATCTCCGGATCGTAGACCTTCTTCAGGGCTTCCGCGATCTTTCCTTCGATCTCCAGTGTATTCTGTGATTTACTCATTTCCTTCAGTTTTTTTCTTTCTTTTTTGCCTGGAACGCCAGGGCATACATCCTCATTTTTTTGACCATGGCCAGTAAACCGTTGGAGCGGGTCGGAGAAAGGTTCTGGCGCAGTCCGATCTCATCGATGAAAAAGAGATCATTGTCCAGGATCTCTTCCGGGGTGCGACCGTTCATCACCCTGACCAGCAAAGCGGCGATCCCCTTCACGATCAGCGCATCACTATCGGCCTGGAATGCAATCTTCCCGTCCTCCATCTCAGCATGCAGCCAGACCCTTGACTGGCATCCCCGGATCAGGTATTCGTCGGTTCTGTACCCGGGATCCAGCTCGGGAAGATCATTCCCCAGTTCGATCAGGTAATTGTACCGGTCCAGCCAGTCATCAAAAACTGCAAATTCCTGTATGATTTCCCTTTGTTCTTGTTTCATGTCCATTACACTGATGTAACAATAGTTCCCCAAAGATGGTTCAGGAAAGCATGGCAATGGCCTTTTCCAAACCTTCCGCAAAACGTGCCACCTCTTCCTCCGTATTGTAAAATACAAGAGAAGCCCTGATAGTGCCCGTTATCCCGAAATGGTCCATTACCGGCTGTGTACAATGGGTCCCGGTACGTACCGCGATGCCCATCTTGTCAAGGATCATGCCCGCATCATAGGGATGGATCTTTTCCAAAAGGAAAGAAAAAACCGAGATCCGTTTCCTGGCCCTGCCGAAAAGGGTCAGGCCTCTGATCCCGTCCAGCTTTTCAAGTGTGAACCGGATCAGCTGCTCTTCATAAGAGCTGATACCGGGGATCCCTATGGAAGCGACATATTCTAGTGCGGCTCCCAGGCCAATGGCTCCGGTGAAGTTTGTCGTTCCGGCCTCGAACTTGAAAGGCAGGGAATTATAGGTGGTTTTTTCAAAGGTGACCTGGTCCACCATATCACCCCCGCCCTGGTACGGAGGAAGATCCTCCAGCCAGGCTTCCTTGCCGTACAGCACTCCTGATCCGGTGGGACCGAAGATCTTATGGGAAGAGAAGACATAAAAATCGCAATCCAGGTCCCGCACATCCACCTCTCCGTGCTGTACCATCTGTGCCCCGTCCACCAGTACCGGGATATTCCTTTCATGCGCTCTGCGGATGATCTCTTTGACCGGGTTGACCGTTCCCAGGGAATTGGATGCATGGACCACGGCGAGGATCTTTGTCCGGTCGGTCATCAGGTCATCCATAGAGTCGAGGATCAGCTCTCCCCGATCATCGATAGGGATCACCTTCAGGCGGGCTCCTTTTCTTTCGCACAACATCTGCCAGGGTACCAGATTCGAGTGATGTTCCAGTTCGGTAATCAGGATCTCATCCCCTTCTTTCACATGTTTTTCGCCAAACGAAAAGGCCACCGCGTTGATCGATCCTGTGGCCCCGCTGGTGAAGATGATCTCATTCACCGAGCCAGCATTGATGAATGCACGTACCTTCTCCCGGGCGTCCTCATACCGTTCGGTCATCCGGTCGCTCAGGTAATGGATCCCCCGGTGAATGGAGCTGTTGTACTGCTCCTGCAGTTCACGGATGGTCTGAATGACCACTTCCGGCTTGTGGGTGGTGGCTCCGTTATCAAAATAGATCAGAGGTTTGTTATACACCCTCTGTTTCAGAATGGGGAAATCGTTTCGGATATTCGATATGTTGAAACTCATGGTCAGGCCATTATTCGTCGCACTGCATGGCGCAATTGTTGCAACGTGAAAGTTCCCCACGCAACCGCTGACTTACCAGATCGGAGATGCGATCCTGAAGGGCGGATTGTTTGATCCGTGAGATCACGTCGTCGGCAAAGGCATACATGAGCATCAGACGGCTTTCATTTCTGGGGATCCCCCGTGACTGAAGATAGAACATGGCATCTTCATCCAGTTGTCCCACCGTGGCGCCATGGCTGCATTTTACATCATCGGCATAGATCTCCAGCTGGGGCTTGGCGTTCATTTTGGCGGTATCGGAGAGCAGGATATTGTTGTTGGCCTGAAATGCCTGTGTTTTCTGTGCATCAGGATGAACGTGGATCTTCCCGTTGAAAGCACCCGTGGAATGGTCGTCCAGTACTCCTTTGTAATGCTGGTTGCTGGTGCAGTGGGGGGTAGTGTGTTCGATGAGCGTGTAGGTGTCCATGTGCTGTTTTTTGTCCAGCAGGAAAAGTCCCAGTGCGTTACTTTCTGCGCCCTCTCCGTTCAACTTCACCTGCAGGTTGTTCCTGACCATTCCCCCGTGAAGGGTGATGGTGCTATGCTGGCAGCGGGAATTACGCTCCTGGTTGACCCAGGTGTTGGTCACCTGGCACGAATTGTTGTGCTCGTTTTGCAAACGCAGGACATCCACATCACTGTTCTCCTGGCTGTGGATCTCGGTGACCGAGTTGGTGAGGAACATATGGGGGGAAAGGGTATGGTCGCAGATGATCACTTCGGCGGAGGCATTTTCCTCCACAATGAAAAGATTCCGGTGGTGAACCATCTGGTCTTTGTCTGACAACAGCAGGTGGATGATCTGGATGGGTCTGTCCATTTTCTGATTTTCGGGGACATAAAGGAAGATCCCATCCTGTGCGAAAGCGGTATTCAGGGATACGAACGTTTCATTATTCACCGGGGCATTCCTGCACATATGCTTCGCCACCAGGTCGGGATAGCGGCGGATGGCTTCCCTGAGACTCCCGTAGATGATCCCGTTTTCCAATTGCCTCAGGTTTTCTCCCAATGGGTGATGAAAAAATCCATTGAGCACCATCAACATATCGGAATTCAGCATGGGCACATCGCAACGGAAGACCTGGTCGATGTCAAATGAGATCTTCCGGGGAGAAAATTGATAGGCAAATTCTCCTCCGAAGACCGGCTCCAGATGGGTGTACCTGTATTTTTCATTCTTTTTTGAAGGAAATCCGGTCTTTTTGAATGATCTGATAGCCTGTTCACGAAGATCATGCATGAAAGCCGGTTCCCCGTCAATGATCTGTTCCCGGTTCTGATGGAACAATTCCAAATACTTATCCACTGTTCCCAATGCTTCCAGAGTATCCTTCATACCGTAAACGATTTATGCTTGCGACTCCACTTCCTGTCTGATCCATTCATAACCATGCTCTTCCAGTTCTTTGGCAAGGTGGTGGTCGCCCGATTTCACGATGCGGCCCTTGTAGAGCACATGCACGTGATCCGGGACAATGTATTCCAGCAGACGCTGGTAATGGGTGATAATGATGGTTGAATTCTCAGGGGAGCGAAGGGCATTCACCCCTTTGGCCACAACGCGCAGGGCATCGATATCGAGTCCCGAATCGGTTTCGTCCAGGATGGCCAGCCGGGGTTCGAGCAGGGCCATCTGAAAGATCTCGTTCTTTTTCTTTTCGCCTCCGGAGAAGCCTTCGTTCACCGAGCGGTTGGTCAGATCCGAATCGATTTCCACGATCTCTTTTTTCTCGCGCATCAGTTTCAGAAACTCCCCTGCCGGCAGGGGAGCCTCTCCGCGGTAACTGCGATGTTCGTTGATGGCCGTACGCAGGAAATTCACCATGCTTACTCCCGGGATCTCCACCGGATACTGGAAAGCCATGAAGATCCCTTCACGGGCCCGGTCTTCGGGCTCAAGCTCGAGAAGGTCTTTTCCCTCATAGGTAATCTTTCCATTGGTAATCTCAAAATAGTCCCTTCCTGCAAGTGCGGAGGCCAGGGTGCTTTTCCCCGACCCGTTGGGCCCCATGATGGCATGAAGCTCTCCGGGTTTCACCTTCAGGTCGATTCCCTTCAGGATCTCTGTATCCTCCACCTTGACCCATAAATCTTTTATTTCCAGCATAGAAAATGTTAATATGCTTGCTGCGCAAGCGTTAATATACTAACTCCCCTAACTTCTTTCCTTACCCCACACTCCCCTCCAGGGTGATCTGCAGCAGTTTCTGTGCTTCTACCGCGAACTCCATAGGAAGTTTGTTCAGTACCTCCTTTGCATACCCGTTTACGATCAGGCTGACCGCATTTTCCGTATCGATTCCCCGCTGGTTGCAGTAGAAAATCTGGTCCTCACCGATCTTGGAGGTGGTGGCCTCGTGCTCCACGATGGCAGAACTGTTATCCACTTCAAGGTAAGGGAAGGTATGTGCCCCGCATTTGTCGCCCAGAAGCAGACTGTCGCACTGAGAAAAGTTCCTGGCGTTCTCGGCCCCCTTCAGGATCTTCACCAGTCCCCGGTAGGAATTCTCGCTGTATCCCGCACTGATCCCCTTGGAGATCACTATGGAACGGGTGTTTTTCCCGATATGGGTCATCTTGGTGCCGGTATCAGCCTGTTGCCGGTTGTTGGTGACCGCCACCGAATAGAACTCTCCCACCGAGTGATTACCCCGGAGGATGCAACTGGGATATTTCCAGGTGATGGCCGATCCGGTCTCCACCTGGGTCCATGAGATCTTGGAATAATCTCCCTTACACATCCCGCGCTTGGTCACAAAGTTATATACTCCTCCCTTGCCTTCCTTGTCGCCCGGATACCAGTTCTGAACAGTGGAATATTTTACCTCGGCATTTTCCAGTGCCACGATCTCCACAATGGCTGCATGGAGCTGGTGCTCATCCCGCCTGGGGGCGGTACACCCTTCCAGGTAGCTGACATAAGAATTATCCTCGGCAATGATCAGGGTCCGCTCGAACTGACCCGTATTGGCTGCATTGATCCTGAAATAGGTGGAGAGCTCCATGGGACAGCGTACCCCGTTGGGAATGTAACAGAATGATCCGTCGCTGAAAACCGCCGAGTTGAGGGCGGCAAAATAATTATCGGTATAGGGGACCACCGATGCCATGTATTTTTGGACAAGGTCGGGATGGTTTTTGACCGCATCACTGAAGGAACAGAAGATGATCCCCAGTCCGGCCAAAGTCTCCTGGAAGGTGGTCTTCACCGACACACTGTCCATCACCGCATCCACGGCAACCCCTGCGAGCTGTTTCTGTTCTTCCAGCGGGATCCCCAGCTTGTTGAAGGTATCGATCAGTTCCGGGTCCACATCGTCCAGGCTCTCGTATTTTGCCTTTCTGCGGGGAGCGGCATAATAGATCATGTCCTGGTAATCGATCTCCGGGATCTTCAAATGGGCCCAGCCGGGCATTTTCATGGTCTGCCAGTGCCGGAAGGACTTCAGCCTGAATTCCGTCATCCATTCCGGCTCTTCCTTTTTGGCCGAGATTGTCCGGACGACCTCCTCATTCAATCCCCTGGGGATGATATCAGTATCCACATCGGTATAAAAACCGAACTTGTAATCGCTGCCGGTTACCTCATTCAGTAATTTTTCCTGATCAGTCACAATCGCTCTCGTTTATAGGTATTCCAAATTGCCGGAACTATTAGAAATTAGATCAATTTAAAATAGAGGGCAAATATACAAAAACTTGTTGTTACTTTTGTTAACCAACAATCGATTTGAAATGTTCAAATTTCACAACATATGGCAGCACGCAAAATAAGAACCATTGAAGAGCTCGGAGAATTCGGATTGATCGATCACCTTACTTCCGGATTCAAAAACCAGCAGGAAAGCACCCGCATCGGTGTGGGGGATGATGCCGCTGTGATCGACCATGGAGCCTACTACCAGGTGATCACCACCGATCTGTTGCTGGAGGGGATCCATTTTGACCTGGTCTATACGCCCCTGAAACATTTGGGTTACAAAGCAGTGGTGGTAAACCTTTCTGATATATATGCCATGAATGCAGCTCCCCGTCAGATCACTGTCTCGGTGGGTATTTCAGGAAAGTTCTCGGTGGAGTCCCTGGAGGAATTCTACGAAGGGGTGAAGCTTGCCTGTGAACGGTACAGGGTGGATATGGTGGGCGGGGATACTTCGGGCTCTGTTACCGGACTGGTCATCTCCGTCACCGCGGTGGGAACGGCCCTGAAGGAAGAGCTATCAACACGCAGTGGAGCGAAGGTCAACAACCTGATCTGTGTGTCCGGGGATCTTGGGGGTGCATTTATGGGACTGAAGATCCTGGAGAGGGAAAAACAGCTTCATGCCAAAGATCCTGAATTCCAGCCGGAACTGAAGGGCTACGATTATGTCCTTGAGCGCTACCTGAAACCGGAACCCCGGGTGGACGTGCTGCTGGCCCTGAAAGAGGCCGGTGTCAGTCCCCCGTCCATGATCGACATTTCGGACGGACTCTCTTCCGATTTGCTACATATCTGCAAGGCGTCGGGCTGCGGGTGCCAGATCTATCATGACCGGATCCCCGTTGCGGATGAGACCCGCAAGGCGGCGGAAGAATTCCAGATGGAACCGCTTGTGCCTGCCCTCCACGGGGGAGAGGACTATGAACTGGTGTTCACCGTACCCCTGTCCGATTTTGAGAAAGTATCGGCCATCCCCGGAGTCAGCATCGTGGGGAATATTACTGAGAAGAAGAATGGCGCCCTGCTGGTGACCGGTGAAGAGAGTGCTGTGCCCCTCCAGGCGCAGGGATGGACAGCCTTCGGCGGTCAGAAATGAAGTAGGCGGGCACGAACGAAGTACAATCAGAAGGCCTGCTCCTCTTTACCGTCAAAGTATCCCCGGACAATGCCCCGCTTGGATTCTCTGATGAAAAGAATGATCTCGTCCCGTTCCCTGGAAACGGGCAGGTTGGCTTCCACAAAGTCCACTGCATCCGAGATGTTCAGTCCCCGCTGGTAGATGATCCGGTAGACTTCCTGGATGGCATAGATGATGTTGTTTTCAAATCCTCTTCTCCGGAGGCCAATGGAATTGATGCCCGTGAATGAAATGGGATCACGGCCCGCCAGGGCATAGGGAGGGACATCCTTGGTCACTTTGCTGCCACCCTGGATCATCACATGGGTGCCGATCCTCACGAACTGGTGCACAAGACTTCCCGGACTGATGATGGCCCAGCTGTCAATCTCCACCTCGCCGGCCAGACCGGCATAGCTTCCCAATATCACGCGGTCGTGCAGATGGCAGTCATGGGCAATGTGTACATAGGACATGATCAGGCAATCCTTCCCGATCATGGTCTTTTCCCTGGTTTTGGTCCCCTTATTCAGTGTGACATACTCCCGGATGACGGTGTTATCCCCGATCTCGACCGTGGTATATTCCCCCTGGTATTTCAGATCCTGCGGGTCACCGGAGATCACGGCCCCGGGAAAGATCCTGACATTTTTACCCAGACGTGCCCCGTTCATGATCACCACGTTGGAGCCGATCCAGCAGCCCGGACCAATTTCCACATCTTCATAAATGGTGGAAAATGGTTCCACCACCACATCCGCGGCGATTTTCGCGCCGGGATGAACATTTGCCATTTTATGGGTCATTCTTTTTCACTTTTACGATCTGGGCCATCAGCTCCCCCTCCATCACCAGTTTGTTTCCCACGAATATCTCGGCAAACATGGTGGCGATCCCTCTGCGAACAGGTTCCAGCAGATTCATCTTCAAAATCAGGGTATCACCGGGAACTACCTTCTGTTTGAATTTTACTTTATCGATCTTCAGGAAATAAGTGGAGTAGTTTTCGGGATTGGGTACGGTCCCCAGTACCAGCATCCCTCCGGCCTGTGCGGCAGCCTCGATCTGGAGGACACCGGGCATGATGGGTTCATCCGGGAAATGTCCCGTGAAGAAAGGTTCATTCATGGTGACATTCTTGATGCATACCACCGATTTATCATCCAGGTGGATCACCTTATCAATGAGCAGGAACGGGTAACGGTGGGGGAGTTTGCGCTTGATCTCGTTGATGTCCAGGATGGGATCCAGGTTGGGATTGTATATGGGGACCTGTTTCTGCAGGGCGGTTTTTTTCATGACCTGGCGCAGCAGACGTGCAAATTCGGTGTTGCTGTGGTGTCCGGGCCTGGTAGCGATGATCCTGGCTTTAAACCACCTTCCCACCAGGGCCAAATCGCCCACCAGGTCCAGTAGCTTATGACGGGCGGGTTCATTTGGAAAGCGGAGTTCCACGTTGTTCAGAATGCCTTCCGGCTGGACTTTCACCCTGGGCTTGTGGAACAGTTCGGCCAGCCTGTCCAGTTCCTCCTGCGACACCTTCCGGTCCATGATCACGATGGCGTTGTCCAGATCCCCTCCCTTGATCAGGTTGTTTTTGGCCAGAAATTCCAGTTCATGAAGGAATACGAAAGTGCGGCAGGGTGCGATCTCATTTTTGAAATCCTCCACATCCTCCAGGGTGGCATACTGGTTTCCCAGCACTTTGGAATTGTAATCGATCAGCACATTGATGCTCTGAATTTTATCAGGGTAAGCGATAATGTGGATCCCCTGTCCTTCATCATAATACTCTACCTTTTCCTTCAGCACAAAGAATTTGCGGTCGGTTGACTGATCGACAGCCCCGGTCTTTTCAATGGCTTTGACATAGTCAAGTGCACTGCCGTCCAGAATGGGTGTTTCCGGTCCGTCGATCTCCACCAGTACATTGTCCAGGTTCATTCCCGCAAAAGAGGCCAGCACATGTTCGATGGTCCCCACCCGTATCCCGTTCTGCTCCAGGGTGGTCCCCCGGGAAGTCTCCACCACATACTCCGCAAGGGCGTTCACCAAAGGCTGACCGGGCAGATCGGTCCTTTTGAATATATAGCCATGGTTCTCAGGTGCGGGATGAAAGCTCATATTCACCTCCAGCCCGGTATGCAATCCTTTCCCGGTAAAAGAAACAGGCCCCTTCAGTGTTCTCTGTTTTTCCGCCATGCCTCCATTCTGTTAATAATCAGGTTCGTCAAAACCGCCGCAATATACGAAATTCAGATCAATCTCCTTCAGAAGATGCACGGGTCACTTTTCCTTCATTTTACGTTCAAGACTGAGGATCTGGTTACGTAATTCCGGCAATTTTTTAAACAAAAGATAACTACGCTGGTAAGGTCCGAATTCAAATGCGGGTGATCCCTGCAGCACCGCACCCTCCTGTTTCACATCCTTGGAAAGGCCCGACTGGGCCGCGATCTTTACCCCGCTGGCGATGGTGATATGTCCGATCAGTCCCACCTGTCCCCCGAACATGCAATTGCTGCCGATCTTTGTGGATCCCGAGATCCCGGTCTGGGCTGCCATGACCGTGTTCTCCCCTACATCCACATTATGGGCGATCATGATCAGGTTATCCAGCTTGACCCCTTTGCGGAGGATGGTCGCACCCATGGTGGCCCGGTCGATGGTGGTGTTTGCACCCACCTCCACATGATCTTCAAGGATCACCTTGCCCAGTTGAGGGACCTTCTGGAAATTATTTTCCTGGTTGGGCGCGAATCCGAAACCATCGGCACCGATGACCGCCCCTGCATGGATCACGCAATTTGAACCGATTTCAGTGCCATCGTAGATCTTTGCGCCGGGGTGGACAATGGTACCTTCCCCGATCTTCACACCGGAACCTACATACACCTGCGGATAGAGCTGGACCCCGTCCCCGATCACCGCCCCTCTGGAGATCACTGTAAAATCCCCCACATAGGGATCCTTTCCCAGGGTTGCCGATTCGTCCACACTGGCCAGCTTGCTGATCCCGCTCTTTTTCGGTTTGCTCTGTTCGTAGAGCTTCAGCAATGCGGCGAAAGATTCATAAGCGTTCTTTACCCTGATCAGTGTGGGCGAGACCTCTCTGGAAGGCTTGAAGTCCCTGTTCACAATCACTATGCTTGATTGGGTGTCATAAATGTACTTTTCATACTTGGGATTGGCCAGAAACGAAAGTGTACCTTCGCGTCCCTCTTCGATTCTTGAAACATCGCTCACACGGGTCTCCGGATCCCCTTCCACGGTACCTTTCAAAAAATCAGCGATTGCCGCTGCTGTAAAATCCATATACGTTGATTATAAAGGATTCAAAACTAAAATAAATCTTTCACAAACTTCGGGTAGCAAAGGAAATATTTCCTGACTGTCTTCGAGAGCACCGAAATATTCAGCATGTCCGAGGCATCCGCAATATCCCTCTTGTTCCCTTTCTTTTCCAGGATGGTGATCCGGTCGTCCATATCGGTGTATGCATAGTTGCTCACGCTGTCGGAGATCACCAGGTATCCGGTCTCTTCCTCCGAGAGGGATAATCTTTCCGCCACCTGCCCGCGCAGACGATCCACCCGGTTTTGCGAAAAGGGTTCGTCATCCAGCTCCACTGAAAACAGTTCCCGGTTGATCAGGCCCCGGGCCAGCCTGGAAAGGATCCTGTCGCTGTGGTGGCACCATACCTTGGCGGCCGAAAGCACATCGTTGTCATCCAGCTGCGCAAACTGTTCCAGGAAAACCTTCCGGTTTGACATGGAAAACCTGCCGGGGGAGTTTTCCAGGAAATAATGCAGTGCGGGGGTGCTGAAAAGTGTTACCCCCCTACCCGTGAGCACCTGCGCCCTTTTCAGGAGCATCAGCAGTACCTGTTCGGAACTCACCACCGTACGGTGCAGATAGACCTGCCAGTACATCAGTCTGCGGGCGATCAGAAACTTTTCGATGGAATAGATTCCCTTCTGGTCCACCACCAGCTGGTCGTCGGCCACATTGAGCATCTTGATGATCCGGTCGGAACCGATCACCCCTTCGGTGACCCCGGTAAAGAAACTGTCCCGCTTCAGGTAATCGAGCCTGTCCATGTCGAGCTGGCTGGATACAAGCTGATGCAGGAATTTCTTATGATACCGGTTCTGAAAGATCTCCAGGGCCAGGCCGAGTTCTCCGTTGAATTCCCCGTTGAGCTGCTCCATATAGAGCAGACTGAGAGTTTCGTGGGAAAGCTCCCTGACCAGGCTCTGTTCCAGTGAATGGGAGAATGGACCGTGGCCGATATCATGGAGCAGGATGGCAATGGTGACTGCAACGGCCTCCTCCTCGCTGATCTCATGTCCCTTGGCATGGATTTCACGGATAGCCATTCCCATCAGGTGCATGGACCCGATGGCATGCTGAAAACGGGTGTGGTTTGCTCCCGGATATACAAAATGGGTAAGTCCCAGCTGGCGGATCCTTCTCAACCGCTGAACAAGCGGATGCTCGATCAGTTCAAAGATGATTTCATAGGGGATCTTGATAAAACCGTAGACCGGGTCATTGATGATTTTCAGTTTGTTGGTGGAGGAGGGATTCCTCATAGGTTTCAGATATCAGCACAAAATTATGTATTTCTGGCTTAATCCTGTTTGTATCAGGTGAAAAAACCATTCTGTTTTTGCTATTTCAATGAATATTTGTACTTTTGCGCTGTCGTTAGGTGGGTATTTATCTTAGGGGGCGTTTGTCCCCTATTTTATTACCATTAAAAAGGATGACAACCGGGGAAAGCAGAATGTTGAAAGAGAGTGACATCACAAAGATCCTGAAAAGACGGATCAAAGGGACGGATATCTACCTGGTGGATGTATCCGTAAAGCCCGGCAATTTCGTACAGGTGCTGGTGGACCGTCCCGGAGGAATCTCCATCGATGAATGCGTGGAGATCAGCCGGTTTTTGAATGACCGTCTGGACCGTGACGAGGAGAATTTTTCGCTGGAGGTATCTTCCCCGGGTGTGGGAAGTCCCTTCAGGGTCAGACAGCAGTATGAGAACCATATCGGAAAGGGCATTGAAGTGGTGATGAAGGATGGCAGAAAATTTGCCGGGACACTGGATGGGTTCGATGAGAATGGCATCCGGCTTGTCACCGGAGGTAAAATGGAGAAAATGAAATTTGAGGATATTAAAACAACAAAGGCAACAATATCATTTAAATGATTAACGGAATTGCAATGGAAAATATCAACCTGACAGAAACATTTTCCGAATTCAAGGAACTGAAGAACATTGACAGGGTAACCATGATGAGTGTTCTGGAGGATGTATTCAGGGGAATGCTTCTGAAAAGATATGAATCTGATGAGAATTTCGACATCATCATCAACATCGACAAGGGCGATTTCGAAATCTGGAGGAACCGCGAGGTAGTGGAAGACGGTGAGGTGGAGGATCCCAACCTGCAGATCTCCCTCTCCCAGGCCAAAAAGATCGATGAGGATTATGAAGTAGGAGAGGAAGTGACCGATGAAGTGAAGCTGGCCGATTTCGGAAGGCGCGCCATTCTTGCCCTCAGGCAGAATTTGTCTGCCCGGATCATGGAGCTGGAGAAGAACCACCTGTACAATAAATACAAGGACCGCATCGGGGATGTGGTCACCGGCGAGGTGTACCAGGTCTGGAAAAGGGAGATCCTCATTCTGGATGACGAGGGGAATGAACTGATCCTTCCCAAGACCGAGCAGATCCCGTCAGACTATTTCCGTAAAGGGGATACCATCAGGGCGGTGGTGGTCAAAGTGGACATGCGCAATGCCAATCCCCTGATCATCCTTTCCAGGACATCACCCGTTTTTCTGGAACGGCTCTTTGAGATGGAGGTCCCCGAGATATTCGACGGACTGATCACCATTAAAAAGATCGTGAGGGTACCGGGTGAGCGGGCCAAGGTCGCGGTGGAGTCTTATGACGAAAGGATCGATCCGGTTGGAGCCTGTGTGGGAATGAAAGGATCACGCATCCACGGGATCGTGCGGGAGCTGAAGAACGAAAACATAGACGTGATCAATTATACCACCAATATCCAGCTCTTTATTACCAGGGCCCTGAGTCCTGCAAAGATCTCCTCCATCAAACTGAACGAGGAAGAAAAACGCGCCGAGGTCTATCTTCAACCCAAGGAAGTCTCACTGGCTATCGGAAAGGGCGGCCTGAACATCAAGCTGGCAAGTCAGCTGACTGGTTATGAGATCGATGTATTCAGAGAATCGGATGAAGATGACGAGGACGTGAACCTGGAAGAATTTGCCGATGAAATTGAAGGCTGGATACTGGATGAACTGAAAGCCATCGGGTGCGATACAGCGAAGTCTGTATTGAATCTGAGCGTGGAGGATCTGGTGAAAAGAACAGATCTGGAGGAGGAGACCATACATGAACTGGTCAATGTGCTAAAAGCAGAATTTGAATAATCGTATATGGCAGATAAGAAGGCAACAAGACTTAGCAAGATTGCACGGGAATTTAATGTGGGGATCAACACCATTGTGGATTTTCTGGGCAAGAAGGGCTATGAGATCGATTCCAATCCCAATACCAAGGTGGATCCTGAACTCTATGATCTGCTGGTTGAGGAGTACAGCTCTGATCTGAGCGTCAAGAAGGAATCGGAAAAAATGACCCTTCGGAACATGAGGGAAAGGCAGGAGTCCCTTTCCCTGGATGATGTATCTGCGGCCCCGGAAAATGAGGAAACTGAAGAGTTGCTGATTACCGATACCACCGCCAGTACGAAAGACAAGGTTTCCGGGATTCTGGATAAATCTGAAGAAGCCGGGGAGGAGGGCCCCGAAGAGGAAGCCGTGGAAGAAGCCGTATCCGCGGAGGAAGAGAAAGCTGAAGAAGAGACAGAAAAAGAAAAAGAGAAAGAAAAAGAGGAGGCCGGACCTAAGGTACTGGGCAGGATCGACCTGGATTCCATGGACCAGAGTACCCGTCCAAAGAAAAAGGCCGGGAAGGAGAAGAAAGAGGAGAAAGTCCAGGCAAAAGAGGAAGTTCCTGCCGAAAAGGCTGAACCGGAAAAAGAGGAAGCTGCTGCCGAAAAGGCTGAACCGGAGAAAGAGGAAAAGGTGGCGAAAAAAGAAATCCCCGCTGAAAAGGAAGAAGCCCCTGTTGAAGAGAAGGAAAAGAAGGAGGATAAAGAGATGATACCCACGCGGGTGGAAAAGCTGAGCGGACCGACCGTGGTGGGCAAGATCGATCTGCCTTCCAAAAAAGAGGCCAGGAAGAAACCGGTGGCCTCCAGCGAGGATTCCGATGTCCGCGAGCACAAAAAGAGAAGGAAAAGGATCAGGAAAGAGATTGAGCATGTGGACGTGGGAGGAAAGGAAAAGCCCGCCGCCAGGAAAGAGAAAGGAAGGAAAAGGAAGCGGGTCACCAGGCCGGAGGTGAACGAGGAAGATGTCCAGAGGCAGATCAAGGACACACTGGCCAAGCTTACCAGCAAAGGTGCAAAATCCAGAACTTCAAAATACAGGAGAGAAAAGCGTGATGCTGCCCAGCAGAAATTGCAGGAAGAGAGCGAACAGCTTAAACAACAGAAAAATGTCCTGAAGGTCACCGAATTCGTATCGGTGAATGAACTGGCCAATATGATGAACGTACCGGCCACCGAAGTGATCCAGACCTGTATGAACCTGGGACTTTTTGTCTCCATCAACCAGCGTCTGGATGCAGAGACCATGGCGATGGTGGCAGATGAATTCGGATTCAAGGTGGAATTTGTAAGTGTGGACCTGGTGGAATCCTTTGTTGAGGATGAGGAGGATCCCGAAACGATGATCCCCAGATCGCCCATTGTAACCGTGATGGGTCATGTTGACCATGGTAAAACAAAGCTTCTCGATGTGGTCCGGCATGCCAACGTGGTTGCAGGTGAAGCAGGTGGTATTACCCAGCATATCGGAGCCTACGGGGTGGAGCTGGAGGATGGACGCAGGATCACCTTCCTGGACACACCCGGTCACGAAGCATTTACGGCCATGCGTGCCAGGGGTGCCCAGGTCACCGATGTGGCCATCATTGTGGTGGCCGCCGATGATGGTGTCATGCCGCAGACCGTGGAAGCCATCAACCATGCTGCTGCAGCCGGAGTACCCATCGTATTTGCCATCAATAAAATTGACAAACCCACGGCAAATCCTGAAAAGATCAAGGAAGAGCTTGCCAACATGAATTACATGGTGGAGGACTGGGGAGGAAAGTACCAGTCACAGGAGATCTCGGCCAAGAACAATATCAACATAGAGGAATTGCTGGAGAAGGTCCTGCTGGAAGCAGAACTGCTTGAACTGAAGGCCAATCCCAACAAACGTGCCCGGGGGACTATTGTGGAATCCACCCTTGACCGCGGGCGGGGGAACGTGGCCACCATCCTGGTGGAATCGGGAACACTGAAGATCGGGGACCTGGTCCTTGCCGGGCAATATTACGGACACGTGAAGGCCATGTTCAATGAAAGAGGAAAAAAGATCACAGAGGCCGGTCCCTCCACCCCGGCACTGATCCTTGGTCTGAACGGGGCTCCCCAGGCGGGCGAAAGCTTCCACGTGATGGAAAGTGATAAAGAGGCCAAGGAGATCGCAGGCAAAAGGGAGCAGTTGCAGCGTGAGCAGGAGCTCCGGACCACCAAACACATCACCCTGGATGAGATCGGGCGGAGGATTGCCATCGGTAACTTCCAGGAGTTGAATGTGATCGTTAAAGGGGATATGGACGGATCCGTGGAGGCCCTTTCCGACTCGCTGATCAAGTTGAGCACGGAAGAGATCCAGGTAAATATCAAGCACAAGGCGGTGGGACAGATCTCCGAGTCGGATATCCTGCTGGCTGCGGCATCCAATGCCATCGTGATCGGTTTCCAGGTGCGTCCTTCTCTGAGTGCGCGCAAGGTGGCAGAGAAGGAACAGATCGATATCCGCTTGTATTCGGTGATCTACGATGCCATCGAGGAAGTGAAAGCAGCCATGGAAGGGATGCTGTCGCCCGAGATCAGAGAAGAGATCATCGGAAGCCTGGAAGTGCTGGAGATCTTCAAGATTGTACGGTTGGGGACCATCGCCGGATGCATTGTCCGTGAAGGCAAGATCAAGCGTTCCTCCAAGGTACGTCTGATCCGGGACGGGATCGTGATCTACAGCGGTGAACTTGGGTCCCTGAAGCGGTTCAAGGACGATGTTAAAGAAGTGGCATCGGGACTCGAATGCGGGCTCAATATCGAGAATTTTAACGACATCAAGGTGGGGGATGTGGTCGAGGCCTATGAAGAGACCGAGATGAAAAAAAGCCTCTGATCCATTTCTGATTTTACTATATTAGCATACCAAAAATCCTTGGTATGTATGAATTCATCGAGGGGGAGTTCGTTGAGAAATCACCGGCACACCTGATCGTTCGGGCCGGGCCTCTGGCCTATTATATCCAGATCTCACTTTTCACCTACTCCCGGATCAGCAAACAGGACCGTGGCCGGATTTATCTCCATTTCATTGTCAGGGAGGATGCACAGATACTTTATGGCTTCGGCACCCGTGAAGAGCGGGAGATCTTCAAAATGCTTGTCTCCGTCTCCGGTGTCGGGGCCAACACGGCCAGGCTCATCCTCTCCTCTTTGTCCCCCGATGAAATATCACAGGCCATTCTGGCCGGAAATGTATCGGTTCTTCAGGGGATCAAAGGGATCGGCGCCAAGTCGGCCCAGCGGATCATCGTGGACCTGAAAGACAAGGTCGGCAAGGGTGCGGGGATCGATGAATTATTCTATTCGCAGGACAATACAAACCGGGAAGAAGCGTTATCTGCATTAGTAGCACTGGGTTTTCCGAAGAAGGGAGTAGAGAAAATCCTGACCCGTATTTTGTCTGAGCAGCCCGATCTTTCAACGGAGGAAATTGTGAAGGCTGCCCTGAAGTTTATGTAGAATCAGACTACTATTTGATCTGTTGAACCGGCGGTATCATTATATATCTCTCATTATATTCGGGTTTCTGTTGGTCTCCAGATCAAATGGACAGGATACCACACTGAATTATCCCCTTCCCCGCGAAAGTGGATATCCCTTCTCCTCTTCAAACCTGAATTCACCCCTTTACCTGCAGGATCCCCCAAACATTGACTCCAGGGTCATCTATGATCCCCTGACAGGAAAGTATACTTTTTCCGAGACCATTGGTGGCTGGAACTACAGGAGTCCCACCGTGATGGACAAAGAGGAGTTCCAGGAATACCAATTCAGAAAATCGGTACGGGATTACTGGAGGATGAAATCCGGCGGAGAGGCACTGGAATCGCAGCTCTCCTTCATCCAGCCCCTGGAGGTGGGAGGAGAGGCTTTTGACCGGTTGTTCGGGTCCAATACCATCAACATCGTTCCCTCGGGAAGTGCCGAGCTGATCTTCGGATTCAATCTTTCCAAGCAGGACAATCCCAGCATCAGTGAAAGGCTGCGGAGTGTTCCGTCGTTCACATTCGATGAAAAGATCATCATGAACGTGGCCGGGACCATCGGCGACAAAATGGCCATGGATATCAGCTACAACACTGAGGCCACCTTCGATTTCGAGAACCAGACCAAGCTGGAATATTCAGGCAAGGAGGACGAGATCATCAAGAAGATCGAGGCGGGTAATGTGAACCTTCCCCTGCCAGGGTCCCTGATCAGTGGGAGCATGAGTTTGTTCGGACTGAAGACGGAACTGCAGTTCGGAAGGCTCAGGATGACCAGTGTGTTCTCTCAGCAACGGGGCGAGTCGTCGGTCATCAATGTTCAGGGAGGGGCCCAGCTTCAGGAGTACTCGGTCACCGTGGATGATTATGATGCCAACAAGCATTTCTTTATTTCCGATTACTTCAGGGAGAACTACAACAGGGCCGTGTCGCGCCTGCCGATGATCACTTCCGATGTTTCCATCACCCGGATCGAGGTATGGGTGACCAACAAGACCACCAACTTTGAGAATTCGCGGAACATGGTGGCGCTGAGCGACCTGGGAGAAGGAGATCCCCAATCGGGAATCTTCAGCCGCAATCCGGACCAGACAGGCAATTATCCCCGAAACGGTCTCAATGATGCCTACGAACAGCTGACCACCACCTATGATGGCATCCGGGATATCAAAAATGTCACCGGAGAGCTGGAGGGGGCGGGACTGGTGCTGGGGGTCGACTTTGAAAAGATCGAGAATGCCAGGAGGCTGTCCGAGCGGGAGTACACCTTCAACGATAAACTGGGATACATCTCCCTGAACACGGCCCTGAACAACGATGAGATCCTGGCGGTGGCCTATGAATATACATACCGGGGACAGACATACAAAGTGGGGGAACTTTCCTCCTCCAGCGGGATCAGCGCGCCTAAAACTCTAATACTGAGACTATTGAAGCCCAGCAATTACACCCCTAACAGCTATACCTGGGATCTGATGATGAAGAACGTCTATGCGCTGGGAGCCTACCAGATCAGTCAGGATGAATTTGCCCTGGATGTGCTCTACAGGGATGATAAAACGGGCAATGCCATCAATTATATCCCCGAGGGAGATCTGAACAAAACGATCCTGATCCGGCTGCTGAACATGGATAACATGAATACCCAGCGGGATCCCTATCCCGACGGGATCTTTGACTTCATGCCGGGGGTCACCATCAATCCTTCCAGCGGCCGGGTATTCTTCCCTTTGCTGGAACCGTTCGGATCGGACCTGGAAAAAATCCTGCGCGACAGTCTCTCCGGGGAGAACTCCGAACTGGCCATCCGGGAATACGTATTCCAGGAACTTTATGATTCCACCAAGACCAAGGCACAGCAGATCGCAGAGAAGAATAAGTTCCTGATTGCCGGAGAGTACTCCTCCTCCAGCAGTTCGGAGATCATGCTCAACGCCATGAATGTCCCCCAGGGTTCGGTCAAGGTCACCGCCGGGGGAAGAGAACTGGTGGAGGGACAGGATTATACAGTTGATTACATGCTGGGCCGGGTGACCATCATCAACCAGGGCATCCTGGAGTCGGGGACGCCCATCAGGATCTCCCTGGAGAACCAATCCCTGTTCAACTTCCAGACCAAAACCCTGGTGGGGACCCATCTGGATTATACCATCTCCGAGAATTTTAACCTGGGAGCAACAGCCATGCACCTGACCGAGCGGCCGCTTACCCAGAAGGTGAACATCGGTGACGAGCCCATCTCCAATACCATCCTGGGTCTCAACGGTAGTTACAGCACTGAATCCCAGCTGATCACCAACATTGTGGACCGACTGCCTTTTCTGGAGACCAAGGCACCATCATCACTGACCGTGGTGGGGGAATTCGCACAGCTCATCCCGGGCCATTCCCGGGCCATCGAGAAGGAAGGCAATGCCTACATCGACGATTTTGAAGGAAGCGAGACCTCCATCGACCTGAAACAGTTCTCGTCCTGGAAACTCGCCAGCACCCCACGTGGATTTTTCAGCGAGGCCACCCTGAACAACAACCGGGCTTACGGGTACGGGAGGGCCAAACTGGCCTGGTATCAGATCGATCCCCTGTTCGTCAGAAAGGAATCCCGTACCCCACAGCACATCAAGGCCAATCCGGATATAGCTTCCAGTCCCTATGTGTATGAGGTGTTCGAACAGGATATCTTTCCCAACAAGGAAAACCCCAGCGGGATCCCCACCAACATTTCCGTGCTCAATGTGGCCTATTATCCGCAGGAGAGGGGTCCTTACAACTACGATTATGAAAGGATCTCTCCGGATGGCAGACTGCTGGATCCCGCACAGAGGTGGGGAGGGATCACCCGGGAGATCTATTCCAGTGATTTTGAACAGGCCAACGTGGAGTTCATCGAGTTCTGGCTGATGGATCCCTTCGTGGATATGCCCGGTCACAGCGGGGGCGACCTCTATTTCAACCTGGGGAACATCTCCGAAGATGTGCTGAAGGATTCCAGGAAAATGTTCGAGAACGGCTTGCCCGCCACTGAGGAGGTGACCAAGGTGGATACCACGGTATGGGGCCGGGTTCCCCTGGTGCAGTCGCTCGTACAGGGATTCAGTGCGGGGGATGAGGCGCGCAGGTTCCAGGATGTGGGACTGGACGGGTTATCGTCGGAAGATGAACGGAGTTTTTTCGCCAGGTTTCCCGACGATTACCTGAACCGGATCGACAGCATGTACCGTGCGGGGTATTTGTCCGAGGAAGCGCGGAATGCCATCTTCGAGGACCCGTCCTCCGACAATTACCATTATTACAGGGGTTCTGACTATGATGCCCGTCAGCTGGACATTCTGAGCCGTTACAAGGACTACAACAACCACGAGGGGAACTCTCCAAGCGACCTCCACAATCCGGAGTCCTATACCACCACCGGCACCACCCTGCCCGATATCGAGGATATCAACAGGGACAATACCCTGAGTGAGGGGGAAGCCTATTTTGTCTACCATGTGGACCTGGACAAAGATGAGCTGGAAGTGGGAAAGAATAACATCGTGGACAAAGTGGTGCACAGGGCCACTTACCTGAATGACCGGCGGCAGGATGTGACCTGGTACCAGTTCAGGATCCCCATCTATGATTTTGAAGGTAAGGTGGGGGACATATCTGATTTCAAGACCATCCGGTTCATGCGCATGTTCCTGACCGGTTTTGAGGATACCACTATTCTCCGGTTTGCAAAGCTGGACCTGATCCGCGGTGAATGGAGACGCTATGCACAGCCCTTTACCCAGGGAGGAGAGGACTGGACCGGGGAAGAGCCTCCGGAGGGTGTCCTGGCCATCTCGGCGGTAAATATCGAGGAAAATGCCGGCAAAACCCCGGTCAATTATGTATTGCCCCCGGGCTTTAACCGACAGATCGATCCCACCCAGCCCCAGCTCCGGCAGCTGAACGAACAATCCATCCTCCTCAAGGTGGACGATCTGGCCGACGGGGATGCCCGGGCGGCCTATAAAAATACGGAACTGGACATCCGCCAGTACAGAAAGATCCGGATGGAGGCCCACGCGGAAGCTATCCCTGGCAAGGTGCTCCGGGATAATGAACTGGTGGCATTCATCCGCCTGGGTTCCGATTACCAGGGAAATTATTATGAATATGAAATTCCTATGAAACTGACCTCTCCGGGTCAATACGACAATGACAGTGAGATCGACCGGGCGAAAGTGTGGCCCGCGGAGAACAAGTTCGAGATTGAGCTGGACCAGTTCAAGGAGGTGAAACAGGCCCGCAACAGGGCCATGGGCGATCCGGAAAGCGAGGTGACCATCAATTCGGTTTTCTCACAGGTTGACAAAAAGGGAAACCGGATCTCGGTTTCGGGGAACCCCAATATGAGCAGTATCCGGACCATCATGATCGGGGTGCGGAACCCCAATGCAGGCAATAATCCTTACGGGAGGGACGACGGATTGCCCAAATCGGGGGAGATCTGGCTGAACGAGCTGCGGCTGACGGATTTCAATGAAAAAGGTGGTTGGGCGGCCAATGGCAGGGCCACCCTCAAACTGGCGGATTTCGGGAATGTGACCTTCGCGGGGTCCACCAGTCAGCCGGGCTGGGGGAGCATCGAACAGAAAGTGAACGAACGTTCCCGGGAACAGGTGATCCAGTATGACATCTCCTCCAATCTGCAGATGGGTAAATTCTTCAATGAGGACCTGGGGGTCAGCATTCCCGTCTTTGGCAGTTACTCCAGGGCGATCGTCAACCCGGAATACAATCCCCTGGATCCGGACATTCCCCTCAAGGAGGCCATCGAGGAAGCACAGACGGAGGCCGTGCGGGACTCCATCATCCGCAACGCGAGGGATATAGTGGAACGGAAGTCCTTTGCGATCACCAATGTGAGGATGAACAGGGCGGGGACCCAGAAGCGGTTCTACAGCCTTTCCAACCTGTCTGCCAGCTTCTCCCTCAACGAGATGAACAGCCGCAATCCCAACCTGGAATACTACAACACCCGGAAAGTGAAGGGGAACCTCAGCTATAATTTCAATACCAGGCCCAGGAATTTCCAGCCTTTCAGTTCGGCGAAATGGTTGAGTTCCGACTGGCTGAGGGTTATCAGGGACATCAATATCAACTACACACCTTCCCGGATTTCTTTCAGAACGGACATGGACCGCTACTACATGGAGAAGCAGGTGCGGAACATCAACAATCCGGACTTCATCGTGAAGCCTAATTTTAGGAAGGATTTTATGTGGAACCGCTATTTTGACCTGAATTTCGATCTGACACGGAACCTGCGTTTCGATTTTTCCTCCACCAACCTCGCGCTTATCGATGAACCGGAAGGAAGGTGGAACAGGGAGCTGGACAGCTATGAAATGTACCGGGATTCACTCTGGCAGAACATCGTGAATATGGGACGTACCACCAGCTATGTGCACCAGTTCAATGCCTCCTACACTATCCCCGTCAACAAGATCCCGCTGCTGGACTGGATGAGCGCGAATGCCCGCTACGGAGGCACCTACGGATGGGACGTGGGCCCCGTCATCCCGGACGATCCTGTTTACGGGCCTATCAACCTGGGGAACACCATCAAGAATTCCAATACCATCCAGCTGAACGGACAGCTGAACTTTCTGAACCTTTACAACAAGGTGAACTTCCTGAAGGAGATCAATGACAAGTACCGCAATGCACAGACCCGGCAGCAGGCATCTGAGACCCGGACCGTCACCAGGGAGTATACCAGGGATAACCTGTATATCAGCGACGAGCGTGGCAGGTACATCGCCCATAACCTCCGCACCCAGAATATCAAGGTGGAAGTTTTTGATGAGAACAATCAGCCGGTGGAGGTTTCCACCGAGATTTTGAGTGACACGCGGATCCGGATCTTTTCCGATCAGGCAGTCAGGAGAGCCAGGGTGGTGGTGACCGGAACGGTGGAAAAAGGTGAAAGTCCGCTCATCTTCCTGATGGAATCCACGGTGAGGGTGCTGATGGGGATCCGGACCCTGAATGTGACCTATTCCAAAAGCGGGGGCAGTTTCCTTCCCGGATACGTGCCCGGAACAGATTATTTTGGCATGCAGCAGTTCGACGGAAGGCTGGTCCCCGGATGGGAGTTTGTCTCCGGATGGCAGAATGAACGGTATGCCGAACGGGCTTTCGGCCGGAACCTGCTGACAAGTGACCAGAACCTGAATGAACCTTTTACCATGAACAATACGGAGCGGTTCACCGCCAGGGCCAATATTGAACCCTTCAGCGGAATGAAGATCGATCTCACGGCCAACAGGATGTTCTCCTCCAATCTGTCGGAATATTTCACCGCCGATGCTGCCGGCAACCTGCCGGCCGACACGGCCAGGGGAAGGGTCTTCAGCGGGAACTTCAGTATGTCCTACCTCTCCCTGCGCACCGCGTTCGAAAGCATCGACGACCGGGTGGAATCGTCCGGGTCGTTCATGAAGCTGAAAGACGAATACAGAAAGATCATCTCTGAGCGACTGGGAAGTGAGTATGAGCTGAAGACCGGGGAGTCCCTTGGCGATTCAGGAGGATACAAGCTGGGGTATGGTCCCACCTCCCAGCAGGTTTTGATCCCGGCTTTCCTGGCAGCTTACAGCGGACGCGATCCCGGCAAGGTAACCCTTTCGGCATTGAAATCGATCCTGGAAGTCCTTCCCAACTGGCAGGTACGGTTTGACGGACTGGGCAAGATCCCGGCATTGCAGAAATATGTGAATTCCATTGTCATGAACCATTCCTACCGCTCCACATACAGCGTCGGTTCATTCATCAGCAACCCCTTCTTCGTGTATGATTCGGTCAACGGGGTGCCCATTGTGACCGATCTTCAGGGGAATTTCATGGAACCGAGGACCATCAATACGGTCAGCATCAACGAGAATTTCAGTCCCCTGTTTGATCTCAACATGGACTGGAAGAACAGCCTCACCACGCGGATCGAGTACCGCCGGTCACGGACGGTGGCAATGAATATGGCCAATACCCAGGTGAACGAAGTGAACAGTTCGGAGGTCATTGTGGGAGCCGGTTACCGTTTCAACCAGGTCCCTCTGGTCATCAACCAGAAGGAGTTCAACAGCGATCTGAATGTGCGGGTGGATTTTTCCATGCGCAACAACCGTACGGTGATCAGGAAACTGGAAGATCTTTCCGGAAGTGAGATCACGGCCGGCCAGCGCATCCTCAGCCTGAATGCCTCGGCCGATTACATGCTGAGCGACAAGTTCACTGTCCGGGTATTCTACGACCAGCGCCTCACCACCCCCTATATTTCCAACAGCTATCCCAATGCCAATTACAATGTGGGATTCAGTTTAACTTTCACGTTATAGGGTGAATAAATGATTTAAAGCAGGTTATACTATCATTCAAAAACAGTACATTTGGATGAGGAGTTAGGTGAAACAGAGTTAGAAGAGTTAGAAGAGTTAGAAGAGTTAGGCACCTAACTCCATTAACCCCATTAACTCCCCTAACTCAACTAACATATTAACGCTCGCCTTGCGAGCAAATTAACTTTAATCTATGACCATACCCGATGATTTGAAGTACACCAAAGAGCACGAATGGATTCGTGTGGATGGTGAAAGCGCCACGGTGGGGATCACAGACTTTGCCCAGGGAGAACTGGGTGACGTGGTATTCATTGAGATTGAAACTGAAGGCGAGACCCTCTCCAGGGGAGATACCTTCGGAACCATTGAGGCTGTCAAAACTGTTTCCGATCTGTACATGCCAGTGGACGGAGAGGTTTCAGAGGTGAACGGGACCCTGGAGGAATCGCCGGAGGTTGTGAATTCCCAGCCTTACGGTGATGGCTGGATGATCAAAATCAAGATTTCCGATGATTCACAGCTGGATGATCTGATGACGGCGGATGATTACAGGAAACTGATCGAGGAGGAATAGCTTTTTTTTTCGTTCCGGAAGCAGGGTCCCGGAGGCGGAGCAGTGGCTCAATCCTGTTCGGAGGGTTCCTCCAGATCTTCCGGAGATTCGTCCCTTCCACCTTCTTCGGCTTTTCCTGCAGGAAGGGGATCCCTGGTGATTTCCTGATAGAGTTGCCTGTTACGGACCATATCCACTGCCAGGTATACAGCGTTTCGGAATGAGGCAGGGGAGGCTTCATTCTTCCCGGCCAGCTCGTAGGCGGTACCATGTGCGGGACTGGTCCTGACCACCGGAAGGCCTGCAGTAAAATTCACACCGGTGTCCATACTGAGCGCCTTGAACGGCGCAAGTCCCTGATCGTGATACATGGCCAGAACGGCATCGTATCTGGAAAATCTTCCCGCTCCGAAGAATCCGTCCGCCGAGAAGGGACCAAAAACCTGGATATTCATTTCCTTTGCCTGCTCAATGGCAGGAATGATCGTTTGTTGTTCTTCATTTCCCAGCAATCCTTCTTCCCCTGCATGGGGATTCAGTCCCAGGACCGCTATTTTCGGATTCCTGATCCCGAAATCCATCAGCAGTGAATGGGAAAGGATCTTCAGTTTTTCCAGGATCAGTTCCCGAGTGATAAACGTGCTTAGCCTGGAAACGGGGACATGGCCGGCCACCAGTCCGATTTTAAGCAGATCGCTTACCATCAGCATCATTACTTCCCCGGCATCGAACCGGGCCTGCAGGTATTCAGTATGACCATTGTAGTTGAAATCGTCATGCTGCATATTCAGCTTGTTCACCGGACCGGTTACCAGTGCATCGATCTTTCCCTCCTTCAGGTCGTCGGTAGCTGTCTTCAGTGCCCTGAAAGAAGCGATCCCCGCGCTTTTCGTTGATTTGCCCAGTTCCACCCGGATTTGTTCGTCCACGCAGTTGATCACATAGACCCTCTTGCTTCTGGCCTCGTCGGCGGAGAGGATACTGGTGGGTGTGAAATCGTCAATGTTTAATGCTTTTCGGTGATAGGCCACCACTTTGGGTGAACCATAGATCACCGGTGTGCAGATCTCATTCATGCGATTGTCCATGAAGGTTTTAATGATCACCTCATAGCTGATCCCATTCACATCACCATGGGAGATACCTATCTTTATTCTATCCTGCATCATTTGAAAAATTATTTCGCGAGGTTGAACAGATAATGGTAGAGGATCCTGACACCTACACCACTTCCCCCCTTGCCCCTGTAATTGAAAGCAGTCCTGTTGAATGCAGGTCCGGCAATGTCCAGGTGGACATAGGGATAATCGGTGAAGTGCTCAAGGAACTTACCTGCAGTGATCGCACCGGCATATTTACTCCCGATATTCCTGAGATCTGCCACAGTGGATTCCAGCTGTTCTTTGTACTCATCCCAGAAAGGGAATTCCGCAATTCTCTCCGAGGTGTATTCCCCGCTTTTCTTCAGCTGTTCCATGATCTCAATGTCCGCATTTCCCATACCCACCATCCCGTATTTATCGATGGCAGCATGGGCCGCACCGGTGAGGGTGGAGAGATCAATGACCAGTTCCGGATCGTAGCGTTTCGCATAACTGAGTGCATCGGCCAGCAACATCCTTCCTTCCGCATCTGTGTTGAGCACCTCCACAGTGGTCCCGTCATACATGGTGACCACATCCCCCGGCACATAGGCATTCCCGTCGGGACGGTTATCTGTGGCAGGGATCAGTCCGATGACCCAGACAGGCAGTCGGTTTCTGGCTACGGCATACATGGCTCCTGCTACCGCGGCCGCCCCTCCCATGTCACATTTCATATAATCCATGGAATTGTAAGTCGGCTTCAGGCTCAGTCCACCGGTATCATAAACCACCCCCTTGCCCACCAAAATAACGGGATGGTTGTTTACCGCCTTTTCCGGTTTCCAGGTCAGGATGGAAAAAGTGGGTGGATCCACGCTTCCTTTGTTCACCGCGAGAATACCGCCCATTTTCAGGGACTGGATCTTCTTCTTGTTAAAGATCTCCACCGAAAAACCGGCTTCCCTGCCCATTTTTTCAATCTCCAGGGAAAGCTGGACCGCGGTCAGAAAGGAGAGGGGTTCATTCACCAGGTCCCTGGCAAGATAAACGCCCCTGACCAGGTGATGCAGCTTCTCCGCCTGATCGTCCCGGAGAGATTCATCAACCAATTGTATTTCTTCCAGCCTGTATTTTTGATCGTCATCCCTGGTCCGGTATTTCAGGAACTGGTAATTGGTCAGCGCCAGTCCTTCGGCAAATGCCAGGCAATCTTCCGTTTCCACCCCGCAGTTCACTACCACCAGGGTGGCGATCCCGTGGTCCTGAATGGTCGGATGAAGCTGGTGAGCTGCTTTTCTCGTCTCTTCCAGCTGATTGTGCAGCGAACGGTCCTCCTTGTTCAGGATCACGACCATTACCAGCTGATCCAGCCGGTTCAGGATGATCGACTTTTTTTTCAGTTCAATTCTCTCCCGGATATGGGCAAGTTCTTTCTGATCATCGATCAGTTCAACGAAATCCTGTTCCTTTCTCCCCAGTAGTACCAGATTCTCCTTTTTGGCCGGTGCCCGTTTCTTGGTGATTCGCATCCGTATAAGAATTTTCCGATCGTGTAATTGTCCCGCTCTCGCTCCCAAAAATAGTCAAAAACAATGTGTTTTCCATCCGGAATTGACTTTCACATGACAATGTTGTATTTTGCATATAGGACACATGGACCTAATTCCTCAAACTACATACATCATGAAAAATATGATTCTATGGGTGATACCCATTGTGATGATGGCCTTACCAGGCTGCCGGCAGGAAATTGATTATGAAAAGGAGCGTCAGGCCATTATTGAACTGATCAACAAAGAGACGCGTGCTTATGTGGACCGGGACATGGAGACTGTGTTTGAAACACATGTGCATGATTCACTGAACATGCGGCTGACAGTCGGAGCGGACAATTTTGTTTTCATCGAAGGCTGGGACCAGCATGCAAAACACCTGGCCGGAGATGAAACGGAAGATGACCTGGGTCCGGATTATCACATCAATGTGGATAAATCCAACTACAGGATGAAGATCTATCCCAATTCAGCATTTGTGGTATGCGACCAGTTATGGACCTCGGCCTATGAAGATGACACCACCGAGATCGAAAGCATCCAGGTCCGGTTCCTGGAAAAGATCGAAGGAGAATGGAAGATCTCATTCGTCTCTTTTATCGGCACCTCAGGTTACAGGCAGGTTGAGGAACCGGAACAGCTGGGCGACTGATCAGTTGCCGGGTCTTTGCTATTCGGCTCCGGGTCTTTGCAGGCTGTTGTACAGCCAGGCAAAGAACAGGCCCACCAGAAACCCGTAAATGAAACCCCACAGCAGGCCCAGAAAGGCACCCCACCAGATCACCTGGTAGCCAAAGAACAATTTATGGATCTTGGCCAGGGTGACCCCTTCATATCCGAGGATCATGAACAGGAACGTAACCAGGAGGGTGACCACCCCCACGGTAATTCCGGCAGCAAGAGCGAAAGCGGTTGTTTTAAGTTTCATGACATTGGATTGAATGAAATTGTATGACTCGGTGATACAAATCTATGGAATCATTGAATATGAGTCAATTAAATTCTGATTTTGATGTTCCCGGCATAGTTGATCACCTTTCTGAGCAGATCATAGTAGAGTGCCAGATAGAGGAGGACCGAGGTGAACCAGATGAAAATCAGGTTGAACCAGAGGGTGTTGATGCAGGTATTGCCGATTCTTTTACAGGGGGCATAAAAATGTGCCCTTCCCCTGTTTGAGGTGGGGATCATGTAGACAGGCTCAAATTTTCTGATCAGCTGGTGGTCCACCTGGATAATCTTCTCCAGCTGGTTCCGGTTCAGCAGCATATCAGCCAGTTTCTGGTTGTCCTGATCATTCCGCAGGGAGCTGAATGCCTCCAGACCTCCTATCCGGTCGATCAGCTGTTCCTGCCGCCGGCTTCTTTCCTGGCCCAGTTCCCTGATCTGTGCCCGCAACCTGGCATTCATTTCTTCCAGAAAGGCTTTGGTATCCTCCACCACGTCCCGGTCGAAAACCCCGATCTTCAGTCTGTCCGTGTCAAAAGAGAGCCCGGGGAGCCTGCGGTCCAGTTTTTTGATCTGTTCGCGCAAAATCTCCAGGTTCCCGGTGGTCCGCTCCCGGTCCCCGTTTTCGCTCATGTAATACCAGCTTTCATCCGCAGTGGTCTCCAGGGTGGGGATCAGGAAAGCTTCCAGATATCTTAAATTGCTAATATCCTGATCGATGTCAAAAAAATGCCTCCGGTATTTATTGTTCCTGAACTGTTCCACGGCCAGCGCTTCAAAGGCCCACCTGGAGGTCATCATATCGCCGAGCACGGGGACATATTCATAATTGGTCAGGCTCTTGTGCAATTTGTCGAACTTGACCAGCACTCCGCTGAACAGGATCTGGGGGATCAATAAAAATGGGATCAGGATATAGATGGTGATCACCGAGTTGAGACCGGAAGAGATATTCAGTCCCAGCAGGTTGGCAAAGCATGCGGTGGTGAACAGGATCAGCCAGTAACTGAATGTCATTCCCCTGATCTCCACCACCAGATTGCCCACCAGCACATAGAACAGGGTCTGGATAGCCGAGATCATAAACATGATCAGGATCTTGGAATTCAGGTAACTGAAACGGCTCAGGTTCAAAAACGATTCCCGCTGCAGGATCTTTCTGTCCTTGATGATCTCCTCCGAACTGATGATCAGTCCCAGAAAAAGGAAAACGATCACACTCATCAGCAGGTAGGCGGGCAGGTTTTCATTGTTGCGAAAAACATACATACCCGGGTTGTCCGCGGTGCCGCTGAAATATTTTGTGAAATATCCCAGGATCACGGCCAGCAGGGGAGCTTCCAGCAGACTGATCAGAACATACTGCCGGTTGGTCAGCTTGGACAGCAGGTCACGGGAAAAAAAGATACGCATCTGTTTGAGCAGACGGGGAATGCTGTAATAGTTCTCGGGAAGTTTCTCTTTTGGCTGCTTTTTATCGGGGATCCTCTGTTTTTTGCTTTTGAAAAGTTCGAACCATTCGCGGGGACTGACTTTCCTGGTACGGGACAATTTTCCGTGCTCGTTCACGATCCTGGCCTCGATGATCTGCAATACCTGGTCAGGGTCCACATTCCCGCACCTGGGACACTGATCTTCGTTCGCATTGGCGTGATTGCTGGCGGACTTGAAATAGACCACCGCTTCCAGAGGATTCCCGTAAAAGATCTGGTATCCGCCCCTGTCCAGGAAAATGATCTTGTCGAACATCTTGTACAGGTTCGAAGAGGGCTGGTGAATATTCACCACGACCAGCTTGCCCTTATGGACCTGTTCCCTGAGCAGGTTCATCACCATCTCAGAATCCACGGATGAGAGGCCGGAGGTGGGTTCGTCCACAAACAGGATCGAAGGCTCGCGGATCAGTTCGAGCCCGATGTTCACCCTTTTGCGCTGTCCGCCGCTGATCACCTTGCTCAGGGGCTTGCCCACTTTAAAATCCCTGATATCCTGGAGGTTCAGATCGATCAGCACCTGGTCCACCACCTTCCTGATCTTTTCCTCATCGTAATCGTCAAGGCATAACAGGGCATTGTAATAGAGGTTCTGAAATACGGTGAGGTCTTCGATCAGCAGGTCCTCCTGTGGAATGAATCCGATCACCCCGTGCAGTTTTCCACGTTCATGTTCGTCATTCAGGCGATAACCGTTGATCAGGATCTTCCCGCTATCGGGTTTCAGGTTTCCGTTGAGCACATTCAACAGGGTGGATTTACCCACACCGCTTCCGCCCATGATGCCCACCAGCTTACCCGATTCTTCTTCCAGGTTGAATTCGTGAACCCCGTTGTCGCTGTTCTTGAACCTGAAAACTACATTCCTGGCCACCAAGGATATCCGGGAGGTGATCCGGAAGGATGTAAAAATATCCGCCACATCGGGATAATAGATCGGATCTATGTTTTGCCCCCTGATGGAGGAACCATGTTCGAAGATATAGGTCAATCCGGAATGGATCCGCTGTCCGTTCAGATACAGGTTTTCCTGTCCGTGGTAACGGAGCACATAGGTGTTGATACCGGGAATATGCAGAACAGCAATCTCCCCGGAAAGGTTCTGTTGCCGGATATGCTTGATCCTGTCATCGGCCGGTTTCTTTTCCCCGCTGATCAGCAGCACCTGTTCCTTCCGGGGAATATCCGTCAGGGAATAGGCAACAAAGGCCAGGATATTCTGGTATTCCTGGTCAGGGATATTGAATGCGGAAGCCACCGTCTGGAGGAAGTCCAGCTCTTTTTCCCGGATCTCGATCCCGAAGGCGATATACTCAATGAGCTGAATGAGCACATAGATCTTCTGGGGCTGTTCCAGCTCTTCATTGATCTGCTCGCAGATCCCCAGGATCCTCACGGCCGTCAGGGAGGTCCGTTTCCTGTCCCTGACAGTATCCTTGGTGAATATTTCCCCATGGTAGCGGTACAGGTATTCATCGAATACCTTCATGTATTTTTCCACCAGTTCGTGATTCAGCAGACGGCCCAGAAAAGACCTGATAATGGCCCGTTCGCTTTCCGAAACTTCCTTAACTTCATCAATATCAACGATCAGTGCAAACAGCTGCATCAACGCTCTTAAGATGGCTTCGCTCATAAGGGATCGCTTGTAATACGAATATATTCAATTTAAAGAGGTTAAAACCAGAATACTGTTTTTTTTGTTACTTTGTCAGAGAGGAAGTCATGTTTTAAGCGTTCAGGGCAGTGACCGGCACAGAGACCATTATCGATTATCAGGGCTCCATTTCTTTCAAGACCATCGAAAGATTGCTGGATAAGCTGCGCTCTGCACGCGAGTTCCGGGAAATGAAAAAACCTGCCAGGAAAAGGCTTTACAGCGCTTTCGTCGAATCCATTGACAATATTTACAAGTATGCCGCCGGAAATGGTGCAGGGAAGAGAAGCAATGTCCGGAAAGGGGTTCCCGGGAAACTGCCCTCTGTATCGGTGAAGAAGCAGGGGGGTCAATATGTGATCACCACGGGGAATTTGATCCGGAATGATGATGTGGAAGACCTGAGATTTCAGCTTGACAGGATCAGGCAGCTGGACAGGGAAACTTTGAAAACACTGTATGAAGACATCATTAACCGGGAGTCAGTCGAGGATGCCAGGGGAGCGGGTCTCGGGCTGGTGACCATGGCCCTGAAGACAGAGCAGAAGATCAAATACAACTTCACCCCGGTGGACAACGACCACTCCTTCTTTGAGATACAAATCACGATAAATGAATAACAAATGGAAAAGCTAATCATTGAGCCAACCCTGAATTCACCCCGTGTGATTCTTGATCCCGAGAAAAGGATCTTTGAATTTTCCGGTGAATCCCGGCCCGAGAATGTGAAGAGTTTTTTTACTCCAGTGCTGGAATGGCTTGAGGATTATACGGAGGAGCTCTCAAAAAAGGGTTCATCCAACGGGAAGTTACCGCTTGAGTTCCATTTCAATTTCGAATATTTCAACTCCACTTCCGCAAAGTTCATCCTGGATATCTTCAAAACACTGAGCAAAATGAATTCCCGGGGCAGGGAGGTCGATGTGAAATGGCATTATGAGGAAGATGATGAGGACATGCTTGAAGTGGGAAAGGAAATGTCAAGGATGTCCAAACTTCCCTTTGAATACGTTGAAAGCAAAGTGTAAGCCATTCTCAGAACCTGAGGCCCATCACCAGAATATCATCGATCTGTTCCACATCACCCTGCCACGCTTCCAGTCTCTCGATCAGGATCTTTTTCTGCACTTCCATGGGCCGGTCCTGGATCTCCAGCAGAAGCTTCCTGAAGTACCTTGACCGGAATGTTTTCCGGTCGGGTCCGCCCAGCTGGTCCACATATCCGTCCGAAAACAGGTAGAGTGAATCGTTCTTCCTGAAGGGGATCTCATGATTCGTGAAAGGAAGGGCTTCCTGCTCATAGATGCCGATGGGCATCCGGTCTCCTTTCACCTGGATCAGTTCATAACGCTTACTTTCCGGGTGACCATGATCCGTCTTCCCTTTTTCCCGGATGAGATAAAGGGGTCTGTTGGCACCGGAAAATTCCAGGATCCCTTCCTTTGGATGGATGATGCACAGGGCGATCTCGATCCCGTCCCGGGCCTCTTTCCTGGCTCCCGTCTGGTGCAGGGAGTTGATCACAAAATCCCTCAGTTTTTCCAGGATCTGGTTCGCATGGATCGTATCGTTCCTGTTCACGATCTCATTCATATAGGAGATCCCCAGCATGCTCAGAAATGCTCCCGGAACCCCATGACCCGTGCAATCGGCCACGGCGATCATCAGCTTCTCATTTTTCCGGGTGGTCCAGTAATAATCACCGCTTACAATATCCCTTGGCCTGAAGATAATGAAAAAGTCCTCAAGGAATTCGGAAAGATAGGTTGTGGGAGGCAGGATGGCCGACTGGATCCTTTCTGCATAAATGATGCTGTCCAGGATCTGGTCCTTCTGCCGGGTAATGGTATCACGCTGCTGGGTGGTCAGGTCCAGCTGCGCTTCGATCTCTTCCTTCTGTGCTTCGATCTCTTCCTTCTGCATGACCACCTCCCGGGTTCTTTCCTCCACTTTCTGCTCCAGCTCCCGGTTCATCCTGGAAATATTTTCCAGATATTCATGGATCTTTCCGGTCATCTCATTGTAACCTTCGGCAAGTTCCCCGATCTCATCGTTGGTCCGGACAATGGTGTAATGCTCCGTCTCCCCGCCCCTGGTTTTCCGGATGCTGGCCAGAAGTTCCTTCACGGGTCCGGTGATATCCTGGTTGGTCCATTTGATAAAAAGCAGCAGGTAGATCAGCGAAGCCATGATCCCGGTGGCGATCCCTACCAGCATAATGATGGAATCCACGGCATTCACATAGAACAGTTTCTCATAATTCTCTGCAGGGACGGATCCCTGGTCAGGGTTCATGAACCGTGCTATGGGACCGATCAAAATCTCCCTCTGTTCGGGGGTGATGGTATCCAGTTCCAGGTCCCCGATGGAGGTCAGGCTCAGGATCAGGTAGACCAGGACCACCAGCAGTGGGAGGAACGTGGTCATGCCGCTGGCCATCAGCAGACGGTCCCTGATCTTCCCTTTTTTACGGCGGAACACCTGTTTGCGAAGCTCCTGTTCCGAAAAGATATGTTCGATGTATTTGATGTGGACCCGGTGCTTCCACCAGAAATAGACGAACAGGAATTCAAGCAGGGTGGCCACCAGGGTAATGTAGAAGAACTGGATAAAAAGGTCTTTTTCGATATCCCCCTGATACCTGTTCTCACTGATGATGAAGACCAGTGAATAGATGATGACCACCACGTTGGGCATGGTCAGGATGAGGCTGTTCACCACCGGCGTGTTGAGCAGCTGCTTTTTGCAGAAAGCATGTAGCTTTTGTGAGATCGTCCTTTTCTTCCTCTTTTGTCTGAAATATCGCTTGAAAGGCCGGTTATACAGGAATCCTGCCAGGTAGCTCACCAGGATCAACAGGAACAGCAGCTGGAAATACCTTTCAAAAGGTCCTTTTTCCTCAAAGAACCTGACTGTGGTATCTTGATGGGCGGCTTCCTGCAGTGCTGAATCGGCCACTGCTGAATCGATGCCCTGCCGGACCAGTGCCTCCCGGGTCATGCTGTCGATCTGCTCCCCGGATAAGATCTCCCGGACCGGTTTCCCGCGGTACATGGTCTTTTGAAGAAGGGTGTCAATTTCTCCGGGGGTGATCATTTCCCGGCCGGTCTTTGCACGGGCCAGTGCCTCCCGGGCTATGCTGTCAATTTCAGCCTGGGTCTGAACCATGACCGAATCAGCGTTGATCCCCAGGGAATCTGCCTGCAGGCCGATACCACCGGCCAGCTTGCTTTTCTCTGCGATATCAGGTACCCTCTGGATGGCGATGAAGGTCAGAAAGGGTATGACCAGGAAGAAATAAAGGATCGTTGAAAAGAGATAGATCCTGAGTCCGTAATACCAGGGAACAGGCTTATGATCCATTTGCAGAGGATTTTAGATTCCAGGATAAAAATAGGGGACATCTGCATCAAATCAAAGGATATTTATACGGGATATTTGAGAGATCCTCCGGGTGCGAATTCATAGGAACCACGGCCATGGCCACAGGCGGTTGATGTTACCTGCGGTGATGCAGCAGGGTCACATCCCCAACCTCTATGAAATATTCGCCGTTGACAAAGGTCCCGCTGCATTTCCATACATAGACGCCCTGGCTGCAGAGGGTTCCGTTATGATATCCGTCCCAGCCGATATTCACATCATCACTGACAAAGAGCTGTTCCCCCCAGCGGTTATAGATCTCGAGGTGGTACTCGGCAACTCCCTCCCAGAGCGGATGGAAAATGTGGTTCCTTTCAGGGGCGGTCTGGTCGAAATATCCGCCGTTGGGACCGGACATATCCGGCTTGAATGCATTGGGAAAGTAGATCTCCCCTTCACCGATCACGGTCACTGCCGCGGGTTTCACCAGTCTGTCGGTACAACCGTCTTCCGTCCACACATCAAGGGTGATATCAAAGGTGCCCAGGTTTGAATAGAGGTGACTGGGGCTTTCATCCGTAGATGCGTTTCCATCGCCGAAATCCCACAGGTAGGATGATCCGTGTTTCGACAGGTTGAAGAATTTTGTAATCTGGTCGGGCAGCATCACCAGGTCGGGTGAAACCCTGAAATCCACCACGGGCATCCTGTATACCTCCACCTGCCTGTAGGCGTAATCCCGCCCTCCTTCACCGAAGACCGTGAGTTTCACATTATACAGTCCGTACTTTTCAAATGTATGCACCGGTTCGGTTTCGGCAGAGGTGGTACCATCGTCAAAATCCCACCGGCAGGAGTCCCCGTACAATGACCTGTTGGTGAACTGCACCGTCAGAGGCTCACAACCGGGATACAGTGTATCAAATTCAGCCACAGCTGGTGCAGGGAAGATCCTGACGGTATGGGATACGGAATCGGCACAGTGGGACGATGCCACATGCAGGGTGATCTCGTAGTTCCCCCATTCTCCGTAGGTATGAACCGGTGGATCCTCAAGGGAACTGGTTGATCCGTCTCCCATCTCCCACCGGTAACCCCAATTACCCTCATTGGTCACATTGGTGATGCTGACATCGGCCGACGGGTATATCTGATGGGTGGGGGAAGCAATGAATTCAGCGTATGGCTGGGCGTACACATGGACCGTGTCGGTCAGGGAATCCACACACCCGTGAACGGAAGTGGAGGTAAGGGTAACCAGGTAGGTAGTATCCCTGCCGGTCAGATTGAAATATACATTGGTGGGATCCGTGGTGGACATACTGGTCCCGTCCCCGAAATCCCACTGATAGGTGTGCCCCCGGACTGATTCATTGATGAAATGGGCCTCGAACGGGCTGCATCCCTCCTCGTTGGAGGTGAAATCGGCGATGGTCCGCGGATAGACATAGATTTTTTGCCGGGACGAGTCCACACAGCCATAATCTGATACCGCATTTAGCTTCAGCATATAAGTGGCAATGTCATCCGTCAGGTTATCATACACATGATGGATGGGGCCCATGGAACTGGTATCCAGCATTGCGCCATCCCCGAAATCCCAGTAATACCGGTCAGCCCTGAGACTGGTATTGACAATGGGTACATCGAAAAGTGCACAGTCAATGGCCCTGTCAATTTCAAACCTTGCCTTTGGCTTCGGATGAATGGTGATCGCAACGGTGGCCTCACGGGTACAGTTGAACCGGGATGTGGCGACCAGCCGAACCTGCCTGGTGACAGGGTTATCCGTGAAGTTGGTGAATGTATGATCCGGGGAATCCTCATCACTGGAAGCACCGTCCCCGAAATCCCAGGAATAGGTGTAACCGCCCCGGCTCAGGTTCCCGAAATCCACCTCAAGGGGGTGACATCCTTCCGTCATGCTGGCCGTAAAGGCAGCCTCAATGGCCGGGTACACCTCCACTGTTCTTGTGATCTGGCTGGTACATCCTGCATCATTGGAAGCGGTCAGGACGACCTGGAAGCTGCTGTTGTGCGTGAAGCTGGGATTGACGAACACATGGTCCACAGGATACATGTCCGTGGTGACCGTGTCCGTGCCATCCCCGAAATCCCAGTGAAAACTGGTGCCTCCCACAGATGCATTGTTGAAAGTGACACTCGAAGGGGAGCATCTGATCCCTTCCTCGAATGTGAAACCGGCCTGGATATAGGGGTGAACCAAAATATCCAGCAGGAAAGAGTCGCGGCACACGTTATTGGAAGCCGTGGCATAGAGCCAGACATGATACGTGGTATCGGAGCTACCCATGTTGGTGAAGGTCTGTATGGGATCTGTCTCCTGCGAGGTGGTGCCGTTCCCGAAATCCCAGTGGTAATAGGCAGCCCCGTCAGAAAGATTGGTGAAATCCACCGTCAGGGGGTGACAGCCCGACATTTGGCTGGCACTGAATTCAGCCTGAATAGCAGGTTCGACAGTGACCGTTCTTGTGATCTCACTGGTACAGCCTGCAAAATTCTCCGCCACCAGGGTGATCTGGAAATCCTGCCGGTTGTCGAAATCAGGATTGACGAAACGGTGGATCAAAGGATCGGTACTGAAGGTGGTGGTATCTGTTCCATCCCCGAAATCCCAGTGGAAAAGGGTGGCATTGACCGAAGAATTTTCCAGGACCACATCGAAGGGACTGCACCCGAGAGGGTCGGGGATCGTAAAATTGGCCAGGACATAGGGATGTACCGTAATGTCGACGGAAAATGTATCCCTGCAGAAATTATTGGGGGCAACCGTAACCAGGGTGACCGTGTAGACCGAATCAACCGTTCCCGTATTGGTGAAAAGGTGGACCGGATCGGCCGTGCCCGAGGAGGACCCGTCGCCGAAATCCCACAGGTAGGTTCCGGCCCCGGCGGACTGGTTGGTGAATTCCACACGCAGGGGATGGCATCCTTCGGTGGCTGATGCAGTGAAATCTGAAACGATGGCCGGATAAACGGTGACTTTTTTCCTGATCTCATCATTGCAGCCCGCCTGGTTTGTTGCTGCCAGGGACACCTCGAATTCCCGGGAGTCCATGAAGTCGCTGTTTACGAAGCTGTGGGTTACAGGTCCCGCATCGGAAGTGTTAATTACCGTGCCGTCCCCGAAATCCCAGGTGAATTCTGTAGCCCCGATGGAAAGATTTTCAAATGTGACCTCGAACGGACTGCAACCCAGTGCATCCTCAAAGGAAAAATCAGCCTTCGCCTGGGGATGTACAAGGATGGGCCAGGAGATCGATTTGACACATTCGCCGTCTGCCGTGGAGGTGGTCAGGGTCACCAGGTAGCTGGTGTCGGTGGTTCCGAAATTGGTAAAGGTATGAACGGGAGATGGTTCGATCGAACCTGCACCGTCCCCGAAATCCCAGAAATAGTCCACCGCATTGACGGAGAGGTCTGTGAAAGTTACTGTAAGCGGGTGACAGCCTTCCAGTCCATCGGTGCTGAAATTGGCCGTGATCTCGGGATGCACCGTAATATACCTGACGAGCGTATCGCTGCAGCCCTCTTCATTGAAAACAATGAGCTCCAGAGGATATGTCACAGTTGAATCATTGGGATTTACGTAAGTGTGGGTGAAGCTGGCGGAATCCGTATTCGAGACAGGGGTCCCGTCCCCGAAATCCCAGTAGTAGGTGTCCACGCCTGTTGATTCATTTTGAATGGTAATGGTGAAGGGATGACATCCCACAATATCCTCCACGGTAAAGGCCGCTTCAATATAGGGGTGGATCACCACATCCATCCGGGCTGTATCCCGGCAATATTCAGCCGAGGTGGCCACCAGCGTCACAGTAAAGACCGTGTCATGATCCAGCATGTTCCTTTCATACCGGTGGATGGGATGCTCCCCGGTGGAGGTCCCCCCGTCCCCGAAATCCCAGAAATAGGTGTCAGCCCCGGTGGAATTGTTTTGGAAGATCACCTCGGAGGGTGAGCAGGCCTCCGCGGGATGTGCCATAAAGTCAGCGTCAACTTCGGGATAGACGGTGACTTCCCTTTCGATCGTATCGACGCATCCTTCATTGTTTTCCACACTGAGCTGTATGGTGTAGGTGACCGGAAAGGATGTGTGATTCTCATAGACCTTGGAGATGACGGGCCCGGCGGAAGCCGAAGTGGTCCCGTCGCCAAAATCCCAGTGATAGATATCGGCCCCGATGGACTGGTCTGTGATGATGATCTCATGCGGGGAGCAGGCTGCAACCGTATCGTACGCAAAACTGGCTTCGATATAAGGGTTCACGGTAATGGGATAGGAGGAGGTATCCCTGCAGTTATAGGGGGATATGGCAATGAGCCTGGTATCGAATACCAGGTTACCCGGTCCGAACAGGTTGCGGAACTCATGAACGGGATTTTCTTCCACCGAGGATCCGCCGTCCCCGAATTCCCAGAGCCAGGTATCCGTATTGCCCCAGGAATTGTTGGTGAACTGCACTTCAAGTGGTTCGCAGCCCTCATCGGGGGTTGCTGAAAAATCTGAGTGGATCTCGGGAAACACAGTGATGGTCCTGGTGACGATATCGGCACATCCGCTGGAGTTCTTGACCAGCAGGGTGACCTGGTAATCAATAGGCAGGTCGGTTGTATTGGTATAGGTATGGGTGAAGGTGAAAGGATCGGGAGGCTCGGGATAGGTATTGTCGCTTCCGTCCAGGTCATACCGGATCAGAGGGGTACCGTCACCCAGGTCATATTGCCAGAAATAGGTTCCTGCGGACTGGTCCTCAAACCGGATCTCCAGGGGCGAACATCCGGAGGTGACGTTGGTCTCGAAATGAGCGGTCACCGGACTCGAAACAAGTACGGTAAGAGGGACGGTCCCCGAGCCGCAGGCCCCCGAGACCTCCACCGTATAGTTATGCGCCCCCGGTGGCAGGTTAATGGCTGTGGGCATGTTACTGGTGGGATCATCCAGGTAGGTTTCGGGAGTCCACTGGTAGGTGGTGCCGCCGAATGCATAGAGCTGTACCGGATCCCCGTAACAGGCCCTGACCACCGATGAGTTGGTCCCGGCCACCACGGCCCCCACATTCAGTGCTCCGAAGTCGGAATAGTAACCGTAGTACAGCCCTCCCTGGCCGGCACCGGGGAACCCGTTCATGATGGCCAGGTGAAAGATTCCCCCCGTATTCTGCACCAGGTGCTGACCCTCGGGAAGCACATTGGCATTGATGGTATTCGTCAGCAGCGCCACCCATCCGCCGCTTCCCTGCATCTCGGTAAATGCCCCCGGATCGATGATGTTGTCATCCCTCACCCCGTCGATCAGGAATTTATCCTCGTTCCCCCTTTCGGTGATCAGGAAGAAGTAAAAGATATTTTCTCCTTCCCGCGCCCGGGTAAAGGCCAGCTGGGTGTTCCCGGTACATCCGATGGCCGGGACAAGGGCACCCCCCCCGGGTCTGATTGGCCAGCGACAGATTGAACACATAGAAGGGTTTGAAGGGATCGGCAGGATTTACCCTGGAGGTGATCCTGGCATACTTGGAGCCGTTGGGTACCGTCACCAGTCCCTGCTCACCCCTGTTGAGGGTGATATACGGGGTAGGGCCGATGGGCACCCCGGCGGCGTCGGTCACATAAATATCCGTGTTGTCCTCCGTAGCCAGCACATAGGCGTGGTTGGGATTCTTCACATCGGGTACGATGTAGTTGTCCCCGATGATATCTACCGGGACGATCTGGTCCCCGATCACCGCCTGTCCCTTGGATCCCGTATTCAGTGCATCGTCTTTGACGGTGACGGCCACCGGAGCGGTGGATTCGACCATGGTCCCCGCCAGCCGGTCGGCTGCCAGGGTGCTGAAATTATGCGGAAAGACGGAAAATGTCTGTCCCCTGTTCAGGGTCACCACATGGGTGCCCCCCGGAGGAATACCCGTTACCATGGAACCGTAACTGGCGGCTTTACCCGGGGGCAGGGTGATGGTCACCTGGGTATTGTCCTGGGTGGCAACGATATCAATGGCGGAATAGGTCCTCGGTGTGATGTTCCTGTTATCATACACGGTCTGGAAAGGTGTATAAAAGAGTGTACCCAGCCCATTGCCTCCCTTCAGGGTCCACAGATCGGAACCGTAGTCGTAATTCACCTCCCAGTATGCATTGATCATGTTGGTGGAGGTGATATGCAATCCGAAATTATTGATCCCGCTTGCAGTCAGCGGTTTGTTCTCAAGCCTGTTATTGTTGGGTAATGCAGCCACATCGATCAGGTGGGTCAGGTCAACGGCCGCAGCGGAATTGGCCGCAATATCCAGGACGATCTCCTGGAATCCATCCGGGTTCGTAACGGTATCAAAAGGATTGGCCGGCATGGTGATGGTAACTGTGGCCGGGAGTTCCAGGGTGGCGATCCTCAAAGTGCCCGGGGTCCCTCCGGTATTTCCGCGATGGGAAAGCTCGGGGACCACGAACCAGAAATCGGTGTCCACCTGCGCAAGAGAAAGTGTAGAATGACCTGCCAGACATATGAAAAGGATCCCATATATCAGGAGACGGGCCATGGCTTTTTTCCCTGTTCTGATCATTATCCGAGAAGAATAAAACCTTCTGTGGTACTATACGTAAAAACCAATTATGAGGTTCTAAGGTTGCATCATCAATGATCTGCATGAAACTATTCAGAATCGTTCTAATCTGGCTGTCGGTTTCCCCTTTCATTTCAATCTATTCACAAGAAGAGGTTTACCTCTCGGAAGGATTCGAGACCGGCGCCCGTCCCGATGGATGGACCGAGGAGATGGTATCGGGAAATGAGCCCTGGAGATACCGCAACGGAGGGCACAGTCCGAATGACAACAACTGGCTGGTGCCTCCCGAAGAGGAGGATATTACAAGAAATCCCCCTTCAGCCTATGAAGGGACCTACAATGCCATTTTCTTCAAGCAGGGAGATAATAACGAGCGGACCAAGCTGATCACCCCGGAGCTGGACCTGCTGGGAGGGACCGGCATCGAGCTCAGCTTCTATCTCTGCCAGATCCCGTGGACCTTTGAAGGATCCACGGGATGGGATGTGCTGCGGGTCTATTACAAAGTTTCCCCTGAGGATCCCTGGGTGTTGCTCCATGAATACCTTGATCCGGTGAATGAATGGGAGGAAAAGAAACTGAACCTTCCCAATCCAACGTCGACCTACTATGTGGCATTCGAGGGCCAGACACGTTGGGGATACGGGACCTGTATCGACCAGGTTTCCATCAGGGAAACCGGAACGCAGCCGCTTTACCTGGGAGAAGTGGAATTCAAACAACCGTTTACCGGTTATATTCCCTCGGGTACACCGAATGTACCCGTGCTCAGGATGGATTTAAAGGTATTCGGGAACACCGACTCGGCCATGCTTGACCAGATAGAGTTCACCTCTCTGAACACATCGGATGCGGACATTACCCCCGGGGGGGTGAAACTTTTCGCCACCACCACCCAGGAATTCGGTACAGACCAGCCCCTGGGTTCACCGACCGATTTTGTGGGCGGGCTGGCCGGTTTTACCGGCCTGGACTACAGCATGCCCCCGGGCCAGTCCTATCTGTGGCTGACATACGACATTGACCTCAATGCTGCACACGGTAACATCCTGGATGTGATGGTGGCCGCGGGTGCCATCGTGGCCAATGACAGTTTGTATCCCGCTGTGGACCAATCCCCCGAAGGAGAGAGGATTATCTATGAAACGCGCTATTCACAGGATTTTGAAGGAACCCACAACTGGACCCTCACAGGGGAGTTTGAGATAGATACCCCCAACGGGATGGGTGGGACGCCCGGGAATCCCAATCCATCCTCTGCATTCAGCGGAACAAAAGTACTTGGAACGGACCTTACCGGACTGGGGGCCCACCCTTACAATTACGAACCCGGAGTGGGAGAATCCTCCAGTTATCTCGCCACTTCGCCGGCAGTGGATATGCTGTATTATAAAAACATCAACCTGTTCTTCCGGCGCTACCTGAATATCGAGGTGTGGGACCATGCTTCTGTCCAGGTCAGTGATGATGACGGGGCCACATGGTATCTCCTGTGGGAAACCAGTTCATATATAAGTGATTTCCAGTGGTTCCAGGAACAGCTGGTCATCCCGGATGATTTTGCAAGGACCGACAGGTTGAAAATACGCTATAAACTCGGACCGACAGACGGCGCAAATAATTATTCCGGGTTGCATGTGGATGACGTCTATCTGACCGGAGAGTTCATTTCCATGGACGTGGGGGTATCGGAATGGATCTGTCCCGGGAGCGGCAGCGGTCACACAGCCAGTGATTCTGTGACGGTCCGCATCAGGAATTACGGAGGCGCGGAAATCACGGAGCCGGTCCCCGTGGCCTATTCTTTCGACGGAGGGGATACATGGGAAGTGGATCATATGAACCAGCACATTCCTGTGGGCGGATCGGTGGTTTTCACTTTTCCCACGACTGCAGACCTTACGGAACCGGGACTGATACCATCTGTGATGGCAAAAACAGCACTTCCGGGTGACCAGTATTCTCAAAATGACAAGATCACCCTCCAGCTCTATATTGTTCCCACCTGGGATCCGCCCCACCTGGAAGATTTTGAATCCGGCGACGGGTACTGGCGCTCTGCCGGGAACCAGATCTGGGAATTCGGATCGCCTTCGGGAGCAGCGATCGACCATGCTTCCTCGGGGACCGGCAGCTGGGTCACAGGACTCACAAAGCAGTATGGGGATCTGATCGCACAGAAAAACCGGACCATCTTCGCAGATGATTTTGAAACTGACCAGGGTTGGATCTTCACGGGTGAATTTGAAAGGAATATCCCCAGCAACATGCACCTTCCCTATTTTGCTTATTCAGGGTACTATTGTATGGGGACCGATCTTTCCGGCCAGGGGGACTCTGCCTACAAATACGAGAACGGGATCACGGAGGTCACAGCCTTCACGGCCACCTCTCCAACTTTTGATGTCGCCAGCTACAGCAATCTCCAGGTGAGTTTCGCAGGATGGCTGACCATAGAGGACGGCGATTCTGCCAGGTTCGAGGCAAGTCCGGATGATGGTGCCACATGGGTGACGATCTGGAAAAATACCGAAGGAGGGATCATGGATGCGGATTTCCAGTACCATCAGTATCCGGTAAATGATTCCCTGAGCTATACAAGCACGCTGAGCTTCAGGTTCTCACTATTCCATTCTTCTGCATCGGGACCGGTTGCAGAGGGCTGGAACATTGATGATTTCACACTGACCGGAGACCTGGTGGACAGCGACCCCGGGTTTTTGGCCACCGCAAGCTATGACCTTAGCGGAATGACCCATCCTGTCTTTGAGGCCCGCCTCTGGCTGGATACAGAACAGGATGCGGATGGTGCAACCCTGTCCTGTTCTCTGGACGACGGGGATACATGGACTGCCGTTTCCAATACATCGGGATTCGATGAATACTGGAACTGGTACACGGGGAAACCCGTAGCTGCATTGGGTTCAGATGGCTGGAGCGGACAGAGCGGGGGATGGCTGACCGCCAGGCATCTGCTGCCGGCAGGGGTGATCAACCAGGAAAATGTACAGTTCAGGTTCACCTTTGCGGCGGATAAAGTAAATAACCAGTTTGACGGGATAGCCGTGGATGATGTAAGGATCATGGAGGCCCCCGATGATATAGGGATCCTTGAGATCCTGGAGCCTTTGACTGCCTGCGAGCTGAGTGCAGAGGAGCGGTTCCGCCTGCGACTGGAAAATTCCGGAATGACGGGCCTGGAGGCGGGCGATTCCATCAGGATCGGATACTTTATTGACCGGGCGGGGGACATACAGACCGCAGAGGAAACCTTCATTTTGCCCGAAAGCCTCCCGGTGGGGACGCAAAGGGATTTCCTGATGGTCACAGCCTTTGACTTCAGCATGAGCGGGGATTACCAGACAATGGTTTATATCACGGGTGTGGATCCGCATTTTTACAACCCGGTTTCCAACGATACAGCATCCGCCGTTATCAGGGTCAACAAACCGGCAGTGGATTTGGGTCCGGATATTTCCACCATCAGACCGGATACGGTCGTCTTGCGGGCATCCTCCGGGGTACCCGGTCAGGATTACCTGTGGCAGGACGGTTCTACCGATTCCGTTTTTCATGTCAGTAGCGAGGGGACCTATTATGTTCGGGTGACCAACAACATCGGGTGTGTGGCTTCAGATACGATCCGGATCATGCAGCTGATTGCAGACGTGGGAGTGGACGGGCTTACCACTCCGCAATCTTCCTGCGAACTGGGAGACCAGCTGCCTGTGGAGATCACCATCCGGAATTTCGGAACAGACACGATCGAGGCAGGAGATACCATATTTGTTTCCGGGGAGATCAACCAGGTTCCCGAGTTCGCAGATACTCTCCTTCTAAACGGGCCGTTTTTGCCCGGGGAGATCATGGATTTCATTTTTTCGGGGTTGTATGATTTTTCCAGCCCGGGTAGTTATCCTATGAAGCTCTATACACGGCTGGGTAATGATTACAGCAAGCTGAACGATACCCTTGACCATACCGTTGAGGTTTACGGGTATCCGGATGTGGACCTGGGTCCGGATACTGTGGTACAGGCATCCGAATACCTCCTTTCTGCCCCTGCGGGATATGCTTCCTACCTGTGGCAGGATGGGTCCACAGCAGAAACATTTACCGTGGACCAGCCGGGAGAAGACCTATACCATGTGACAGTGAGCGATATGCATCAGTGCACCGGCCGGGATTCGGTGATGGTGACCCTGAACGTGGCGGATGTGGCACTCGATCAGATCCTTTCCCCGGCCTCTTCATGCGAATTGTCAGAGACCATTACCGTATCGGCAAGGATCAAGAATACGGGGAACCAGGCCATTCCTGCCGGAGAGAACATCCACATGGGATACATGGTCGACGGCGGGAATCTGGTAGAGGATGCCCTGTTGCTGTCTCAAAATTTCCTTCCGGGGCATACCCTGGACTTTGCCTTTTCGGCTTCTGAAAATGTTCAGGTGGGAGAATGGTATGAATTCACGGTCTTTACAGATCTTACCGGTGATACGAAATCCCTGAACGATACTGCCGTCAGGTCCGTGGGAGTCTTCGAGGCCCCTGTGGTGGATCTGGGCGAAGACTACCAGGTCATCACGGCCATGGAGCACACACTGGATGCGGGTCCGGGTTTTGTCTCCTATGAATGGCAGGACGGAAGTACGGAACAGACCTTTGTGGTGACCGAACAGGGGATCGGGACCTACGGAGTGACCGTGACCGATGTGAACGGATGTGTGGTCTATGAAGAGGTTCAGATCATGCTGGCATTTCCCGATATAGGGATCCTTGAAATTGACCATCCCCGGACCACTTGCAGTCTGGGGACATCGGAAAAGGTCCGGTTGGCCATTAAGAATTACGGTAACTGGGATATCGAACCCACTGCCGGTATCACCGTGGGCTATTCGGTGAACGGGGCACCTGCGGTGACCGAGAACCTGGAACTGGATGTCCCGTTCGAGAACGGATCGGTGATCTACCATACATTCAGCACCGGGGAGGATTTCAGTGATCCGGACCGCTATGAGCTCATGGCTTACACGGCATATGACTCCGATATGAACCCGTCCAATGATATCGTGCTGGTCAACGTGGATGTGCTGGGAAGCCCTGAAGTGGATATCAGCCAGGGACAGGATACGATCCTGGTCTACGAGCCGATCACCCTGTCCGCCACACCAGGGTATGCTTCCTACCTGTGGCAGGACGGAAGCACCGAAACAGATTATCACATTACAGAACCCGTAGCGGGTCTGTATTCTGTTCTGGTGACCGCTGAAAATGGTTGTACAGCGGCCGACAGCGTGTATGTGGCCTATGACCTCCCGGATCTCGCCATTACCCGGATCACTTCACCTGTCTCTTCCTGTGAGCTTTTACCGGATCATCCGATATCCATCGAAATTGTGAATAACGGTTATTACAGGATCTCCCCGGAGGATACCCTCACCCTCACCTATTCGGTGGACGGTGGTTCGTCGGTCCTTGAAGTGGTCCATCTGAACAGTATCCTGATCCCGGGAGCGTCCAGGGTGCTGACCTTCGGCACACCCTATGATTTTTCCGGGGTCCGCAGCTATGATCTCACTTTCAGTTTGGTTTATTCAAAGGATCAGAACATGTCAAACAATATACTGACCGATGAAATAGCTGTCTGGGGCTATCCGGAAGTGGAGATCGGAGGGGGACAGGATACTATCAGGACCCCATTACCCTATACTCTGGATGCGGGGACCGGATACGCTTCCTATCTGTGGCAGAATAACTCTTTACAGAGTGCCATTGAAGCGAATGATTACGGATTGTTCTGGGTGGAGGTTTCCAATCAGTTCGGATGCACGGCGCGGGATTCTGTCTTTATCGATTCACCTGTGCATGCAGGTCTGATGAAAATAGGGCCCGGCCAGGTAAGGATATTCCCCAATCCGGCCGAAGATGTTCTGCATGTGGTGGTGGACCTGAAAGAGGACCGGGAGATCATCCTGGAGCTTTACACCATCGTGAACAGCCTGGTTTACAGGGAGGATATTGACCGGGGACATTTTGCTGAAAGAAGCATCGATGTGGGCGGTCTTCCTCCGGGTCCGTATATTCTGCGGATCACCGTGGATCAAAACCGCCATGCAGTACAGGTGATCGTGAAATAAGGGAGATTGTTCCAGCATGTCACATATTAAATTTATTTACAGATGGTTAAGTTATGGCTGTCCTCCATAGCCTGTTTCTTCCTGATCACCGGCTTCCTGTCAATGACCTCATGCAGGAACGGAACATCCCGGCAGGGCGGAGCTGAGGATGGTGATCCAGGAGTGACCGGTTACCGGGAATTGAAACAGCGCCTGCTGAAGGGCTGGAATACCTTCGATGTGACCAGCATCTCCACCCAGGTGCTGCTGCCTGAAGGGCTGGCAGTGAACCTGCAGATCAATGATACGGTTTCCGGGGAACACCTAAAGCTGATGTTCACCGGTAACCGGGCGGAGGGGGCGGAGCGGGTATGGACAAAGGCCCATACCCCCGACGGTTCCTATACCGATTTCGTGGTCCGGTGGCGTGATTTCGGGATGCGCCTGCAGACCCATGCTGAAGGGGACCATCTCTATGTGCTGGCCACACCCTCTGATTCCACGCAGAATCCTGGGGTGCTCCAGCTGAACGGCAGTATCTATTATGGCAGGGAAGGGGAGATCCTGCGCCGGAGGGACAGGCTTGTGGCCGATTTGCCCGGCAGAGAGGTGTGGGTAACCCCGGGGGTGAAGGAGCTGGATCGGGGCGGGGAAGCTGTTCTTTATTTTTCCATGGAACAGCAGTCCGCCTATTCCACGGCAGGAGCAGGTCTGGCGGCCATCAGGGAAAAGATCGAAGCTGCTGAGAAGGCTTATCTGGAGAAAAAGAACAGTTACGGGGAGCAGGCTGACGTATACGATGCCCTCCAGAATGCTCTGAACTGGATGGTCATCTATGACAGTGAAAACGACCGCCTGGTAACACCGGTCTCCCGTCCCTGGGCATATGGCTGGGGAGAAGGAACCCCCGGCGGCTATGTGCTGTTCTGCTGGGATAATTTCTTTGCCTCTTTCATGCATTCGGTGGAAAGCAGGTACCTGGCCTTCAATGAAGCGATCCAGATGTGCAGGGAAGTGGATGATCTGGGATTTGTCCCCAATTTCTCCGCTTCGTTCGATCTCAAGAGCAGGGACCGCTCCCAGCCTCCGGTAGGAAGCATGATGGTCAGGGAGATCTACCTGCGGTACCCGGAGAAATGGTTCCTGGAGGAGACTTTCGACCGGCTGCTGACCTGGAACCGCTGGTGGGATAAGAACCGTAACCTGGAGGGGTATCTCTGCTGGGGATCTGATCCCTTCGAACCCCTGTACGATGACCCGAGGGAGATGGTTCAGGGGGAGCACCAGGCCGCTGCCTATGAATCGGGCCTGGACAATTCTCCCATGTACGAGGATGTTCCCTTTGATACCTCCGGTAACGTGATCCCGTTAGGGGATGTGGGACTGATGAGCCTTTATGTGGGCGATTGCGAAGCCCTGGAATTCATGGCCCGGGAACTGGGAAGAAGCAAAGAGGAGGAAGAACTCAGCCAAAGGGCAGAAAGGTACCGGGAGAAGATCAGGGGCATGTGGGATGAGGAATTCGGGTTGTTCCTGAACAGGAGGATCGATCTGGACACGAACAGCCGGCGGATCTCGCCCACCAATTTTTATGCGCTGATCTCCGGGGCCCCCACGCAGGAACAGGCAGAAAGAATGGTTCGGGAGCATCTGTTCAACCCGGAAGAGTTCTGGGGGGAGTATGTCCTTCCCTCCATCGCCAGGAACGATCCTTCCTATACCGGCCGCGATTACTGGCGGGGCAGCATATGGGCCCCCATGAACTTCCTGGTATATCTGGGACTGAGGAACTACGATCTTCCCCGGGCGAGACAGGCCCTGGCCGAAAAGTCAAGGGAGCTGCTGCTGGAGGAGTGGCACCGGAACGCATGGGTCCGGGAAAATTACGACGCCAGGCACGGCGGGTATCCCGGTCACCGCAGCGACCACATGTACCACTGGGGCGCGCTGCTGGGAATGATCGATCTGATGGAAAACAACGGCAGGAGATGAATTTCCTTAAAAAGACATTTTTTAACCAGTTATTAACTTATACGGTGTTTTTTTTGATAAAAAAGATCTATCGCTAAATATTTTTTAGAAGAAAAGAACCAAATTAGTATAGTAAGCGGATAATTTATATCCTGGGGAAGTGCATTCTTGCGATTCCACCTGGAAATTGGGTTTCCTCAGTATGCCCCAGCCCAAATACACGTAATTTGAACAGTGGGTAAATTGCGTATCATTCCGGGGAATCTTAACTTTACATTATGAGAACAAAAGCGATCATCATCCTTCTGCTGGCCATCCTCCTGATCATATTTGCCCTGCAGAACACAGAAGTTGTCAGGGTGAAACTCTGGTTCTGGGGAATGGACCTCCCGCTGGCCCTGTTGATCTTTGTCTGTTTTGCCGTCGGGTTGATCATTGGGATCATCATCCCCACCTCAAAAGGACAAAAGAAAAGTCACCCCGAAGAAAAAAAGAAAAGTCAGCAGGAAGAAAAAAAGAAAAACGAATGGGAAGAAATGCAGCCGTGAGAGGGTTTGTCCCAGAAAGCCGATCAGAACAAGCAGGAAAATAATGATCAGCATCCCAGACCGGGAATACTGATCCGGGTAGGTAAAATTAGTCATTCTCCCGGATGGTGCATTGCGGGGAAATTGATTAACTTGTTCTGAAAGAAAATCTGACTGTTATGGCTAGATTTATGAAAGACCGGGCTGCATCCAGCGGCCAGGTTCCCGGTTCCCTGATCCTGATCGGGGAACAGAAAATGGACCGTCCCGTCATCAGGCTGATGGAATATGACGCCCAGGACCTTGAGGAAAAAGAACTGGATTCCATTGAGGAGGCCATTCCCTGTAAAGAGACGGATAAAGTTTCCTGGATCAATATTTACGGTCTGCACGATACGGAACTGATACAAAGGGTGGGAGAGATATTCGAGCTTCATCCTCTCTTCCTGGAGGATATGCTGAACACCGACCAGCGGCCCAAATACGAGGATGGGATGAACTACAATGCCCTGATCCTGAAGATGCTTACTTATGATGAGGAAGAAAAGAGCATCTCCTCGGAACAGTTCACCCTGGTGCTGGGGGAGCATTATGTGCTTACCCTGCAGGAGCAGACAGGTGATGTATTCACTCCGGTGAGGATGCGCGTCCGCAACAGGAAACGCCGGATCCGGCTGAATGATAATGACTACCTGGCCTATGCCCTCCTGGATACCATTGTGGACAATTACATGCTGGTGATCGAATCCATCGGGAGACAGATCGAAGAGCTGGAAAAGAAGCTTTTCGGGGATGAGAACAGGCAGCTGGTGCAGGAGATCTACAGGCTCAAGACCGAATTGTCCTACCTCAGGAAATCTGTCAGGCCGATGAAGGAAATGATGTACCAGGTGATCAAGTCTGACCGCTCCTTTTTCCAGGAGAAGAACCAGAATTATCTTCATGACCTCAATGATCTGGTGACCCAGGCCACCGATGCCATCGAGCTGTACAGCGGCATGATATCGGACCATTTGAACATCTACAGCACGAATGTGAACAACCGCATCAACCAGGTGATGAAGGTGCTTACCATCTTTGCTTCGATCTTCATCCCGCTGACCTTTCTCGCGGGGATCTACGGAATGAATTTCGAGCACATGCCCGAGCTGGAATACAGGTACAGCTATCCCATATTCTGGGTGGTTGCGGTATGCGTAGGGATCGGCCTTCTGATCTTTTTCTGGCGTCGGAAGTGGCTGTAATAAAGTTTTTTTACCCCGGGATGTGATCAGTTCCCGGAGATCTCTCTCAGGGTCATGGCCATCAGCAGGGCCCTTTCCTGCAGACTGTGGCGCAGGATGTATTCCAGGCGGTCCTGTTCCTTCTGACCGGTAGGACCGAACCCGTCCAGGATGCACCGGTCCCCTTCCACAAAACAGATATCGGCAGAACTCCAGCGGTGTTCCCTGGTGATCCTGATGTCCAGCTTTCCGGCCAGATTTTTCACCAGCTTCCAGAATTCCTGCACCTGTCCGGTCTCGGAAAACGGATTCCGGTTCAGTCCCCCGTCGATCTGGAACAGGATCCTGCCGCTGTATTTCCTGGAGGGGATCATTTTCCTGATCTTCCGGTCCATCTCTGCGAACTGCTCCAGCCTGCTGTACCGGGCACTCAGCAGCACCTCACCGTGTGCATAGGGCTGCATGATGTTGGTGTTCAGGGTCGATTTGTAAGGAGCGATCACCAGGGTGTCATCATCCATGGAAAGTTCGCACCAGCTGTTGATCAGTCTTGAAAATACACTGGCAGCAATGGAGACCATCCCGGAGTCATCCGTTTTCTGCAGATGCATGTTACATCTGTAGAAGGCGGACCCTGAACGGGAAGTGACCAGGCTCCCGGACAGATCTCCTCCGTGCAGACCCATCACATATTTTGCTTTCTCCGCTTTCTGTCTCACATGTTCCCTGGCGAACTTTCCCTGAAGGCTGTCATCGGAGGTGAACAGGAGCCCTATTTTCATTTTGCGTAGCACCCTGATGAACCGGAGCGACTGAAGTGCCGCAATGCAGGCGATGATCCCGCCTTTATGCTCCCAGATCCCCGTCCCGCTCAGTTTCTGGCCGGCTTCCTGGAAATAGGCATGCTCGGATATCTTCTTCCGGTTGTCCAGGGCACCCAGCAACAGAATATCATAATCACCCTCAAATGCATTGGTGAAGAAAAGCAGGTTGCCCACTTCCACCTGGGGGATCACTTCCTGTGAAAATCCGAGGGGCGCCAGCTCCCTGCGGATCAGGTTGCCGAATTCATTCACCCCTTCCACGTTCCGGACATGGGTATTGATATTCACCGATTTCTGGAGCAATTTTTCATACTGTTCCTGCCTGCTCCTGAGGAACCCCCGTATCCTGACATGGGGAGGGGTCGATCGGCCGGTCCGGGGCTGTTCCTGGTGCGCTATCCGGCTGGCAAAATAACGTACCACCGCCACATCGAGCATTTTGTTCACCAGCGCCCGGTAATCGTATCCGGCCACACCCGCAGCATGCACATAGGATCCTGTCATCCCCAGGCTGGCCATGGAGTTGATCTCCAGAATATACATGTTGTTGCTGTCATCCATCCGGATATCCACCCTGGAGAAGTCCCTCAGCTGAAGTGCCCGGAAAGCCTCCCTGCACTGGCGGCGCATTTCATCTGCAAGGACCTCCGGGATGCTGGCGGGACAGACCTTGTTTCTGGGCAGGGTTCGTTTCTGTTCCTCCGTCTGGATCGCATCGGGATCATTTTCCAGGTCGATCTCAAGCACCGGGAAGGCTTCCACCGGATTGTTGCCGATCAGTCCCACTGCAAATTCCCTTCCCCGGATGAACTGCTCCACCAGCGCCTGCTGCTCAAATTCGGAAATGATGTATTCCACTGCCTCCCTCAGCTCCTTTTCACTGTGCACCACCCGGAGCCCAAAAGAAACGCTTTCCATTTTCGGTTTCACAATAACCGGGTAGCGTACCTGTGAAAAATCCTCGTCAGGGGCGGAAAAGACCCAAAAGTCGGGCGTGGAGATCCCGTTTTTCTGGAGGATGATCTTGGTGATCACCTTGTCCAGGGCCAGGGCGTGTCCAGAGGGACTGGACCCCACATAGGGGATCCCCAGCATTTCAAGCATGGAGGGAATGTGGGTATAGCGGCTTTCCCCCTGGATCCCGTAGGCCATGTTAAAGACCATGCCCATCTGCTCCCCTTCGATCACCTTGGGCATGAATTGCTGCAGTTGTTCGATCACCTTCATGTTGCCGTCGATCACCTCCACGTTGTGTCCCCCGGATTCCAGTGCATCGGCCACCCTTTGCACCGTCTGCGGGTTGTAGATCTCCTTGTTCTGCATGCCGAAGACATTGATCACCCCGCTCAGGTCCTTGTTGTAGATGATGGCTACTTTCATGGTCTGGCAGCTGTCAGATTACGTCAAAACCGCACATGGTGAGGAAATTACGCATGATCAAAAAACCGTTCACACCCGAGACCTCGGGATGACTCTGAAATCCGTAGATGGGCTTTTCCCGGTGGCGGATGATCTCAATGTCGCAATCCTCCGATTCGCCCAGTTTGACAAATCCGGGCGGCAGTTTTGTGACCTGGTACTGGTGCTGCTTTCTCAGCACCACCTCACCGGAGATGAGTCCCCGGAAAATCGGATCATCCGGTTGAAGGATCCTGACTGTCTGCAGCTTCTTCTGGTACTTTTCCATTTTCCTGATCCTTCCCATGTAAGCCACGGCAATGATCTCATAACCCAGGCAGAGCCCCAGAATGGGAACTTCGAAATTCATCATGGCCACAAAGTTGGTGGTGAGGTTCAGGGGTTCGAAGGGATTTCCCTTTCCTCCTGAAAGGATAATCCCTTCCACCTTCTCTTCCGGTTTGACCGCCAGGGGTTCGTTGTGGTCCATGAACCTGTATTCGATGTTCTGTTCACCCAGAAAGTTCCGTTTGAACTTCTTGATGAAACTACTCTGATTATCAATAATTAATAGCATCTCCTGCCAATGATGGTTGAGGATGCAATAATAGAGATTTTTTCAATCCGGTGTACCGCACGGAAAAATATTCTCAGGGATACAATTCTTTAATGATACTTCCCCGGGGTTGCCGGGCAAAAAAATCTTTTTTATCGAGCTATTAACTAATACGGTGTTGATTTGGATAATAAATGTTTATCGAAGAATATTTTTTAGAAGAAAAGCATCAAATATGTATAATAGACTGATATTTTATGTTTTCGTTGCGGTTCCCGGAAGTTCTGCTTCCAGATATTGTACACCTGAAAGCCGGGTCCGGTTAAATTTCGGGGAAAGTCCGGATCTGAGGTCATATTGAAGAATTCTCTATAATTTAGGATCTGGTAACAATGATCACCGAATAAGAAAAGCAATTAAAAATGGATCCTATCAATCATCCGGTCAATCATCCGGAGACCGGGCCCATCAGGTGTTCCCATCTCCTCGCCGAACTCAGACTGTACCTTATTTTAATCCTCCTGCTGTTGCAGGGAGCCGGTTCATTTGCACAGGGGAACCAGAATCTTAAACAGGGGAACCAGAACCTTAAACAGGGGAACCAGAATCTTAAACAGGGGAACCAGAATCTTAAACAGGGGAACCAGAATTTTAAACAGGGGTACCAGAATTTTAAAGTGGCGGTTTACTGCCGGGCCTATGAGGTGGAGAAAATGGATGATCCGGAGTGGCTGATGCAGGTCTGGGACAAGATCACCAGGCAGGTGCATGTGGACAAGATCTACCTGGAGACCCACCGTGACCTGCTCATGGTGGATGCGGAAACCCTTGAAACGGCCATTGACTTTTTTACCTCCAGGGGCATCGAGGTGGCCGGGGGCATCACCTATACCATTGATGAAAGCAATTTTTTCGAGACATTCTGCTACACGAAGCCCGAACACCGGGAAAAAGTGAGGGAGATCGCACAGTATACGGCACGGTTTTTCGATGAGATCATCCTGGATGATTTCTTCTTTACCAGCTGCAAATGCGATCTGTGCATCCAGGCCAAAGGGGAACAGAGCTGGACCGGTTACAGGCTGGAGCTGATGAAGAATGCTTCAGTGGAGCTGGTCCTGGAGCCTGCCAGGGCGGTGAATCCCGAAGTGGAGGTGGTGATCAAATATCCCAACTGGTATGAACATTTTCAGGGACTGGGATTCAACCTGGAAGCACAACCGGCCCTGTTTGACGGACTCTACACGGGGACGGAGACCCGGAACCGTTCCGGCAACCAGCATCTTCAGCAGTACCACGGATATGCCATTTACCGGTACTTTGAAAACCTGAAACCCGGGGAGAACAGGGGAGGCTGGGTGGATACAGGAGGATCGGATCCGCTGGACCGGTATGCCGAGCAGCTCTGGCTGACTCTTTTCGCAGGGGCTCCCGAGATCACCCTTTTCGATATCCGGCAGATGCAGTATCCCATCCGGCCAGCCACCAGGGGTCCGTGGCAGGGAACGGGGACCAGCTTCGATTTCGACAAGGTGACGGAACCCGTCCCGGCGGGGGACGGAACCACGTTTGAGCCCACCTACGCCAGAGCTGCAGGGCATTCGCTGGAGGTGGCCGACCGGGTTCTGGCATCCCTGGGAAATCCGGTCGGGATCAAAAGCTACAAGCCCTTTCATTCGGTGGGGGAGGATTATCTCCAGAACTACCTGGGCATGATCGGGATCCCCATCGATCTTGTCCCTGAATTCCCGGAGGAGGAGCCCATGGTGCTGCTGACCCGGACAGCCGGTTCCGATGCGCAGATCGTGGAGAAGATCAAAAGGCATCTGCAGAAAGGCCATCAGGTGACCGTTACCTCCGGATTCTATGAGTCCCTCCAGGGCCGGGGGATCGAGGATATTGTGGAACTGAGGGTTACTCCACGGAAGGCGAATGTGAAGGAGTTTGCAGGGGGATGGGGGCCTGCGGTGACCGTTGAGAAAGAAATGATCATTCCCCAGATACAGTATCTCACCAACGATTCGTGGGAGGTGGTATCGGCGCTGGACGATACCAACGGCTGGCCTGTTCTGCACCGGGCCGGATACTCGGAAGGCCAGTTTTTTGTGCTGACCGTACCGGATAACTTCATTGATTTTTACAATATGCCTGCTTCGGTGCTGAACAGGTTAAGGCAGCAGATCGCAGGTTCGCTGGATGTGCTGCTGGAGGGCCCGGCCGAAGTGAGCCTGTTCGTATATGATAACCGCTCTTTTGTGGTGGAATCCTTTCTCGATAAGGAGGTCACGGTTCAGGTCCTCCTGGGAATACCCCATGAACGGATCACCCGGGTGTCCACAGGGGAGGTGATCCCGGGGGTTCTCCGGGAAGCTCCCAGTTTCAGGAGAGGGCAACCGGGTGAGGATTCATATGTTTTCTCGATCACCCTGAAACCCCATTCATTTAAGGTCTTTACATACTGAGGAGCCCGGTTTCCCGTGCCCCCGGAACGGCCTCTTCTCATTTGACGCTGATGGATATGCGCAGCTCAGCAGACATGTACAGCTCAGCAGACATGCGCAGGTCAGCAGACATGCGCAGGTCAGTAGACATGTAAAGCTCAGTAAACATGTCCAGGTCAGTAAACCTGCTCCAGGTATCCCAGGACAAAGACCGCGGGCGCATTCCAGTTGAGGCATACCTCGTTGGAGGCATAACTTGCCTCCACATCCTCGTAGGATCTGGCCGGGAAATCACTGCTGTATTCCACCTGGCTCCGGTCCTGTTGATCCCTGTTGGGACCCCCGACGATAAAACCCGGAACGGGGGCCTCTATCCCGTCTGCTCCGCTGGGCCGGTGGTGGGGATTCATCACCTGCCTGGAGCCGAAACCGGTAAGAAAACAGGTACCGGTGGCATTCTTCCCCATGATATAATCCACATTCCGGAGGGCCCCTTTCAGGTATTCCGGATTGTTCGTCATGTGATGGGCATAGCAGAGGATCATGGCCTGGTTCAGGAAATCGCTGTTGGATCCCCATTCGAAATGTTCCACGCTCACCTGGTACGGGATGGCATCGATGGCCGAAAGGATCTTGTCGGCAAGCACCAGGTGTTTGCCAGTCAGTGATTCCGCAAAGCCCGGATCCAGTCTGTTCCGGTTGGCCAGCAGGGAATGAAATCCCATATTCCGGATAAAGAATTTCCAGCTGTTGGTAAGCTGGTGGATGTAGGGTTCTTCGTTCTCAAGCAGGTACCGGAAATATTGCTCCTTCCCCGTGGAGAGGAACAGCTCGGCGGCAGCCCAGTAGAAATCATCCCCGAATACATGGTCTCCGTATTCACCGGTTCTCACGTCTTCGGGATTCCTGAAAGGTACACTGTCATGCACCACCGACCAGTCCCACGCCTTTTCGGCAGCCACCAGGATCTCCTCCGCCCAGCCGGGATCGGTCTGCCGGTAGATCCTGGAAGCCTGGGCCATCACCGCGGCAAAATTCAGACTGGAGGAAGTTCCTTTCCCGATGATCAGCCGTTCCAGGTCGTATTCGGCGGGCATGATGAATCCGCTGAAATTTCTGGCGGTAAGCTTGTGGAACACCCCGCCGTCGGAATCCTGCATGGTCCTGATCCAGTCCAGTTCATACCGGATCTCATCCATCAGATCGTCGGTCCCGTTCCCGCTTTCCGGAATATTCAGGGGTCCGTCCCCCACTGCTTCCGGGTATAGCTCCAAAAGGTTCAGCATCTGTCCCGTGGATATGGCCGCATTGACCACATATTTTCCGTAGTCGCCCGCATCATACCACCCGCCGGGTGAATCCAGCGTGCCCTGTTCTTTCCCCGTGGAAGGATGGTAAGGGCAGTTGAGGTCGGGGTGGCCCGCAGCCCTTTCATAGATACCGCCGTATTGTTCCACGATGGGCATGGAGGCCCTTTGAAAATAGAAACTCTTGATGGAAGCTTCCAGGGCCGGACGATGAATATCGGGCCTGATCTCAAAAGGGGGTGAGGCAACCTCCCCGTCGATCCGGATGGTATAGATATCCGGCGATTGCAGACCGGTAAAATCGCCCGTTAGCACTTCCTCCCCGGAGGCCTCCCAGGTACCGCGGTTCACCAGTTCCCCTTCGAAGGAAATCTTCCCGTCCCGGTCGAGGACCTGGAAGGATCCGGCATCCAGACCCACGGCCACGAATTCCTTGGGACCGGCGGGATAATAGCCGATCTGGTTGAAGCGGAAAGGATGTTCCCCGGATGCCGAAGAAGGTGCTTGCCCGGTTTTGCATCCTGTTATGAGCAGCAGGAAGGCAGGGATCAATAAACTTGCAGTTTTCATGGGTGGTGGGTTTGTAAGGTATGAAGTTAATTCATAGATTTATTGAATAAATATAACTGATTTACTTCAACTTTCATGGGAGGCACATTATTACTTGTCCTGTTCATTATCCTGTTCATCGTCCTGTTGCCTCTTTTTGCACTGGTCGATCTGCTGACGCACCAGTTCCCTGACAACGATAAGCTGATCTGGGTACTGATCATCCTCTTCCTTCCCATTCTGGGGTCCGTTCTTTATTTCCTGATCGGCAGGGACCGCAGGATCAGGTAGATCCCTTCACTGATTTCACAAAAAACCTGTGAATCAGATGCTTCATTTTTCATTCCGAAGAAAATTCTGATGAGGAACAAATACCACCAATGATGCGTTATATTCAACTGGAGGAATGGATCATTGAAGAGACTCATCATCATATTGCTGCTGCTCAATCCGGTCGGTGATCAGGAGCAGTATCCTTTAAAGAACGGAAGACCCACCAGCGAAGGGATCGAGCAGTATATCGAGGATAAAGGAGATTCCCTGATCATTGAATTTGAGAATTTTATCGATGATACCCTTTTCAACGTCTGGATCTATGCGGAGGATCTGACCCTGTATGATATTCACGATTCCCTGGAACTGGGCCGTTATTATCCCCATGAAATATTCATTAACACCGCGGAAAAGTTCCAGGCCTACGAGCTGGGTGACCTTTCAAGATTAAAACGGGCCTTCACAGAAGAAAGCAACAAATTCGTGAAAGCCACCGTGATGCACGAGCTGACCCATGAATACATCTATCAGATCGGTGTGGAGATGCAGATGCTGGATCAAATCAGCGTTCACCGTGCATACCATACCTACATCTGGATCATCAGGACTTATGAAAACTTCGGGTCAACCTTTATCGAAGAAGGGATCTGTGAATACGTAACCGGCAAAATGGGAGAGATCATTCCCCCCAGGAGACCTGAAGTACCGCGTAATGTGGAGGAATTGATCGACAGAAAGAACAGATATGAATTCCAGTATAAATACTCCGCACACTACCTGAAACCTTTTCTGGATACCACAGGACTGAAAAGAGGAGTGAAGATCCTGCTGCACAATCCACCTCCCGCCTACGAGGAGATCCTGGAACCCGAACAGTTTTTCAACCGGTTGATCATCCCTCCTTTGTACAAAACCGATCAGGGAAAATGAGATAAGCCCCCCCCTTTTTTTATCCGCCAAAAGGACCGGGCTTAATGATCCCTGTATGATCGTTATTTCCAACAGAATAAATACCGGATCCATTCATTCCGGTTCTGCATTTAACCGCCAATTAATCATTATAATACACTGCTAATCAACATTTTGGAATTGTTTTTTAGAGAATTTTGTTTTTATTTTGTTTCAATCAATTGCAGGAGCAATCCCAAATTCCACCAATGATGAAACCTATGGAGGCCCAGGATCAACCCGGGTTGATATTTCACGAAGACTACAAATCCAGGTCATGCTCCAGTCTCGACTGTATTCAATGAAAAATCAGCTATTCATATTATCTGTCATTATTACGTGCTGGCTGACTGTTCCCGTAAACGGTCAGCAAACCCTGCTTACTCCTTTCAGGTTGTCCATGCCCTGTGGAAATACCTGCATTGAGTATATTGATCTGGACAAGGACGGAGATCCGGATGTGCTGCGGTCATTCATATCCAATGATATTGCGGTCCAGTGGATCGATGATGACGATGATATGCGGGAGGGAGACCTGGAGGGAGATATGGACAGCGACTGCCTGATGCTTGACCTGAACCGGGACGGAGAGTATGGCAGCGGCCATGACCTGATTGTCGACTGGAATGATGAAGACCGGGATGGTAAGGCTGACATGCAGGTTGTTGCGGACAACTCTGGTCTGGATGACAGGGGCAGGTTCAGGGGACATTACATCTGGATCATTGATTCGGACAACGACCAGGTCTTCAATTATGTGGATTGGAACACCTTTGAACTGGAAGGATGGGATCATGCCGGACATGATACCGCTTACCAACTGGTTTTCAACAGGGGTCAGTGGGATCAGTGCTGGATGACCTATGATGAGGATGATGACTGTCAGCGATGGGAAAGGGTAGAGTTCTACTGTCCGCTCGATCCTTTTAAATCAGGTGTTTATAACGGAGGATTGGACAATAATGCACAGGCGGATGTTTCGGGGGACAGGGGGGAATGGGATACGGATTTTTCCGGTGGAGGAAAACTCTACATCGGAACATTCGACGGCAGGATCCATCTCTACGGTGCAGAATGGGGCTGCTGGCGGATTGACCAGAATGCTACCTATTATCAGGGCTGGCAGGGCTGGAGGGGACCCAATATCCAGCCCGAGGATCATGTGACGGTCGAACCCGAGATATTTCCCACCATCAAATATACCAACCAGAACAACAATGGATTCATGGATCATATTCATTATGACCTGGATGGAGATAAACACTTTGAAAGAATCGTATCCCTTGAAAAAACAGGGATCCCTGATGTTGCCCCGATCATTCACACAGGCGGGATGGATTACGCGGATTTCCGGAAATTGTACGATGACATGGCCTTCGAACAATGGGAAAATGCACAAATGGCCTTAAGGGTAGCTGAACAATGCAAACTGAATACAGGGTGGTATACCTGCCTGATGCATCCCATGTGCAGGCGGGATCAGTATCACTACGGATACTGGCTGAATTTTTACATATACCGGGACCTGATGAAATGGGCAGAACTGAAAGGAGATACCGGGTTCCTGATCAAACTGGATAAAGCGTATTACGGAAGGAACTGGGATTTAATTCTTACCCGCACCACACCATGAGATACCATGCTGGCCATATCCGTGTGTGTTTCTATTCAGGGGTATTGCTGCTTGTACTTTCTTTACCAAAGTTGTTTTCGCAATCCAGACTGGATTCAGTGATGGATGCCGCGGTGGAAGCTGGTAAAATGATATATCAGGCAGCAAGGAGTATCAAACCGGGTGATGTGATCAATATAAGGTTGCATCAACCGAAACCGGGAATATATATCCTGAAAGTATCAGGGAATGCGCTTATCATCAACAGGAAATTAGTCATCGAGTAAGTCTTCTAAGTGATCTAACTGGTACTTGTCAGAATGGTATATTAGAAAAATTGAGTATATTTTAGGTGGTGAAAACAGGGGAAACCATGAAAATGCTGAAAAAATTCATCCTGTCCCTCATTGTCCTGTCAGGGACCAGTATGGCATACGGGCAGCATGCCCAGCTTAGGTTTCAACGCTATTCCTTACTGGATGGACTGTCCCATTGCTATGTGGGTCATATTGTTCAGGACCACAAAGGATTCATCTGGATTGGCACCCATAAAGGTCTGAACCGGTTCGACGGGTATCATTTCGAACAATATCTGAACACCTCTGACGATCCTGACTCCCTGGGTGCACATATGATCTCGGATATTATTGAGGACAGCAAGAATAGGTTATGGGTTAGCAGCTCCTCGGGAACGGGCGGATTATTCCTGTATCAGCGTGATAAGGACAGGTTCCTGTCCTATTTTTCAGATGCGGGATATTGCATAGATCCTGAAGATAACAGGATCTATGATATGATTGAGGATCAGGAGGGGAATTTTCTGCTGGCAACGAACATTGGAATAATCAGGTTCAATCCTGATGAAAAAGATCCAGTGATCACCGAATTCAAGAATATACCGGACGATCTTTCAAGTCTTACTTCAGGTCAGGTGAATGTCCTGTTGATAGACTCCAGGAACTGGTTATGGGTTGGATCGTCCAATGGACTGGATTTGTATGACCAAGAAGATGATTGCTTTATTCATTTCAGGTATCAGGAAAACGATCCTTATTCAATCGGATCGAACCAGGTTACGGATATCCTGGAGGATCCGTTCGGAACGATCTGGATCGGAACAAGGGAGGGCGGATTAAATCGGGTGTCATTAAGCAAACCTTCTGCACCTGCAAAGGAAAGCATCAGTTTCATCAGGCATCTGCATGATCCGTCATATCCGAAAACCATAAGCAATAATGTTATTAATGCCCTGTCCATGGATGATGCGGGAAATCTGTGGATCGGTACCGATGAAGGGATCAACAAACTTGACAGGAAATCCCTGCTGCTGACCAGAGCAGAACCGGGATCTCCTCCGGAGTTCATATGCTATAAGAATAATCCCCTGGACAATGAAAGCCTGAACTACAACTTTGTCAGGTCTCTGTTTTTCGACGTGACAGGTACTTTATGGGCGGGAACAAGCACCGGACTGAATAAGCAAAAAAACTACAAATTCCAGACATTCCAACAGAATGTCACCGAAAACAGTCTGGCAAGCAATAAGATACAGACCTTTTTTGAGGAGGGTCGTCAGAACATCTGGATTGGTTCTTCCAAGGGATTGAACCTTTTCGACAGGCGTGATCATACATTTGATTTTATCCTGCGGGGCGCTATTCTTTCGGTTTGTAAAGATCAGGAAGGATATATCTGGATCGGGCAATGGCACAAAGGCCTGAAAAGATACGATCCACGAACAGGTGAATCTGTTTCATTCAGGCATAGTGCCGATCCCAACAGCCTGGGCGGGGATCATATTTTCACCACCTATGTGGATAGAAGGAACAATGTTTGGATCTGTACCTGGGGAGGGGGATTGAACCTGTACAACCGGGAGATGGATAATTTTACCCGGTTCATCCCTGAAAGCGGAAATGATTCAAGCCTGACGGACGATCATATTTGCGCCATTCATGAAGACAGAAAGGGTGTGTTATGGGTGGGCACCCTGGATGGATTATCCAGATTGGTAAACAGGGAAGAAGGTACTTTCGCGTCTTACAAGAAAGAACATAACAATCCCGCGTCCATCAGCAACAATTTTATTAACTGTATTTATGAAACCAACGACGGGACGTTGTGGATAGGGACAGAGGAGGGCCTCAATAAATACAACCGGACCGGGGACAACTTCATTTCCTATACAAGAGTCAACGGACTGCTGGATGATTGTATCCGGGCTATCCTGGAAGACGATCATGGAAATCTGTGGGTCAGCACAAACAATGGGATATCAAAAATCAAGATGTGCCATGTTGAAGATATGTATACGGAACCCTATTTGCACGAAGGGTATTCATTTGTTCAATCTCCCCTTCAGAATGATCCGACCAGGCTATTCGTGAAAAACTTCGATGTGGATGATGGCCTGCAAAGCCGGGAATTCATTGCACGGGCAAGCCTGAAAACCTGGTCCGGGGAAATGTTGTTTGGCGGGATCAATGGATTCAATATGTTTCATCCCGACAGCTTAAAGTATAACCTGATCCCCCCGGAGGTTATACTTACTAATCTTCAATTATTCAACAAGGATGTTTCCATCGGAGAGATCTTTAATGGTGATACCATTCTGCACAGGTCCATAGCGGAAACGGAAGAAGTTGAATTATCCCATAAGAACAATGTCTTTTCCATTGAATTTGCCGCCCTCCATTTTATTGCCCCGGATCAGAATCAATATGCCTATAAACTGGAAGGGTTTGATAACCAGTGGATCATGACTTCAGATCGTAAGGCCTCATATACCAATCTGAATCCCGGTGAATACCTGTTTATGTTGAAGGCGTCAAACAATGACGGGGTATGGTCTGAAGCGAAATCGATCCTGAAGATCGTTATTGCTCCTCCTTTCTGGAAGACATGGTGGTTCAAAGCATTAATCATTGCTATGATTATCGGTATGACCTTCATAATTATTGAAGTCAGGATTCATTCTGTTAAGAAACATAAGAAGGAACTTGAGATAAAGGTAAAGGAACGGACTTCACAGGTGGTGATGCAGAAAGAACAGATCGAAAATCAGGCCCTAAAAATCCAGCAGATGAACAGGTTACTGAAGCAACATAATATTGAGCTGGAAGACAGTCTTTATTATCTTTCCGAAGCAAGGGTCATGCAAAAATTGATCGGATTTGATGAATTCAGCGAGATCTATCCGGACGAGAAGGCCTGTTGCCTGTTTCTCGAAAAACTGAAATGGAACGAGGGTTATACATGCAAAAAATGTGGAGGTCATGAGTTCAGCAAGGAGGATGCTACACTGGTGAGAAGATGCAGAAAGTGCAACTACAAGGAATCTGTCACCTGCGGGACGATCTTTCATCGTTTGCGTTTTCCCATCAATAAGGCTTTTTACATTCTGATACTGACCAGCACAGGCCGGGAGATAAATATAACCCAGCTCTCCCAGACCATCGATCTGAGGATGAAAACCTGCTGGGAGTTTCATAACAAAGTGAAAGAGATCATGGCGACCAGGAAGCGTTTTAAGAATCACAAAGAAGGTTGGAAAGAGCTCATCCTCCTGAAAAAAGAGAAGACCAGGATCCCAAGTCAATTAAGTTGATCTTTCCTGCATTTTTTCAAAAAAAATTTCACTTTTATTTAACCGCCAAAAAAAAACCGGCTTCTGCGTCTTTGTCTGACCAATGTCGGTAAATCCTGTATTCCTTATCAAAGACCGATTTATTTAACCGCCAAATATTAAATATAACTAACTATATAACAGCACTTTACACTTGACATTGTTGTTCTTTTGCATTAATTTGGCAAATATTTTTATCATCAAATTCTAACTAAAAACTGATTCATTATGAAAAACATTACTCTAATAAGATTCATTCAAAAAACTTCTCTGTCATGTTTTTTGATCGCTTTAACCATTTCTTTTGGTTATGGACAGGTTAAACAGGTTCTGTATTATAACCAGCATGATGTTACCATTGGTAGTGGGACAATATTAAATACCCATGAAAAGAACCTGGATGGGGGTCAGTTACAGTTGTGTAATTATGATAATCATGAAGCTTCTGAGAGCTATTTTGAATCCTGGATAAAATTTGATTTTACCACTCTTGAAGATTCAATTCCTGATGGCCATCAAATACTTTATGCCGAACTCAAATTCAGGGTATCCGCCAATGCAGGGCCACAGGGTGCCAGATTTTTCCACCTGTACGATATTGATGATTGGCTCCAGGAAGAATTAACCTGGGATAATGCCCAGGAATTGAACTATGAAGAGGAGGGCAGCTACGACCAGTTTGATGAGATATTGCCTGAAGATGCAGGGGGAACAAGTGCCCGCCCGACAGTGAATGTTACAGACCAGGTGCTTTTCGAAATGGGAGACGAGGGGAATAAATTGTTAACCATAAGATGTGAACCATATGTAAAAGAATACACCGAAGGTGATCCAGTTTACGGTAAGAGATGGCTTGGTTTCTATTCCCGTGAAGTGACTTGGGACCTGCCTCCTGATGCAGAGTTCAATCCGTATTGCCCTCAGATTACCCTCTGGATTGGCCCCGAGGAACCGAAAGTCTTTAGTGATATAGTGAGTTATGGCGATATCAGTAATTATACCACAGTGCCCTCGGGATACGGGTACTGGCTGGTACGCGATGATGAGGGAGATGCAAGACTGAGGCTTGCCGAAAGACCGGCCCCGATCGAAGGTACACTCGGAGGATTCGCCATCTATGAGGATTCAACCTATACCGATTTTGATATCACCCTGAACGCAAGACTCGACAAGGAAAAAAGCGGTGGCCTTGATCCAAAAGCAGATTTCGCCGTTGTTTTCGGACATGTAAATAACAAGGATTACAGGTACATGTTGTTTACAGGAGAAGATATTAACGGTTTCTATGTGGTGGATACCACCGGAGGATTGGACAAAGCAGAAGTAGGAGAGCTCAATACAACACCGGCTGTTGCGGATATGAATTACCATGAATACAGGCTTGTCCGGAACGGAACTACCGTGACAGCCTACATCGATGGAGAAGAATATATGTCTGTAACAGACGATGCCCTGGGTGTGGAAGGAAAGATCGGAATGGGCAGTTACAATGATGTGGCCTGGTTTGATGATTTCGTCAATGGCGAACCGGTCAGTGGACCGCAGGCAGTGTATGATCAGCATCAGGCCAGGTTTACGATCTATCCCAATCCGGCAGCCGGTCAGATTCATATCAGTGCCGGGGATAAAATAGAAAGTATTGCTATTTCCAGCATTCTCGGCCAGGAGATATTAACAATTGACAATATCAGGTCAAGATCTTTGGAGATTGATATCTCAGACTACGAAGCTGGTATCTATTTCATTATCGTGAAAGGAGAAAACAACATACGTGCTACAGGCAAATTTATTAAGGAGTAATGGAATAATTATTGGATATCCGGTTGGTAATCTGCCGGATATCCCTTAACCTAAGCTTAGCCATGCCGTCATGAAAATAGGAAACCGGCGGAAAAGGCTTTACATCATTCTCATGCTTAAAATTCTTCTGGTGCTGCTGATTATCACAGGGTTGCTGATAATTCTGAGTTTTATTGCCTGAGGAATGCAAGAGATATAACCACGGCTTAAAAAATATTATTATGAGAAAATTTAGAATAAGTTATTTATTGATGGTGTTCCCCGTTTTATTCACAGCACCGGCTTGTGAAAAAGAGGTCGAAGAACCGGATGCATGTTATACACTGTCCATTAAGAAGGAAGGGGAAGTCGTTATCCTGACCGAGCCTTATTCGGTTGAAGCCGGTAATAAGATCTCTTTTGAAAATTGCGGCCACGCCGACTTCTATGCTTTCTTCAGCGGAACCCCGGGACACATCTATGCAGACTATACCGATCCGGCGGATACCATCACCACAGGATCAGATACAAATGCTACCGGGGATGTGAGTGTCACTTATAATGATCCGGGACAGTATACGGCGACCATCCTGCTGTCAAACCGGGCGGTGGGTGATCCCTATAACGCAAAGCAAGTGGCGATGAATTTTGATATTACAGTCACCGAACCTGTCGAAGATTAAACAGCAAGCAAATTTAGAATACAAAACTATGATAATGAACAAACTAATTATCAGGAAAGCAATCCTTTTATGTTTCGCACTGTTTTCTGCAGTCAGTGTTTTTGCACAGCAGCAAACCGTTTCCGGGACAGTTACAGATGCTGCAGATGGTACTCCCCTGATCGGGGTCAATATCGTGATCAAGGGTACCACAACAGGTACGGTTACCGATGCCAACGGATACTATTCCATCGATGCTTCTCCCGGTGACGTGCTGGTATACTCCTATGTGGGATATAATATCCGGGAGGTCGAAGTAGGCGATCAAACCGAGTTCAATGTCACCCTGGAGCAGGTAGCCGAATCACTTGACGAACTGGTGGTAGTAGGATATGGCTACACCAAAAAAAGTGATCTTACCGGGTCTATTGTTTCCATATCCTCCGAAGACATCGCAATCCGTCCCGTCTCCAGGATCGATTATGCCCTGCAGGGTCAGGCAGCCGGTGTACAGGTTACCAACACCAGCGGGATGCCGGGTTCGGGTCCGTCCATCCGGATCCGGGGTCACGGATCCCTGCTTACCACGAACAGCCCCCTGTGGGTGATTGACGGGTATATTGGCGGGGACATCAATTCGGTTGCAACGGAAGATATTGAAAGCATCGAGATTTTGAAAGATGCGTCATCCACGGCCATCTATGGCGCCAGGGGTGGTAACGGCGTGATCCTGGTCACCACAAAAAGAGGTGAAAGGAACCAGAACAATATTGATTTTTCCTATTACCATCAGATATCCGACGTATCCAAACTGATGGATGTGCTTAACCGGGAGCAATATTGTACGCTGCGGAACAGGGCACTTACCAATGTCGGATTACCGGAATTGTTTTCTCAGGGACAGATCGATGGCACTGAACCCATCAACGGGTATATTGCCGACACCGACTGGCAGGATGTCATCTTCCGCACTGCCCATGTGAACTATTATAACCTTTCCATATCAGGTGGCAGCGATAAAACCAGGTATGCCCTGTCAGGCAATCACAGGGAGGAAAATGGCATCATCTATGACTCTGATTTTAAAAGAAGCGGTGCCCGCTTGAATGTGGACCATGAATTCAGTGACAAGGTGAATGTGGGGGCCAGTGTCAATGTATACAGGACCGAGGGGAACAGCTTTAGTGTCACCACCGGCTGGTCACTGGGTGCTGCCGGAGGCGCCCTGACTGCATTGCCTTATTATCCTGTATATGATTCTGTAGGTGAATACTATAATCTGGCCACCTGGGATAATCCAAGGCTGGCAGCGGATGGTCAGGAAAACAACACCATTGTCTCTGATGTGATGGGGAATGTGTTTATTACCTATGAAGTGATCAAGGATCTTACCTTACGAGGGGATATTGCAGGGGACTACCAGGCATATCAGAATAACACATTCGTAACAGGAGAATTATTCGGGGCCACCGCCACCCGTGCCATACCCCGCGCATCCATTACCGATAGGAACCGGAACCGGTGGATAGGGAGTGCGACGGCCACATATGATAAACAACTGGCCCAGGACCACCGATTAAAGGTATTGCTGGGGATTGAACAACAGGTAGTCAACACCACCAGTAACACTATGTTCAGCGAAGATATTGGCAGGGAATCTTTTTTGTGGTACAACATGGCCGCCTTCAACAAGGAAAACCACAGTATCAGTTCGGGAATCTCCGGAAGCGTATTCCAGTCAATATTTGGAAGAATTGACTACAATTTCCTGAACAGGTATATCGTGGAGGCAACCGTAAGAAGGGACGGATCCTCCAAATTCGGTCCCAAAGAAAAATGGGGTACCTTCCCATCCGCTTCTGCAGCCTGGAAAATATCAGAAGAAGACTTTATCAGGGACCTGGGAATATTTGACATGTTAAAGCTCAGGGTAAGCTGGGGAGTTTCCGGGAATGATAATATTGCCCTCTACCAGTGGCTGCCCCGGATGGCAGTAGGTACCAACCGGTCGAATGGGTGCTTTGGAAATGTCGGAAGCACTGGTGGTGATGTACCGGTCATTGGTTCATCCATCGGGCAGATCCCAAATGAAAGCGTTCACTGGGAGGAGTCAACCACCACTAATATCGGGCTGGATCTGGGATTCATCAATAACAGGCTGCGTTTTAATCTCGATCTGTATAACCGCACCACTGCGGAACTGTTATGGAATTACCCTTTACCCCTGTACACGGGGTATGGTGCTGGCTGGAGTTTGGGTTCCGGAGTGACCATTGTCTCCAATGTGGCTGAGATGAATAATAAAGGCTTCGAGTTCATCGTGGATGGTGATATTCTCGTTTCAGGAAATCTGAGATGGAGTGTATCCGGTAATCTTTCCGTAAACAGGAACAAAGTCATTGACCTGGCAAATGATACCGAATTCTTTGCAGGCATTAGCAAAGTAGAACCCGGTGAGCCCATTGGCAATCTCTGGGGATTCATTACGGACGGTATTTTCCAGGAGGGGGATGATATTACAAATACACCAAAGTTCAGCGGCGATGAAGGCCTGGGCGATCAACGCTACCTGGATGCCAATGATAACGGTGTACTGACCAATGAGGACATGGGTATCATTGGAAGAGCCCTGCCCGATTATATCTTCGGGATTGTCAATACAATTTCCTATAAGGATTTTGAACTTCATGCCATTATTAATGGGGTCCAGGGCATTGATATGTACAACGGTACCCGTCAGGGTCTTTCCAATGGCGAACTGGGAGAGAACAACGGCGGTGCCTGGCTGATGGATAGTTGGACACCGGAAAATCCGAATACGGATATTCCCAGGGTAACGGACAGTTATGTGGATAAAACCAGTGACCGGTTTGTTGAAGACGCTTCCTTTATCAGGTTATCCAACATCCAGCTGTCTTACAGAGTGCCACCCCGCTTTCTGTCACAGGTTGGGATGAAGAACCTGATGGTGTATGCAAGCCTGCAGAATTTTATTACCATCACGAATTATAGCGGCTATGACCCGGAAATGCATTCAGGTGGCAACAGCAACCTGAACATCGGATATGACAAACACAATTATCCTTCAACCAGAGGGGTCACTTTTGGAGTGAAGCTTGGGCTTTAATCTGTGAAACGTAAACAAACAACCATATGAAAACTAAAGATAATTCCATCTTCAGAATTGGTATACTGCTTGTTGTGTTTGTATTTTCAGGCACATTTGGCTGCAAGGAACTGGATGAGATCCCGCCCGGTATTCTGAACCCCGACACCTATTTCGAAACCCAGGAAGATGCCCTGACAGCCCTTACCGGCGCTTATGCAGGGGCTTACGGGGGAGCACAGCGGTATTATCTTAAATCTTGGATCGTCATCGTGGATGTGGGTTCGGATGATATGAGTGACGGATTTGGCGGCATACAGGAACGAAAAGAGCTGGACCGTTTCAAATTTGATCCTGCATTCGGTGATTTCTACCACGTGTGGTGGTCTGCATATATCATGATCAACCGTGCCGGGAATGTGATCGAGAATGTGCCCAAAATGCCGGCAAGTGCCTTTGATTCACCCGAACTTCAGAAAAGGATCGTAGCAGAGGCCCGTTTTCTGAGGGCGCAAAACTACTTTAACCTGGTCAGGCTATGGGGCGATGTGGTTTTTCATGGCGATTCCTATGTGAGCGACCCGGTTGGTGATGCCGATCTGGAGAGAACAGATGTGGAAACCATTTATGATTTTATTATCGAAGAACTGGAACTGGCCGAGCAGGACCTGTGGAACAGAGAAGAAATGGAAAAAGGGCGTACCACCCGTGGTGCTGCCCAGGCATTTCTTTCCAAGGTCTATTTGACCCGGGCAGGGTGGAGGCTGGATGCGAAAACCAATACCATGGTCCAGGGTGATCCGTCGAACTGGGCCAAAGCGGCGCAGTGGGCCAAAAAATGTATCGACGAGGGACATTATGGTCTCAGGGAGAATTACCGTGATGTATTTCCTGCCCATGAAGATGATTACGATCAGTATGAAAACAACGAAGAACATATATTCTTTGTGAACTGCATTGAAGCCGGCCCCTGGTTTGAGACGAAGCTCTACTGGGGTCCAAGGATGGCCAATGGTGAAGGAGGATATTCCTCATTTGTCGGGGAAAAAGAACTGATCTATTCCCTGGAGCCCGGAGACCTCAGAGATGATGTGATCAACCTCTATTATATCATTGATGAACTGGAAGAAGAACAACCGCTGGATGAAAGCAATGCAGATTACTGGTGGGCAGGAATGGCATTTCCACATACGAACAAATACCTGCCAGATGAGGACAAGTATGACTTTCCTCCTTCCGGAAATGCCTCCGGTACGAACTATCCCCTGTTCAGGTTCCCTGAAGTTCTGCTGATCTATGCAGAGGCTGTCAATGAACAGGGAGGACCCACCGCGGAGGCCATTGAAGCCTTTAACCGGGTCAGGAGGCGTGCGGGATTGAGTGAATGGCCTAATGTAAATGACCTGGATGGCAATCCCTATCCGGACAACCAGGAAGGTTTCCGGCAGGCGATCCGCCAGGAGAGAAGATGGGAATTGTGTTATGAAGGTAAAAGGTTGTTTGATTTGCGCAGATGGGGTAACCTGGTGGAAACATTCCAGGCCAGGGTTACGGCTCCGGATGCCACCCCGCAGGATCAGATCCGGGCACAGAACATCGAGCTCAAACACAACCTCTACCCCATACCCTTTGGCGAAATTCAGAAGAATCCCAACCTGACCCAGAATCCAGGTTATTAATCAATATTATAATAGAAACTAACAGAGCACTGCCTGATTTGCTCACTAAAAACCATAATTATGAAAAACATTTATCGAGTTTGTTTCACATTGATTTTTCTGCTGCAGGGAATGTTCATACTCGGGCAGGATTTTGTGCCCGAATGGAACGCAATCAACCCGACAGCAACACCGCCCACCATCGATGGTACCATCGATGCTGTGTGGTCAGATGCTACATCTGTGCCCATTGAGAATGTATACTCGGGCACAATCGTTGATGCGGCAGATTTTTCTGCATACTGGAGAGGGATCTACAATGATACGGCCCTCTTTCTTCTGATCCATGTCATGGATGACACCCTGATGAACCAGGAGCCCAATGCCTGGAGTAATGACAACGTGGAAATCTTTCTGAATGTAAAACAAAAGTACGATGTCATGGCCAAGGACGGCCCCAGGTATGATAATGATAAAATGCAGTACCGGGTGGTCTATGACCAGACCGATTCTACGGGTACGAATGCGGACTGGACCGATGTCCTTTTTACCTCTGCTGCTGACGCCAATGGCTATGTGGTGGAGATTGCATTCCCGTTTTCAACCATCATGATCGATACCACCCCGGGCCATTCCACCTGGATCGGATTTGATCTCATGGTATCAGATAAGGATTCGGTTTCCTCGGCCATCCTGACATGGTCCAATCCGGGCGATGTGACCAGTTCATGGAATGATATGGACCAGGCGGGGATCCTGACCTTTTCTGAAGGATTGCCCCTGGTCTCAGACTTCACCTTGCTGTCAGATCTGATCGCGGATGCCACGGCCATGCTGGATGTGCCCAAGCCGCAGGAGGCGATGGACTCACTGCAGGCAGCCATTGATGATGCCCAGGCTGTGGTTGATGCGGGAACGGCCAACCAGCCCGAGATTATCGCGGGCATGCTGGATCTTGGGGCGGTGATGGTCTATTATGACCAGACGGTCCTGCCCGTGGAGGGTGAATTCAGCGATATTGAATTCCTGGGCAATGCCAAGAACTACACCGAGGCAGATCCGTGGTTGTGGAGCGTGTTTACCGACAGTACGGACATGCAAGTGGTCTACGGGATCATTGAGGACAAACCTGCCGGAGGAAACCGTACCTCTATCCTGAACGAAAGAACCTACGGTGCCCACGGTGATTTCTTCGTCAAAGCTGATATGAAACTGCAAAAGCGGCCCTCTGCTGTGGATGAAACAGCCTGGTGGGAAGATGGAAGGCTGTACTTTGCATGGCAGGATGAAAACAACTATGCATGGGCACAATTTTTCAACACCCACGGTCCTGCCAAGGAGAATCCCATTGGCCAGACCGATGCACTTGGTTTTTCAGGATTCAATTTCATAGTAGACGGACAGGGATATGGATATATCCATTCGGATGATCCGGGTGATCCCATTGAAGAGATTCCGCCGGAAACATGTATCCCGTTCGAAGGGGACACCAGCTTCTATGACTGGAATGAAGTGATGGTAACGCTTGAGGATTCAGTACTCAGTATGTGGGTTAATGGAGAGGTGTACCACGCAATCGGACTGGATACGGTGTCACTCATTCAATACTATACCGGGAACAGGCTGGATACCATCGATGTCATTCCCTCTGCGGTCCTCGATTTTATCTTTACCCCGGGACAGATCGGTGTTGGTTCTTCCAATGACAGGGTATATTTCGATAATGTCGATGCAGGATATGTGCCTGTGGATGGGATATTCAGCAATATCGAAATCTATGGTGATGCGGCCAATTATGATGAAGCCGAAGCCTGGTTGTGGGATGTCTTCGATGATGATGGAGAAACGGTTTATGGTATTGTTCAGGACAAGCCTGCCGGCGGGAACAGGACCAGTATCGTAACAGGCGAGAAGCTGGGAGGTCATGATTACTCCGTGGAGGCCGACATGAAACTGCAGAAAAGACCCTCTGCTGTGGAGGAGACAGCCTGGTGGGAGGATGGAAGGCTGTTCTTTGCATGGCAGGATGAAAACAACTATGCATGGGCACAATTTTTCAACACACACGGTCCTGCCAAGGAGGATCCCATTGGCCAGACCGATGCGCTTGGACTATCAGGATTCAATTTTATAGTTGATGGAAAGGGATATGGATATATCCATTCCGATGATCCGGGTGATCCGATTGAAGAGATCCCACCGGAAACCTGTATACCGTTTGACGGGGACACTAGTTTTGATGACTGGAACCATGTGGCGGTGACCCTCGAGGATTCCGTATTAAGCATGCTTGTTAACGGAGAGGTATACCACGCTGTCGGACTGGATACGGTAACTGTCATTCAATACTACACCGGCAACAGGCTGGATTCGATTGATGAAGTACCTGGTGAAGTTATGGACCTGCTCTTCAGTGCAGGAAGTGTTGGTGTCGGATCGTCCAATGACCGGGTCTATTTCGACAATGTGAATGCGGGCTGGATAGAAGTTACAGGAGTATTCAACGAAGATGATCCCATGATGGGTGATGCTGCCAACTACAAGGAGAACAGTCCATGGTTATGGGATGTGTTCGAAGAAGATGGTGACATGAGGTATGGTCTGGTTCTGGATCACAGAACCAAGGGAGACCGCAAGAGCATCTACCAGGGCATGGAATTTGGCTATGATTACTATGTATCGGCGGATATGAAACTGGTCAAGAGGTACGATGGTTTAGAAGGCGAGACCAAATTCGAAGATGGTGTCATATACTTCTCCTACATCGATGAAGAGAATTTCGCGCAGGCCATGTACTTCGCTCATCATGGACCGCAGGTGGAAAATCCTGTAGGAGCAGGTGATGCATTTGGTATTTCAGGATTCCGGGTCATGTATGAGGGTCAGGAATATCGCCTTACCAAAGCGGATGATCCGGGCGACCCGATCGAAGAAATTCCGCCTGAAAGATGTATCCCGTATGAGGATGACAGCAGTTTCGACCAATGGAATGCAATTCAATTTGAACGTGAGAGAACCATCATCAGGATGCTGGTCAACGGTGATCAGTACTATGCCATAGATATCGATACCCTGACCATGGGCCAGGTATACAGCGGATGGCAGTTCAGCCACTGGGAGGAACTGCCCCAGGGAGCCAAAGACCTGATGCTAGGCAAAGGAAAGATCGGTATCGGTTCCTCCAATGACAAAGTATACTTTGATAATGTCAAGGCTGATTACTTACCAGTTGAGGGTATATTCAGTGATATACCCGGATTAGGTGATGCCGGGAATTATACCGAGACAAGAGCATATTTATGGTCAATTATAGAAGACGGGGATGAAAAATACTATGGTGTGGATGTTACAAAAGCTGAAGATGGCTCTGCCCGCCAGAGTATTTATGATGAGTTGGTGCTTGACGAAGACTTCTATGTAGAAACTGAGGTCAAATTATTCCCGAGGAATGAGGATGGTAGCCCCATGTTTGAGGATGCGAAGTTCTTCTTTAATTATACCGATGATGACAACTATGCAACTGCCTGGTATTTTATTCATTCCTGGACTGAAGCTGATGCCAATTCCTGGGATCCATTCGGATTATCCGGTTTTGAAGTGAAAGTAAACGGTACAGAATACCGGTTGAAACACTTTGACACACCAGGTGACCCGATTGAGGAAATACCTCCGGGAAGTTGTATACCTTATGTGGATGCGTCAAGTTTCGATGCATGGAACACGATACGTCTTGAGCGTGAAGGGACTATCCTATCCATGATAGTCAATGAGGAAGTATACTGGGCAATCGATGTTGACACACTGACAGTTATCAATCCCAAAGGCACTTCTGATTTGGTTGCTATACCGCAAGAGGTAAAAGATGTATTGTTAGGTTCAGGAAAAATTGGTATTGGATCGGGCAATGACAAACTGTATTTCGATAATGTCAAAGCCGGGCTACTGACTTCGGTAGAAGACTTGAGATCAACTGGTTCTTCCAGTATACTGCTTTATCCGAATCCTGCGTCCGGTCAGTTTACCCTCGACAGGATTGAACAGTCCAGAAAGATCGAGATGTATACCGTGACCGGTCAGAAGGTAATGGAAATGGTTACCAGCGGTGAATCAACCATTACCATCAGCACGGAAAACTTCAATAGCGGAGTGTACTTTATCCGGACCACCATGGAGTCGGGTAAATTGGCTATTAATAAACTGGTAATCAAGTAGTATGCTTTATGTCTAGCGGGGCTTGCCCTGCGGGACTTTCCTCTCAACAAAGTAGTAGTAGTTTTCTTTATGAACGGGAGCCTTCCTCAGGGGAGGTTCCTTTTCATATCTGGTTTTATCAGGATGACTCGACAACAGACCATACTTGTATGGGCAGGTTCCCTTCTGTTCCTGAACTTGATTGCCCAGGAATCCAATGTCCTGCGAAATGCGGACGGGAAGAATTTTTCAGAGCTGAAACACACCTGGAAAGCAAAATGGATTACCCATCCCACCGAATCTGTTCTTGATTACGGTGTATTTCTGTTTCGTCGCGGCTTTACACTGGATGAGAAACCTGACAGGTATCTGATTTATGTTTCTGCTGACAACCGGTACCGGCTCTATGTGAACGGTGAAAAGGCAGGTTCCGGTCCGGCCCGTGGGAATTTGCTCCACTGGCGTTACGAAACAGTCGATATTGCCCCGTACCTGAAAGCGGGAAAGAATATCGTTGCCGCCGAAGTGGTCAATTTCGGAGAATACCGGCATGTGGAGCAACACACAAACCAGACAGCCTTTATCCTGCAGAGTGATGCTGCAAATAAGGTCACCATCGATACTGGCGATGGTTCATGGAAGGTCAACAGAAATAGTGCATATCACTGCATTCCCATTACCAGCGATTCAGTAGGAGGATATTACGCGGCCGGCCCCTGTGACGAAATTGACGGTTCAGCGCACCCCTGGGGATGGAAGGAGACATCCTTTGAGGACAGCCGGTGGCTGATTCCCAGAACTGCCAGCACGGAGGCCGCCGTGGGCAGAAATTTCATTTTCGGAAGTGCCTGGTTCCTTGTCCCCCGGAACATCCCCTCCATGGAAGAAAAGGCAATCCGTCTCCGCAGCGTGATCAGGAGCAAGGGGGTATCAGCATCTGATGGATTTCTTTCCGGAGAAAAGACATTATTCATCCCCCCAAATACAAAAGCTTCCATCCTGCTGGACCAGACCTTTCTTACGATAGGGTATCCCCGGCTGGTTACTAGTGGCGGGAGAGGAAGTAAAATAAAGATCACTTACGCAGAGGCTTTGTTCGAGAAAGTGAATGCAGATAGCCTTCAAACAGGTGAGCATTTTAATCTTCTGCTCAGGAAAGGAAACAGGAACGAATTCGCAGGCAAACATATCATGGGATACCATGATGTGATCCTTCCTGAAGGGGGAGACGAAAGGCTTTACACCACCCTGTGGTACCGGACATACAGGTTTGTGCAGCTGGATATAGAAACGGCCGGGGATGCTCTGGTCCTGAATGATTTCTACGGGATTTTCTGGGCCTATCCCTTCCAGCAGAACGGATCATTCGAATCCAGTGATCCTTTGCTGTCGGAAATATGGAAGGTGGCCTGGAGAACGCAGCGGTTGAACAGTACCGAGACCTTCGCGGATTGTCCCTATTATGAGCAGCTTCAGTACATCGGGGACACAAGGATCCAGGCTTTGATCACCTATTGTGTTTCGGGCGATGACAGACTGGCAAAAAATGCCATCGAACAGTTTGATCACTCAAGGATCCCGGAGGGTCTGACCCTCAGCCGTTATCCTTCCTACATCTACCAGGTGATACCCACCTATTCATTGATTTGGATATCCATGATCCACGACTATTATATGTTCAGGGATGACCTGGATTTTGTGGGAAGATTCGTGCCCGGGATGAGTTCGGTCATTGATTGGTTTGAGAAAAGGATCGATGAAAACGGACTGCTCGGGAACCTGGAATGGTGGAATTTTACGGACTGGGCTCCTGAATTCCCCAACGGGGTTCCTCCGGGTGCCGAATACGGGCACAGCGCAAGCATCAGCCTGCAGCTTGCTTATGCGCTGCAAAATGCGGAAGAGATATGCCTTGGGCTGGGTAAAAAACAGCTGGCTGATCAATACCGCATGATGGCAGATGCCCTGATCGCGGCTGTCAACAAACACTGTTATGATGCCTCGGAAGGGTTGTTTGCGGAAACCCCACAGAAAAAGATTTTTTCCGAGCACACCAATATTTTTGCCATCCTGACCAACGCAGTCCCTAAAGAAAAGCAGAAAGAGCTGATGATCCGTATCCTGGAAAATGAAGATCTTATTCAGTGCACTGTCTATTTCAGGTTCTATCTTTTCCGTGCGTTGCAGAAAGCGGGGATGGCAGATGCTTATCGGGATCATATAGGGCCCTGGAAAATCATGCTGGATCTCGGACTGACCACCTTTGCGGAAAGGGAATTTGATATGCGCTCCGACTGCCATGCATGGAGTGCCAGTCCCTGTTTTGACCTGCTGTATACGGTGGCGGGGATCCAGCCTGCAGATCCCGGTTTCAGGTCCGTTCTGATTGAACCGGCCTTCGGAAAGCTTGAATATATAGAAGCAACCATGCCCCACCCGAAAGGTAATATCAGCATTGACCTGATTAGGAGGGGCAGTTCGGGCCTGTCCGGTACCGTTGAGCTGCCTGCTGATCTGAGCGGCACCTTTGTATGGGGTGGCAAACAGATAAAAATATCCGGAGGCAAAAGGAGGATCAACATCCGGTAGAAACCATACTTATGAAAGAAAGAATTGCAGAAATATCGGGTTCCTCGGACGTGCTCATTGAGGGGAACCTTTTGTATGATATTCAATCCACCTCCTGCCTGATCCTGGGTAACTGGGGAGGCCTGGTAAAAAACCTGACCCTTCAGAACAACATCTTCTATTCACCGGCCACAGGTTTTGTGCTGTATATCCATTATGCAGACTCGGTAAGGCTCTATAACAATGTATTCTGGAAAAGCAGGTACGGCGGACTGGCCCTGGGCAGGGATGTGACCAACCTGCATGCGTACAACAACATCATGCAGAGCATCAATCTGAACCATGCAGGGATCGGTTTTGATCCGGAGAACCATCATTTCGATTACAACATCATCGCCCAGAAAAACCAGGGCATGCCCCTGCAGGAACATGACATTTTTGTCCTGGATCCCGGTTTTTCCGGCATCCCACCCGCTGATGATCCCCAAACCTTTACCGGGGTGACTGCCGGAATGTTCAGCCTGCTGCCTTACAGTCCGGCCATTGATGCCGCTTTTGTGGATGACTACACTCCCATCACCGATTATTATGACAGTGCACGGGTCGATTACCCCGATGTGGACAACAGCGGGGCGGGCAAAGAATCATTCTACGATATGGGTCCCATTGAATTCTCCGGTCCGCCCGGTCAGATGGTATTAAAACCGGTCATATCCCCTTCCCCGGGCGAATATGATACAGCCATTTCAGTAAAACTATCCACTCCTACCGAAGGTGCCCGGATCCATTACACCCTTGATGGGAGTTATCCGACAATACTTTCCACCCTGTACGAGGTTCCCTTTGAGATCGTGAGCAATACCAAGGTACAGGCCCGTGCCTTCAAAGAGGGACTATATGAAAGTCCGGTACTGCGGGCCGAATACCGGTTCTCCAAAGACCTGGTTCCTCCCTACTTTAAAGGTCTTGTCGTGGCTGATAAAAATACCCTTCGGTTGATCTTTAACGAACCCGTGGAGGAAACTTCGGCAACGGATCTGGCGAATTACTCCATTGAAGGGGTATCCATCACATCCGCCGCCCTGGAACCTGATCTGTCAACGGTGATCCTGACAGTTTCAGACCTGGAGAGTGACCGGGAATACATCCTGCAGGTGGCCAATATCCGTGACAGGGCCGAAACGCCCCTTACCATGGAAACGGACTCCATCGGGTTCGTTTACTCGCTTTCCATCTACGATGATTTCGAGAATGGCGGCAGGTTGAACTGGACACCTAAAACACCCTCCCGCTGGAGTCTTGAAAATGACGGTGACAGGGGTACCTACCATATCAATACAACGGATTACAGCCAGAATGGTGACATGCCGGGCGAATACGCACTGCTGGAGGATTTTGAATTTACGGACTTTGTGATGGAAGTTACCGCCAGACAACCTGAATATGACAACAGCTCAAATGCGTTTGCCGATTACGGGGTTATCATAGGTTATACCGATCCGGAAAACTTCTATTACTTCCTGGCCAACAAGGATGCCGGTTCGAACGAACTTTTCAGGGTTACAAACGGTGTCAGATATTCCATTCTCAATCTGAACACATCCATTATTCCCGATGACGGGTACCACACCCTGGTCATTGAGGCGGTGGATGGGTATTTCTATGTCTGGCTGGAGGACGGGGATAATGACTGGGAAGTGGAGGAGGATCTTCCCCGGGGTAAGGTAGGACTCTGTTCCTTTAACGACGAGGTCTACTTTGATGCGTTTAAGATTACACCGGTGGTCAAAGAGTCCACATATACCAGAAGAACGGACAAAACCAATGATCATCCTGACCTTCATATTTATCCCAATCCGGCGGGTGACCATGTTACCCTGATCATTCCGGATGCAATACAGGCCTCCACTGTTTTCATTTTTGATATGTTTGGCAGGATGACCCGGATACCGGTCTCTTCAAATGTGGTAAGGATTCGGACGGATGCCTTTTCTGCCGGTATGTATATTGTGCAATTAGCATGTGAACAGGGAAGCATTACAGAAAGACTGCTTATTCATTCATCGATCCAATGAAAAGGGTATTTCCATACCGGGTACTGGCGTTCACCTTGTATCTGCTTGCTGCCGGCCAGGCAATGCAATGCCAGTTGCCTTCCAGGGCCGGGATTATCCATACCCTGATCAAAGTGAATGGCTACTGGATGAACAGTCACCTCGATCCGGGTGACAATGAATGGGACAGGGCGGCTTACTTCACGGGCAATATGGGATTATATCAGATATACCCTGATCCGGCATACCTGGATTACGCGCTCAAATGGGCCATGAACAATGAATGGGGATTGAAGGGCGGACCCACCACACGGCATGCGGATAACCAGTGTGCCGGCCAGACCTACCTGGACCTGTACGAGATCGATCCGGAACCGGAACGGATTGCAGACATCCAAAACAGCATCGAAAGCATGGTGAACAGCCAGAAGAAGGATGACTGGTGGTGGATCGATGCTTTCTACATGGCCATGCCGGTTTTTACCCGGCTTGGTGTGCTCAATGAAGACAGCCTTTATTTTGAAAAATTGTATGCGCTGTATACCGATACCAAGTCCCGCAGGGGATTGTATGATGAGGATGCCGGTCTGTGGTTCAGGGATGAAAATTTCGATCCTCCCTATACCACCCCCAATGGAAAGAATTGCTACTGGTCACGGGGCAATGGATGGGTTTTTGCCGCCCATGTGAGGACACTGCAATACCTGCCTGAAGGGGATCCGCACCGGGATGAATATATTTCGACCTTCCAGTCCATGTCAGAAGCCCTGAAGGAAGTTCAGCGGACAGACGGTTTCTGGAATGTCAGCCTGGCAGATCCGGATGATTACGGAGGACCCGAAACAAGCGGAACATCGTTCTTTACCTATGGACTGGCCTGGGGGATCAACAATGGCTTGTTGGACAGTGTCACCTATTATCCGGTGGTGGAAAAAGCCTGGCATGGATTGTCCACCATGGCTGTTCACGAAGACGGGTTCCTTGGATATGTGCAGAATGTGGGGAAAGAACCCGGATCATCCCAGCCGGTCACCGGAGAGTCCACGGCGGACTTCGGGGTCGGGGCCTTTTTACTGGCAGGCTCGGAAGTTTACAGGCTGGCCCCGGGAGAATTAGTGGAGCCGCCTGAAGAAGGAGAGAACATCGCCCTGGGGAAACTGATGGATTACTCCGATCAGCAGGCGGAAAACAGGGCGGAAAACGTTACCGATGGCAACATATTGAACAGGTGGTCGGCACAGTTCTTCCCCCAGTGGGTGGAGATCGACCTGGGTGGACCGTTCTATGTGACACGTTCCGAGATCGTTCCTTATAAAAACAGGGCGTATCAATACATGATCTCCTGCAAAAATGACCCTGAAGATTTTTATACGGTGCTGGTGGACCGCCTGGACAACACTGAGGGGGGGAGCATGCTGACCGATACCATCAACCATGGTCCCATCCGGTATATGAAACTGACCGTCACGGGTTGTCATGATTATACGGGCGACTGGGTCAGCATCATGGAGTTCAGGGTGTATGGAGAACCGGTGGTGACCGGTCTTCGGGCCCGGGATGTCTCCTCGATCCGTTTGTACCCCAATCCTGCCACAGACCGGATCAACCTGCAACTGGACGGCCAGCTGGAGAACGGCGTGCGCATTGAGATGATCAATATACAGGGGAAAAGGGTATTTGAACAAGAGTATTCATATCTGCCCGAAGGATCTGTCATCACCATACCGGACATCTCCGGGGTGGCTGAAGGAATATACCTGTTACAAATAAAGACCCGGGATCAGATCATCACAGAAAAAATTATCGTCAATTAGTTTAGACATGAGAAGCCTGCTTATTATCCTGTTGATGCTTGGATGTTCCCTGTACGGGCAATCTCCAAGGCAGTTGATTGACCTGAACGGAGTGGTGGAATTTGAACAGACCGAGAAGGCATTTCCCCCGGATACATTTACACGGAAAATCCAGGTACCCGGATTAATTGACCTGGCGGTACCCAGAATTGAGCAGTACGATGACTATTTTACCGGGAACCATGAACCCCGCTACAGCTGGTACCGGTTCAGATTTGAACTGCCGCAAAAATACCGTAACCGGTATGCGGTACTGCATATCAAAAAGAGCAGATACAACACGCAGATCATCTTAAACGGCCATGATTGCGGAACCTTTATGCAGTGCAACACTCCCATCACATGTGACCTTACCGGGTTCATATCGTGGGAGAAGGAAAACATCCTGCTGGTCCGCCTGGGTGAAAGGGACTGGCTCCCCAGGGAATCCGCCACCGGTTTTGACAGGGAGAAAATGACCGATATTCCCGGGATATGGGATGATGTTTTTATCACCCTTACCGGTCCCGTACGCATCGATAAGGTTTTGAACCTGCCTGACCTGAAAGGAGCAAAGGTGACTACAAAGATCATGCTTGAGAACTATGCGAAAGAGATGGAACGCTCCATGGAGTATGCCTGGATTGAATACACATTATCGGTCTGTGTCAGGGAGAAGAAGAGCGGCAGGACAGCGGGTGAAAAGATCACCCACAAAGGGAGGATCCAATGTCAGCAATCCCGGATTGTTGAGATTGAAACAAACATCGACGACCCGCATGCCTGGTCGCCGGCCGATCCATTCTTATATGAAACAGTCCTTTCTGTTTCTGCTGACGCAAGGTTTTTCAGGGATGTGGGGAATCCGGAGTGTCAGAAGCCGCCGGATGACCAGTCCTGGATCGGCCCTTCGGATGAGGTTGCCGTAACGTTCGGGATGCGGGACTTTGAAGCGGTGGAACGGACCTTTCATCTGAACGGGGAACAAACCTGCCTGCTGGGCTCTACCATTACCCTGAACCGGTTTTTTGAGGACAATGACCGGCAGGCACTTCCGTGGGACCGGGAATGGGTGAGGAAATTGTTCATTGATATTCCGAAATCACTGGGATGGAACGGGTTCAGGATCTGTATCGGTCTGCTCCCCGAATTCTGGTATGACCTGGCCGATGAACATGGAATATTGTTGCAGAATGAGTATCCCATGTGGAATCTCCGGGGCAGGGACATTCAGTACAAAAAGGAGTATACCGACTGGGTATGGTCCGACGGGAACCACCCCAGCATCGTTATCTGGGATGCCATGAATGAACAGAAGCAGGATTATATCGGCAATGTGGTCATTCCCGGGCTGAAACAGCTCGATCCAACCAGGATATGGGATGCGGGCTATATGGGTTCGGAAGAGCTGGATGTGAATGAGATGGATGAAATTCACTGGTATCCCCTGGGGCATGGCTGGTGGCATGATGACCAGACGGTCCAGCAAAGAAGGGATGCCTTCAGGTTCGGGAGGCTGCACATCGGGACACACGGACTGGGACAGGCATCATTTCACAGTTCCCCCATGATCCTGAATGAATTCGGATGGCTGTGGCTGAACAGGGACGGGATCCATTCTGCGATCAGGACCGAAGGGAGTTTTGTTCCAGGGGACATCACCCCTTACACGGTGAATTATGAATATTATGAGCCCGATGGCGCCCAGCTCTATACGGGAAGGGATACCTATGATTATTTCCTGGGCAGTGATGCATCCCCGGAGGAGCGCCGGGATTTCCAGGCATATCTTACCGCAATTGAGGCTGAAACACTGCGCTCGGCAAGGATATTCTCAGGCCTGTTCTCCTTTGTTTACCTGACCGATAACGGTGGATATACGGGAGACTGGTTCAAGGACAACATCAGGGACCTGCAGCCCACCCAGGCATTGCTGATGCAGTACCACACCCACAGGCCATTTGCTGTTTTTATTGACATGGAAGATGGCAGGTATCTCAAGGATCCGAAGCACCATATGCCGGGATCAACGCTTTCTCTCGACCTGTTCGGGGTCAACGATTCCAATCAGAAGAAAACGGGCCGTGTTCAGCTGAAGATCATGGACCATCAAGGTAACATTGTTTCCGAATATTCAGTAATCATGGAGGTGGAACCCTTCTGGCAAACGACTGTCCCGGTCTCCATCCGGATACCGGAAACCCCCGGTGGTTATATGCTTTTGTCCGAACTGGATGATGGGAATGATAAGACCCTGATACAGGTAAGCCGCAGGTATTTTATAGCCGGAGAAGCAAATGAACCCGGGTTTCCTGAATACACCTATCCGTATCCACCAAACTGGCCGGAATAACAGCTATGAAAAGAATTGCAATCATCATACCGATACTCCTCATCTGTAAGGGAATCCCTTTACAGGGACAGGATGCAACCTGGGAGAACGGACTCCCGGATGATCCGGGCTTTTTCCCCATTGCTGTCTGGCTGCAGGATCCTGCCGATGCTTCTGCATACAGGGAAGGGGGGATTAACCTCTACATCGGATTGTGGCAGGGGCCTACCGAAGACCAGCTGTCCGCACTGAGGGCAGCAGGGATGCCGGTGATGTGCTCCCAGAACGCCACCGGTCTGGATCACCTGGAGGATTCGATCATTGTGGGATGGACCCAGCATGATGAGCCGGACAATGCACAGCCGGACGGGTCGGGGGGATACGATCCATGCATTGACCCGGAAGTTATCCAGGGAATATACGATGAGATGAAGGCAAATGATCCCACCCGGCCTGTATACCTGAACCTGGGACAGGGCGTATCCAATACCGACTGGGTCGGCCGCGGCACATGTACGGGAGATACCTGGATGTATCCTTACTATATCGAAGGATGCGATATTGTTTCCTTTGATATTTACCCGGTGACCAGCAGATACGATCACATCAGGGATAACCTCTGGTATGTGGCCAGGGGTATTGATAACCTGCGGGAATGGTCGGAGGACAGCAAGCCGGTCTGGTGCTGGATTGAGTCCACCCACATCAACAGCCAGCAGAAGCCCACCCCCGCCCAGGTAAAAAGCGAAGTATGGATGGCCCTGATCCACGGGGCAAAGGGGTTTGGCTATTTCTGCCATGAGTGGGTCCCTGAATTCAATTCCAATGCCCTGCTGGATGATCCGGTCATGTTCCCGGCCGTCACAGCGATCAATTCCAGGATCCATGAGCTGGCACCGGTACTGAACAGTCCGGATACCAGAGACCGGGTAACGGTCACATCGGACAATTCAGATGTCCCCATCGATATCCTGGTGAAGCATTTCCGGGATACATTGTATGTTTTTGCGGTGGCCATGCGGGATGGTACAACCAGTGGTACCTTCTCTGTGGAAGGCATCCGGGATGATGAGGTCACTGTCATCGGTGAAGCGAGGAAAATTGAGGTCACTGATGACGGATTTGAGGATGCCTTTTCAGGATATGAGGTTCATCTGTATAAAATGGAATACCTGAATACGGGCGTTGAAAGCATCCCGCCAGAATCCGTCAGGATTTATCCGAATCCCGGTTCGGATTATGTAACCATTCGGGTTGAAAAATCCATCCAACATTGTGCTTTGATCAACCTGTCCGGTCAGGTGACCCCGATACAGGGAATTGCAGGGAACAGGATTGATATCAGTAACTGCAGCCCCGGGATTTACGTGCTTCATGGTTGGACAGACAATGATTCGTTTCAGCAGAAAATCGTCATTGAGAACTGATCATCAGAACAGAATAATAATGAATAAGACAAGGATGAAAATCAGACACATCGTAACGGGAATGTTCATGCTGGTCAGCATGGCAGGGGTCGGGGCGCAGGATGTATTTACCCTGAAACCGGAGCTGGTGGGACAGCATCCGAGAATCCTGTTCACCCAGGAAGAAGCGGATGTCCACGCCATCAAGGCACAACAATACATGCCGGAGGAATGGCAGTTGTTCGTCGATGACTGTCTCGGGCATGGATACCCCACAAATACGTCGATTCTGGGACAGCAGCAGTGGTGGTATTTCAGCCGGCTGGGGATCGGGATAGCCATGACCCGTGACCAGCGTCTGATTGACAAGGGGGATTTGTGGCTGAGCAAAGCTTTTAACGAGGAGTGGGCGCTTAGTTCAGACAAGACGGTCGGACTGGATGTCGCTCATAAGCTGGCCGGCTTCGCCCTGCTGTATGATTGCATGTATAACTACCTTTCACAGGACAAACGTGATGATTACGAAGCGTTCCTTGAAACGGCCCTGGTCAAATTCCGGACCCACGGATATGATATTGGCGATTACTGGACCAATGACTACCAGAACAACCATATGCATTTCCGGGCAACCGCTTCCCTGTTTGCCTCGATCATCCTCTATGATAAATTCACTAGCCTTCAGAGCGAGTACGACTATATCATGACCGTCTGGAGAAGGATCGGCTACATGTCCCCTCCCGATGGTTCAAACCACGAAGGGCTGAATTATTCCAACTATGGCGGCCAGATGCTCTACCCGGGCATTTATGCCCTGAAGCACTGCACCGACATGGACCTGACAAAAAGCGAGCACTACCACAATGTGGGCTATTATTACATCCATCACCTGGTGCCCGGGATGGTAAGCGGATTCGGATTCGGAGATGCCGGCAACTCCGCCGCATCCAGCGGTCCCAACTATCTGTTCCAGATTGCCCGGTTCACCCGGGATCCACACATCCAGTATACAGCCCACCGGTTAAGAGCCAAATATCCCGACAGCTTTTTTCTCAGACAATGGTTTATTCTGTTCAATGACCCCCTGCTTGAGCAGAAAGAATTGACAGACCTTCAGCCCTACCGGTATTTTGATGATATCGGTATTGTTATCTCCCGCAGCGGATGGGGACCGGATGCCACCGCGGTGGCCTTCAAATGCGGACCGCTGGGGGGAAAGCTGCTGAATGAGACCAGGGGTACGGAATATTCGTGGTATACGGATTATGTCAATGTGGCGCATGATGATCCGGACCAGGGCACATTCCTGTTGTTCACAAGGGGAAGTTTCCTGACCACGGGGGACGGCTATGAAAAAACGAACAAGACAACCCTTCAGCACAGCACATTCATTGTGGATGACCGGATCCAATACGGAGGGGGTGGTACCTGGTGCCAGCCGGAACAGGACCAGAGCAGGTATGCCTATCCGAAAGACTTTTTTGCTGTTGACAACAGGGTGGTGTTTTCCGGAGATATGAAAGGGGTCTATCCGGATATGGAAAAACTGGACCGCACCTTTATTTCGCAGAAAGCCGAATACATCATTATCTACGATGATGTTAGATCTGAAACATCCGGCAGGACTTTTGAGTGGAGACTGCAGACCGAAGGAAACCTGTCAGCAGCGGGTGAAAAAACCTTTGAGATAAGCAAGGGAAACGGCAGTGCACTGGCCAGGATCCTTGCTCCCATGGGAGCGGACTGGTCACAGACAACCAATAAGATCGGGAATATTTTGCGTACCCGTCAGACCGGACAGCAAGCTAACAAATACCTGGTTCTGCTGTGGCCGAATGCCGCTGATCTCAGTGCGGTAAAAAGTACCATCGATAACGCGTCGGTGCTCGGGGTGAAGATTGAGCATAACGGACAACATCAATACACCCTTTTCCAGAGAGAAGCAGGAAATACCGCAGAAACGGGATCGATCAGGTTCAGCGGAAGTACCCTGCTGTTTCACCAGGCCATGACCGGTCAGAAGCTACTATCTGCCATGCTGGTAAACGGGGATTCGCTCATTGTTGATTCTGTCAGATACTTTGCTGCAGACCAGAAAGTCAATTTTGGCATTGAATCCATATCAACCGACACCTCTGAGATCATATACAGGCTGGGGGCTTCCTCATCTTCGGTCACCGGGGACAGCGTACGGATCAGCCTGGGCGGGCTGACTCCCTTCGCAACCTACTATTTATTTAAGGGAGCAGAGGCAGAGGGAGTCGAAGTAAATACCGATGCGAATGGCACAGGATACGTGAAAACCGACCTGGAAACCATTAGCAGGTTTGCTTTGACAAAAAGAAATGTCAATGTGAAGCCATTGTCAGACCTGATCATCGAGGCCGTGGAATTGTACAACCAGGCAGAGGAGGGAACAGAACCGGGACAGTATCCGGCTGCAGTGATGAATGAATTTGCCCTGGATATTGACAGTGCCGAAGCGGTTGTTTCCATTGCCACCCTTCAGGGTGAAATCAATGATGCCGTGGCTGAACTGGAAGCCGGTATGGCATCCTTCAAACAATCGGTCAGCGTGGATAAATCCATACTCGGCAACCTGGTTTCAGAATCCGGTATCCTTCATGGTGAAGCGGTTGAAGGGGAACAGGAGGGAGAATATGCCATCGGGTCCAAAGCGGTTTTCAAAACCGCCATTGACTCGGCCGAGGCAGTGCTGGCGGATACGACTGTTTCGCAGCCGGAGATCAATGAGGCTGTTCAGGAACTCGTCCAGGCCATGGTCCGCTTCAAGGCAGGGATGGTTCCTATCAAACCCAAAACGGTATTCAGTGATATTGAGTATTATGGTGATTTTCTCAACTACACGGTCCGGGACCAGACCATCTGGGAGGTGAAGCAGGAAGGCGACAATTACATCGTGGGCATGCATGATATCAGCACCACCAGCGGTCAGTTCATGCTTCTCAAGGATTCTGCCTTTCAACATTTTGAACTTTCCTTCAGGGCCAGATCCGTCCAGGGAAGCTATCCAAATGACATCATGATCGTATTCGGTCATCACCGTGAGGGTCATTATTCCTATGTCAAGCTCAGTTCTGAGATCAATGAATCAGGGATTTTTACCAGGATGGGGGGACCCACCGTATTTAAATGGGTTCTGGACGATTACGAAACCTACGGAGTGAAAGATTATGACTGGAACAATTATCAACTGGTTTCAGTGGATTCTGTCCTGACCGTATACAGGAATGATGAAGTGCTATTTTCGAAAGGACCGAAAGATTCAATTTACTACGAAGGAGGCATTGGCCTGGGCACCTATTACCGGAACCGGGCCTATTTCGATGATGTGTCTGTCACCCGTCTTGCTTCCAGTGTCGGATCGGAGCGCAACTCGGCACAGCTATTGAGATGCTATCCCAATCCTGCCGGGGAGATGCTGTATATAGAACCGGCCCGGGGATTATCCTGCATAGAGATATACAATATTTTCGGAAAGAAGATCTTCATGTTCAATCAACCGTTCAGCCATCCGGTCAGGATCAACCTGGCGGATTTCTGCCAGGGAGTATACATTCTCAGAGCAACCCGGGAAGACGGATTGACCGGCACATACCGTTTTATAAAAAATTGATCAGGATGAGAAAACCAACAGTAACCCTTTGCCTGTTTCTGGTCATGCTGGCCCTTGCAGGGGACCTGTTCCCGCAGGTATACATTGAACCAGGTGATCCGCCCAACAGGAATGAACTTCCCGGATTCTTCCGATCTGATCTGGCGGCCATTGAGGAAGAGGTGAAAAACGTGAAAAAGGGACAGGTTGAGGTTATCGCCCGTTCACCGGGTGGATGGCCTGTTTATGCTGTTTATTACGGGGAAAAAAAGGAATTTTATTCCCGGGCTAATTATAATTCAGCAGTTGCCGCCCGGGACCACTCATGTTATGTGAAACGGGACAGCAGCAAACCGGTAGTCTTTCTCCTCGGTCCGGTGCACGGACAGGAAGTTGAAGGGATTGTGGGACTGGTGAATCTGCTGCATATCGTTGAAACAGGAAAGGATTGTCGTGGCAGGGAATGGAATTCGCTAAAAAGCAAGTTTGAACGCTGCAGGGTCATCATCGTTCCCTGCGGTAATCCGGACGGCCGCAGAAGATGTCCCTATGACGCGTTTGTCGGCCTGCCTGTAAGGATCATGACAAAATACGGGCAGGGGACCCGGAAGGATGGAACCCTGTGGGGGTGGCCGGGTGCCAAATCCCTTCACCCGATGAAAGGTGATGTGGGTATACTGGGGGCTTATTTCAACGACGAGGGTATCAACATGATGCACGATGACTTTTTCTCCCCGATGGCCGAAGAAACCCGGGCCATACTGGATATTGCCCGGTCCGAGGCACCTGAGATCACCGTATCATTGCATTCCTTCGAACTGACATCAAGGATTATCCCCACCCATTACGTGCCCTGGTTCATGAAAGTGCGGATTGACGATCTGACAAGACAGCTGAACAGGTGCTACGAAGAAAACAGCCTCCCCTGGATCCCGGACTCCAGTATCAGGGGGCCTTCGGTTGAGGACAGGAACTTTCCTCCTGTAACCAGTTTTAACCTGGTCAGTGCATTGCACCATGTTTCCGGAACCATGGCTTTTGTTTTCGAATGCAGTCACGGTACGCTCAGCGAGGAAGGAACCGGTCCGGATGTCAGCTACGGAGATATTCTGGATATGCAACTTATCCTATATGAAAAAATGTTTGATTATATCATGGAAAACAGGCTGTTGTAGTCAGTTTGCTGGTTCATAAAAAGTCTTGATCATGAAAAGTTCGATCCAAATTTTGTTACTCAGAAGTGTTTTGCTGATGGTAATGGGATTTACAGGTGTATATGGATGTCGTGAGCTGGATGAAATACCTCCTGGTATCCTGAACCCTGAGACCTATTTTGAAACCCAGGAAGATGCCCTGGCAGCCCTTACCGGGGCTTATGCGGGCCAGTATGCAGGAGCTCAGCGGTATTATCTGAAAGTGTGGTCTAATCTGAACGAAATCGGCTCGGATGATATGGGAGATGGTTTCGGGGGTACTGCTGTAAGAAAAGAACTGGACAGGTTCAAGTTTGATCCCGAATACGATAATTTCTACAAATTATGGTGGAATGCATACAGGATCATCAACCGGGCAGGAAATGTGATCGCAAATGTACCTGATATGCCGGATAATGTATTTGATTCACCGGAACTCAAAAAGAGGATTATTGCTGAAGCCCGTTTTTTGAGGGCGCAGAACTATTTTAACCTGGTCAGGCTCTATGGTGATGTGGTATTTCATGGCGATTCATATTGCAGCGACCCTGTAGGGGATGCTGATCTGGAGCGAAAGGACGTGGAAACCATCTATGATTTCATCATTGAAGAACTGGAACTGGCTGAACAGGACCTGTGGGACAGGGAAGTTACCGAAAAAGGACGTGCCACCCGGGGGGCTGCCCAGGCATTCCTATCCAAGGTGTACCTGACCCGTGCGGGTTACTGGCTCGATTCAAACACCGGTACCATGATGCAGGGTGATCCATCAAATTGGGTAAAAGCTGCAGAGTGGGCCAAAAAATGCATCGATGAGGGACACTACGGACTGAGGACAAATTATAGGGAGGTATTTCCTGCCCATGAAGATGCTTATGATCTTTACGAGAACAACGAAGAACATATATTCTTTGTCAACTGTATAGAATCCGGTCCCTGGTTCGAGACCAAGCTCTATTACGGACCCAGGCTTGCCAATGGTGAAGGGGGCTATTCATCCTTTGTGGGTGAGGTGGAGCTGACTTCTTCATTCGAACCCGGTGATCGGCGGCGCGATGTCACCAATCTCGATTATGTGATTGATGAGCTGGAAGAGGTACAGCCCCTGGATGAGAGCAATGCCGATTACTGGTGGCCTGGAATGGCCATTCCTCATGTGGGGAAATACCTTCCCGATGAGGAGAAATATGATTTCCCTCCACAGGGCAATGCATCGGGGACGAATTATCCCCTGTTCCGGTTTGCCGAAGTGCTGCTGGTTTATGCCGAAGCCATCAATGAAGTGTCGGGACCTGATGCCTCATCGATTGAAGCATTCAACCGGGTCAGGAGGCGTGCAGGATTGAGCGAATGGCCCGATGTGAATGACCTGGAGGGTAATCCCTATCCCAACACCCAGGATGGTTTCCGACAGGCCATCAGACAGGAAAGACGATGGGAACTCTGTTTTGAAGGTAAACGGTTGTTTGATCTGCGGAGATGGGGCACCCTGGTTGAGACATTCCAGGCCAGGGCTGCGGTAGCGGATCCCACTCCCCAGGATCTGATCAGGGCACAGAATATCGAACTGAAACACAACCTCTACCCGATCCCGCTGGGGGAGATCAGAAAGAATCCGAACCTGACCCAGAACATGGGGTATTAAATAAAGCATGGAAAGCGAGTTCATTTAATGATTGACTAAAATATATACCAATGAAGAAAACCAGCATATTATTCGTCATCCCGCTGTTCATGATGGTCACAGTATCATCCGATATGGGAAATTCAGATACCGGATCCCCACATGAGCTGGGAACCAGAACGATGGCACATGTAGCCATGGTGGTCAGGGATATTGAGGCCTCTACAGGGGCCTATGCAGAGTTGTTCGGAGTGGAGCCCCCGCGCATAAGGCTAGGCGAGAGCCCGCATTACATGGGTCATCCAACCGAAGGAAAAGCAAAAATGGCATTCATCAAACTGGAAAATATCTCCCTGGAGTTTTTTCAACCCGTGGGAGGTCCCAGCGCCTGGCAGGATTTTCTGGAAAACAGGGGGGAAGGGGTTCACCATTTCGGATTCTGGGTAGAAGGCCTGGATGATCATGTCCGAGATTTCGAATCAGGGCAGATGCCCGTTGTTCAAAGCGGAGGTGGAGACTGGGGGCGATACAGGTATATAGATGCCACCGGCCGGCTGGGTGTCATGATCGAACTGCTTGAAAAAAAGACTCAAAAACCATCATCATGAAGCTGAAAAGAATTACAAGGAGAAAGTTCCTGAAAAACACGACCCTTGCGGGTGTCGCCGGTGCATTGCCGTCAGGCTGGATGTGCACCGCAGAACGCAGTCCTTTTAATGCCAAAGGATTGCCAACCCGGATCCTGGGAAAGACCGGAGTAAGGGTTCCACTGTTAACCATCGGGACCGGAAGCAGGTTCATAGAAGTGGAAGGAAAAGACAAACGCCTGGAAATCCTTGAATATGCACTGGATCACGGGCTCTATTACTGGGATACCGCTGCCATTTACAGGCAAAAGGACAGTGACCTGTACAGCGAAACCCAGATTGGGGAGGTTCTGAAGACAAGGAGGAAGGAGGTCTTTCTGGCATCAAAGGTGAGTGACAGGGATCCGGAACTGGCCAAAAAAACCATTGAGAAAAGCCTGGAAAGACTGCAGACCGATTATTTTGACCTGTACCAGGTACATTCCATTGAATCTTTGGAAGATGCAGAAAGCGTGGGTGAAAAAGGAGGGGTCCTGGATGTGCTTCATGATTACCGTGACCAGGGTGTGATCCGTCACATTGGCTTTTCCGGCCACAGATCTGGTGCGGGCATGAAATTCGCCGCCGAATCCTATGATTTTGACACCATGCTGATAGCCATGAATCACTGGGTGCAATGGGATGAGAGCCCGGAAAAACAGGTCATACCGGCGGCAGGCAACAATGGGCTCGGCATCATCGCCATGAAGGTGATCCGTCCCATGGACACCATCGAGAACCTGGAAGCTGACAGGCTCATCAGGTATGCACTCAGTCTTGAGCATATCTCTACTGCTGTGGTCGGGATAGACAGACTGGAGTTACTTAAGGAAAACATCAGGACCATTAAAAATTTCAAACTGCTTGGACCTGAGGAAATGGAGCGGATGCGCGTCGCTCTTGCACCTTACTACCAGCACAAGAACCTGGAATGGATGCAGCCCGGGTATGTGGACGGACAATATACATAGGAAAACATCTTGAATCAGGAATGATGAATCCGATAAATGTGCAAAAAATGCAAAAGACCGTCTGTTTTCCCATCTTAGTCTTCCTATTTGTCTCCTGTCAGAACCGGGGACCGGAACAAACGGATGTGAGACCCAACATCCTGTATATTTTCACGGACCAGCAGACCATGAATACCATGAGCTGCATGGGAAATCCCTATGTCCATACCCCCCACATGGACCGGCTGGCAGAGGAGGGGGTGATGTTCATGAACTCCTATTGCACCTCGCCGGTGTGCGGTCCTTCCAGGAGCAGCATGCTGACCGGATGCATGCCTCATGAAACGGGCCGGAACATCAATGACAATACTACGATCCCCGACCCCGATCTGCCCAACATGGGGAAACTTTTCCGGGCTGCAGGATATGAAACAAAATGGGCCGGCAAATGGCACATGCCTGAATCCTACCCCATCAGGAAACACAGGCACCAGACTTTTGAGGTTCCCGGATTTGATCTGATCCCTTTCTATGAATATGAAGATCCGCAGGCACCTTGGGGATACGGAAAAGATACGGATGGCCCGCTTGCAGATGCTGTTATAGAATACCTGAAGGTTGACCATGAGCAACCTTTCCTGCTGGTTGTATCCCCGCACAATCCACACGATATCTGTTTTATTGTTGACAGATGGGATGCGTACGGCAGTTTCATGGACGGGATCCCCATGGACAGCCTGCCCCCGCTGCCGGATAATTTTGAGGTTATTGAAAATGAACCGGACATGATCCGGGTTTGCCGTGAGAAGACCATTTACAACGGGGCGGTGAGACTGGCCAGGGATTTTGATGAGCTCCGCTGGAGAAATTATATTTACAACTACTACCGGCTGACCGAGATGGTGGATGCCGAGATCGGCAGGATCCTTCAGGCGCTGGACGAGAATGGCCTGACCGAAAACACGCTGATCGTTTTCTCCAGCGATCATGGCGATGGCAACGGATCCCATCAATGGGTACAGAAGGTCTGTTCATATGAGGAATCCACTTCTGTCCCCTTTATTGTGTCATGGCGCAATGTGACACCCGGGGGGGTGAAGGACAAAACACATATTGTTTCGGGAATCGATATCCTGCCCACCCTGTGTGATTATGCGGGAATCCCCATTCCTCATCGGATCACTGGGATGAGCGTAAAACCCATCATTGATGATCCGGACACGGAATGGCGGAAATTTGCTGTCACCGAACTGCAGCCCTTTAACCGGTTCCCTGATATCAAAGCCCGTTCAATCAGGACATTGCAGTACAAATATACCCTGTTCTCCCATGGAGAAAAATACGAACAGATGTTTGACATGCAAAACGATCCGGGGGAAATGAATGACCTGGCCAGCGATCCCGGTTACCAGGATGTGCTGGAGGAGCACAGGGAACTGCTGAACCGGTGGATGCGGCAAACCAACGACGATTTCAGGCAGCTTTCCATGCAGCCATTTACCCTGGAAGGCCAGAAGTTGTATTGAAATCCTCCGGAATTATAACCATTTGTTAAACTGGCAAGATGAAGTACAATCCTTTCAGATTCATACTCCTGATATTGATCGTCTCTGTCTGTGCCTGTAACAGGGACCATTCAGGGAACCTTCCCAATGTGGTCCTGATACTTGCCGATGATCTGGGATACGGGGACCTGGGATGTTATGGGTGTAGAGACATAAAAACACCGAACATCGACCGGCTCGCGAAAGAGGGTGTAATGTTCACGCAATTCTATGCCAACGGACCGGAGTGCACCCCCACGAGAGCTGCTTTGTTATCTGGACTGTACCAGCAGCGGATCGGCGGACTGGAATGCGCGATCGGGGCGGGTAATGTGGGCAGATACGATGAGGCCATGCGGTTATCCGAACAGAACGAACTCGGTCTTCGACCTGAATTTTCAGTCCTGCCGAACAGGTTGAAAGAAAAAGGATACCATACAGCCGTTATCGGGAAGTGGCATTTGGGATATGAAGAGAAATTCAGACCCGATAACCAGGGATTTGATTATTCAATAGGTCCCCTGGGATATGGAGGCGACTATTTCTACCATGTTGAGCAGGATTCCATTAAACTGCCTGATTTTACTGGAACCCATAACCTGGCAAGAAACGGTGAGGAAATCTTCCGGGACGGGAAATACATGACCGAATTGATCACCGCAGAAGCAATAAAATGGCTCAATCAGCAATCCCGGGAAGAACCCTTCTTTCTCTACCTGCCATTTACCGCACCTCACTCCCCTTACCAGGGACCCGGTGATGACCCGGGCAGGCCCTTTGAAGGGGATGAGTGGAACATCAAATCCAGGAAGAAGTATATCGAGATGACCGAGGCTATGGATCATGAGATTGGCAGGATCCTGTCGACCCTCTCCGAAATCAATATGGATAAAAAGACCATTGTGATCTTCTTTTCAGACAACGGGGGGACCAGGCAGGCCGATAACGGGATGCTTTCGGGATTCAAAGGACACCTCTGGGAAGGAGGCATCCGGGTCCCCTGCATCATACGCTGGCCCGGAATGATCGAAGAGGACACCCAGTCCGGGCAGGTCGGCATCGGCTTTGATCTGACCCGTTCCATCCTGAAAATCTCCGGATATCCACGCGACTCTGTTCCGGTGGATGGTTATGATATCATCGGTCATATCATACAGCAAAGGGAAAATTTCGACAGGACCCTTTTCTGGCGGGCAAAAAGGGGGAACAGCGTGAAAAAGGCAGTCAGGGATGGGGATGATAAATACATGATCGAAATCATCAATGATTCCATCCGGCTGGAGAAATTGTTCAATCTGAAGGAAGATGTGTCGGAGACCCGTAACCTGCTGGACGCGCTTCCCGGGAAAGCGGATAAATTGAAAATCCTCCTGATGGAATGGGAACAGGAGGTGAACATAAACCTTCGGCTGGATGTGCAGGGAAAGGAACATAAGAAATTCATCTATAAACAGGATACCCGTCAGTTGCATTAAATGTTCTCAGAAGCACATCTCAGGAAGGCAAAACGCGCACGCGAGGAGATGGACAGTGTAATTTACAACGGGCCTTACAAAGCAAATTATGAATCCCTTTCACTGCACAGGACTCCCAATTGGTTCCGTGACGCTAAATTTGGTATTGCTGTGAACTATGGAATATACAGCGTTGCGGGTGTGGGTGAAAGGGGTTACGGCGGTAACTACTATACAGATACCTACACAAATACCATGTACGGTACACTGAGATCCTACCATAATGAAAACTGGGGTGAAGATTTTGAGAGAGATGATTTTATCCCGCTTTTCAATGCAAAATGCTTGAATGCTGAGGAATTCAGAAATGCCTGCAGAAGGAATAAAATTCCTTTCTGTGCATACTTCAACCTGGAAGATACGGATTACCCGATAGCAGATCCTGGAACCAGTGAACTGTTCGTAAGAGAGTGGACACAGATCGGTTCAATGCAGCGGGCAGATAAGAATTCTTATGAACAGTTACATCCCTACAATCCGGAAAAGGAAGAACGCCGGTTGCAGGGGAAAATCCCCGTACATGATTATGTGGATGATTAGGGTTGATCTTTTTTGCCCGGTAGAGCTGGATCCTTGTTTCAAGTTTTTTATCTTTTTACCTGATAAGTCTCAATCTAAATAAGTCTTTTACAGCATTTTCTTTTATCCGCCAAACAGGTTTAAGGCAACATATGACCGTCTTTGTCAAATATGATATGCTTTATAAACCTCATGGCAAAGACAAAAATGGTTTCTTTTAACCGCCAAAAAGCCTCTATAGGTCACTGGTTATCAACTTTTTATGCTTGTTTATATCATATATTAGGACTATTTTTGGATTTTTACGAAAACAAAGAACATCGGATGGGTCAATTTCTCAGGGTGTGCCTGGTTGGATTGATGATCCTCTGCGGATGCAATCAGCGCACCAATCATACCTGGCAGGATCCCGGTCTGCCGGTTGAAGAGCGGGTAGAGGACCTGCTCGACCATCTTACCCTCGAAGAAAAGCTTGGTTTTCTTACGGGAAAGGATATGTGGCATTTCAAAGGGGTGGAGCGACTGGGAATCCCAGCAATTCAGGTGACCGATTGCGGACATGGAATCACGGTTGTGCTGGATGAGCAGGGACACAATACAGGTTGTGCCACCTGCTTTCCCACTGCGGTAGGACAGGCCTCCACCTGGAACCGTGAACTAATTCGAAAGACCGGAGCAGCCCTGGGAAGGGAAGCCAGGTACCTGGGTTCTTCCATCATCCTTGCCCCCATGGTCAATATTCACCGGACCCCGCTGGGAGGCAGGAACTATGAAACCTATTCAGAAGATCCGTATCTGGCCGGAAAACTTGCATCCTCGCTGATAAAAGGTATACAGTCCGAGCATATTGGTGCAGTGATCAAAGCGGTTACAGCCAACAACCAGCAAACATACCAGGGTTCCCACAGCGTGGAAGTCTCCGAGCGGGCCCTCCGGGAAATATACCTCCCTGCTTTCCGGATGGCTGTTTCCGATGCCCGTCCCCGGGGGATCATGACCAGCTATAACAAAGTGAACGGGGTGTACACTTCTGCCAGTAAGCACCTGATCAGCGATATTATCAAGAACGAATGGCAGTATAAAGGATTCGTTGTTTCTGACTGGAGAGGCACACATGGAATAGAGGCACTTTCAGCAGGTCTGGATATTGAAATGCCGGGACCGGGAAAGATCCTCACCCGGGAGGCAGTGCTCAATGAAATGGAGCACGGCAGGTTCACGGAAGAAGAGCTGGACGACCGGGTCAGAAGGATTCTGAGGGCTATTGTCAAATCCATGGCAACCGTTAAGGAGAACGATCAAATCAGGGCAGAATGGAATACCGGACATCATCATGAACTTGCCCGCCAGGTGGCAGAAGAGGGGATCATTTTGCTGAAAAACGAAGGTGGCCTTTTGCCTCTTGAGATAAGCCGCATACACACACTGGCAGTGATAGGTCCCAATGCAAAGGAAGCGAGGCTGGGAGGAGGTGGCAGTGCATCCGTTACGGCCTGTTATGCAGTATCACCGCTGCAGGGCATCAAGAATCATTGCGGGGAAGATATCAGGATCTTTTTCCGGGAAGGATGCACCATGAAAGGAGAAATGCCGATGATCAATACACAGTACCTCATTCCTCCTGAAGGAGAAGAGAATGGATTGAAGGGTGCGTATTTTACGGGAAAGGAATTGTCCGGTGATCCTACCCTGGTCCGGATCGACGGGGAAATTGACTTTTCCTGGGGCTGGGCGGCTCCCTGCAGGGAGGTGCCCAGGGGAGACTATTCGGTACGCTGGACCGGCAGGATTGATCCGCCGGTAACAGGTGAATACAGAATAGGGGTCAGTTGCACGGAGGGAGGGATCAGGTTTTACCTGGATAACGAGCTGGTCATTGACCGGTGGGGAGATCCGTATCATGAGAATTTCGAAGCCAGTTTCAGAAGGTTTAGTGAAAGCATCCCTGTCCATATGGAAGCCGGTGTTCCTCGTGACATCCAGGTGGAATTCCACAAGAAAGCGAACAGGAATTCCATCCGGCTGGAGTGGCGGATACCGGGCAGAGCCGATCCGTTGAAGCAGGCGGTGGAAGTTGCCGCTGAAAGCGATGCAGCCATCGTATTTGCCGGACTCTCCAACCTGTATGAAGGAGGTACGGCGGACAGGGAAAGCCTCTTTTTGCCTGATCAGCAGAACGAACTGATCAGGGCGGTATGCAATGCCAATCCCCGCACGGTGGTGGTGCTGATCAATGGTACACCGGTTGCCATGCCCTGGCTGGAAAGGGTGCCCGCATTGCTGGAAGCATATTACCCCGGGCAGGAAGGGGGGAATGCCATCGCGAATATCCTGTTCGGAAAGGTCAATCCCTCCGGAAAATTGCCTGAAAGTTTTCCCCTGAAGCTGGAAGATAACCCGAGCTATGGTAACTTTCCGGGCGACAGGGAAAAAGTCAACTACGAGGAAGGGATCTATGTGGGATACCGTCATTATGATAAAGAAAAGATCGATCCTTTATTTCCCTTTGGATATGGATTGTCATACACCTGGTTCGGGTACAGCGGACTGCGGGTTGAATACACCGGCGATGGGTGCTGCCGGGTGAGTGCGGCAATTGAGAACAGGGGACCGGTACCGGGAAAGGAGATTGTGCAACTCTATATCAGAGACCTCCAATCAACCATCGACAGGCCCGAGAAAGAACTGAAAGGGTTTGTCAAGATATCCCTGGAGCCGGGCGAGAAGAAAAGGGTTTCGATCCGCCTGGAGAGGGAACATTTTGCCTGTTTCGATCCCCAGCTGAACCGGTGGGTGGTTGAGCCCGGTGTGTTTGAAATCATGGTGGGCAGTTCATCCAAGGATATCAGGTTGATCGACACACTGTGCGTGGCATCGAACCAGAACAAATAGTGCAAAATATACTGAGCAGGAAAATTGTGATTGTAAATCAATAAGAAAAAGTGTTGTGGAAAATGAATAAGAGAACTGTGATATGGGTTTTGTATGTGGCATGTCTTGTCCTTATCACCGGGAAGGCCGCCTCGCAGGATATCTATACAGTGGAAGCGGTTGATCGGATCATCGCCGGGGCAGCAGATCAATACAGGGGAATGGTTGCCAGTATTCCCGATATGGCAAGATATCCCAGAACCACCCTTGAGGATGGTTCGCTCAGGCTGGTTGATCCGGGCGACTGGACCAGCGGTTTTTTCCCGGGATCGCTCTGGCTGCTTTATGAATATACCCGCAGCAGCTTCTGGTTGGATCAGGCCGCCGGGCGTACAGCCGGCATTGAGGATCAGAAATTTAATACCGGAACCCATGATCTGGGTTTTATGCTGGGATGCAGCTTCGGCAATGGGTACAGGCTGACCGAGGATCCCGGGTATAAAAACATCCTGGTACAGGCGGCTACCTCCCTTGCCAGCAGGTTTGATGCGGATGTGGGGTGTATCCGGTCATGGGACTTCGGCTTCTGGGAGTTCCCGGTGATCGTGGACAATATGATGAACCTGGAACTGCTTTTCTCGGCAACCCGGTTCTCAGGTGATTCCACTTACTGGAAAAAGGCGGTCAGCCATGCCGACGTGACCATGAAAAACCATTTCAGGGAGGACTTCAGTTCCTATCATGTGGTGGACTATAACAAGACCACCGGCGATACCATTGCAAAATACACCCACCAGGGATATTCAAAGGAATCCGCATGGGCCAGGGGACAGTCATGGGGTTTGTACGGGTACACCGTGTGCTACCGGTTTACCAAAGATCCCCGCTATCTTGCGTTTGCAGAGAACATTGCACGCTTTCTGATCAACCATGAACGTCTTCCCGACGACCTGGTCCCTTACTGGGATTTCGATGCCCCGGGCATCCCCAACGAACCCAGGGATGTGGCCGCGGCAACGATCATGTGTGCTGCACTGTTTGAACTGAGCCGGTATTCGGAGGAATACGGGGATACGTTCCTGAATGTGGCCATGGACCAGATCAGTTCCTTTGCCTCGGAAAATTACACGGCTGCACCTGATTCCAACAACCATTTCATCCTGATGCACGGAACAGGAAATTATCCGGCAAACAAGGAGGTGGATAAACCCCTGAATTATGCCGATTATTACTATCTGGAAGCCCTGACCAGGTATAGAAGGCATTTGAACACCCCCCCGGACGCAGATTTCCAATATGTGCAGACCGACAGTGTTACTGAATCGAAAGTTGAATTTGATGCCTCGGCATCATCGGACAGCGACAATGATTCTCTCACCTTTCTCTGGGATTTCGGGGATGGTTCCAGGCAGTTTTCCCCCGGCGCGATATTTTCCCATGTCTATGAGCAACCGGGTGAATATGAGGTAACCCTTTATGTGGAAGATCATTGGGACGGCAGTGATTCCCTCGTCCGGCTTATTGCGGTGGCCCCCCTGGTGGCTCTTGGTCAACGTAATGCGGATGATATGGAGGTTTTTCCAAATCCCGCATCGGATAGGTTCCATATCAGGCTGCCCGATGCATACAGGGAAAAAAGGGCTTACCTGGTCAATGCGGCCGGACAAAAATTCCCGGTTGAACTGGATACGAGAACCACATGGATCCCCTCCGAACAATGGCAGAGCGGACTGTTCCTGCTGGTTATTCCCGGACCGGGCCAGGAAGTCATCCGGAAGAAAATCATCATCCTGAACGGGGACAGTCCATAAAACGGTTGCTTTTGAACAAGAAACATGGATAAAAACTTACATGGTGAATCATGAATAACAGAACGCTGATAATTATATTCCTGCTGGCATTCAGCTACATGGCAGCCGACCGATGAGATAACCGATTACAGCAAAGACCAGACTTATATTATGAACAGGGACCTGGAGGTGATCAAAAACGGGGACATTCCCGCAACCAACAGCGGTGTGTTCATTGAATACTATGCCCTGAAAGGAATCGCCCTTCATCCCGACGGGACATTCACCGGGGATGGCACGGACCGGAAAGGAGCAGAAGTGCCCCGCGGACTTTATCTTTACAGAGTGGACAACGGTTATATGTATTCAGGTAAAATAATGAAGATCAATTAATGACAAATCAAATAAAAAGAAAATGAAAACGAAGTCCGTCTCCATCATAGGGTTCCTTCTGGGAATAACGTCTTATGCATTTGCCCAGGGCGAGGAATATATTCAAAAGATCGGGGAATCATCCCGGGTCAGCTACGTGATGTACGCCGATAATCATGGAAACCTTTATTACATCAATACCGAAAACCAGTATCTCGATCTGATGAAATATGACCTGGCAGCCGATGAAGTGGTGAAGATCGCCGATAATTTTGTATCGGCCTATGTGGATGGTACCTCCTATTACAACGAGGGATTTGGCGCCATCGCTCCCACGGTGACCGGGGACACTGTGTACTGCATGACCACGGCCGGTACCAACCATGGCAATGCCGATGTGTTCAGGCTGATCTGTTCCAGGGACACCCTGGAGCATGTCCGTGGCATCTGTGGCACCAATTACTGGAAGATATTTAACATGACCCTCAGCCAGGATCAGAAATCCCTTTACTACATCGGCAACAATACGGCTACGGGGAAAGCGCTCTACCGGATCGATCTTGAGACCAGCCAGTGCAATGAGATTCTGGACCTTGATCCCATCATTCCCCATCGTGATCTCTGTTTCGGGGGAATCAACGTGTGGGATCACCATGATCACTTCTATCTGCCGGTGTGGAGCTGGGATTATGAACCCGGCGATTTGGCCATCCTGCGTGTGCATGCGGGTGAAGAAGCGTATGAAGCAGATGTCCTGGAGTTCACGGATGATCTTTCTGAATTCGGCGACCGTCTCTTCCCGGAATTCGGTCACCACTCCTGCTGGTCGGGCATCGGGAAGTCGTCAGATGGCATGATCTATATCGCAGCCAGCAATCATGTGCATTCCACCACCTCACCCGGTGTATACGGGAATGCCGCCATTTATAAATATGACCCGGAAGCTGAGGAGATGTTTTTGCTGGGTGACCTGAGGTCTGTTTCAGAAAATGTAAATAACTGGATGCAGTATGAAAGCCAGATGAAGGTGCATTCCTTTCTGATGGAAAATGCCGATGGAAAAATGTACTTTGCATCGATGGATTACTATCCCAGTAAGCTGGTCCGCGGATCACACATCTATACCATTGATACCGGAACAGATGAACTGGCCGATTACAGCAAAACCCAGTCCTATGTCATGAAAAGGGATTTCAGTGTGGTGGAGAACGGGGATGTGGCCTCCACCACAAGCGGGGTGGCAGTTGAATATTACGCGATCAAAGGGATCGCCCTGAATCCGAAGGTCCCCGATATCATGTACGGAATGACTTTTTCGCGGGATGCGGATGGAAATGACCCGGGATATATCATCAAGTTTACCCTTGAAGGTGATTTTGTGAGCAGCTCGGTGATTCCCGGATTTGAAAGTGACCGGGTGCCTGTCTATCCAAACCCCTTTTCCGAACAGGTCACCTTTGATTTGAGCCATCTCGATCTGAACGAAAAAACGGTATTGCGCATCTATGACCTTTGCGGAAGGCTGCTGGCTGAAAAAGTGGTCACTGATGCCAGGACTGCCTGGCGGGGAGACGATCTGAGGGGGAAAAAGGTGCCCGCCGGCATTTATGTGTATACAGTACAAGGCCAGGGGAAGGTGATCAAGGGGAAGATCATCAGGCAATGATTTTTCAACTGCCGAGAAATGTTCAAGATCAGAAACCTGAGATGGCTGATTGTCGGATTGCTGTTCATAGCCACGGCACTCAGCTTTCTTGACAGGCAGGTACTTTCCATATCCATCCTGAAGATCCAGTCCGATCTGCACATCACCGATGTGGAATACGGGTGGGTCAATACAGGATTTCTGATCAGTTATGCCCTGATGTTCACCCTGGGGGGCTGGCTGATCGACAGGTTCGGGACCCGGATCGGCATGGCTTTTTCCGTGGGATTGTGGTCATTGTCCAATGCCCTGCACGGGGCGGTCCAGAATGTGTGTCACCTGGGGATTGCCCGGTTCTTTCTGGGAGTAGGTGAAGGAGGATGTTTTCCCGGAGCGGCAAAAGGGGTGACTGAATGGTTCCCCCGGCAAAAAAGGGCCCTGGCCATGGGGATTGCCATCGGCGGATCAGCGCTGGGAGCGGTGATTGCCCCTCCCCTGACCGTCTATTTGATTTCGATCTTCGGATGGAGGGGAACCTTTGTAGCCACAGGAATATTTGGCATGATCTGGGTGCTGGTCTGGTTGATCTTTTTCCACAAACCCGGGAAGTCTCCTTTTGTCACCAAAAAGGAACTGGCGCTTATCGAAGCGGACAGTAGTGGGGAGACGGAGAAAACCGAAGGCGAAAGGAAAATAAAAGTTCCGGTGAGAAAGATCCTCCGGCTCAGGCAGACCTGGGGACTCATTATGATCAGGTTTCTGCTTGATCCTGTTTTCTATTTTTTCATGTTCTGGATCCCCAAGTATTTAAGTGCGGAGCGGGGGGTCTCTTTTGAACGCATCGGCGAATTGTTCTGGATCCCGTTCTTTGCCCTGGGTATTTCAAACATCATCGGAGGCGGTGTTTCCGACCGGTTGATCAAATCCGGGCTTTCGGTGAGCAGGGCAAGAAAGACCGTGATGGGACTCGCAGCAGCAGTTACCATGGTTGCCCCTCTTACCGTGGTGGTATCCACCGCTGAGTCCGCCATTCTGTTCATGGCCCTGATCATGTTTGCCCATGGCTTCTGGATTACCAACTATATTACGGTGATCAGCGAGCTGTACGGAACAAATGCCACTTCAACGGTGGTGGGGATGTCCGGATCGGCGGGGGCCATTGCAGGATTGCTGGTCAATCCTCTGATCGGGAAGGTGGTGGAAAATTTTTCCTACCTTCCCATGTGGGTCGCCTCCGGGATCATGTATCCGCTGGGATTCATAATCCTGGTACTGACCATCAAAAAGATTGTTCCCCTCAGGATTCAATCAGATTGACATATTCATTCATCAAAACATCAGATTATGGATGTATACAGAATTCCAAGAAGGAAACCGCTTAAGGCCAATGTGGGGGTATTCGGCGTGGGGTACTGGAAATACTGGGAACAGTTCGAGGGACTGCGGGATGAAATGGTCCGGAAGCAGAAGGTCTTTGTGGAGAAATTAAAAAGGCACCAGGTCCGGGTATTTGATTTCGGCCTGGTGGATGATGCAGAAAGTGCCTATGCCCTGGTTCCCAGATTGAAGGCTGCCGACCTCGACCTGGTATTTTGCGATATGGTCACCTATGCCACCTCCAGCACTTTCGGGGTGATCATCAAAAACCTTGATCTGCCGCTGGTCATGGTGGCCCTGCAGCCGCTCAGGGCGCTGGACTATTCCAGGGCATCTACCCAGATGCAGCTGGCCAACGATGATATCTGCTCGGTTCCTGAATTCACCGGGGTTGCGGTTCGAATGGGAAAAGACGTTCCCGGGGTGATCATCGGCACCCTGGAAGATGATCCGGAAGCCGATGCGGAAATCGAGACCTGCTGCCGGATCGCCAAAGTCCTGCATGATGTGAAAAGGGCAAGGATCGGGCACTTCGGGCATCCCATTGAGTCCATGCTGGACATGCATTCTGATCCCACCATGATCACCGCAGCATTCGGTTGTCATATCGTCCAGACAGAAGCCGAGGATGTATACCTGCACTACCGGTCGGTCAGGGAGGAGGAGATCCGTTCACGGGAAAAGGAAATCCTTAAGTTCTTTGATACCCCGGATCCTGTCTCCGATCCCATCACCCGCAAGCTGACCGATGAAGATCTGACCACAGCGGCCAGGGTAAGTGTGGCACTGGACAGGTTTGTGGAGGAGAAAAAACTGGACGGACTGGCCTATTATTATGATGCCCAGGAAGGATCCGAACTCAGAACAGTTGTCACCAACCTGATCGTGGGAAATTCGCTTTTAAGCTCGGCCGGGTTCCCCATGTGCGGTGAATCGGATCTGAAGACCGTAATTGCCATGATGATCATGGACAGGCTGGATATCGGGGGAAGCTTTGCAGAATTTCATCCGGTGGATTTCAACGAAGGATTTGTGCTGGTGGGGCATGACGGCCCGCACCATATCAACATCGCAGACCGGAAACCGGTGCTCAGGAGCCTGCTGAAGTATCATGGCAAACCGGGGAGCGGGGCCAGTGTGGAATTCAAGATAAAGGAAGGTCCCATCACCATGCTCAGTATCTCATCCACTTATGATGGCAGGTTCAAGTTCATTATTGCCGAGGGTGAATCGATGCACGGTCCCATCCCCGCTACCGGCAACACCAATACCAGAGGATTTTTCAAACCCGATGTGATAACATTTCTGAAACGCTGGGCAGCCGAAGGTCCCACCCACCATTTTGCACTGGGGATCGGGCATCATGCCGGCACCATCAAGAAAATAGCGGATTATTTGCATATTGAAGCCGTCATTATCACTGATGAGTAAACCGATGAACCGGGTATATATTACCTGGCTTGCAGTGATCGTGTCGCTGGGAGGATTTTTGTTCGGATATGATACCGCGGTCATATCTGGCACCCTGGCATGCTGGGCAGGAACGGCCACCATCGGACAAACAGTCCCCATATCCCTGGAAAACCTGGGACCTGCCCTGACCTTCTGGATCTTTGCCCTGTTCTGTATCCCGACCATCTACATCGGGGCCAGGTTGGTCCCCGAAACAAAAGGAAAAACCCTGGAGGAGATAGAAAAGTACTGGTTAAAAAAATAAGACATATGAATCTGATTAAATACCTGTTATCCGTCTTTTTTGGCCTGGCAATGCTTTCTGCAACCGCCCAACCACACTTCAACTGCATCCTGATTGATGCAGAGGGACCGGTAAGGCCATGGGGTAAATGTACTGGTGATCTGAACAACGATGGCCGAACGGACCTGATTGTTGGAGGATATACCAGAGGGGGCCTGGTGTATTATGAAAATCCTTACTGGGAAAAGAGAATAATCTCTGAGGAAAGCGGATTTTCAACCGATATAGAAGTCCATGATGTTGACGGGGACATGGATCTTTTCGGAGCCAATCATAATGACCGCTTGATCCGGCTCTGGGTCAACCAGCATACGGGGAATCTCTCGGTCCGGGGATATGCCCGGGAAAGGAACCTGCTGACCGGTACATACAGCCTGGAAGATATCCAGGAACACATGATACCTCCGGGGAAGTGGAAACCCTTTCCCGGGGGCGGGGAACGGGAGATCTGGGGGCAATTTTCCGGGGAGATCACAGATCATTCCATCCGGAAGGGCGAGCAGGCCATGGAATATTCCTGGAGTCCGCTTCCCGCCACCCTGTTTATGGAATTTGCCAGAACCGGCAACAGGAGCCATTATGAGAAGGAGTATTTTGGGCGCAGGCACAGCCTGGAAGACCTGGTGATGGCCGAGTTGATGGAAGGGAAGGGGCGGTTTGTCGATCAAATTGTCAACGGCATATGGGCCCTTTGCGAAGAGTCCTACTGGGGTGTTCCCGCCCATCTGTATCTCCAGGAAGCAGGAAGGGGCCTGCCCGATGTTTCCGAGCCGACGGTGGATCTTTTTGCCGCGGAAACCGGTGCATTGCTGGCATGGACGGTATATCTGCTGGAGGAACAGCTGGACAGTGTCTCTCCCCTGATCTGCCGGAGAGTGAGGCTGGAGGCCAGGCGAAGGATCCTGGACCCGTGCCTGGAGCGGAATGACTTCTGGTGGATGGGATTGATTCCCCTTCACCGGGCAGGGGTCGGTCTGGAAAGACTGAACAACTGGTCTCCCTGGATCGATTCCAACTGGCTGACCACAGTTTTGCTTCTGGAAGATGACCCTGACAGGAGGGTGAGATCGATCTATAAGATCTTGCGATGTATCGACCAGTACCTGAATCCGTACCCGGCTGACGGAGGATGTGACGAGGGGCCCAATTACTGGGGCCATGCAGCGGGATCGCTGTTCGACTGCCTGGAACTTCTGTATGATGCATCGGGGGGGAAGATCAATATTTTTGACCGGCCCTTGATCGGTGAGATGGGCAGGTACATCTACCGGGTGCATATCTGCGACGATTATTACATCAATTTTGCGGATGCCAGCGCGGTGGTGCAGGTCGACCCGGGGCTCGTTTTCAGGTATGGGGAGAGGATCGGAGATAAAAAAATGATGGCCTTTGCTAAGGATGCCGCCGCCAGGCAACATTACGGGGATCCGGAAATACCCGGAAATATGTACAGGCAAATGCAGGGTTTGTTCTGCTTGAACAGGTTGCGATCGACCACACTCTCAGATTACCGGGTACAGGATATATGGCTGCCGGAGGTGCAGGTCATGGCAGCGCGGTCGGGGAAAAACGCAAAGAGCGACTTCTATGTCGCCGCCAAGGGAGGCCACAACCACGAAAGCCACAATCACAACGATGTGGGCAATTTCATCGTCTACCTGGACGGACAGCCGGTACTGATCGATGTGGGGGTGGGGACCTACACTAAAAAAACTTTCGGTCCCCGCAGGTATGAAATATGGACCATGCAGTCGGCCTTTCACAATCTTCCCACCATCAACGGCGTGATGCAGAATAACGGTCTGGATTTCAAAGCGGAAAATGTTCGTTATGAATCCAGCCAGAGAAATGCTATGTTTGCGCTCAATATGGCCCGTGCATACCCACAGGAGGCTGAAGTCCGTTCCTACAGGCGGTCAATCGTGCTGAACAGAGGCAAAAGCGTTGAACTTTCAGATCATTATATCCTGAAAGAGTGGAAGGAACCCGTATTATTGCATTTGATGACCCCGATGGAGGTGGATACGAATGAAGAAGGAGAGGTAATACTGACCGGAAGGGAGAATGGTCTGGAACCCGTGCATATATATTATGAGGCCGATAAGTTATCTGCAAGTGCAGAAACGATCAAAATCGAAGACAAAAAACTGCAGAATGTCTGGGGTGATGAATTGACCAGGATCATACTCCAGGTTCGTTCAGAGGCACCGGAAGATGAAATAAAAATAATTATAATTGATCATGAATGATAAACCCGAAATTTCAAAATGGCAATCATCCCTCCTGGTTGCCCTGCGTTTTCTGTTAGGATGGTACTTGCTTTATGAAGGGATCTACAAGTTTCTGGATCCTGAATGGTCTTCCATCGCCTTCCTGGCGGAATCGACCTGGATATTCAAGGGGGTGGCAGACTGGATCATATCCAATCCGGGCGTGCTGGATGCGGTCGATTTTCTGAATACCTGGGGCCTGACAGCCATCGGCCTGGGTCTTATCCTTGGACTTTTTACGAAAGTAGCAGCTATTGCCGGTTGTGCACTGCTTGCATTGTATTACCTGTTCAATCCTCCTTTCATAGGATTCGGAACAACCATTCCCCTTGAAGGGAATTACCTTTTAGTGAACAAGACACTGATAGAAGCCGTCATGCTGCTGCTGATCGCCGTATCACCATCAGCACGGTTATTCGGACTGGATATGTTATTGTATAACAGGAAAAACAAATAATCAAACCATGTCATCACAAAACGATAAGAACCAGAAATCCGGTATGGGGAGAAGAAGGATGTTGAAATCCCTGGCCGGTATCCCGGTGCTGGGGCTATTGGGAATAGAGGTTTTAAGAAAATTGGATTACGATGAGAAGCACAATATCCGGAAACAGATCGTCAATGAGCTGGGACTGGATGATCTGCTTGACAGTGTAAAAACGGTCACTCAGAGCAAAGGGGATCTGATCCGTATCGGTATTATAGGATTTGGCATAAGAGGTCCTCAACTGGCACAGGCATTGGGATTTATGGAAAAGGAGCAGTTCGAAGGTGCAGTGAAAAACGGATCCCTGGATGCGCAGATCAATTACGGTAACTTCAATGTGGCCATCACCGGCATCTGTGATGTCTTCGATCTGCATGCAGAGAAGGGGATGGATGTGGCCAGGCATGATATTTTCACCGGCGGGGAGATCGCCAGAAAGCATCCTGTAAAACGGTACAGGCATTATCACGACATGCTGGACGACCCGGAAATCGATGCGGTCATTATTGCCACTCCGGACCACCACCATGTCCGGATGACCATCGATGCGGTAAAAGCGAGAAAGCATGTATATTGCGAAAAAGCCCCGGTTCACAGGGAAGATGAGATACAGCCCTTATATGAGACGGTAAAGAATAGCGAAGTCGTGTATCAGATGGGTCACCAGATCCCGCAGAATGCCGTATTTCAGCAGGCAAAGGAGATCATCAGACGTGGATTGCTGGGAAATCTTTCCCATGTGGAAACAACCACCAACCGGAACACCCGTAATGGAGCATGGATCAGGCACCTTGATGAAGACGGGAATCCCAAGCCCGGTGATAAGCGTTCCATAGACTGGAAACAGTGGCTGGGCAGTGCCCCTGATGCACCCTTCAGCATAAAAAGGTTTTATAGCTGGGCACGCTATTTTGATTATGATACGGGGCTTTACGGACAATTGTTTTCCCATGAATTTGATGCAGTGAACCAGCTTCTTCATTTAGGCATCCCGGAAATAGTCTCCGCAACAGGTGGTCAGTACTATTATAAGGATTTTGGACAAATCCCGGACATGCTTCATACCTCTTACGAGTATTCTGATAAAGGGATTACGCTCACTTACAGTGCAAACCTTACCTCATCGAAGACCCGTCCCAGAACTATTTATGGCCGGGATGCGTCCATGACCGTGGGCGGACACCTGACCATGACCCCGGATGGCAATTCTGAAAGATATGCCGGTTTGCTTGAAAAGGAACTGGTTGACCCCTCAAGGCCCATGCTGGAAATCCTGAAGGGATCCAGCCTGGAAGAATCCATCGATGCCGTTTCATCACCCACAACCCGGTATTATGCCTCCAGGGGACTGACCACTACTACCATTGAGGGCAGGGAATGGGACGTCACCCATCTGCATCTCAAGGAATGGCTCGACTGTATCCGCAACGGCGGTGAAACCTCGGCCAACATTGAAATGGCATTCCAGGAGGCGGTGGTCCTTGCCATGTCGGATATATCTTACAGGGAGAAATGCCGCACCAGGTGGGATGCTGAAAATAAGAGAATAGTCAGGGTGTAGGAAAGAATTTCAATTATTATCTGTCACATTGAAATGCCCGGCAAGTCTGATCTCCCTGCAGGAGGTGCCGACCATGACCTCGAATCTTCCCGGTTCAACCACACGCTTCATCTCCCTGTTGTACAGGAAAAGCTCATCAGGGGTCAACCGGAAGCTTACCGGTTGCTTTTCTCCGGGCTCCAGGTGGATCTTTTTGAAGCCTTTCAATTCAATCACAGGGGTTACCATCGAGCTGATCACATCATCGATATACAGCTGGACCACCTCTTTGCCTGCACGGCCTCCGGTGTTCTGCACTTCCATGCTGACTGTGACCGTGCCGCCCGGGGGTATTTCTGCCGGATGGATCTTCAGGTTGGAGTATTCGAATGTGGTATAACTGAGTCCGTACCCAAACTCCCAAAGCGGGGTTAACGGATAGGTCACATAGGCCCTCCCGTGACGGTTCAATTTGGCCGGCTTGTAGTTGTAGTAAAAAGGCATCTGTCCCACATGACGCGGGAAGGTGATGGGCAGCCTGCCGCAGGGGTTCACATCACCGAAGAGCACATCGGCAATGGCCCCGGCTCCCTGCTCACCGCACATCCAGGCCTCTATGATGGCAGGCACATGTGCTGCTGTCCACCTGATGGTCAGCGGCCTGCCGCTGACAAGGACCACGATGGTGGGGGTTCCTGTCCCGTGAACGGCCTTGATCAGTTCATTCTGGTATCCGGTCAGATCCAGGTCTGCCGAATCATCGCTCTCCCCGTCGGTCCTTTCATCCTCACCCACCACCACAATGGCCACATCGGACATGGCGGCTTCTTTCGCAGCCTGGATCTCGTTCAGGGTGCTGTCCAGTACATTACATCCTTTTACATACCTGACGGTGGTCTGCTGAGACACCTTTTTTCTGATGGCTTCCAGGACAGTGGTGGTTTCATAAAGCAGCTTTTTGGGGATATAATCGCCCAGCAGGTTTTCCCGGTCATGTGCATTGGGCCCGATCACCGCCACCGACCGGATGTTCTTGTCAAGGGGCAACAGGCTGTTTTCGTTCTTTAGAAGGACTATGCCTTCCCTGGCGGCTTCCAGTGCAATTTCCCGGTGTTCAGCACTATGTACCACTTCAACGGCCCTGGTGACATCCACAAGCGGATCCTCAAACAGACCCAGCATAAACTTCATTTTGAGGACACGCCTGACCGCCCTGTCCAGCAGCTCCATGGGAACCACCCCTTCCCGGACATTGTCGATCATATCCTCCATGTATCCCGGCTCAAATGTGATGTTCACATCCACCCCCGCATTCAGCACGATGGGACCGGCTTCTTTTTCTGTGGCCACCACACGTTCATAGATCAGTGTGCCGGTATTGCTTCCCTCGCTCAGCACGTTTCCCTGAAAACCAAGCCGGTTTCTGAGGATGGTGGTAAGGTATTTTTCAGATCCGTGGTTGGGGTACCCGTTGATCGAGGGATGCGTGGCCATGACTCCAAGCGCACCTGCCTTTTGAATACCCGCTTCCCAGGGAGGAAGAAAGACCTCATAAAGGGTCCTTTCGGAAAGATCCATGCTGCCTCGGTTGATGCCGTTCAATCCCTGGGTCTGACCCGGATAGTGGCACAGCCCGGCAATCACCCGGTCAGGGGCTGAAATATCACCGCCCTGGGCCCCGCGGACAATGGCTTCAGCAATCCTTGAGCACAGGTAAGGATCCTCACTGTAGGTTTGCTGGTTCCTCCCGTGCCTGGGATCCCGGTTGGGTTCAATGACCAGGGTGAAGAGCTGGTGCACACCGGTTGCCCTTGCCTCTCTGGCCGCTGCACTGTATACCCTTTCGATCAGCTCCGTGTTCCAGGTAGCACCCAGTCCGAGTCCTTCCGGAAAAATGGTGGCACCGGGGGCCATAAAGCCGTGCGTTCCCTCTTCCACCTGCATCAGCGGGATACCGAGCCGGGTCGAGTCCAGGGCCAGCTGCTGGAGCTCATTGAACGTTTCCGCCTGCCGGCGGGTGCCCTCACGGGAGATTTCGTTGGACAGGGTAAAACATCCTCCCCCCGGGCCGATCTCCAGAAGATCGCCGGTGACAAATTTCCTGACCCCTCTCCGTTTGGAGGGGATATCCACACCATAGCCATCCATGTAGACACAGGGCCAGTTGATCTGTCCCACCTTCTCCTCCAGGGTCATCCTGGACAACAGATCCTCCACCCGTCTCTCCACCGGTTGCTCCGAATCGAGATAAAGCACTTCTGCATATTCTTCAGAAAGTTTCCCGATCATTTCCAGCAATCCGTTGATGATCCCCTGCTCGGCCCCTGATGCTGCGCTGGTTGACCTTACCTCATAACCCCCCTCGGGCATGGCTTCATCGGTTACCAGATATCCCGCGCTTCCGTTGCAATGGGTAACGACAAAGGTGTTCGGGTTGGGGGAGAGGTCCCTGACCCGGACGCCTATCTGGTTGAAAACCTCACCGTTTACCCCTGCCAGGCAGATGTCCCCTATCCGGAGGAGGGAAAGGCGGACTTCCACCTCATGTCCGGGGACATAACCCTTATGGTGCAGCCGGTCCTTTTCTTCCGTCTTTCCCGGCAGAAAGATGCTTCTCTGAAGAGATTCGATCCTCCCCGTGGTCGTCGTGTGGATCCCATTGGAGACCCGGATGGCTTCATTCCCGAGGTCATATCCGATGGCATCCACCGCATAGGCGTAGGAGTTCACATCAAGGAAATCGATATGGGGTCCGTAGAGGGGATTGATATCTCCCGATGCACCCACGATCATCGGTGCAACGGGAATTTTCAGGCTGTCCTCAATATACCGGGAGGCAGCTCCTGGCCAGTCGGCACTGATCAGACTGTTCCTGGGCCCGATGACCACCGCATGGCAGGGCCAGTCCACCAGGACCGCCACCATATTTCCCTCCGTGTCATCCACCCGGATCACCCCCACCTGGTGATCGCAGGGCCCGTAAGGATTCCGTCCAAGCTGTATGTTGCCTTTCCCGTCCTTTGCCCTGCGGTTGATGTTCATTTTGCACTGACCGGTTCCGGTGCCGATCCGGGCGGGTTGCAGTTTTTCCCCGGCACGGATGACCAGCTGCACCAGTTTTTGCTGGAGCCCTTCCACATAGGCCAGCACATCCGGGTCCTCATTTTTGCTGTACACTCTGGTCACCGGTCCGCTGTGGTTATGGACCGCGGTAAGCCATATGCTTTTCGCCTCGATCCCGGTTTTCTGTTCGATCATCTGTGTGGTCTGTTCCCAGAAAGCATCGGACAAACCGATGACCTCCGCGGAAACAATGGCTGCCCGGTGGTCCCCGTCACTGAATACAATGGCCCGGGCATAAATCGAATCGTGGATCCCCTCAAAGGGTCCGGTCCTGCTCCGGAATCCGCTCATGGGGATAGGCGCCCCGGGGGTGATATTGATTCTGGCCACACCTGCTGACAGACGGGGATTTTTTTCCGCGGGCTGACGGGAGCCTGTGAGCAGGAACACGATCAAAATGCAAACAGCCCCGATAAGGGGATGGAAATTTGATCTCATGGGTTCACTTATTACATGCTTGAATAAACTTTTCTGCAAACTGGTCAATCTCCCGGTCACCAGAATGGATATTCAATCCCTTTCCCGCACCCAGTCCGGCATCCACCACCCCGATACTGATGTTGACAGCCCTTCCCAGGATGTCATCTGTGGCAGGGAAACTGCCCTTTTCAACAGGCCTTCCGATGCCCCTGAAATAGTCCATCACATGTTCCATGTTGGAATAAACGTGCCATCCGCTGTGATCGACGGTATCGGTTCCCAGGGCCCTGCAGACCCGTTCCGCTTTCTCCCTGCTTTCAAATATGACCGTACAGAGGGTGGCCACCTCCCCCCGTTCATCGGTTGTTGATGATCAACATTAATTGACCGGAAGTTTTTTCGCAAATTCTATCCGCACCGGTCCGATCAACCCGGATTCAATCAACGGGGAATCCTCCCAGGGAACCCTGGTCTGCCAGTTGGGTCCGGTGATGTTGGTTTTGGTGAAGCGCTCCGGCTCCGGCAGCTTTCCGTCCCCTACCAGGCGGTTGTTCCAGGTATTGGCCACTTCAATGGTCAGAATGTTTTCTCCTGCCCTGGCGGCAGCGGTTATATCCACCCGCCAGGGTGGTTTCCACAGAATGCCCAGGCTTTCCCCGTTTACATACACTTCAGCCACCTCCTTAACCGTCCCCAGGTCCAGTATCATGACCGTTTCTGCTGAAATACTCTCTTCAGGAAGGTGGATGGTCCGGTGATAGGTGGCGATCCCCGAGAAATATTTGATCCCCGGATCCCCGGATTGGCTCCAGGAGATCAATTCCGGAAAAACTGCCTGGTCGGGGGCGCCCCACCCTTCAGGGAAATCAATTTCCCAGGGACCGTTGATCTGCAGGGGAGAGGGGATGTTTCCAGATTCAATGGTCTGTTCACTGCCTTCTGTGTTGACCAGCGTACAGGTGCCTTCTTCCGCCGCAATCAAATGGATATCATGACCGTCCATTTGCAGTTCCGGGGTGAATTCTTTCCCGTTGAACCTGGCTTCCACAAAATGGTCCGCCTGTTCTCCCTTCTGGAACACAAAGAAAATAGAACCATGCTGCTGCAGTTTGAACGGGATGGTGGTATGGGTCCCGTCATCGGAATAGAGGGCCACCCGGTGGATCTTTCCGGTTTCCGGATCCCAGCATTCGGGGATCATCCCGCTCACCCTGAATGTACCCCGAATGGTTTCCGGACCGTTCCTTACATTGCTGACAAAATAGATCTCCTGGGTGGAGGTGCGCCGGTGAATGAAATCTATTTCTGCTGAATCACTCCCCCCCGCATGGGTAAAATCGGGACCGATCCCCCGGTTATCCAGCACCTGCCTCAGGTGATCACTCCAGATCACCTTTCCTTTGCCATATTCATGTTCGGTGACTGTCCGGCCATTGGTCGTGCCCCAGAGATCACCCGCCAGCTCCCTCACCTGCCGGTCCCTTTCCTGATAATCTTTCAATCCGTGTGACCGGGAGGGTTTCGGTCCCACCATGGTGGCTCCTTTTTTTACCAGCTCCCCGAGTTTGGTGAGTACTTCCACATCCGCATGATCCTGATCGGGGAGGACCAGGATCTCATAGCTCTGGCCACCGGGCAGGACCAGTTTTTCATCCTCTGCATCGATCCTGGTGAGGATGACCTCGCTGTTGGTTACATCATAGTCGAACCCGTAGCCAAGGCGTGGATCCACATGTTTGGGCTTTACAAAATTGGGTGCCTGGTCCCCGTAATAGTAAAGGACATCACCCACGAAATTCCCCTGCTGCAGCAGAAAGCAGCAGCGGGCCAGGTAGTCCGTGAATGCCCTTGATTTCGGCCACCACACCCTGGTGGTATTGAAATGGGTACCGGCATGATAGGCATACCCGGGAATCCCCGCATCCGGGGTTGTATGCGGACAGGTATGGTAAACGAACCTGTTCAGTCCCTCACACATGGCCCTGTCAGCCAATGGCTTCAGATCTGCCGGTCCCTCCTGCCAGTGAAGAAAGCTTGTAAAGGATTCCCCCTGGACCTCTTTTTTCCCGTATATATGGGCCGCACAGGATATCTCCTTGACCAGCTGCATCACATCAAATCCCCGGTCATCATACCGTTTGTGTTTGTTCCAGAATTCTCCCCGGGGAATATCCAGTACGCCTAGTGCCCTCAGTGCGTCCACCGGGACATTGTGAATGGGAGCCCCCGGTCCGCCCGACTCCGAACACAGCTCAATGCCATGCGGATTGATGATTTTCCTTCCCCGCAAATAAAGGTTTTCAATCAGCAGGTCGGACAATGTTTTGCGGTAATCATACATAAACCGTTCCGTGATCTCCTCATTCTGGATGATTTTGCCCTGCAGCACGGGCAGGTAGGGTTTCATGTCATAGCCGCGTCGCCCGGAAAACTCTTCCAGCATCCCCGGGGTCCACACAAATCCCACCACCTCATAACTGCACAGGTAGAAATACTTGATGGGCGTCTTCCCCACATCCCCCAGCTTATCCTGCAACCGGTCCAGGAAATAATTGAAATGGAAATCTGTGGCCTCGGCACTGAAATGATCCATGCTGCGTCCGGTGGAATTGGGACTGGGAACCTTCAGGGGTTCCCCGGTGTTGGTGCAGACAAAACGGGTAATTTTCCATTTCCCTTCCGGAGCATCCCAGCTGAGGTTTCCATCCGGATCCATCCGGTCGGACAGGTCGATGACCCGGGAGAGATCCTGGATGATACCCTGTTCATCCGTTCTGGTGGCCAGGGTGGCCACATCCCTGTAAAATACCGGCAGACCGCGGGCATCTTTTTCGATCAGCAATTCTTTTCCGCCCCTGCCGGTTTCGGGCAGCTCCGGGAAGGGCAGGATCCCTTCAAATGTTCCGGGTCCGTGGAAGGTAACCGTGGATTGATACAGGGCCATGGAACCATGTTCGGGTTTGATCCAGCTCCCGCCGGCATCCCAGCTGCTGGAAAGGATCAGGCCCAGCTCCATGCCCAGGCGTTCGGCTTCCCTGACCGCATGGGCGATCCCTTCCAGGCATTCCTCCCCCATGAAGGCAGGACCGGCAGGGACCATATCACCGGGATTGCTCACCGCCCCGATATCAAAAATATCGTAGCCGGCCATGCCCTGCGCTTTGGCCTTTTCCAGTTCAACGGTCAGCCGCTCCAGGTCAAAATTGCCGTTTATCCAGTCCCAGTATCCTTTGGGGCGCACCTGCAGGGGAGGATCCCTGAATCCCTCTTCCGGGGAGACCGGAGCGGGTTCACTGCCGGAAGGTGTTTCCGGCGCCTGGCAGCCGGAAATGGCCAGCAAAATAAGAAACAGAAAAATGGCTGATTTTTGCATCCGATTCAGATTTTATTGTCAGTTTTTGCGCTTCGCTTTCTATTTGATCACAATCTTCCGGGTATCATGGCTGTATTCCCCGGTCTCGATCCTGATGAAATAGATTCCCGGCTCCAGGTCCGATATGCCCAGACGGACCGAACCGGACCTTATGTTGCCAATTTCCCTTACCTGCTGCCCCAGGATATTCTGTATCGAAACAGCCTGAATCTCGCTTTCTGCGGTCACATACAACACATTGCTGGCAGGATTGGGGAAGACTCTTGCTGTTAGTCCCGACGGTTCGTTCACCGAGATGGGTTCTCCGGCCCCTGTCTGTATATCATCGAAGAAAGCCACATCATTGTAAGAACCGATCCCGAATTGACCCGCATTCCCCAGCAGGGGATCATCCACCGACATATATTCCACATCATCGATATAGGCGGTCACGGAGCTTCCGGTCCTCACCACCCTGTAGCTGTGGAACAGGGTGTCACTGACTGCCGGAGTGGTATTCAGCTCTCCCACCACGGTTTCGCTGCCTCCATCGGTGGTATCCACCACATAGAACCCATTGATATCTTCGCCGGTAAGCCGCAGGTAGGAATAGTCCAGCAGACCCTTATAACCGAATACAATGATAAAGTCGGCTCTCGGGTCCAGGGCACCACCTGTTGTCTTATTCAGTTTAGCTTTCAGGTTGAAATCAAAATCCCCGTAAGTCTCCCCTGCGTAAAGCGCATATCCTCCGGGTGTGCCATTGATCGGGGCGGGCCTGGTGCTGATATGAAGCCGTTTGTCTCCCTCATTCTCCGCAACGATCCAGATCCCCACCTCATTATACCAGTACCGCTTGTCATCTGCACTGTTTATGAATGTCGTATAATTCTTGATGTTCCCGAACTGATCAACCTCGCTGAAAATGGAATCGGGCTGATGGCCATAGTACACATGCAGCATGGGAGGGGTCCATCCATACATCCAGCTCTCTGTGTCCGTAACAAATTCAATGTCCCTTGAGCCGGCTGCATAAAACGACTCGGCCAGGTTGTCGATCCGGATGGTCATGAATTCATCTTCGGCTTCCAGTTCGTCCAGCAGGGCCTGGGTTACATTCAGACAGAGCATGGAAGCATTCCCGCCGGTAAAGGAAGTGCGGTCCAGGGTATCGGAATATTCAACCCCGTAATCCGGAGCCTCCTCGATGGGGATGGTCGCATCTTCGTTCCAGTTGTCATTGGCCACATGCAGAACGGCAAAATCAGGCATCAGGGGTCCCCCGTTTATGGTGGTGGACACCTTGAGTTTGGCAGACAGGATTTTCATGCCCTCCGGGATCTCCAGGCTGTCTTTCACATTGAACTTGATATAGGTATCATAGGAGGCAGGATTGGTCAGGGTGGTGTTTGCCATGCGGATCTGGGTCTTGTGACCCACATCGGTGTTATCATGACCCGAACCTATGTCCGTGTCATGGGTTGCCCTGTAGGAGATTTCACCGACAATCTGGGCCCGGGCACTGAAACATCCTCCGGCCACAAAAAGAGCCAGCAGGCTCATCACCTTCAAAGTGTAGAATTTTGTTTTCATAAGCTTGGATTTTTAGGGTTCAGTTTGGCTGATGACTGTATAGAAATTTCATTTAAACGCTAAAACCGCATATCAGGAAAAGATTGAGATTCCTGTGTATATAATTCATACCCTGGAATTGAGCATTGATCACTTCCTCCACCCAATCGCCAAATAAATATTTCAACTAATTGAAACACAGATATTTGTAAGTAAATATATGATAAATTTTGAATTAATATTTAACTTATTGAAGGTTTTTTATTGTAAGAATTATTTTCAGATAAGCAGTGAGATAATCGACCGCGTATATCAACCGTATTGAAAAGATGCTCACCTCCATCATCATGCAGGGGGAGCTGTTAAAGGTGTCTGGCCTGAATATGTATACAGCGGCAGGGGTTTTACGGGCATTCATGCCGCAGGGGCCACGTTCTGCCAGTGGCCCGTATATGACCAGTTCCCCGAATACGGAAAAATGCTGGGTGGATACGAGAACGGGGGCCATCCCTGGAAACCCGATGAAACGATCACCCTGAAGCTGGATGCTCCCGCCACCCCGGGCAATCACCTGACCCCCGCCATAGAGGCACGGGAGCAGCTTGGCTGGAGATTCGGGCTCACATCCTATACATTCAGGGATCATACGCTGTTTAAGACCATTGACACAGCAGCTTCCATGGGACTTCTTTATCTGGGGGGACTGAATGTCCAGACCGTCAGTGCCGGTATCCCGAAGAAATTCGATTATTATCTGACCGATGAAGAGTTAAGGGCGGTCCGGAACAAGTTCCTGGATGAAGGGATCACCCTGGTCACCTATTACATCCATGACATACCGGCCGACAGGGAGGTGTGTGAGAAGATCTTTGAATTCGGCCGAAAGATGGGGATCAAGACCTTCATATCCGAACCGGCAACTGAAGCCCTGGATATAATCGAGCAGTACTGCATCAAATACAACATCAAACTGGCCATCCACAACCACGGGAAAGATATTTCTCCGGTATACTGGGACCCGAAAAAGCTGCTGGAAGTGGTGGAAGGGCGCAGTCCGCTGATCGGGGCCTGCGGAGATCTCGGATACTGGTCACGCATGAACATTGATCCGGCAGAAGCGGTGAAAATACTGGGCGACAGAGTGATCACCCCCCAGGTGCATGACCTTCACCGGAGCGGACCGGAAGGAATGGATGTGGCATGGGGAACGGGGATCATGAACATGGATCAGTTCATGGGACAACTGAAGGAGCTGGGCCTTCAACCTTCCCTGATCGGACTGGAATATTCCCGTGACTGGGACAGGGAACGTCCCGGAATCCGGCAGAGCATCGAATACTTTGACCGGCTGTCCGTCCGGCTGGTATCGGATAAACCGTACATCACCGTTCATGATAAACGACAATGAAACTAGACAGGAGAAAATTTCTGAAAAAGACCGCCAGGGGAACGGCAGGAGCACTGGTTTTTCCCACCATTCTGCCTTCAGGGGTATTTCCTGCCCGGGGCCGGACCCTTCCGAATGACAGGATCAATTTTGCCCTGATCGGGGTGGGAGAAATGGGCAGCAGCCATCTCAGATCATTTATTGAATATGACGATGTGGTCATCCGGGCGGTTTGCGATGTTAACAGGCTGGATGCAGATCATGCTGCCGAATTTACGAACCGACGCTACAGCTCGGAAGAATGCAAGGTCTACGGTGACTTCAGGGAACTGCTTGCCAGGAAAGACATTGACGCGGTCCTGATCGCCACCCCTGATCACTGGCATGCACTGATGGGTATCGAGGCGGCCCGGCAGGGGAAACACATCTATTACGAAAAGCCCCTGAGCTTTTTTTCACTGAGTGCCAGGCAATGAGGAAGGCCATCACGCGCAATTTTACCCTGATATACGATTATTCGGAGGGCTGCATCAGTGGTGACTACGGGATCCACCGGATCAGGACCTTATCCTGGGGGAGCCCGAACTGGTTACCGATGGCGACAAGGAAGCTGCCGGTGGCTCCTTTCTGGAGAAATTGATCCATAAGCTGTATGACGAACCACCCCCGGGAAAACGTATGTTGTACATGCGGGTGGATACAGGAACCCTGGAGCTCCGGCATGGCCAGGAGATCAGGATATATATGCGAAAAGAGCTGTGGGATCTAGTGAATGGTTCTGTGGATCTTCCTTAGCTCTCTGAACATCCGGGGAATTGTTTCCGGGACCCTGAGCCGGCTATCATTGTCCGCACTCCACTCAACCGGGAATTCCATGATCCGGTATCCCCTGGACCGGGCCCTGAGAATGATCTCAACATCAAACATAAATCCGTCAGTCCGGCATGCCGCATACAATTCCCGGGCGATGGCCCTGGGATAGATCTTCAGTCCGCACTGGGTATCTGTCAGATGACCGGGGATCGGCAGGGTGAACCCTCCAGCAACTGCATGCCCCTTTGAATGTTTTCATAGGGGATGCAGCTTCCGCTATCGATGAACATCACCATACCGGAGCGGGAATCCATCACGCCTGTTCTGACCGCATGTCCCTTGCCTCTGTGCACCCGGTTTTCGATAATTTTCAGGGTGATCCCGTCATCCACGACAATGATTTCTCCCTGCATCCCTGCACGTGAAAGGAATTCTGAAGCATCCTCTATATCCCTGGAAATCTTGGATGCTTCATTAAAAACCGGTATGACAATGGAGAGGTCCGGGTTGCGTGCAGGCATCATCATTTGATTGTAAATTGAATGTTCACTCCCAGGAAATTTTCCTCCGGATTGAGCAGGAACGATCCGATCATCAATGCGGCATTATACCACATGTGTGCGGCCACCGCAGGTCCGATGTTATACCCTCTTTTTTGCACCGAGCGGCCCAGGAAATAACCGAGGATGGTGGCCTCTCCCACCTGCAGCAGCGCTGAACCAACATCGGGTTTTTCAGCGAACAGCAGATTGGAAAAATGCAGGACCCCGAAGGTCAGACTGGAAAAGATCAACCCCTTTTTTTGTCCGTATCTGTAGTCCAGTACAGGCATCAGCCAGTTCCTCAGAACATACTCTTCTCCCACTCCCGCACTCCAGCTCATGGCCAGTGAAGTTGCCCCGAAGACCGCCAGGGCTTCATTCCTGGGGATATACCTGTCCATGAAGTACATCTGTCTGACTTCCGATATGGAATGTGTTTCCATATATTTTTCGATCCCCAGGAAAACCCCGGCCAGCAGCACCATTCCCCCGGTGATCGGGGTGAAGATGTTTTCCGGTTTGAAAGGAGCCAGGTACAGATCCTTATCGGAGATATCATGATATTGAAAATCCGGATGATTGTATTTCATGATCTCCAGCTGGTTTTTGAAATTTGTCAGTTTTTCGGTCTGATAGGCCTGCAGTCCGAGAAAAAGAGGGTAATTATAGTACGGTGATGAGCTGTTGCTCCTGAGCGTATGGTCATATTTCAGTCCCAGGAACACCCCTCCGATCTCCAGTGCTGAGAAGAGTGTTCCCTTCACATATTGTTTCTGGTAAAAACAGGATGCCCCGGGCACGTACAACGTCCACAGGGGAAGGGGTTCAGGTTTTGTCCCGGGGACGGTATCCGGATCCTGGGCCAGGACATTTGAGGTTACAGTGACCATCAGCACAAATGGGAGAATTCTTCGCATTTGGGATCAGTTCAATTCAATTATGTATAGATGAAGATGGTTCACTTGAATGGTCACTTCAGAGACTCAACCCGAATGGAGGAATTCATCCACCAGTTTTGTGATTTCCTCGGTCTTCCCGTATAACTTTTCACTCAGGTCCTTGTCCTGGTATGATTTAAGCTTTTTCACGTGGCTGTCAATCAATTCTTTCGGGAAAATATGATTCTTTTCGAAGACACTTCTTTTTTTATTCAGCACTTCGGCTGACTCCCAGCAGGAATGGGGGAGCTTCTCAAGGCTGGCCAGTTTATCCCTGTGTTGAGGCCTGAATGTGTCTGCATCTACATAAAGCTTTTCTGCAAGGTCAGGAGTGCCGGGCATTTTCAATCCTCTCAGGGCAGTCACCACCAGTGCGGCCAGTGTCAGGTATATATCGGCCGATCCGTCCGCAACCCGGTATTCAAAAGTTTGCCGCGATAAACTTCTGGATATTGTACTTTTGTCCTGCGGGTTTGCGTCCCGGATCATGTTACCGGCACCCGTCCACGCCAGGGGAACGCGAATGACCACCGAACGGTTGCTGTATCCCCAGCAGATACGGGTGGGAGCCTCCTGTTGAGGTACCAGCCGGAGATATGAGGTGGGGACCGTATTCCCGAAGGCGGTAAGGGCATCGGCCGAATCAAGGATCCCGGCGATCATTTTGCGGGTAAAGTCACTGAGCCGATCCCCGGAGGTGGTCATATTCTTCCCATCCTTTTCAACCATGATGTGAAAGTGCATTCCGCTCCCGGCGTTCCCCATAAGGATCTTGGGTGCAAAGCTGATATTTACCCCGTATTGATGTCCCAGTTTCCGGAGAACCCACTTGGCCAGCACAATCTGTTCTGCAGCGTGTTCCACCGATGCCGGCAGGAATTCAATCTCATGCTGTTCGTAATAAATATCACCATCGGTAAAGCATCCCACCTCAGAATGCCCGTATTTGATAAGGCTGCCGGCTTTCGCTAGCATCAGCATAGCCTCATTTCTTATATATTCGAACTTGGTAAAAGGCTCGCTGGCATGATATCCTTTCTGGTCCTCACTGGGGTAGAATTCTTCCCGGGGAGCAAAAACGTAATATTCGAGCTCGCCCATAGCCAGGAAGTCATATCCTGTTTCCCGGGTAAATTCCTCACTGGCCTTACGCAAAACATAGTGGGGATCGCTTTCCAGGGGTTTGCCCTCGCTGGTGTAAAAAGAACAGAAAATATCGAGTGTGGGTACACCGGCAAAGGGATTTAAAAAGGCGGTCCGGTAACGCGGCACCACATACAGATCACTATTCCCCGGATCAATGGAAGAAAACAGGCTGCTTCCATCCACCCTCTCTCCGTGGGTAAGAATAGTTTCAAGATATTGTTTGGATGTAATTGCGAAATTCAGTGTCTTTAACCTGCCATCTTCAGCCACATAGCGAAAATTCACCATCTCAATATTTTTCTTCTCACAAAACAGGACAATGTCATTCCGGGTGAAATCTATTGCAGGTTTTTCCAGAAACTGAACCAGTTCGCTGGGATTTAAATCAATCTCGAAAGATTTCATAAGATTATTGTTTTCAGTCCCATCTGTTGCCGGAAGAGAGGGCGTATTTCCCTCCGCCGGTAAAAAAGAGGGCCAGGCTTCCCAGCAGGTACAGGCCCTGCAGTTCCAGTTCCCATGCCCCGCTTCCGGATAAAGAGAATATATCCCCGGGATGGGCAATGAATATGATCACGAGCATATTCGCAAATACCAGCAGGGATGCGATCCTGGTCCTGAAACCGAGTGCCAGCATCAGAGGGGCGATGACTTCACCAATGTACACACCATAGGCGAATAATTCCGGTATCCCTGTATCTCCGATCGTATTTTTCACTCCTTCAATACCGTGAAAGATTTTATTGATCCCGTGCATGAGCAGGAGGATCCCGACGGCCAGCCGTATCAGAAGCAATCCCAGATCTTTGTTTTTCATGTGCCTAAAGTCTTGATTAACAGCAGAAAAAAGCTTTGCAAAGGCAAGTTACTCAATTTGCTGGTTTCTGTTTATGTCTTTTTTATAGTTCTTTAGCATTTTTCCGAAATCCCGGTCTTTCTTTCGCTTTTCCGCCACGGTTGATTCAAAATGCGCCTTCTCCCTTTCCATTTTCAGGTAATTTTCATAGGAGTTCCTGTCCAGTTCTCCTTTTTCCACGGCTTCGATCACCGCACATCCCAATTCACTGGTATGGCTGCAATTCTTAAACCTGCAATTCTGAGCAAGGCTGATGATACTGTCGAATGCACTTTCCAATCCGTCGTCCGTATCGGCAATTCCCACTTCCCGCATTCCCGGATTGTCGATCAGTATTCCGCCATCTCTCAGGACGATCAGTTCCCTGTGGCTTGTAATGTGCCTGCCCCTGTTTGAGTGCTGGCTGATGGTACCGGTCTTCATGACCGCTTTTCCGGAAAGGTTGTTCAACAGGGTGGACTTGCCGGCACCCGAGGAACCAAGCATACAATAGGTCTTGCCTTTCTTGATCAAATTTTTCAGGGTGTCATACCCCTGTTTTGTTTCGTTGCTGATGGCAATAACGGGTATATCTTTCACCCGCCGGCTGATGCTGTGCGAGAGTTCGGCGATCCTATGCTCATCGATCAGATCCGTTTTTGTCAGTACAATGACCGGGCTCACGCCTGAGGATCTGCAAATGGCCAGGTACCTTTCCATCCGGTTGATATTAAAATCCCTGTCAACACTTTGCACCAGGAACGCATAATCAACATTCGATGCAATCACCTGAACCTCGCCGAACTGGCCGACGGCCTTTCTGGTAATCATAGAAAACCTTGGAATTACTTGATGGATGATGGCAGAACCAGCATCATAGGGGATCAGCGCCACCCAGTCCCCCACGGCCGGAAAATCTTCCCGGCCCCGCGCTGAAAATCTTAAATTCCCGGTGATTTCAGCCTCCAGATCACCCTTTTCAGTCTTCACGATATATCTTTCCCTGTGCTCGGATACAACCCTTCCGACCTCAAAGTCCCCGAGGTGATTCTCCACTCTCAGTTTTTCCAGCTGATCATTGTATCCAAAATCTTCCAGCCGCCTTTCCATTGGGATTATTTCTAAATCGAAGATTTCACGCAGCTTGCTGCGAGGTTCTTCAATCCGGAAAATACAAATTATTCCGCAATGTTTAAATTACCTTTCATTGCGGAATGATTCACAAAAACCTTCAGATGATCTGCCGGAAATGGGGAAAAGATTTTAGCTTTGAAAAATTTCTACTTGATGAACAGGATATTCTACGCGA
>JBNJEV010000004.1:0-128182 GCA_051746185.1 Bacteroidota bacterium
CAACAAGAAACACCATTCGGAACTGAAAAATCTTTTGACGCTGAAGTTTCAGTTTTTTGAAGATCACAATGTACTATTTTATCCCGTTTGAAGTATAATTTTAATCTTTCCATTGTTCTTAACACGCACCTTTGTAATTAGTTTTTCCCGGGCAGGATTTTTCCGGCTTTTCAGGGATCAAAATAGAATGAGATGACTATACAAATACAACACGCGCTGCTTTTCGTTCTCCTTGTCGGTCCCGGCTGCCGGCCGGCAGGGAAGGTGCCCGGATCTGCATCGGGCAGGGTAGTCTCCCCATCGGGAAGGGTAGTCTCCCCACAGGACAGGGTGGTCCCCACCCCGGAACAGGTCGAATACCAGAAGATGGAAACGGTGGGATTCATTCATTTCACCATCAATACTTTCACCGGTAAAGAATGGGGGTACGGGGATGAGGATCCGGCCCTGTTCAATCCCGCAAGTCTGGATGCGGAGCAATGGGCCAGGGTGGCCAGGGACGGGGGACTGAAACAGTTGATCCTGACGGCCAAGCATCATGACGGGTTCTGCCTGTGGCCCAGTGCCTACACTGAGCACACTGTAAAGAGCAGTCCCTTCAGGAACGGCAAAGGGGATGTGGTCCGGGAATTTGTGGATGCCTGCCGGAAATACGGTCTGAAAGTGGGGCTCTACCTCTCCCCGTGGGACAGGAACCATCCTGAATACGGAAGGCCTGCTTATATCACCTATTACAGGAACCAGCTGCAGGAACTGCTGACCGGGTACGGGGAGATCAACGAAATTTGGTTCGATGGTGCCAACGGGGGTGATGGTTACTACGGGGGTGCCAATGAAGAAAGGAGGATCGACAGGGAGACCTATTATGACTGGGAAAATACCTTCGCCCTGGTCAAAGAACTGCAGCCGGGGATCAAGATCTTTTCCGATGCGGGACCGGATATCCGCTGGGTGGGAAATGAAAAAGGATTTGCCGGGGAGACGTTCTGGTCGACCATCAGCGATGAGGAACTGGTCATCGGGGATTCAGATCAGGAATACCTGAACCGGGGTGACCCGGAAGGCAACCTGTGGATCGTGGGCCAGTGTGATGTCTCCATCCGGCCGGGATGGTTCTATCATGCCGACGAGGATTCCCTGGTGAAATCCCCGCAGGAACTGGTGGATATCTATTACAAGTCGGTGGGCCGCAACGGGGTGCTGCTGCTGAATCTGCCGCCGGACAGAAGAGGGCTCATCCATGAAAAAGATGCGGCAAGCCTGCGTGCCTTCAGGCAGATCATTGACCGGACCTTTGCCACGGACCTGGCGGAAGGGTCCACGGTCATGGCGGAAGGGTCCACGGCCATGGCGGAAGGGTCCACGGACCTGGCGGAAGGGGCCACGGACCTGGCGGAAGGGTCCACGGACCTGGCGGAAGGGACAACGGCCATGATCGCGGACATTGATCGGGAAAATCTTACCGAAAGAAAGAATATCGGAACAGGCATTGGAAGGAAAACATCCGGAGGACGATCCGGCGAACTGACCCGGAACCATCCGGGGAATATGGTGGACGGCGATCCGGAAACTTACTGGATCGCTGACAGTTCCGGCAAACAGGCGAAGGTGATTATTCGGCTGGACGGAGCACAGACCTTTGACCGGATCATGCTGCAGGAGCCGGTCCGGATCGGGCAGCGGATCAGCAGCTTTTATGTAGAAGCGGAAGGACCGCAGGGCATGTGGAAAGAGATTGCCAGGGGGACCACCATCGGATACAAAAGGATCCTGCGAACCGCTCCGGTGTCCGTCTCAAAGATCAGGCTGGTGCTGGAAGAGTCTTACGGCCGGCCGGCCATCGCCCGCATCGGTCTGTTCCGTTCCTCCTCCCGGTAAGTGAGGCTGCTTTTAATACGGTCTCACAGCTGAGATCAGGTTCCGCTGAACACGATGTTGTCGAACACCAGGGAAGGGGTTCTCCAGGAGGACTGGGTGTACACATCGTTGCCGACGGCCACCAGGTCATTCCACACCTGTTTGAAATTGCCGGTGATGTTCATCTCCGAAACCGGCTGGACCCTTTTTCCGTTCCCGATCAGGTATCCTTCGATCCCGTAGGAGAAATCCCCGGTGGATCCGTTGCTGTTGCCACCGTTGAAACCTGTCACCAGGATTGCCCGGTCCATGGATGCGATCAGCTCTTCCAGGTTCTTTTCACCGGGTTGAAATACCGGGTTGGTGGTATCCCCGGAGGTGGGTTCCATTTCCAGTTTCTTCCCGTAATAGGTGTCGATGTAATACTCTTTCAGGACGCCCTGATCGATGATGGTCCGTTTGCGTGTGGCGAGTCCCTCGCTGTCAAAAAGCCTGGAACCGCGCCCGGATACAATGAAGGGATCATCCTCGACTGTCAGCAGGTCCGATCCGATCCTTTCTCCTTCCATGTCGATCAGAAAAGAATTCTTCTGATGGATGGAAGATCCCATCAGAGAGGAGATCAGCGGTCTCAGGGTATTGGCTGCCAGCCTGTTCTCAACAATCATGGGCATGGTGGCCGATGCGATCTTCTTCTGTCCCAGCTTCCGCAGGGCCCTGTCCAGCGCGGTGGTCCCTATTCCCTCCCTGACCAGCCGGTCATGGAAAATGGAGGATTCGGACCAGTATGACCGGGGCCGGGCATCTTCGCTTTTCACCGATACCGATGCCGTCAGAGCATAGTAGGTGCTTTCTGAATCTCCCTCGAAGCCGTTGCTGGTCACCATCACATTGTCACTTTTTCCGTCGCGGTAGCTGGTGGTGACCGAAATGATCCGCTCGTCCTTTCCCAGCACCTCTTTTTCGATGCTGAAGGCATGATCGATCTTTTGTTGCGGATCGATGGTATCAAAACCTGCATCCGCTGTTTTCAGGTCCGGGCCACCGCCCTTGTAGTACAGGTCGGGATCGGGCAGGGACCTGTAGGGATCCCCGGAAAGGTAACGGGTACCCGCAATGGCCTGTTCGATGAATCTGCCCAGTTCCTCTTTGTTATTCAACCGGTTGGTTGAGTGGCTGGAATATTTCTGATCCACGTAAAGACTGATCCGCATGCTGTTGCGGTTGGCCTCCTCCAGCCTGTCGATTTTCTCTTCCCTGACCTCGACCCTGCTGCTGTTGTTATTGTAAATGGAGACACTTGCCTGCCGGGCCCCGTTTTCCAGGGCATGCCGGATGGCCCATCTGGCCAATTCATATTTTTCGTTTCTGGTCATGATATTCTGTTTGTTTTATGCACTTGTTCCACCAACGGTCAGTTTTTTCACAAGAACGGTCGGAAGACCCATGGTTACGGGGACCGATTGCCCTCCTTTGCCGCAGCTCCAGGTACCGTTGTCCATTTTGAAATCACCGGCTGCCATGGTGATGTCCGCAAGTGCCTGGGGTCCGTTCCCGATGATGTTGATATCCTTGATGTACCGGGTGAGCTTTCCCTGCTCGATCAGTCTGCCCGATTTCACAAAAAAGGTGAAATCGCCGGCTCCTATATTCACCTGTCCGTTACTGAAATTATCCACATACACCCCGTAGTCCACCTGTGAGATGATATCCTCCCTGGAGTGGGGTCCGGACTCCATGTAGGTGGAACGCATCCTGGGGATGGGAACATACCGGAAAGACTGTCTGCGTCCGTTCCCGGTGGGTTCCACCCCGTAGAATTCGGCACTGATCCGGTCATGGATGTAGCTTTCGAGATTTCCGTCTTTGACCAGGTAGACTTTCTTTACATCATTTCCCTCGTCATCAATGTTGATGGCCCCCCGGTTATTTTCAATGGTCCCGTCTTCCAGGATATTGATGAAATCCGCAGCAATGCTCTTTCCCATTTTGTCGCTGAAAATGGATTCTCCCTTCCTGTTGAAATCGGCCTCGAAGGCATGACCCATGGCTTCATGCAACAGGATGCCCGAACCGCCGGCACCGAGTACCACAGGCATTTCGCCGGCTTTCGGTTTGGTGGCATCGAACAGGATGTTGGTGTTATCGACGGCCTCCCGGGCGATCTCCTCGATCAGATCATCGCCCAGCCATTCAAACCCCTTTCTGTAGGAGCGGGAGCTGTAACTGTTCTCGATCTGTCCGTTCTTTTCCATCACACACCTCGCCATGAGGCTGGCCAGGGGTCGGTAGTCATAGGTAAGCTTTCCCCCGGAATTGTAGAAAAGCACGGTAGACGATTCATCGGACAGGGAAGCGTTCACTTTGGTCACCTTTTCGTCCAGTTCGAACACACGGTCGTTGATCTTCTGCACAAAAGGCACCTTTTCCTCCACCGGGGCATCTTCCCATGTACGGGAGATCCTGTAATAGTCGGCCGGGACTTTTTCGAACAGATCGGCCTGTTTGAATGTGGAAGGATTGCCTGCGATGTTGGCGGCAGTTTTGGCCACATCCAGCATGTCCCGGAGACTGATATTCTCGGTATAGGCGAATCCGGTCTGATCTCCCTTCAGGACACGTACCCCCATGCCATAATCCACGTTGGAATAGGCACGGTTCACTTTGCCATCCTCCAGGGCCAGGGTGTTGGAGATCCGGTGTTCGAAGAAAAGGTCGGCATAATCGCCCCCTTTGGACATGGCTTCGGCGACCACTTTCTGGATCATTTCGGGTGTTACTTCAAAATGATCCAGGAAGCCCTGTACATCCTGAGAGAGCGGGGTACGCTGACAGGAATGCATCAGGGGAGACAGGATGATGCTGCCTGCCACCGCCGCTCCTCCTGTCTTCAGGAAATTTCGTCTGGTGATAATCATCGTATGACTTTTTGAACTATGAAAAATATATATTGAGAGTTCTAATGTACAATATTCCGCAAAAAGTTAAGCGTAAACCTGTGTATTGAAGGAAAACATTAACCTTTTTTTAAGTTGAGACGAAGATCGGGGGGAATTGCATACACATTATTCGTAATTTTAAAGTCTTGTGTGCACCTATCTTTAAAAAACTACCGCTATGAAACCATTGCATTTGCTTTTTGTACTCTTTTTATCACTTATCATGATGGGTTGTGATTCAGATCAGTGGATCACCCTGTTTGATGGTGAGACACTGGATGGCTGGAGGGCGTCCGAGAATGTCGATTCCTGGGAGGTCCGGGACGGGGCCCTGGTGACAGCCGGGCCGCGGTCGCATCTCTTCTATGAGGGAGAGGTCATGGACCATGATTTTAAAAACTTCGAGTTTATGGCCGACGTAATGACCGAACCGGGATCCAATTCGGGGATCTATATCCATACCGAATTCCAGCAGGAGGGATGGCCTTCTAAAGGCTACGAGTGTCAGGTGATCAATTCCGCACCGCCGGCAGAGCCCGGAGCCTATGTGGAACATAAGATGACAGGAAGTATTTATGCCATCCGGAATATATGGAAGGCCCCCGTAGCGGACAACGAGTGGTTCAATTACCGCATCAAAGTGCAGGGGAAGACCATCCGGACCTTTATCAACAATGAACTGGTATGCGAATACACCGAACCCGAAGAGATATACAGGACAGGCGGAATGGAAGGAAGGGTCCTTTCTTCCGGCACCTTTGCATTCCAGTGCCACGATCCGGGAAGTGTGGTGTACTATAAGAATATCAAAGTCAGACCCCTTCCCGATGATCTGCCCTCTCCGGGAACACCGCCCGAAGACCCGGAATTTGAAAAAAAGCTGATCGACCTGGCCGCCGGGAACTTTCCCCTGATCGATCTGCATGTGCATCTCAAAGGCGGACTTTCACAGGGAGAGGCGCTGGCCAATGCAAGAAAATACGGGTTCACCTACGGACTGGCGGTGAACTGCGGATTGCAAATGGGATTTGAGACCGATTCTGCATTGCAGGAATACCTGGATCAATATGAGGATACCCCGCTTGCCTGGCATGGAATGCAGGCGGAAGGAAGGGAGTGGGTGGACCTGTTTTCGGAGGAGACCATCTCACGTTTCGATTATGTTTTTACCGATGCCATGACCTGGACCAATGACGAGGGCAGGCGCATGCGGTTATGGATCCCTGAGGAGACTGAAGTGGGCGATCCCCAGGATTTCATGGACCAGCTTGTGGAAAGGATCGAGCAGATCCTGAATACAGAGCCCGTTGATATCTACGTCAATCCCACCTATCTTCCCGGCGAGATCGATGAACGCTACGATGAGCTGTGGACCGATGAACGCATGGACCGGGTCATCCGGGCGCTGGCAGAAAACGGGGTGGCACTGGAGATTAACAACAAACTGCAGCTACCCAGACCGGCTTTCATCATAAAGGCAAAAGAAGCCGGGGTCAAATTCACCTTTGGAACCAATAATGGTGGCAAAAACGACCTGGGACGCATGGAGTATGCCATTGCCATGATCGGCGAGTGCAAACTGGTCCCGGGAGATATGTGGATGCCCTGAAGCATACGGATGTGAGCAGGTGTTTCAAACAACATATGGGAAAAGTTGACCTGAACCGAAGAAAATTCCTGGGAGCACTTTCGCTGGGGACCGTGCATCTTCTGTTTAGTCATCCCCTTTACGTAAAAGCTGGCAGGTTCTCATCCTCCGATCCCCTCCAGCGGGTCACGCTGGGGAGATCGGGATTGCGAACCACACTGCTGGGTTTCGGGACCGGGGTGCATGCTGGCAATCGTACTTCTTATCTCACCCGCCAGGAAGAGGATAAGAGCGTGGCCGTTCTCAGGCATGCATACGACAGGGGAATCCGGTATTACGATTGTGCCGATACATACGGGACCCACGGGCTCATGGCACGGGCTATGAAAACCATGGACCGGGAACAGCTGACCCTGGGATCGAAAATATGGACCAGGAAGGGAGGTATCCCTGAAGCGGAGCGTCCGGATGCCGATGTAGTCGTGGACCGTTTCAGAAAGGAACTTGATACGGATTACCTGGACCTGGTGCAGATCCATTGCATGGTTGATGCGGAGTGGACCGATACCGAGAAAAAACAGATGGAGATCCTGGATCAGCTCAAATCACAGGGGATGATCCGGGCCCACGGGGTTTCCGTTCATTCCCTGGAAGCCATGAAAACAGCCCTGGCGGATCCCTGGGTGGATGTGATCCATGTCAGGATCAATCCCTATGGTATTGCCATGGATAAACCGGATCCGGAAGAGGTGGTGGAGGTGATCCATCAGCTGCACACTTCAGGGAAAGGGGTCATCGGCATGAAGCTGGTGGGCAATGGAAAGCTTACAGAAGACAGTGAAAAGATCGATCATTCCATCAGGTTCGTGCTGGGGCTGGGGAGCGTGGATATGATGATCGTCGGGTTCCAGCGTGAGGATCAGATCGACAATTACATAGAAAGGATGGAAAAGGCGCTTGCAGGACTGATCTGAGATATCCGGTAAATCATTACCTTTGAGGGTGATCATACCCGGCGTGATACGATATGTTGCCTGTAGCGGGCTATTCATCCTTTCCTGTTTTTCCCTCCGGGCCCAACCCCCCGAGTATTACCTGAATTTCGACCATATCCTGGATAACAGGGAATATTTCAGCCGGTATGCGGAACACCAGACCATTTTCGGGGCCAGGATCAATCCCGGGGTTGCTTTCTCCCTGGACACTTTCCATTCTGTTCATGCAGGGATCAACTATATGTACGAATACGGGGGAAAGCTCCTGGGCGTGGTTCCCCAGATCGATCTTTACTACAGTTATCAGAGGGCAGGGCTGAAGATGTACGCTGGGTCTTTTCCCCGGAGGGAACTGCTGGATTACCCGTTGATGCTTATGACCGATTCGCTGGATTATTACCGTCCCAACATGGAGGGTAGCTTCATCGGTTACAGCTGGGACTGGGGCAGTGTGAGCGGATGGGTGGACTGGACGGGCAGGGCTTCGGAAGAGACCAGGGAATCGATCCTGGCGGGACTGGATGCCACCATCAGCAAAGGGTTATTCATGCTGTCGGCCATGGCCACCAGGTATCACCTGGCCCGGAGCACAGCTTCCGGGAATACGGACCGGATCAGGGATGATGGTTCCGTACTGATCCTGGCGGGAGCCGATCTGTCCCCGCTCACATTCCCGGACCATCTGAAGCTGTCCACGGGCATCGCTTCATTCTACCTGTGGGAACGCCCTCTGGACAACAGGTGGTATGCAGGCTGGTTCTCGCGGGCGGATATGAAGCTCGGTTGGTTCGGGATCAGGGGTGCCTATTATCTGGGAGATCCGTCCCCCCTGAGAGTTGGAGATCCGCTGTACCGTTCGGGAAATTACGGCAGGGTGGATCTTTATGTGGATCCCTTCAAAAACCGCCGGATCTCATCCATGATCGGCTGGAGTTTCCACTTTATCGGCGGTGAGGGGATGATGCATTCACAGAGGATGCTGATCCGGATCACTCTTCCGTGAGGGCATGAAAAACCGGCTTCACTATCGGCTGGTTTTTTTTCGAATAACATCCAGGGCCGTCATGTAACCGCTGTAAATGGAACCGGAAAATCCTCCTCCGAATTTCCCCCAGGCCGATGCGATATGAATATTGTCCGGCAGCATGGATAGATAGCCGGTGGGCCTGTCCGGTTCCTGTGCGAACCCATACACGGCTCCTCCGGGATTCAGGGTGAACCGTTTCACTGTCAGCGGTGTGGCCACCTCCACGTATTCGACCGCGTCCCTGAAACCGGGGATGAGCTTTTCGCACCTCCCGGTGATGGTATCGGCCACATCCGATTTCAGGCGCATATACTCTTCCCTGAGCATCCCTTCCCAGTCTTCCGGGTAATCCACGCAACAGGCAGCTCCCACGCTTTTTCCCTCGGGGGCCAGCCCGGAGTCTACCTGGCTGTAATCCACGAAAGTGAAACTCCGGGTACCAAAATTGCTGTGGTTGTTTTTTACAATGTCGGACTGTGATTGAACCGAGGGATGGTAAATAAAGGTGGAGTAATTCTTGTTCCCCAGGGTTTTCAAAGGTTTATTGAATCCAAAATAGACGGTCAGCAGCGAGGGCCCGATGCGGTTCTTACGGATGGCCCGGGAAAGTTTTCTGCCATCAGACCTGGACAGCAGGGAACCGGCCAGGTTGGGAACGGCCGCGTTCACAATGATCTCCCCGGCATGATCGGTATAGTGTTCTTTTTTCTTTCCTCCGGCATTTTCATAAGTAACCCCGACAGGACGCTTTCCCTCATATTCGATGCCGGTGACCAGATGTTTCAGTTTCACTGTACCCCCGTGACGGGTAATGATGCTCATCAATGCTCCGGAAAGCATCTGCGATCCGCCCTTGACAAAGTTGGCCCTTCCCGAGTAATAGCTACCCTGGGCAGTGAGGTAATAACCCAGCGAAAGGGTGTAGGGATCATCATGGAAATAACCCAGGTTGCCCAGCAGGACCAGTTTGAGCTCCTCGTCGGAAATGATCTCATCCAGGAACTGTCCCACGCTTTTCTCGGGTCCCTTCCCATGCTCACTGATGATCTTCCGTGCATTGAGCACATGGTAAAAGTACTGCTCGATCCCCTTTTCCTGGTCCGGGAAATGTTCGGTCAATATTTTTTTTGCCCGTTCCGGATCATGCGGGATCACAATGTCCTGCCGTTCATTGAGAAACCTGTAGAACTCAGGTACCTGAATAAATTCTACACGGTCCGGAATGGCCAGGTCCCGGAAGATTTTCCTTTTCAGGTCCCTGGGGTGGAGACCGTCCATCTCATGCAATCCCACCTCCATGGTAAAATCCCTCCGCCGGAAAGTGGTGGCACAACCACCTGGCCTGTCGTGCTTTTCGATCAGCAGCACCTTCCTGCCTTCCCTGGCCAGTTTTGCCCCGGCTGTCAATCCGCCCAGTCCGGCTCCGATAACAATCACGTCATAATTCATCAGCAAATCATTTTAATGTTAACGCTCATCAGGGATGGGATATCTTTTGAATGGGGCATTTTTGTCAAACATGTATCTGTAGGTAATATAATGCTTGGCGGAAACACTTCCCACAGAAAGAAAGATCTTTCGCATCCCGGGATTGAAATCTCCCACCCATGAAAACTCGATCTCGCTGTAATGGGGTTTTCGTTTCATTACCTCCGCAAGATGGATAATGATCCCGGCCTCCACACCCAGTCCCTGGAACCCGGGGATGACCCCCATCAGTACTCCCCTTGCCCGGGTCATGGTCTTTCTCTGTTTGAGATAGAGGAATTTGACCATGGCGGGAAGCGTAAGCTTTCCGTTCAGGTGTTTCAGGATCATATTCACATCCGGATACATCAGGTAAATGGCAATGGGTCTTCCGTTGTGATAAGCGAACCAGATGAACTCCTCATCGATGATCGCTCTGGCTTTCTTCAGGGTTTTTCTGATATAGGATTCCTCCAGGGGTTCAAAGTTCTCCTTGAAGGAGGCCCAGGCCTGATTGAATACTTCGGTAAAATCTCTGATATACTGACCGGATTTTTTCCACTGAAAATGCCTGAATTCATATTCCGGTTTTCCGGCGATCCACCGGGCGATCTTCCGGAACCTGGGGGGAAGCTCCTTTTTCAGATCCAGATGAAATCCTTCCTGGCGGTAATAAGTCCTGAAGCCGTATGATTCGAACAGATCCCTGTAGTAAGGAGGATTATAGGCGATCTCGTAGGAGGGATGGGTAAATCCTTCCACCAGCAATCCCCAGTACTTGTCTGTTTCCCCGAAATTGACGGGGCCGTCCATGGCTTCCATTCCCCGTTCCTGCAACCAGCTTTTAGCCGTATCGAACAGAAGGTGTGCAGCCTCCCGGTCATCGATACACTCAAAGAAACCCATCCCGCCCGTGGGCTGATCATACCGGTAGGCTGTGTTGCGGTCAATGAAAGCGGCGATCCTGCCCGCGAGCCGGCCCTGCCGGTCATGCATGATCCACCGGTTGACTTCGCCATGGCGGAAATAGACATTTTGCTGTGGATCGAAAACGGAAGCAATCTCTTTATCCAGGGGACATACCCAGACAGGGTCATTTCGGTAAAGCATTTTCGGTACCTGCAGAAATGCCTTATGAGTCTTTTTATCCGTTACCTCCGTGATCTTCATTGTGCGACAGAAATTCCGGCTGAAAGTCAGGACCTGATCCGGTAGATTGAATCCAGCAATTCCCTGTATTTCGATTCCAGCACTTTCCTTTTTAGTTTCAGACTGGCCGACAGCTCACCCGACTGGGGTGACCATTCATCGGGGACGATGCGGATACGCTGGATACGTTCCGCCGCGGACAGGGTCTGGTTGATTTTTGATATCTCCTCCTGGTATACGGAAATCACATCGGGAATACAGACCCATTCGGATGTTTCCCGGGGGACGTGGATATCCCTGTCCGTGCACCATTCTTTCAGGAATGTAAAATTGGGTACCAGCAGGGCACTGGCAAATTTCTGGTGCTCCCCCACCACCATGACCTGGTCCACGAAAAGTGATTCCTTGATCCGGTTTTCAAGGAGTTGAGGGGCAATGAATTTCCCGCTGGAAAGCTTGAATATCTCCTTTTTTCGATCGGTCACATGCAGAAAGAGGCCATCCTCCAGATATCCCACGTCTCCCGTATGGAACCATCCTTCTTCATCCATCACACTTTTTGTCAGCGCCTCATCCCTGTAATAACCCAGCATGACGTTGTGTCCCCTGCAGCAGATCTCTCCGTCTTCGGCGATCTTCAGCTCCACCCCCTCGATCAGTGCTCCCACCGTTCCCAGCCTGCACAGCGGTGGTTCCTGGCGGTTGATGGTAATGATGGGGGAGGTTTCGGTAAGTCCGTACATGTTCAGTATCTTCAATCCGCTGGCCCAGAAGATCCTTTCAAGCCGGGGCTGGAGACTGGCACCCCCGCAACCCACCAGGCGGGCCTCTCCGCCCAGTGCCTCTCTCCATTTGGAAAAGATCAGCCTGTCTGCAATTTTCAGTTTCCGGTAATAGAACCAGCTCTTCTCCCCGAATGGTGCATACTTTAATCCCAGTTCCACCGCCCAGAAAAATATCTTTTTTTTAAGCCCTTTCAGGCTGCGCCCCCGGGCGATCACATTGTCATAGATTTTTTCCAGGATCCTGGGGACGGCATCGAAACCGGTGGCACGGATCTCCTTCAGGTTCTCGGCAATGGTTCCCATGCTTTCAGCATAATAGATGCAGCTGCCGGAATACTGGGTCTGGTAATTGCCCATCCTTCCGCCCACATGGCACAGGGGAAGAATGTTCAGATACCTGTCTCCGGTATCAAGACGAAAGATTTCTGCGGCTGCCAGAAAATTTTGGACCAGGTTCTTATGAGAGAGCATGACCCCTTTGGCAGTGCCCGTGGTACCTGATGTATAGATCAGCGATGCAAAATCATCAGGGACGATTTCGTTTTTGATCGCTTCAATCCTTTTTTTAACGGGATCTCCACTCTTTTTACCTTTCTCCACAACTTCGGTCCAGCCGGGGGCATCCTCCACTTCATTGAATGTAAACAGCCATTGCACCTGTGGCAGGGTATTGAAGACAGAAAGGATGGTGTCATAAAGTTTTTTATCAGAAACGATGACCATCCTGGCCTGTGAGTGTTCCAGGATGAACCGGTATTCTTCGGGGCTCAGGGAAGTGTAGACGGGGACGTGGATCACCCCGGCCATGGCCATGCCCATGTCCGCAAAATTCCACTGAGGTCGGTTATTGGTGATGGTGGCAATTTTGTCGCCTTTTCTGAAACCGAGTTCCAGCAATCCGTATGCAAACTGGTGGGCGATCTCATGGTACTGCTCCGAGGTGTAGTGGAACCATTGACCTTCTGTTTTTTCAGCAAGGATCTGTCTGCCCGGAAAAACCGTGATGAACCGGTCGAGCAGATCGAATGTGCGTGTCGGGATCATGGGTCGTGAGTTGGATACCCTGCAAGATAGAAATTCTGATTGATCTTTAAGGAAATCCGGGGTCAGAAATAGCCGGAACCGTCCCAGCAATGGGTACACAGTTTCTCTTTGGGCAGACCGATCGACCGGACCATATCCCCCAGATCCTGGTACATCAGTGAATCGATCTCCAGGTTCCGGGCGATCTGTTCCACCATGGCCCGGTACCGGCCGGAAGCTGGATCGGCATATTCTTCCAGGTTTTTTTCTTCTCCTTCCAGCTGTTTGATGGCTTTACGGGTGGCCAGTTCAAGGGAGGAATCCGACTGGGAAAAATTGAGGAAAACACAGGGGAATGTGAGCGGGGGACAGGCAATGCGCATGTGGACCTCCTTTGCTCCGGCCTGTCTCAAATCCACGGTATTATCTTTCAGCTGGGTGCCCCTGACGATGGAATCGTCACAGAAAACGATCCGTTTTCCCTCGATCAGCTCCCGGTTGGGAATCAGTTTCATTTTTGCCACCAGATCGCGCATTTCCTGGAGCTGGGGCATGAAGCTCCTGGGCCAGGTGGGTGTGTATTTAATGTAGGCCCTTTTATAAGGCAATCCATTGGTATTGCCGTAACCGATGGCATGACCCACACCCGAATCGGGGATCCCGCAGACAAAATCGGCCTTCACCCGGTCCCTCGCTGCAAGGGCGGCTCCACAACGGTAACGCACCTCCTCCACGTTGATCCTTTCGTAATAGGCTGGAGGATAACCGAAATAGATCCAGAGAAAAGCGCAGATCTGCATGCGCTCACCGGCCTGTTTCAATACGCTGTATCCATCGGCTGTGATCTCCACTATTTCACCCGGGCCAAGGTAATACTCTATTTCGAAACCGGTATTGGGAAAGGAAGATGTTTCGGAGGCAACGGCAAAAGTTCCCTCTTTTTTGCCGATGATCACCGGTGTCCTTCCCAGTTTGTCCCTGGCTGCGATCATGCTGTCCGGGGTAAGGATCAGCATGCTGCAGGATCCTTTTACCCGGGCATATACATTTTCAATGCCGGAGACAAAGTCATCTTCTTCACAGATCAGATTGGCCACCACTTCGGTGGGATTGACATTTCCCTCAAAGTTTTCCGTAAAATGTTCTTTTTGCTTCAGGAAGTATTTTTCCAAATCGGCCAGGTTCACGATCCGGCTCACCGAAGCAATGGCGAAGCGTCCCATATGGGAGTTGAACAGGATCGGCTGCGGATCGGTATCGCTGATGATCCCCATTCCGCTGTTGCCTCTGAACTGATGCAGGTCCGGTTCGAATTTGGTCCGGAAATAACCATTCTCCAGACTGTGGATAGACCTTCTGAAACCTTCCCGGTCATTGTAGAAAACGAGCCCCGCCCTTTTGGTGCCCAGGTGGGAATGATAATCGGTCCCGTAATACACATCGTAAATACAACTCTTCCTGGAAATTGCACCAAAAAAGCCGCTCATTGAGAAATGAAGGTTGTTTTTTAAAAGGTCAGTTTAAAGCTAAAAAAACTTGTTCAATAACAAATCACTTTTCCGGTTTTTCCTGTGGCGTTTTCGGTTTTTCCGGCGCGGACTTCTTTTTTTTCTGGAAAGAGGAAGGGACCAGGGTAAATCCCTTCACCCCGAACCGCCTTGCCAGCAGTTCAAGGCCGATCAGGGAGACCGCCCCGCCGGGAAGGATCGACACGGTGGTGAAGAGGGAAAAGCGGCCCACGTCCTTGAGCTGCTCGATGGCTTCTTTCACTTCCTCCTCGGTGGGCGGTTCGCTCCTTTCGTTCAGGTTCAGTTTTGATTCCAGTATCCTGAAAAAAGAACGGGCCATCTGTTCTGTTTCTTCGGCTTCCTGACCAACGGCCTTCAGGCTTTTCATGATCAGATCCCAGGTTCTGTCCGCGAATTTTTTCCCAAAACGTATATTCTCGGGATCTTTTATTGCCTGTTTCTTCCAGGTCACATCCCTCCATTTTCTGATTCTTTCAAATATGGTATATTTCCCGGGCATCCTGAAGTTCTTCCAAAGGTTGATGACAGATATTTTTCTGGCAGACAAAGATACGTGTTTTGTTCGTTTCATATCGATCCCTGAGCAATGGCAGGGAACTTTTCCTGTTTGTCCCCGCGAGCATGACATGGGGAAGGTATTCACGCATAGCGCTTTTCAGGATGGTTGAAGCAGATGGGCCGGCCACCACAACCTCAAAATAGGGGTGGGTCTGTTTGAGCAACAGCTGTCCCCAGTTGGCATGGGCCCGGGGATACTGTTCGAAACGACCGGATAACTTTCCGGCCATGGATCCCGATTCTTCCAGGAGTTGCCTGTCAGCATGAAGATGTCCCAGCCGGAACAGGTTGTGGGCCATGACCGAGTTGGAAGAAGGAATCACATTGTCCTGAACCTCCATGCTGTTGGAGAGAAGGAGCTCACCGGTTGAAGGAGATAAATTGAACAAGCCGGTATTCTGATCCAGGAACAGATTCCTGCTGGTTTCTGTCAGACTACCGGCCAGTCCCAGCCAGTCCTGATCCATGCTGACCTCATACAGATCGAGGCAGGCCTGGATATACAGGGCATAGTCAATATGGTAACCGGGAATGGAGCTTTCCCCGTTTTTGTATTTACGGAACAGTATACCTTCCCCTGAAAGCAGTTTCTCCCGGATCAGAATGGCATTTTTAAGGGCAAGATGGAGGTATTCTTTTTCTCCCAGTGCCCGGTATGCCCGGGTCAGGGCTGAGATCATCAGCGCATTCCATGAAGTCAGGGATTTGTCATCCAGCAGGGGGGCGTTTCTTTTGCTCCGCCCGGATAGCAGGATCTCCCTCCAGCGGTCCCTTTTTTGCAGAAAATGTTTTACATCCATCCCGTGCCCGGCCGCGAATTCCTCAGGATCGGAGGTCCTGTACAGGATGTATTTTCCGTTTTCCCAGATTTCGGTCTCATGGATGTTGTAGTAGTCTGCAAAGAGTCCGAAATCCTCCTTCAAAAGATCTTTCAGTTCGTCACGGTCCCATACATAGAATTTTCCTTCTTCGCCGTCCGAGTCAGCATCCTGTGCGGAATAGAATGCTCCCTCCCGGGAAACCATTTCCCGCTGAATATATGCAATGGTCTGCCGCACGATCTCCCTGTAAAGTTCTTTATCAAAGGCCATGCTTGCGCTGGCATAAAGTGCTGTCAGCTGTGCGTTGTCATACAGCATCTTTTCGAAGTGGGGGACTTTCCAGATCCGGTCCACCGAGTAGCGGGCAAATCCCCCTCCCACCTGATCATAGATCCCTCCACGGGCCATCTTTGTCAGGGTCAGGTCCACATAATCAAGGATCTGCTGATCCTGATGAAGGACCCCGTAATGCAGCAGGAATTCCAGGTTGACCGGCATGGGAAATTTGGGTGCACCGGGGGGACCCCCGTATTCCGGGTCAAAATGGGCAGACCACTGTTTGACGATCTGCCGGATATCCTGTTTCAGGACCGGTCCCTGTTCAGCCTCCACCCGGACCAGAGAATTTTTGCGTATCCCATCGGCAAGATCTTCGGCATACCGTTCGGTCTGCTCCGGATGGTCCCTGTAGTATGCATGCAACTGACCGAGGGCTTCCATCCATTGCTTCCTGGGGAAATAGGTGCCTCCCCACACCGGCCTGCCGTCAGGCAGGGCCACGCAGTTCAGAGGCCATCCTCCCTGCTGGTTCAGCATCTGGACGGCGGTCATGTAGATGTGATCAATATCGGGTCGCTCCTCGCGGTCCACCTTGATGTTCACGAAGTGTTCATTCATCAGTGTGGCCACTTCCTCATCCTCAAAACTTTCCCTTTCCATCACATGGCACCAGTGACAGGAAGAATACCCGATGCTGATCAACAGGAGTTTATTCTCTTTTTTGGCCTTCTCCATGGCCTTCTCCCCCCACGGATACCAGTGAACAGGGTTATGGGCATGCTGGAGCAGGTAGGGACTGGTCTCATGGATCAGTGCATTGGCGCGGGCATGTGTCTTCTGATGTCCTGAACGGGAATCCATATAAGGAGAACAGATACGGACCTGGAATGTTTTGTCCGAAAAACCATTATCTTTGAGCGCCAAAATTGATTCACTGGATATGAGTAAAAAGAAAACACTTTTAATGATCCTGGACGGCTGGGGGATCGGCAAAGGGGACCGCTCCGATGTGATCAGCCAGGTTCCTACTCCCAATATGGACCGCCTGCAGAAGGAATACCCGTCCTCCAGGCTTTTTGCTTCGGGCAAGAATGTGGGATTGCCCGAGGGACAGATGGGTAATTCCGAAGTAGGACACCTGAACATTGGTGCGGGCCGGATCGTCTACCAGGATCTGGTCAAGATCAACATGGCCATTGAAGACAATTCCATCACAAAAAACGAAACCCTTGTTCAGGCGCTTTCCTACGCCAGGGACCTTAGCAGACAGGTTCATCTGATGGGACTGCTTTCAGACGGCGGGGTGCACTCCATGGATAAGCACCTGTACAAACTCTGTGACATGACAAAAGATTATGGAATTGACAGGGTATTTGTACATGCTTTCGGCGACGGTCGCGATACGGACCCGCGAAGCGGCAAAGGATATATGCAGAAACTGCTGGACCACCTGGAAAACTCCAATGGAGAAGTGGCATCATTCGTGGGCAGGTATTATGCCATGGACAGGGACAAAAGATGGGAACGGATCAAGGAAGCTTACGATCTGATCGTCCACGGGAAAGGAAGGCCCACCCGGGACATGGTGTCCGCCATCCAGCAATCCTATGACGAGGGGGTTACCGATGAATTTGTCAGGCCCATTGTGAAAGTGGACGAACATCAAAATCCGGTGGGTACGATCCGGGAAGGAGATGTGGTGATCTTTTTCAATTTCCGGAACGATCGTGCCCGCGAACTGACCATTGTCCTTACCCAGAAGGATATGCCCGAATATGAAATGAAGACACTCCCCCTGCATTACTGCACCATGACTCCCTATGATGCGACTTTTCAGGGGCTGCACGTGATCTATGGCAAAGACAACATTACCCACACCATGGGTGAGGTGGTGGCGGAAGCCGGACTGAGCCAGCTGCGGATCGCGGAAACCGAGAAGTATGCCCATGTGACCTTCTTTTTCTCAGGTGGCAGGGAGGAAGAATATGAGAATGAGAGCCGCATCCTGATCCCCTCTCCCAGGGTACCCACCTATGACCTGCAACCGGAGATGAGTGCCTACGGGGTCAGGGATGCAGTGATCGAGACCATGCGCAATGCGCAGCCCGATTTTATCTGTCTTAATTTTGCCAACGGGGACATGGTGGGACACACCGGGGTGTATGATGCCATCAAAAAAGCGATCACGGATGTGGACAAATGTGCGGGAGCGGTGGTGGAAGCGGCACGGGAGAACGGATACGAGGTGCTGATCATTGCCGATCACGGAAATGCAGATCATGCTCTGAACGAGGACGGATCACCCAACACCGCCCATTCGCTGAACCCGGTCCCGTGTGTGCTTGTCTCGGATGATGTCAAAGAGATCAAAGAAGGGATCCTGGCAGATGTGGCACCCACCCTGCTGCATATCATGGGAATACCCATCCCTGAGGAGATGACAGGGAAAGTGCTTATTGAATGATCTCTCCGCGGATGGAGATAATCCTGGTGCAGATGCTCTGCAGTGTGCCGGTATTGTAGCGGATCTCGGAGGCGGAGGCATGGAATTTTCCCTCTTCGGGATGTATCCTGAATCCTTCAGGGGCGTATCTGATCTCTACATGATCGTACATCTCCCTGAGTTCATTCAGAATATGCATGTTTTTTCTGACCAGCAGAGATTCCTGGAAATTCCCCAGCAGTCCCACCAGACTGTTGAGGGCATATTTTTGCTGGAGGATCCTGTTACCCATTTCAATGATCCCTTTGTCCATGTATATTTCTGCACCGATGTACATCGCCTCGATCCAACCGCCCATCAGGGAAAGGGAAGCAAGCGATTCCATGCCATTTTCCCTGAAATAGCTGTCTGTTTCCCGGTAAACGGTATGGATCAGTCCGGTGAGTGAATCAGGCTCACTGAAATATTCTTCCAGGTTACGGGAGTATTTTTCAAAGATCCGGTCCGGAAGATCCAGCTTATCTGCCAGCAGTTCTATCTGCGTATAGTATTCGGCAGATTCCGGGATGCGTTCGAAGAGCCTGCAGTAGCTCATGTCCACACCCAGGGCCCCCAGCAGCTGGGCGATCTGCTCGGGATTCTCATAAAGGGGGATCTTTTCCGGTGGCAGGAGCAGTCCGGGCATGAAATTGGTCCCGGTTTCTTCAAGAAGCCGGCTGATATCGGTGGGCAGGTAGAGTGAATAGATCACCTCGGAGGCTTCGGCATCGGCCCCTTGCAGGCCGCGACCTGTAAACATATCCCTGGTGCGCTCACCGCTGCCGGGTTGATTGCAGGCCTGTATCAGGAAGAAGAGAATAACTGTCCATCGGCAGTACATGTGCATACCGGAATGGTTTTAGATCATGGAACGGGTTTTCAGAGCACTGATGATGATATCGATCAATTCACCCATATCCAGGGTCATGCAGTTCAGTTTGAGATCAAAGCTGGTATAGTCAGTTCCTCTGCCGTGGAACTGATCCCGGAAACGGGCCCTTTTCTTGTCGATGCTCTGGGCATATTGCTTTGCCTGCTCAATGGAACACTTGTGTTTCTCAGCCACTCGAAGCGCACGCCATTCCATGGGTGCCTCCAGGCAAATATGAAGCGATTTCGGAATATCCCTGGTGATGGCCACACCTCCCCGTCCCACAATGATGGCATTTCCCTCGTTGGCAAATTTGCGGATCACCTTGGCAATAGTATTTTTGATCTTCTGGTCCGACTTGTAGTAATCTTTGGAATGTGCCAGCAGCAGATCCTCCAGCACCTTCCTGCTTTTGTAATCGAATATATGCTGGATCTGATCGGAATCCACCTCCAGCTCGCGGGCAGATTCGTGCAGGATCTCCTTGCTGATCCATCGCCAGGGATGGTCCTTGGATCCGGATGATTTGATGGTGTTCAGCCGTTCGGTAAGCCTTGCTGCCAGCTTTTTTGCCGGACAGCCAACTTTTCTTGAGATGGTGACCACCGGACCCGGATAGAGGTTACGGTCGGGTTCCGCCTTGTACCATTCATTCAGGTATCTGGAAAGATCAGTTTTCATGATCCGGGAAAAGAGATTGGGTCAAAGCTCAATATAATATTTTTACGAAACAATGTCAAATGCACAACAAAAATCCGTCGTCAGAATGAAATTTACTACATTTGCTGTACCCTGAATAAACCCGGATCTTCAAACTCAACTATATTGGATTCATGTGAACCTAAATGATATACCTATGAACAAAATCACCGTCGTGGGCGCCGGAAATGTGGGTGCCACCTGTGCGAATGTGATCGCGCACAAAGATCTGGCAAAAGAGCTGGTCCTTGTGGATGTGAAGGAAGGTCTTGCCGAAGGAAAAGCCCTGGATATCTGGCAGACCTCATCCATCCATAATTTTAACACCAGGGTCATTGGATCCACCAATGACTATTTGAAAACCAAGGGATCGGGGATCATCGTGATCACCTCCGGTATTCCCCGGAAGCCGGGTATGTCACGCGATGACCTGATCAAGACCAACGCTACGATCGTTAAAGAAGTCACCGAAAAGGCGATCAAGTATTCACCCGATGCCATTATTATCGTGGTTTCCAATCCACTGGATGTAATGACCTATGCGGCATACCAGGCTGCAAACAAGGATCCGCACAAGGTGTTCGGGATGGCGGGGATCCTGGATACCGGACGATATAAGGCTTTCCTGGCAGATGCCCTGGATGTTTCACCCAACGATATCCATGCCATGCTGCTGGGAGGTCACGGGGATACCATGGTTCCCCTGCCCAGGTATACCTCCATCAGTGGGATCCCGGTAACAGAATTGTTAGACGGGGAAGAGATCAAAAAGATCGTGGAAAGGACCAGGAAAGGCGGCGGAGAACTGGTCACCCTTATGGGGACATCGGCATGGTATGCACCGGGAGCGGCCGTAGGGCAGATGGTGGAAGCCATTGTGGATGATCAGAACCGGATCTTTCCCGTGTGTGCCTACCTGGACGGGGAATATGGTCTGAAAGAGATCTATCTGGGTGTTCCGGTGAAGCTGGGCCGTCACGGTGTGGAACAGGTGATCCAGATCAGCCTGAACGAGGGGGAACAGAAACTGCTGACCACCTCGGTAGAAAGCGTGCGAAAAGTGATGAAGGTACTGGATGACATGCAGCTTTTCGGTTAAGGAGTACCGCAGCTGTGATTTCAGAAAAAATAGTGCTATATTTGCGGCCTACCATGAAAAACCACAAATAAGTAACTATTAATAAACAAGTTAAAAATGCAGAATAAAGGTGCCATCAGGTTCTTTACCATTGTCCTGGCGCTGGTGTGTATTTATCAGCTTCTGTTCACTGTTTTTACGCAGAAGGTGGAAAAGGATGCCAGGGAATATGCAGACGGGAATGCTCGCTTGGAACGTAACTACCTGGATTCCATGAGGAGTGAAGTCGTTTACAATGTACTCATTAAAAAGTATACCTACCAGGATTGTAAGGAGCGGGAGATCAATCTGGGTCTTGACCTCAAGGGAGGGATGAATGTAATACTGGAGATCGCCGTAGAAGACATTATCCGTTCACTGGCCGCCCCCCAGTATCTCAATGATCCCGTATTTACGGAAACCATAGCACTGGCCCGGGAAAAAAAGAGAACCAGCCAGAGCGATTTTGTGGACCTCTTCGCCGAGTCATTTGAAGAGCTGAACCCGGGAGCCCAGCTGGCCCAGTTTTTCATGACACCCGAAACCAGGGGAGATATCGATTTCAATACCACCAACCAGGAAGTGGTCGGATTCCTGAAAGAAGAAACGGAAGATGCCGTTGATAATTCCTACAATGTGCTCAGGAACCGTATCGACCGTTTCGGGGTGGCTCAGCTCAATATCCAGAAACTGGAAAGACAGGGAAGGATCCTGGTAGAACTACCCGGCGTAAAGGAGCCCGAGCGGGTGACCAAGCTGCTCACCGGGACGGCGAACCTTGAATTCTGGACCACTTACCAGGCTGCAGAGGTCTGGGAATATCTGGAACAGGCCAATACGCTTCTGGCGGGCATCCTGCAGACAGAGGATGTCTCTGAGGAGGAACCCGAACTGGCAGAAGCCGTTCAGCCCGATACCGCGGAGGAACAGCCCGGGGAGGAAACATTGCTTGACATCCCCGAGGATGAACTGTTGCTGGATACCACCGATCTGGACCTGTTGACCGATATGGATACTGCTCAGATGTATGATGATGAGGAGGCTGAATTTTACCGTGAAAATCCTTTGCTCGCCGTGCTTACCCCCTATCTGGACAACCAGCGTAATTTCATCCCCGGATCGACGGTTGGGGTGGTGTTGCTGAAGGACACGGCCACTGTCAACCGCTACCTGCGCATACCCCAGATCAGACAGCTTTTCCCTTCTGATCTGGAATTTGCATGGCATTTCGAGCCCGAAGGTGAGGGGCAGCAGTTCATCAGGCTGCATGCCCTGAAGTCCACCCGGAGCAACCAGCCGGCAATGGAAGGGAAATACATTACCGATGCCAGGGTGGGTACCGATCCCTATACAGGCGAGTTCGAGGTGAGCATGAGCATGAATTCGGAAGGGGCCAAAAGATGGGCCAATCTGACAAGGGAGAATGTGGGCGAGGCCATCGCCATTGTGCTGGACGGACTCGTATATTCAGCTCCAACCGTCAATGAAGAGATCAAAGGGGGCAGTTCTTCCATTTCCGGGAATTTCACACAGGCACAAGCCGATGACCTGGCCAATATACTGAAATCGGGGAAAATGCCTGCCCGTGCCCGGATCGAATCAAGTGAAGTGATCGGTCCCTCGCTGGGAGCCAAATCGGTGCAGGACGGTCTGAATTCATTTCTGATTGCCTTCCTGGTGGTACTGCTCTACATGGTATTTTACTACAGCCGGAGGGCCGGACTTGTCGCCGATATTGCCCTGATGGCCAACATGTTCTTTCTGATCGGTGTGCTTGCTTCACTGCAGGCGGTGCTCACCCTGCCGGGGATCGCCGGGATCGTGCTTACCATCGGGATGTCGGTGGATGCCAACGTGCTGATCTACGAAAGGATCCGCGAAGAGCTGGCGGCCGGAAAGAACCTGAAAACGGCTCTCAAAGATGGGTACAGGAATGCGTATTCGGCCATTTTTGATGCCCAGATCACAACATTCCTGACCGGGCTGATCCTGTTCTTCTTCGGGACCGGACCCATCAAGGGTTTTGCCACCACGCTGGTCATCGGGATCCTTACTTCGCTCTTCAGCGCCATCATTCTCACACGGCTGATCTATGAATGGATGCTGTCGCGGGGAAAAACCATCACCTTTGATACCGCCCTTACCAGGAACGCATTCAAGAATACAAAGGTCGATTTTCTGGGCAGACGCAGGGTGTTCTACCTCATATCCATTGTGATCATCCTGGCAGGAGGGGTTTCACTGGCCACCAAAGGGCTCAACCTGGGGGTTGATTTTTCGGGAGGCCGGAATTATGTGGTCACCTTCAACCAGGATGTGGTAACAACCGAAATCCAGAGCGATCTGGAGGAGCATTTCGGGGAAATGCCCACGGTGATCACTTACGGGACCAGGAATACCGTCAGGATCACCACCAAATATATGATCGATGATGACCGGCCCGAGGTGGATTCCATTATCAAAGCCCAGATGTTCATAGGACTTCAGCCTTATCTGGAAGAGGATGTTACCCTGGATGATTTCCTGAACAGCCAGGAGAATATCATCAGTTCCCACAAGGTGGGACCGACCATTGCCGATGATATCAAACGGGCGGCTGTGATCGTGCTATTTGCATCCCTGCTGATCATCTTCCTTTATATCCTGGTCAGGTTCCGGAACTGGCAGTTCGGCCTGGGAGCACTCGCAGCCCTGGTACACGATGTGATGCTGGTGATCGGGCTTTTCTCCCTGTTGCACGGAGTGATGCCCTTCTCCCTGGAGCTGGACCAGTCCTTTATCGCTGCCATTCTGACCGTGGTGGGTTACTCCATCAACGATACGGTGGTGGTATTCGACCGGATCAGGGAGTATGTGGGACTGCAACGAAAACGGGAACGCAGTGAGATCTTCAATACTGCGCTGAACAGTACGCTGAGCCGTACTTTCAGCACATCGCTGAGTACTTTCTTTGTACTGCTGGCCATTTTCCTGTTCGGTGGGGATGTGATCCGGGGATTCACCTTTGCACTGCTGATCGGTGTGATCGTGGGGACCTATTCATCCCTGTTCATTGCCACACCGGTGGTGTTTGATACCATCAGCAAGGACCAGAACATCCGGGTGCTGAAGGGGACATTAAGAAAGTGAGGAACTGATCCTGAAGACGAATCCTATACCCCTTTTTGTCTCCAGGGAGATGGAGGGTTCACTCCGGAGGTATTTCCGCAACCTGGAAATGAACACATCCATGGAGCGTCCCATGAAATAATCGCTCTGTCCCCACAGCTCTTCCAGGATCTCCTCGCGTTTGAGCAGGGTGTTCTGATGGTCGATGAGGTATTTCAGCAATTCCCCTTCCCGGGGCGTGAGGTTGTACTTCTGCTGGCCGTCATCGATGACCAGGTCATTGAAGCTGATGCGCAGGCATCCCAGGGTGGTGGATTCCGCATCATCCCTGTTCGACCTTTTCAGGATGTTGTGAAGGCGGAGGACCAGTTCTTCGGCCTCAAAGGGTTTGGTAATATAATCGTCCGCACCGATCTTCAATCCTCTGATCCGGTCCTCTTTCTGGTTTTTTGCGGTCAGAAATACAATGGGCATGGACGGATCGTGCTTCCTTATTTCCCTGGCCAGGGTGAACCCGTCCATCACGGGCATCATCACATCAAGGATGCACAGATCGACATGATGTTCCTGATACACTTTCAGGCCGTGTTTTCCGTGATTACCGGTAAATACCTTGAAACCGGACAGTTCCAGGTACTGGGCAAGTATCTTCTGAAGGTCGATATCATCTTCAACCAGTAACAGGTCCATTTTCTGAAGGGATTTGAATGTTAAATGTTGTTCCTTTCCCCGGGGTGCTCCTGACCGAGATCCCGCCCCCGTGGGCTTCCACAATCTGTTTCACATAGTAGAGTCCGAGCCCCAGTCCCCGGATCACCCGTTTCCGGGAAATCTCTCCCCGGTAGAACTTCTCGAACAGGTGTTTCATTTCTTCCTTTCTGATCCCCGGTCCGTTATCCGACACGGTGATGGAAAGCTCCTGAGGATCGCTTCGTACCTGCAGCCGGATCCTGCAGGGGTCATTTCCATATTTGACGGCATTGGAGAGCAGGTTGTTGATCACCGTGGACATATGCACTTCATCCAGTGTCTGTGTTTCCCGGCGGATGTCAAATTCAAGCCGGATCCGGGGCTTTCCACTACCCTGCTCCAGGAGAAAAGCATCCACCAGTTCCGTGACCCATGGCTCCACCTGTACCGGATGACGTTCCAGCTTTACCTGGTCCTTCTCCCAGATATTGATGTCCAGGATCCGGTCGATCAGCTGGGAAAGATGCCGGTTCTGTTTCTTGATCATTTCGGAAAGTTCTTCCACCTTTTTCTCCTGCTGCACGATGGAACGGTTTCCCAGGGAGCTGGACGCCACGGCAATGGTGGAGAGGGGCGTTTTCAGCTCATGGGTCATGTTGTTGATAAAGTCGGTTTTCATATCCGACAGTCTTTTCTGGATCAGCATGTTCCTGAGGGTCAGGTAATACACTGTGAAGATGAACAGAAGGGTGATCACGGCCAGGGTGAGGATCAGCCACATTTCTTTGAGTATCACCTTTGAACGGTTCTTAAAATCAACGAGCATGTCAAAGGAGATCCGGAAGAAATTCCGTTCGAAAGTATAGGTGCCGGCCAGCAGGGCATCGCCGGGGGCTGCAGGCAATAAAATGCTGTCTGGATAGATCCTCTGCTGGTATCCCATGTCGGTCAGATAGAGTTCATTGATCTGTATATGGTAGGAGAAAAGGGGTTCCTGCCCGGCCTTTTCGACATACTCCTCCAGGTACTCTGCGGGTTCCCGGTAAGCCATGAGAATGTCAAAGAATGTCCTGGCCGGATGTTTTTCCAGGGTATCGGGATCCGAAAAGAGATAATCGATGGCCAGGTTATCCAGGATGAACAACACCGAATCGAGTCCGTAACCGTATTCCTGTTCATTGAAAGCGATCATTGCTTCCTTCACCAGTGCCCCGAACCGGGCATCGAACTGTTCCTTTTTGGTCCGGTAGGTTTCCGTGATGAAGATAACCTGCACTGCAATGAGTACCAGCAGTGCCAGTGCGGCCAGCCAGATCAGAAAACGGCTCCTCATTCGGTACGATTTGAAGGCTAAGATACTACCTCCATCGCTCATTAACCAATCATTAACACTACATTAACCGATCTGTACGGCTGATGGCGGTAAATTTGTATATGGATCATTCCATGTAACCAACAACCAATCTGTCATGAAAACACGGACTTCCAACAGACCGATGAAAACAATGAAACCTTTGCGATCTCTTTTGCTGGCTTTCATCCTGATCTCTTCAGGAACACTGCTCTTTGCCCAGGAAAGGATATCGGAGGAGCAACGCAAAGCGGAAGTGGAGGAGCAGATACGGATCAGGAAAGAGGTGCTGGAAGAGCAGCAGAAGCAGATGAAAGAGCAAATGAAAGAGATGCAGGAACAATTCAAGGAGCGGGAAAAGGAATTTGCGATCATGTCCCGGGGCGACAGGGAAACCTGGAGCTCTGCGGGAGGAGATATTCAGTTCTTCAGCGGATTCGACCAGGGATCCCATTCCCAGCTGACTTTGAGGAAGAATTTCGACGGAACCACCGATACCTCCAGCGGGAACTTTGATGTGGATCCGGACATCCGCCAGTTCAGATGCATGATCAACGGGGCTGTGAAATCAGGTGAGATCCATATCCTTCTGGAATACCCCGACGGGGAAGTATTCAAGCAACTGGTGATCAATTCCTCGGCAGACATCAGCTACAGCCAGTCGGTTTCCATCAAGGAAGGCGAGGAATCGAAATACGCCGGCACATGGGAATATGAGATCAGGGCCGAGGACGCAGAAGGGCGCTATATGCTGCAGATCTCCACGAACTGAATCGCCGGGTTGACTCATAAGCATCGCTCAAAAACATTGCTCTGAAGCATCGCTCTGAAAAGGCATCCCCGGGATGATAAAACTGGCGCTAATGCAATCCAAGATCCGGGGTATCCCATTTCGGGAAAATTGGACATAACTTAGACTTACCCCAAAATTTAACCAAACTCAAATATCAGGTGTGCAATCTCTGTCAGATTTTGCATCATTTGTATACATCCTACCAAACCCATCTTTCAAAGCTGCCTGAGCACACCTAAATTTAACCATATTGCCAATTTAACAAAATCTGAGACCTCACAGGGCTGAAAATCGGTGCGCAGGTATATAAATTATCAGATTATTATACTATTTAGGTTGTTTTTTTCTAAAAAATATTGCTCGACCAATATTTATTATCCAAAACAGCATCGATATAGTGAATGGATGGATAAAAAATATTTTGGCCCAGCCTGCATCTCAGAGAACATCAAAAGAAATTTCGAAGTCAAATGGACGTAACAAATTGATTAATAGTTAATCATCTTGTTATTTTGTAGCTCTCTGGAAATGTTACCCAGAATCTTTAAATATCTTATATACAGCCACATACAGGGGATCAAAAAAAGAGAGAGTATTTCGAAAAACTAACAGGATTAAGAAAAAGAACAACATTGTTTTGTGCCGAAATACAGAAATGGGGATACCGGGTCTTTTCGGTTTTTTCCTTTTAATGGATCTCTATAACTTTTTCCCAGGTCCCTTGAGGTAACCTGGGATTTTTTTGTACCGGAATTGTTATCTTTGCAAACATGGAGGCAACGATGTTTGGGATACTGTTATTCATCAGCGGACAGGAGATCATTTTTGCTTTGTTGATCGCATTGTTGTTGTTCGGTTCCAAGGAGATACCCAGGATCGCCAGGACCTTTGGGAAGGGGATGAGGGAATTCAGGCGTGCCACCGAAGACATCAAAAGAGAAATTGAGAGCAGCACCCCCGATATGATGGAAGACCTGAATGAGATCAAAAATAACCTGAACAAGGAGACCAACGAGATCAAAAGAAATCTTACCCGGGATGCGGATGAGATAAAAAAGAATGTATCCAGGGACACCGACAAGATCAAAAGGAATCTTTCCGGGAAAGCGGATGAGGTCAGAAAGGAAGCCGGTAAGGTTAAAAAGGAAGCCAGTAACGTCAAAAAGGAAGCCGGTAAGGTAAGGGAAGATCTTTCCAAAGATGCAGCTAAGGTGAAGAAAGATGTTTCCGGGAAAACCGGCAAGGCGAAGAAAGATGTTTCCGGGAAAACCGGCAAGGCGAAGAAAGATGTTTCCAAAGGCCCGGACGTCGATTAGCCTCCTTCTATTCCCATGGTTAAAGATACCCTTCTATTGTTCGCCGGATTGCTTCTCCTGTTCTCAAGCGGGAAATACCTGGTCGACAGCAGTGTGGCCATTGCCCGGCTGTTTCGTATTCCCACCATGGTCATCGGGCTGACCGTGGTTGCCTTCGGTACCTCGGCCCCTGAATTGCTGGTGAGCCTGCAGGCGGCCATCAGGGGTTTTCCCGAAATAGCCATGGGGAATGTGGTGGGGAGCAATATTTCCAATATCCTTCTGGTACTGGCCATCACTGCAATGATCTTTCCCGTGGCGGTTCCGGAGAAATCAGTGAGGCGGGACTGGCCCATGATGATGCTGGGATCTGTCCTGCTTTTTGTTTTTGTGCTGGACGGAAGACTGAGCCGCCTGGAGGGAGTGGGTTTCCTGTTGCTGTTGACAGGATACATCGTGTATTCGGTCATACAGACCAGAATTGCGAACAGGCAGACGGATGAACCGGAAGCGGTCCCTTCCATGAAATGGTGGATTGCAGCGGCTGTCTTTCTTGTTTCCTGTGCAGGTCTGGCCTTCGGGGCGGATCTGCTTGTCCGGGGTGCGGCATCCATTGCGGGGGAGCTGGGAATATCCCAACGGGCCATTTCCTTGACCATGGTGGCGGTGGGTACCAGTATCCCGGAACTGGTCACCAGCGTGATCGCTGCCCTGAAAAAGGAATCCGGGATCTCCCTGGGGAACATTCTGGGATCGAATATCATGAACATTATCTCCGTGCTGGGAATTACCAGTGTGGTCACCCCCATAGGGGTGGAACGTGAGATTGCCCTCTTCGATATCCCGTGGATGCTGGGCACATCGATCCTTTTGCTGCTGCTCATGCTGCCCGCGGCCCGGTCACGAATTACAAGGTGGGAAGGGATCTTCATGGTTTTCATCTATCTGTTGTATATTTACCTGATCTTTTAGGAAAGGATGATCGAAGCCGAGAACATTACCAAATCCTTCGGGAGCCTGCAGGTCTTAAAGGGGATCACCATGAACGTATCCGAAAGTGAGGTGGTGTCCGTGGTGGGTCCTTCCGGAGCCGGCAAAACGACCCTTCTGCAGATCCTTGGGACCCTCAGCAGGCAGGATGGGGGCATGGTCACCATCAACGGGATCAGGACGGATACCCTGGTGAACAATCAGCTGGCCAGGTTCCGCAACCGGCACATCGGCTTTGTTTTTCAGTTCCATCAGCTGTTACCGGAATTTACCGCCCTGGAAAACGTGTGTATCCCCGGATTCATTGCAAACAGGCCCAGAAAGGAGGTGGAAACAGCAGCCAGGGAATTGCTTGATTTTCTGGGGCTGACCGGCAGACTGGATCACAAGCCGGCCGAGCTGTCAGGCGGGGAACAGCAAAGGGTTGCCGTGGCACGGTCACTGATCAATGATCCAGAGGTGATCCTGGCCGATGAACCTTCCGGGAACCTGGATACAGAAAACAAGCAGGAGCTGCATAAACTTTTCATGGACCTGAGAAAGAAGTTCGGCAAGACGCTGGTCATTGTCACCCATGACAGGGAGCTGGCCGGTATGGCGGACCGGGTGATTACCATAAAGGACGGACGTGTGGACGTATGACGGGGAACAAAGCGAACTGAAGGATTTTTTGGATGAGAAGACATGGTTTTATAACCGGCCGGCTTTCATTGAACAGGACCCGGTCCAGGTCCCCCATCAGTTCAGTGACCCTGAAGATATCGAAATAGCTGCTTTTCTTACGGCCGTCATCGCATGGGGCCGGAAAGAGACCATCATCGCCAATGCACTTAGACTGGTTGACGGAATGCCCGGAGGTCCGCACGAATTCCTGATCCATGCCACGGACAGTGATCTGAACCGTTTTCGTTCCTTTGTGCACCGGACTTTCAACGGAGTGGATTGTGTATATTTCCTTAAAAGCCTCAGGGAGCTCTACCGGCATCACGGAGGCCTGAAGCAGCTTTTTGAGGAAAGCTTTCTGTCCACGGGAGAGCTGACCTCCTCCATCAACCATTTCAGAGAGGTCTTTTTCAGGGACTGTCCGCCCGGCCGGACATCCAAACATCTTCCCGATGTACAAAAAAATTCCGGGGCCAAGAGAATCAACATGTTCCTGCGGTGGATGGTGCGGCGGGACCGGTGCGGGGTTGATTTCGGATTGTGGGACCGGATCCCCATGAACGCACTGTACATTCCGCTGGATGTGCATACAGGAAACGTGGCAAGAAAACTGGGATTGCTGGAACGGAGACAGAATGACTGGAAATCTGTGAGGGAGCTGACCGGCCGGCTGAAACGGTTCGATCCCGGCGATCCGGTCAAATATGATTTTGCACTCTACGGCCTGGGAGCCTTCGAGAATTTCTGAGACCCTGTTACAGCCTCCTGCCTGATGCCAGCCTTCCGTGGGGAGCCGGCTGACGCTCCAGGCAGGTTCAGACAATTTCCTCTTCCTCGATGAATTTGATATTGGACCGGGCCAGCTCTTCCAGGACCGGATTATAGAGTTCTGGAAAAATGGGGCAAAGAACGCCCTTTTTCACAAAGGAGCCTTCCATGATCCTTCTGGCGGTCATGGCCAGGGGAAGGCCCACGGTCAGGCTCATGGCGGTGTGCCTGTCATCTTTCCCGATACAGACCATGGTAACGTACTTTTTTCTATGGACCCCCTTCAGCAGGTAATCGAACTGATGCTGCATCAGGATCATGTCCTTATCCTGCGGGTCCATCTTCCATTTCCTTTCCAGGATCTGCTGGAGGATCCGGGCAGGGGTCAGTGCCGGCACCCCGATCTTTCTTTCTTCGAAAATGCCCAGCCATTTCAACCTCTCCATCATGCTCGAGTCTTCCCGGAATCCCAGGTACCTGGCCAGTTTGGTTTCCACAGGTAAACGGATATCATAGGCCATGAAACTGTTGATGAATTCCCGGTAGGTCATGTTCGTGGTATCCTCCATCACGTAGCTGTCATCGGTGGCACCCAGCTGTACAAAAATATCCCATGCCTCACAGAATCCGGGACGCCGTACAGTTCCCCTGAACATGGTCTCAAGGTAATGAAGCTCGTAAGTTTCCCTGTAGGTGAGCGAATCACGGTTCCCGTAAACCTCAAAATCCCCCAGTCCGGGCATATGGATGATCTCGTAGCGCTGGAAAACCTTGTGATAGGGGATGTACTTGAATTTTCCGTTATGCAGGAAACGGGCACCTTCATGACCGGCCAGGACCACGTTCCTGGGGTTCCAGGTGAATTTGTACTGCCAGGGATTGTTCTCGAACCCCGGTGCCACCAGTCCCCCGGTACTCGACTCAAAGGCAAGCAGTCGGCCTCCTTCATCCCTGATCCTGTGGATCATCTGCATGGCCGACATGTGATCGATCCCCGGATCCACTCCGCATTCGTTCATGACCAGGATCCCTTTCTTCCTTGCAGCTTTATCCAGGGCCCTGATCCTGGGATCCAGGTAGGAGGCGGTGACCATGTCCCTTCCGATGGACACACAGCTTTCTGCCACAAGGTAGTGCATCCTCGCGGGCAGCATGCTGATCACCAGATGCGATGCCTTGATCTCGGCCTTTCTCTGCCGCTCATCGAATACATCAAATGCAAAGGCTTCGCCGTGGGGATCATCCTGCACTTTTTCCATGGCCAGCTCAGGATTGATGTCCCCTACCCGGACTTTCCAGTGGCCATCCCCGGCATGATCCAAAAGGTACCTGATCAGAGAAGCGGTGGAAAGACCCGCTCCCAGAATGAGGATCTTACGCATTACTTCCCCAGCTGCTTTTTCACGATCTGTGCAACATATTTACCGATGATGTCAAATTCGATGTTCACCACGCTGCCTTCTTTGATCTGGTGGAAATTGGTGATCTCCCAGGTATAAGGAATGATGGCCACCTGAAATGACTTCTCACGGGAATTGACCACGGTCAGGCTGACACCGTTGACCGATACCGATCCTTTTTCAACGGTCATGTGTTCGTCACTCACCGGTTCGTACTCAAAGGTATAATACCAGCTTCCTTCGGCTTCCTCTACCCGGGTGCAGGTGGCGGTGAGGTCCACATGCCCCTGGACCATGTGACCGTCCAGCCGTGCATCGAGCCTGGTACTCCGTTCCAGGTTCACCCGGTCGCCTGTCTGGAGCAATCCGAGATTGGATTTGAGAAGGGTTTCTTTGATGGCGGTAACTGTGAAGGTGTCATCTTTGATATCCACCACGGTCAGGCAAACCCCGTTGTGCGAGATGCTCTGATCGATCTTCAGCTCGCGGGTGAAGGAACATCGCATGGTGATATGGAGATTCTCCTGCTCTTTCTCCAGCTGAACTACCTCGGCTGCTTCTTCTACGATTCCTGAAAACATAACTATGAATACATGTCCGTTACAATTCCATGTACAAAGTTAACTCGAAATATCGGAACTCAGGTACCGAATGCCTTCTTAAAGGTGTCCACCAGGTCCAGTTTCTCCCAGGTGAAGAGTTCAAGTTCATAGGTCCGGGTTTCCCAGTAGGGTGATTCAAATACTTTGGTCACCTTGCGGGGAGTACGGCCCATATGGCCGTAGGATGCGGTTTCTTTATAGATGGGATTTCTCAGTTTCAATCTTTTCTCAATGGCCGCCGGCCTCAGATCGTAGATCTCCTCCACTTTCCGGGCGATCTCACCATCTGTCAGGCCGACCTTTGATTTCCCGTAAGTATACACATAAACACCGATGGGTTTTACCACACCGATGGCGTAGGAAATCTGAACAAGCACCTCATCGGAGATCCCCGCGGCCACCAGATTCTTGGCGATGTGCCTGGCCGCATAAGTTGCCGAACGGTCCACCTTGGATGGATCTTTCCCGGAAAATGCACCTCCACCGTGGGCTCCTTTTCCGCCATAAGTGTCCACAATGGTTTTTCTTCCTGTCAGGCCGGTGTCCCCGTGGGGACCGCCGATGACAAATTTTCCTGTGGGATTGACATGGAGGATCATGCTGTCATCGAAAAGTTTCCGGAGTCTTTCGGGAAGCTTTTTCATTACCCTGGGGATCAGAATATTCCTTACATCCGAGCGGATGGTTTCGAGCATTCGCGCGTCATCACTGTCAAATTCGTCATGCTGGGTGGAAAGCACAATGGTATGGATCCTGAGGGGAATGTCATCATCACTGTACTCAATGGTCACCTGGGACTTGGCATCGGGCCTCAGGTACGTCATGACTTCTCCCTCCCTCCGTATGGCGGATAGTTCAATGAGCAACCGGTGGCTCAGTTCCAGGGGCAGCGGCATATAATCGTCCGTCTCGTTGGTGGCATAGCCGAACATCATTCCCTGGTCGCCCGCTCCCTGTTCCATGGGATCATCGCGGTCCACACCCCGGGTGATGTCGGGCGACTGCTCATGGATGCTGGTCATCACTCCGCAGGAGTTGTATTCAAACTGGTAGTCGCTTTTCGTATATCCAATCTCACGGATGACATCCCGCGCAACTTTCTGTACATCGATGTATGTTTCTGTATGCACCTCACCGGCGAGGATCACCTGTCCGGTGGTGACCAGTGTTTCACAGGCAACTTTTGAATTGGGATCGAATGCGATGAACTCATCGACCAGTGCATCTGAGATCTGGTCTGCGATCTTGTCGGGGTGACCCTCAGATACAGATTCTGAACTGAAAAGGTAAGACATGGTTATAAAGTTTATTTTTTAGAAATGATCCGGGATGATCTGACTGGCTGCACAGGAAGGAGACACTGTTTTAGCATTTTTTCCGTGGTTGCAATCAGTCAAATCTTTCCACAATGACGGGGCAAAGGAAGCAAATTCCGGGGTTTTTAAAGGATCATTCGCAACCGGGAATGGTCCCCATTTTTCTCTCCGCCCTGGAAAGAAACGGTTCTTCCACTACCTGCTGCAGGGCATTGCATGCTTTTTCGTATTCTACCACATTCTGGTATGCATGACCCAGTTCATAGTAGATTGCCGATCTCCAGACAGGATCTGTTTCATATTCCAGGGCCTGCTGGGCATACTCGATGGCCGGATCGTATTGGATATTCTTGTTGTGAACCAGGGCCAGGTAGTAATAAGCCCTCGGATTCTCAGGATTGGCGGCAAGGGCACTCTCACAGGCTTCGATCACGTAAGTATAGTCCTGATCCTCGGGATCGACCATTTCCATTTCTTCCTTGATAATTGTATTGAAATGATCGTTGATGACCTTATTGATCTCTTCGACGGTCTCCATGTCATTCTTGGCCAGGGCTTCTTCCTTTGCCAGTTCGAACTGTTCCAGCATGGATTCGATCTCGCCCTCTTCGAGATACACCATCCCTTTTCCCTGGAGTGCCTTGTAAAGGTCTTCATTCAGCTCCAGCGCCTTGTCGAAATATTCATGAGCCTGATTATAATCATCGTTCTTCCATGCCTTGTTGCCCTCCATCACATAGAGCGGGGGCAGGTAGTTTAATGATTTTTGCTTGAATTCCTCATTGTTGTTATACATGTTGGCGTATTCCACCGTTTTCTCCAGGTACGGGATCGCATTATCATATTGCTTCCGCTTCATATAAACGGTTGCCTGGCGGTAATAGGCTGACGGGATCTGTTCTTCTGCTTTCTGCCGTATGTCATTGGCTTCGTCACCCACCTCTTCCGCAAGGGCTAGTACCTGGTTGAAATGTTCCACAGAAGATTCATACTCCTGGTTGTTCAGTTTTTCAACCCCCGTGTTGAATTCATTGATCACATCTGTAAGGGTTGTCTGAGCAGACAGGGCTCCTGCTACCAGGATGCCTCCTAAAATTGCAATGACTCGTAATTTCATAAGGTTCATAAGGTTATCAATTGGTTAACATTTTGACCGGTAAATATATGAATAATGTTAACAAATACAATGCCATTTTGTTCTGTCATCATCCCGTTGTCAGTCAGCCCACTAGCTCTGTGTAAGATCCCTGAAGACTTCTTCAAGACTTTTTTCCCTCAGTGAGAAGGAAAGGATTATAAGGTTGTGATTCACAGCAAAATTGAAGATCTCGGCCCGGATATCCCTTGGCTCATGTGTTTCCAGCAGAAACTGGTTTTTCCCCGGTATCTTCACGTTTTCAATAAAGGGAAGCTTCTTCCAGATCCCGGGGTCGACCTCCCTGTCCACTTCAATATGGATGGTCTGGGTCCGGCCCGCACCTTTCTGCCTCAGCGAGTCGGCCCGGTCGTCTGCAACGATCCTTCCCCTGTCGATGATCAGGACCCGGTCGCAGATGGCTTCCACTTCCTGAAGGATGTGGGTGGAAAGAAGGACGGTCTTTTCCCTGCTGATCCTGGAGATCAGGTTCCGTATTTCCACGATCTGATTCGGGTCAAGACCCGAGGTGGGTTCATCCAGGATCAGTATTTCAGGATCATGGACCAGCGCCTGGGCGAGTCCGACCCTCTGACGGTAACCTTTGGACAGATTCACGATCTTTTTGTGGACCTCACGGGTGAGCCCGGTCATCTCCGTGATTTCTTCGATCCTTTTCCGGGCCCTGTTCCCTGTTATTTGATACAGACCGGCCACGTAATACAGGTATTCCCGGATATACATTTCCAGGTAGAGGGGATTGTGTTCCGGAAGGTATCCGAGAATATTCCTGATCTCCTTCCGGTGTTCAACGATGTTCAGGTCCTTGATCGTCACCATCCCCTGATCGGGAGGAAGGGTACCCGTAATGATCTTCATGGTGGTGGACTTTCCGGCACCATTGGGACCGATAAATCCTACAATTTTTCCAGTGTGTACACTGAAGGAAACGTGGTCTACCGCTACCTGGGTACCGTAGCTTTTGCTGATGTCGTGGACTATAATTGACATTGGAAAGAGTTAGAAGAGTTAGAAGAGTTAGTGGAGTTAGGGGTTAGAAGAGTTAGTGGAGTTAGGGCTGTTAGCCGCCGTACATGAACTGACCCACTTTGGCAAAATTGGATTTGGGGTTTACGCACATGACGGGGATCTTTTCATGGTTGGAAAGCAGGTACTGTTCTTTGGCTCCGAATACGTAATCCACCGCCGTGATATGCTTGGTGGTGGTGATCAAAATCATGTCGGCATGGATCTTCCTGGAGAATGCCAGGACTTCCTTCTGGAAATTATTGGTTTTTGCAGGGGTGTGTATCTCATACTCGATGTTGTTCTGGATCAGGAACCGTACGGCAAAGTTCAGGTTTACATTCACTTTCTTCGCCAGATCCTTGTTCACGATCGGCTCCTTATACAGATGGATCTTTGAGTTCAGGTACTTTCCAAGAAAGATGGCCCATTGTAATTTTTCTTTGTTCTCCTTCCTGAAATCCACGGGAAATACAATGTCTGTGTATCTTTCTTTATCAGGCGGATCGTCCTGGACCACGATAAAGGGGACCGATGAGCCGGCGATCACTTTCAGGGCCCAGCTGCCGAATAATTTCTGTCTGCCTTTCATTCCGTGAGTCCCCATTATCACGAAATTGATATTGTTCTCTTCCTTGGATGCGTAATCGGCAATTTCCTTGAATATTTTACCGGAACGGACAGCATAATCCACCTCTTCCTGGTACTCTTTCCGGATCTCTTCCACGATACTCTCCATCCCCTTTTTGGCTGCTTCCTCTTCAGATTCTTGCTTTACCACGTGGAATAAAAGAATGTTGTTCTTCAATATGCGAGAGATCTTGATGCCATGCTTCAATGCATGATAGGATACACTGGAAAAATCCCAGGTGATTAAAATGGATTTTCTCTCCTGCTCCATGGTTTGATGGTTTGATAATCAGTAAAAATAATTGATTCTTTTTAGATTGTAAAGTTAACGGGTGGGAAATGATAAAATTGTATTTTTGTAGACTGTCAAAAGCAACAAGTGTATGAAAAGATCAACAGTCAGGGAGTTGCTTGGTTCTGATGAGACCGGCCGGGAGGTGTATCTGAAAGGATGGGTGAGGACCAGAAGAGGGACGAACCAGGTGGCTTTTATTGCGGTGAACGATGGAACAGTGATACACAATATCCAGGTGGTGGCGGAGCTGAAGTCTTTTCCCGTGGAGCTGATGAAAAGGGTGACCACAGGCTCGAGCATTGCAGTCAGGGGAATGCTCGTGGAATCCATGGGTAAAGGCCAGCGGGTGGAGATCCAGGCCGGTGAGATCGAGGTCCTGGGGGATTCTGATCCGGGATCCTATCCTTTACAGAAAAAAGGACACTCCCTGGAATTTCTGAGGGAGATTGCCCACCTGCGATTCAGGACCAATACATTCGGGGCAGTCTTCCGGATACGGCATGCCCTCTCTTTTGCCATGCACCGGTATTTTAATGACCGGGGATTCTATTATCTCCATACTCCCATCATTACTGCATCGGATGCAGAAGGAGCGGGGGAAATGTTCAGGGTCACCACCCTGGACCTGGATGAAATTCCCAGGAAAGAGGATGGGTCCGTTGATTTCAGCAGGGATTTTTTCGGCAGGCCCACCAACCTGACTGTATCCGGACAGCTGGAAGGGGAGCTCGGGGCACTGGCACTCTCTTCCATCTATACCTTTGGCCCCACCTTCAGGGCTGAGAATTCCAACACACCCAGGCATGTGGCGGAGTTCTGGATGATCGAGCCGGAAATGGCATTCTATGACATTCATGACAATATGGATCTGGCCGAGGATTTCCTCAAATACCTGATCAGATATACCATGGACCATTGCCAGGATGATCTTGCATTTTTGGACAAAATGTCTGATGATGATCTGCTGGAAAGGCTGGATTTTGTACTGAAGCATCCATTCGAACGTACCACCTATTCCGAAGCGGTCCGTATCCTGAAGGACGCCGGCCGGAAATTCGAGTTCCCTGTGGAATGGGGGCTGGATCTGCAGGCGGAGCACGAAAGATACCTGGTGGAGCAGCATTTCGGGCGACCGGTCATTCTTACGGACTATCCGGCCGATATCAAAGCGTTCTATATGAAGCAGAACGAGGATGAAAAAACCGTAAGAGCCATGGATGTATTGTTCCCCGCTATCGGAGAGATCATCGGAGGTTCCCAGAGGGAAGAGGAGCTGGAAAAGCTGCAGCAAAGGATGAGAAAGATGAATATTCCCGGGGATGAATTGTGGTGGTACCTGGAAACTCGTAAATTTGGTACCGTTGAGCACAGCGGATTCGGGCTCGGTTTTGAACGGTTGCTCATGTTTATTACGGGAATGAGTAACATCAGGGATGTGATCCCGTTCCCCAGAACCCCTAAAAGTGCAGAGTTTTAGAAACAAAGCGTATGCTTAAACAAAAGCTTCAGCAAAAACTGTTACAGAAATTGTCTCCGCAGCAGATCCAGATGATCAAGCTGCTGGAGATCCCTGCCATACAGCTGGAGCAACGGATTAAAAAAGAGCTTGAAGAAAATCCGGTGCTGGAAGAAGGGGGTGAGGAAAACCCCTATGAAGAACCGGAAGATCAGAAAGAAGATCAGGATGGGGATCAGCAGGAGGAGTTCTCCCTGGAAGATTATATGGAGGATGATGAGATCCCCAGTTACAGGTTGAATACCCAGAACTACTCACCGGATGACAAAAGAGAAGAGATCCCTTTCACCATGGGGAATACGTTCATGGAGAGTTTAAAGAGCCAGCTTGGCCTGAGGAAGCTGACCGAAGAACAGGAGATGCTGGCCGAATACATCCTGGGGAACATAGACGATGACGGGTACCTGCGCAGAGAACTGGAAGCCATCGCCGACGATCTCGCATTCTCCGCAGGGGTGGAAGCTTCCTATGAAGATCTTCATGAACTATTGATGATCATCCAGGAATTCGATCCTGCAGGGGTCGGTGCAAGGAGCCTGCAGGAGTGTTTGCTGTTGCAGATCGAAAGAAAAAATCTTGAAGACCCGGATATTCAGCGGGCCTTCCAGATTTTAAAGAACCATTTTGAGGAGTTTACCAACAAACACTACGACAAAATCATGCAGAGGCTGGGGATCACAGAAGAGCAGCTGAAATCCGCCCTGGAAGAGATCCTGCATCTGAATCCGAAACCGGGAGGGGCCGTAGGCGACTCTCAGAACAAATCCTTCCATCATATTGTGCCTGACTTTATCCTTGAGGATAATGACGGGGAACTTCAGCTTTACCTGAATTCAAACAATGTACCGGAGCTGAGGGTGAGCAGGACTTACTCGGACATGTTTGAAAGTTACAGTGCAAACAAAGCTTCTGCCACACGGGATGAAAAAGATGCCATCACTTTTGTAAAGCAGAAGCTGGATTCCGCGAAATGGTTCATAGATGCCATCAAGCAGAGACAGAACACCATGTTGCTCACCATGAATGCCATCCTTGAGTACCAGAAGAAGTACTTTAAGGAAGGGGACGAGACAAAAATGCGGCCCATGATCCTGAAAGACATTGCCGATATGACCAACCTGGATATATCCACCATTTCCCGGGTGGTAAACAGCAAGTATATACAGACCCATTTCGGTATATTTCCCCTGAAATATTTCTTCTCCGAAGGAATGCAGACCGCGAGCGGGGAAGAAGTCTCCACCCGGGAGATCAAGAGCATCCTTCAGGATTGCATCAACAATGAAGACAAGAAAAAGCCGCTGACCGATGACAGGCTTTCTGCCATTCTGAATGAAAAAGGTTACCACATCGCAAGGCGGACAGTGGCCAAATACAGGGAACAGCTGGGACTTCCCGTTGCCAGGTTGCGTAAAAAATTATAATCTGTCCTGCAATGAAGACATCAGCCCGCGTGATCTCATACCTGTTCCATCCCCTGCTGATGCCTACAATCGGATTACTGCTTCTGTTAAACTCGGGGACCTATATTTCTCTGCTTGAACCGGCTGCAAAACGCGCCATCCTGTTTGTCATGGCACTGGGGACCCTGGTCTTTCCGCTGATCATGGTGCCCGTATTCTATTACCGGAACCTGATCAATGACAGTCAGAACCCTTCACGGGAGGAAAGGCTGATCCCCATGCTTATCATCTTTATCCTTTATGCCATTACGTTTATCTATTTCATAAGACTTCCTCTGAACAAGATCATTCACGGATACGCTCTCTCCGTTTCCCTGGCGGCCTTTTTTTTGCTGGTGATCAGTTTTATGATCAGGCTCTCAAGTCACATGACCGGACTGGGAGGAATGACCGGACTGGTTATTGCCCTGATCCTGCTTTACGGGACTCCTCTGCTGGGGGTCCTGCTTTTGACACTGCTTGCATCCGGGCTTACGGGGTCGGCGAGACTGTGGTTGGGTGAACAACGTTCGCCCGAGGTCTATTCCGGATATCTGCTCGGGTTCACCGTGGTTCTGGCCACCCTTCTGATTTACTGAGGGTCATTCTCATCAAGCTCATCGAGCATCACATTCAACTCCATGAGTACATCACTGTACACCTGGTCCAGCAGCTCAGGATGACGGGCGTAGGTGGCGATGGTGGTATCAAACCGGGTCTGGGTGACGTCGTATTTCTCAAGGATCGGACCCAGCAGATCGATACTGTCGGAATGCTCGTAACGCCGGTAGAACTTGCGATCGTTGGTGATCCCGTCTACCAGATGGATGTCCACAAGTATATCCACCAGTACCTCCCTGTCAACATATTCCCTCCCCCTGATGTGCTTTTTTTCGGTACAGCCGGCTGACAGCAGCAGGAAAAGGATCAGCAGTGTGTGCAGAAACCGGAAATGCATGATCGTCATTTAATATCATTAAAACGGTATCCGATCATGATTTCATGTGTGCCCGTGTTATATTTTCTGAGATCCGAAATGCCGATATCGTAAGCGTATCCGAAAAAGAGCATCTCCTCGTAACTGTAACCCATCAAAATCCCGATAGATTCATGGAATCGGTAAGCTACCGCCGCCCATACGGTTTTTTTCCATTCGGTCTTTGCGGTAATGTCAAAATTCAGTTCTTTCGGAGCGGTCCCTCTGACCATCAAAGAGGGTTCCAGGATCCAGTCCCGGTCCACCTCCCACCGGTAAGCCCCGGTCAGATTGATATGGGTCTTCAGTCGGTTCAGACCGTTCTTATTGTCAAAGATTTTGATGTTGTTATTGAGAAGCTGGGCGGCCGAAAGGCCCACATAGAACTCCTCTGCATAAAGATACATCCCGATTCCCGCGTCTGGAAGATAGGATGTACTGACCACCTGCAGGATCCGTTCATCGGAAACATCCCTGGGATTCAACTGGGTTCCGTCGATACGGAACTGCATAATACTGGCTGAGATCCCCATGGATAACCTGATATCATTCGTAATCCCGATATTGTAGGCATATGAACCCGTGATCCCTGTCCTGCTGGTGGGACCCGTTACATCATTATAGATGTATCCTCCATACCCCATATCCATTCTTTCATGGGGACCGTAGAATGCAATGGAATTGGTGAGCGGCGGATCTACCAGGCCCACCCACTGGAACCGGTGATTGGTTCTGATCTGGTAGTGGTCATGCACCCCGGCAATGGCCGGATTGATCACGAAATCATTGAACATATACTGCGTATAATGGGGCATTTGCTGCCCCATCAGCCCGGCTGATCCTGTACACGCTACCACGATGAATATATAGACGGCTCTTCTCATGCTATCTGATGATTGTCACATTGCCCGTGATCGGTTTGGCCCCACTGTAAGGAATGACCACGTAATAATAGGTGCCTACCGGTACTTCTTTTCCCCGTGCCGTTCCATCCCAGCGGCTCCCGTCGTCATAACCTTTTGAAGAGAAGAGCTGGTCTCCCCACCGGCTGTATACTTCCACGATCATATCCGGGAACCGTCCGGCATTTTCGATCTCAAAGAAATCATTCACTCCGTCCCCATTGGGCGAGAACACATTGTATACTTCGAGGTCCTCGATCACATCGATGAAAACAGAGTCCCACTCTTCACATCCGTACTGGTTGGTCCCGTATACGTAATACAGGACCGGATCGACAGGTGAAGCAACGGGGTCGGGAATGCTGCTGTTATTCAGACCTGTGGAAGGTTCCCAGCGATAAGAGCTGAAAGGACCACCCGTAACATTTAACTGGACGGAAGATCCCCTGATCAGGAATGTATCTTCGGTGGCATGGATCCCGGTCTGCGGATAAAGATCGATCGTCACCGTATCCTGATCATAGCAGCCATAGGGGCTGGTCTCCTCGGTGATGGTGAGCACGTAGGTGATGGGCTCGGTGACACCTGTGGCCATTGGATTTGCATCACCGGGATCTGAAAGGAACCGTTCCGGCTCCCAGAAGGGTATGTGCCCCCCCTGTCCTTCCAGCCTCACCGATTCGCCATAGCAGATAGTGGTATCTTCCCCTGCATATGCATGGACCACTACCAGGCTGTTGACCACTATCGTATCTACCCGGATGCAGTTATTGGAGTCGGTGATCTGAAGGATGTAATCTCCTGCGGTAAGACCGGTTCGGTCCTCCTCCGTATTTCCGTCATGCCAGTAATAGCTGTAGGGTTCCGTTCCACCCTGAACGGTGATATCGATGGCCCCTGTTTCACTGAAGGCATTGCAATGGGCCGGGGTGATGTTACGGGTCATGGTAATCGCTGCCGGTTCGTTGAGGACCACCGCATCGGTAAAGATCTTTCCGGCCTCATCAATGGCCACCAGGTAATAGGTGGTATTACCCGGCAGGCCCTGGAACAGCGGTTCGGATGCAAAAGTAACCCCGCTGTCGATGGAATATTCCACCTCGCCCTCCGCATCCCGGGGGATGAATTCAATGCTGCCGTCACTCGAGCCGTAACAGGTCACATGGGAGACATTCACCACCACATCCAGGGGCAGCACGTCCAGGATCTCAACCATTTCCTCATACGTGCAGCCGTTCTGGTCCCTGACGATGACATGATAGGTATCGGCTTCCAGCATGGGATAGACCGTATCGGATGAGAATGTTCCTGAAGGACCTTCGATGGAGAACATATAGGGTGGTGTTCCTCCCCTTGCATTCATGATGGTGATGGATCCCAGGTTCCCGAACGTGGCATCAATCTTCACGATGGTGGCCATCACCGGATCGGGTTCGAGGATGACGGCGGACTGGGTCAACGAACATCCGTTCTCATCCTGTACATAGACCGTATAGTTGTCGGCAGTAAGGTTGTGGAAGACCCCCGAGTCCTGGAAAGAAACTCCGTCCAGCGAATAGAACAGATTCCCGGTACCACCTCCCGCAATTGCCGTGATCATGCCTGTGTTGTCGCCCGCACAGGTAGTGATATCGATGGTTGTGACAGTCAGGGTCAGCACGGGAGGATCGGTCAGCGTGAAGGAGCCGCCGTATACAAGGCAGAAATTGGCATCCCTTGCATAAACCTCGTAGGTGTCCGGAGGCAATCCGGAGAAGATACTGTCCGCAGCCCACGTGGACCTGTCATCAACGGAATATTCATAAGGCGGAACACCTCCTGATACATAAATGCTGATCCATCCGTCATCGGATCCGTTACAACTGATACTGTCCACCTGTATTGAGTCCAGCACAAACGGAGGGGGTTCAATCACCTGCAGTGGGGAAGAAATGACCGGTCCGCACCCTTCCGCATCATCCACCGCGACGGTGTAGGTGTCCGGAGAAAGGTCCTCAAACAATCCGGTGGTGCTGGTCACGGATCCCGGGTTCAGGGTAAAGGTGAGGGGGACAGTTCCTCCTTCCGCTTCGACTTCGATGGTCCCGTCATCCGCCCCGGCACAGCTGATATCTCTCGCCGTCTCGCCGATGATGATCAGGGGGGCGGGTTCTGTCAGGGTAAACGAGGTATCCCTGGTGCAGTCCAGGTCATCCTTCAGGGTTACCGTATGGTCCCCCGCAGTAAGTCCGACGAAAATCCCGCTGCCCTGGAAGGCTCCGCCATCGACAGAATAGGTGAGAGTTCCGGTGCCTCCCGATCCGGTCACCGTTATACCGCCTGTGGCATCTCCCGCACATCCCGTCACATGGGTCAGGGACATCCCTGTCACCACGATCTCGGGAGGAGTAAGAATGGTCCCCGATGTATCCTCCGTACATCCGTTCTCATCTTCAATGGTGATGTGATGAAATCCTCCGGGCAGATCCTGGAAATCGCCCGAGGATTGTGATAAGGTATCATTGAGGGTATAGGTCAGATCTCCGGTCCCCCCGGTCCCCGAGAGCAGGATCCTGCCTTCCCTGGCATCATAACAGGTGGTGATGTCCTCTTTCAGATAGGAATCGATCATGATTTTGGAAGGCTGGGTAATGACATGCAAATTTCCCGGTTTGGTACAGCCACTTGCATCACGCACCACGGTCTGGTAATCGCCGGCAGGAAGGCCGGTGAAAAGGTTCGTTGTATAAAAATCCGCGCCCGCGTTGATGGAATATTCGTAGGGCTCAACCCCTCCGGTCACCTCGTCGATGGAGATCTGGGCAGAAGAATCTCCGTAACATAGAATCTGTCCGCTCCTGGTTTCCCCGAGGATCATGATATCCCCGGGTTCTTTGATGGAGATGGTGTCGGTTGTCACGCACAGATTTGCATCCCGGACCCAGATGGTATAGAGACCGGGGTCCAGTCCCGTAAAGGTATTGTCTGGCTGGTAAGCCGGATCAAAATCACCCTGCCTGGAATATTCATAGGGAGTGACTCCTCCTGAAGCATTCACCGTGATGGTGCCGTTTGCGTCACCGTAGCATACAATATCTGCTTTGGACAGGGATACGGATAGAGGATCAGGCTCGTTGATGGTGACCATGTCGGGATACGCCGCAGAGCAACCGTTGGCATCTGTAATGGTTAGACTGTAGGTATCGGCCGGGAGTCCCGTCGGATCCTCCTCCACCGATTGAGTGGTTCCCAGGCTGTTGGTCCAGTCAAAGGTCAGCGGCGGGGTTCCGCCTGTTACATCGATCTGGATGGATCCGCTGGCCCCGCCGTGGCATAGTACATCCTGGTGAGAAACATAGCTGGCAACAATGAGAGGCGGTTCAATGATGGTTTCAATATCTGTGAAATTGACAATACAGCCGTTCCCGTCGGTGAGGGTCAAACTGTAAGATCCTGCGGCAAGCCCGGAGATATCCTCGTCACTTGAGGTGAATCCTCCGGGACCGGTCCAGCTGAAAGCATAAGGGGGCGTCCCTCCCGAGATGGTGATATCAATAGCCCCGTCGGACAGTCCCCCGCAGGAAATATCCGTTTTGTCAGAGGTGACAATGATCTCCGGGGGTTCGGTGATGGTCACAATGTCGGTGAAATCGATAGAACAGAGCTGTGCATCGGTGATGGTCACACTGTAATCGCCCGGCCCCAGGTTGGAGATATCCTCGGTGGTGGCCGTGAAGCCACCCGGACCGGTCCAGGCAAAGGTGTAGGGAGGGGTGCCGCCAGCCGTTGTCAGATCAATGGATCCATTTGCAGCACCATAACAATCAATATCCATATACGCTGTATCCACAATGATGGGAGGCGGTTCGGTGAGGGTCTGTACAGGGAATACCCGGACACATCCCAGATCATCGGTCACCGTCAGCTGGTAATCGCCCGCCACCAGTCCTGAAATGTCCTCTGTGAATGCGGTGAACCCGGAGGGCCCGGTCCAGCTGAAAGCATAAGGTGGAGTGCCTCCGGATACCGTCGAACTGATCGCACCATCGGATCCGCCGTTGCAGGTGACATTCGTCAGGGAAAAGGTTGCCGTGATCTGGGGATTGGTCCCCACCGTGGCCAGGTCATCAAACTCCATCTCACATCCCATAGCGTCGGTCAGGGTGAGGCTGTAATCACCGGCTTCCAGGTTCGAAAGGTCCTCACTGGCGGCAGTGAACCCGGAAGGACCTTTCCATGAGAAGGAGTAAGGTGGGGTTCCTCCTGAAGGGGTGATGTCTATGGAACCTGTTGCTTCCCCGAAACAATCTACATGGGTGATGTCATCTAAGGTCACCGAAAGTTCGTTGGGCTGGTTAATGGTGATCAGGTCATCATAGAACTGACTGCAGCCGTTGCCGTCTGTAATCGTCAGATCATAGGTGTCAGCCAACAGGTCGCCGGGGTCCTCCTGATTCGAGCTGTGACCACTGCCATTCCCAATCCATTCGAAACTGTAAGGCGGGGTGCCGCCGGATACAGTGATATCGACCGTTCCGTCATTTCCTCCGAAACAGGAGACATTGGTCAGCCCGTCCACCACCATTGTAATGGGATCGGGTTCATCAATGACCAGAAGATCGGGGAAAAGTTCGCTGCATCCATTGGCATCTGTAAGGGTAAGAGAATATGTGTCCGCGGGCATATTCTGCGGGTCCTCATCGGTGGAGGAATAGCCCGAAACGGCCCCTGCCCACTGGAAGGTATAGGGGATCGTACCTCCTGACACGGTGATGTCGGCAGCCCCATCGGTTCCTCCGTTACAGGAAACATCGGTGGTGAGATCCACGTCCACGGTAAAGGGTTCCGGTTCATCAATCGTGATAAAGGATGGGAATGTCACGGAACAACCGTTGGCATCGTCAACGGTCAGGTCATATACATCTGCCACAAGATCCGTGGGATCCTCATCGGTGGAGACCGGTCCGTTCAATTGCCCGTCCCACGAAAAAATATACCCTCCCACGCCCCCTGATACCGTGATGGAGGCGGTTCCATCATTTCCCCCATGGCAGGAAACGTCCGTTGAGTTATCCAGTACGGCGGTGATTTCAGGAGGCTGGTCCACGGTGATGGGGCCCTCGCCGGCAGCGCACATGTTCCCGTCATAGACGGTGACGAAATAATCACCGCTTTCAAGATTCCCTATATCTTCGGCAGTGGAGGAGAAGCCACCCGGACCGGTCCACTGGTATGTATAACCAGTGCCGAAACCCGAAGGAGTTCCACCGCCGGGGGTAATGCTGATCGATCCGGTATTTTCTCCATTACAATCCACATCGGTCACCTGGTCTACGATGATGGTAACCGGAGGGGGATTGTTAATGGTCAGCACAGGAGTTATATCGGTGGATGGACATCCGTCCTTGTCGCTCACCGTTACAGTGTAATCTCCACCGGGCAGGTCTGTGAAAAGACCGGTTTCGTTGGACCCGCTGACAGGTCCGCTCAGATCAAATATGTAATTCCCCTGTTCTCCCGTGGCTGTTACCAAAATGCTTCCGTCATCTGCCCCGTTACAGGTAATATCGGTGGCATCGGCAGAGGTGATGGAGATGGGATCGGGTCCGCCAATACTTGCAAAAGCGAATCCGTCGGCAGTTTCATCGTCCTCGTCGGAAACGATGATAATATAATTGTTGTATTTCGGGTGACCTGTGAAGGTGTAGCTCTGAGAAGCGATAGAACCGCTGCTTTCAACGGGGACGGCACTTTTTACCAGCAGGTAGGTGTAATTCCCGATCCCACCGGTGACGGTCACGGTAATGGTACCGTCCGATACGCCTCCGCAGGTTACATCTGTTGAAGAGACATCAGTAATGACCACGTCCTGGGCGCGCAGGGATAGGACCCCTGAAACAGAGATGAGGATCGCGATAAGTGAATATTTGAACATTTTCATAGAGACTTTCCCGGTTTAAACATAGCTGATCATTCCCCTTCCAGCCGGTACCCTCAATACGGTTAAAATCCCCGGATGGTTGCAGGGAGGAACCATGTTTATTCTCAGATGCTTATAAATTTAGATGATTGGGGGATAGGAGATGCATAAAGTTTTAAACAATAGCATCATGTTCAATGCGTTCCAGATACCTCCTGCTGATCTGTTTTACCGGATATCTGGCAGCGATCCATCCGATCAGCAAAACTGTGATCCAGATCAGAAGGATATCAACTGCTTCTATTTTAACGGGATAAGCATCAATCACAAATGTACCGCTTCCGGAAAGTTTGATCAGTTCAAACCGTTGCTGAAGCCAGCAGACAAAAGTGCCCAGGACCATTCCCAGAATGCTTCCGATGATCGAGATCATCCATCCTTCCATCAGGAAGATCCTTTTGATCAGCCTGTTGTTTGCCCCCATGTTCCGCAGGGAACGAATATCCCGTTTTTTATCGATGATCAGCATGCTGAGGGAACCGATGATGTTGAAAGAAGCAATGATCAGGATGAATGTGAGGATCAGGAAAATGGCCCACTTTTCGGATTTCATGACCCTGTAAAACAGTTCATTCTGCTGCTGTCTGTTCTTCACATGGAACCCTTCGCCCACGATCCCGGTAATTTGTTCCTGTACCTTTTGTGCGGGATAACGGGGATCCAGCTTAATTTCCAAAAAGGTGGTCTCTTGATCGTAGGAAAGCAGTTCCCTTACAAATTCCATGGGTGCGATCACGTACCTGGAATCGAAATCCTGTTCAATGGCAAAGATCCCCGCAGGATAAATAAAATCCCTCCGGATGGCCTCTTCAGGATTGGCCATGCTGAAGCGGGCTTTCCGGTCGATGGTATACACAAAAAGCGGATCCACGAAATTCAGTCCGATCCTCAGACTGTAGGCCACGCCCTGTCCCACCACCGCGTAAGGCCTGTTGGCATCCTTCAGTTTCATGGAACCATCATAGATCATGGTATCGATTCCGGAAACTTCCGTGAAGGCATCATCCACTCCCTTGATGGTAGCAATGTGCTGCTTGTCTCCGTAAAGCAGAAGTACATTTTCCTCCACCACTTCAGATACCGCCTGAACGCCGGGGAGTGAACGAAGGGAGTCCAGGGTGGAAGGACGCGGAATAAACGTTTTCCCCTCTGCCGGTGATATTTCTATATCCGGATCGAATGTATTGAACAATGATTTCACCACACTGTCGAAGCCGTTAAAGACCGAAAGGACGATTACCAGGGCCATGGTGCCTACGGTAACACCCAGCACCGAGATCCCTGAGATGATATTGATTGCATTCTGTGATTTCTTTCCCAGCAGATAGCGCCTGGCGATATAGAAGGAGAGGTTCATTTCCTGCATTTTACGATCAGTCCCGTTCCCGTTTCATGGGATCGTCTCACATCGGCCCTGTTCAGGAAATAACTGACGGGGAAAGTGATCAGATAATAAAAGGGCAACAGGATCAGGAAAAGTTTGCTGATGTTGACCATGAGAATGGGATATTTCATGGAAAGCTTCCAGGAGATCTTTCCGGGCCTGCCGTAGGAGTATCTGGCATGTATTTCACTGAAACCGGCCTGGCGTAATTTCTCCACGATCTCATCCATCCCGTAGCCGTCCCTCACATGTTCATCGATGAATGATTCATCCTCTTCGTGGTGGACATCCGATCCGCCCTGGTCCGAAGGAGTGCTGATCAGCAGGACTCCCTCCGGCCTGAGTGCACGATGCAGATTCAGGAAGACAGTCCGGTCGTCTTCGATATGTTCCATCACATCCACCGAAAGGATCAGGTCAAATTCATTGTCCCGATCCAGCAGGGTCAGGTCGGAGTATTCAAATACGACACGGTCATCGAGGTGAATGGTTTTGAAAAACCGGTTGCAATCTTCGATCTGTTCCTTTTTGATATCCAGCCCGGTAATTTTCGCACGGGGAAATTTCTGTGAGAGATAGTATACATATTGCCCGAACCCCGATCCCGCATCTGCAATATGTTCCGGATCGAGACCCCCCTTCTGTTCCGGAACGAGACCCCCCTTCTGTTCCGTATTGAGACCCCCCTTCTCCAGTTGCTTCAGTTCCCTCCTGATATGCCAGGAGCGCAGCAGAAGCAGGTCCAGAAGCTTGTAGAAAAGGATCCTGAGAAAGGGGGAACGGTTAAAGAAGTTCCCCAGGCTGCGTTTGACCGGATCATACTTCATCGCTACTCGTTTAACAGGTCATCGATCCGTTCGATATAGTCCAGTGAATCGTCAAGGTAAAAGACAAATTCAGGGATATGCCGCAACTGGTGTTTCAGCCTTTTGCCCATTTCATTCCGGATCGCACCGGTATGTTCCGTAATGGATTTGAGCAAATCTTCCTTGGGGTTGAACGGGAAAATGCTGACATAGACCCTGGCAACACTGAGATCCGGACTGATCCTGACCACGGTGACAGTTACCATTTTCCCTCCTGTGATCTCACTACCGTGTTTCTGGAAGTAATCACCCAGTTCCCTGTGGAGCAGACGGGAGACTTTATTCTGACGGGTGGTTGTCATGAGGGCAAAAGTACGTTTTTTAAAGAACATTTTATAGTTTTGCATGTACCTTATACAGCGCAGCAGAACCTATGGATACAGTATTGAGCGGCATCAGGTCGACAGGGAACCTTCACCTGGGGAATTATTTCGGGGCAGTCAGGAACTTCGTACGGATGCAACATGAAAACAGATGTTTCTTTTTCGTGGCAGATTACCATTCCCTGACCACCCATCCCCATCCTGACAATATACATGAGAACATCAGGTCGGTGATCTCCGAGTACCTGGCCGCCGGGCTGGATCCTGAAATAGCCACCCTCTATGTGCAGAGCGATGTCCCGGAAATTCCGGAACTCTACCTTCTGCTGAATATGAATGCCTATGTGGGGGAGCTGGAAAGGACCACGACCTTCAAGGAAAAGATCCGCCGGCAACCCGAAAATATCAATGCCGGACTTCTTACCTATCCGGTTCTCATGTGTGCCGATATCATCATTCACAATTCGGACAAAGTTCCCGTGGGAAAGGATCAGGAACAGAACCTGGAAATGGCACGGAGGTTTGCCCGCAGGTTCAATCATATCTACGGGGTGGAGTATTTCACACTGCCCGAACCCTACAATTTCGGGGAGGAACTGGTCAAGGTTCCGGGCCTGGACGGTACGGGTAAAATGGGAAAAAGTGAAGACAACGGTATCTATCTTGCCGATGAACCCCGGGTGATCCGCAAGAAGGTTATGCGGGCTGTGACCGACGCCGGTCCGCAGGAACCCGATTCACCTATGTCAGAGCCTGTGGCCAACCTCTTCTACCTGCTGGAACTGCTTTCCACCCCCGACACGGTTGAACACTTCAGAGCGCAGTATAACAATTGCTCCATCCGCTACGGCGATCTTAAAAAGCAGCTTGCCGAGGACATGATCAGATTTACCACCCCTTTCAGGGAGCGGATCAGGGAGATATACCACGATAATGAGTATCTGCGCAAAGTGGTGAAAATGGGTGCCGAGAAGGCACGGGAAAGTGCTTCGAAGACGCTGCGGGATGTGCGGGAGATCATCGGATACAGGCCTTTCTGAGGTGACTGCGGGTCGGGACCATGTAACTCCTGTGTTACGGGATTGCGGGTCGGGACGATGTAACTCCGTCGTTTCGGGATTGCAGGTCGGGACCATGTAACTCCTGTGTTACGGGATTGCGGGTCGGGACCATATCCCTCCCTTCGGTCCGGGATATAGTGTCCCTCCCTCGCAATCCCTCCACTCGTATGACATAGTGTCCCTCCACTGCAATCCCTCCATCCAGGCGATGTTGTGTCCCTTCACTGCAATCCCTCCACTCGTATGACATAGTGTCCCTCCACTGCAATCCCTCCATCCAGGCGATGTTGTGTCCCTTCACTGCAATCCCTCCACCTGGGGGAAATAGTGTCCCGCCTGTGCAATTGGTTCACACGGGTGAGACTTTACAGAAGGGGTATCCTGTGTGAGGGGTCCGCAAGGAAGGGGCCTGACTTCATGGACCGGAGGGAGTTAAGTGATGCATCAAAAGAAAAAACCGAAAAAAAACCCGGTACCGTCATTTCGGTACTTTCGCACTTAACCGTTTGGTTAGTTCTTCTTAATTCTGTTAGTTTTTGAAAACTCCCTCTCTTTTTTTGAATGCCTTGTAAGTAATTGAAAATAAGACTAATAGTGAGAATTAAATAGAAATGTTTAAAGATCAAAGACTTTACAAAATTGTTACTTAGTAACAACTTTATTAAGTCCGCTTTTACCGAAATGGGATACCGGTAAAAAATGAGCAACCAGTCAGACAGTACGTGTCACATGTAATCTTGCATCTCTCCATGGAGTTGCACCTCTGCATGGAGTTGCACCTCTGCATGGAGTTGCACCTCTGCATGGAGTTGCACCTCTGCATGGAGTTGCACCTCTGCAATTTCCTTCACTCAGCTGATAGGGTATCCCTCCTCCTGAATTCATGCGCACAATTGATCTTCTGTCTCTCCTCGGCAATCAGTTCAGATACGGAAAGCAAAAGCGGACAGAAACAAGGGGCAATGGAAGGAGTATGAAAAAATGGAAGGGTATGAAAAAATGGAAGGGTATGAAAAATAAAAGTCCGCCTTGTTGGAGACGGACCTGGCCCCGAAGTTATCAGGGAATATGATTGGATGAACTGTCACTTTATGTTGTGCAAAATACATGCCAAAAATGTTTCTTTGATTTTTTGATCCATGCCAGGATGATCCCGATCCACCCCCCGGACAGTCCTGATCGATGTTATGAAGGTTGCAACAATGGTGACAGCCTATAGAGACCAGTCGATGGGATCTTTCCCCTGCTGCTCCAGGTAGTGGTTTGTTTTGGAGAAATGACGGCATCCGAAAAAACCGTTAGAAGCCGAAAATGGGGAAGGGTGGGCAGCTTTGAGGATAAAATGGGCATTTCCGTCCACCAGGGATTCCTTGGCCTGTGCGAAACGTCCCCAAAGGAGGAAAACGACACCTTGTTGGAGTTCGGAAATCCTTTCAATGACCCGGTTAGTAAATTTTTCCCAACCTTTGTCGTGGTGGGATCCGGGCTGATTGGCCCTGACGGTCAGGATCGCATTGAGAAGAAATACACCCTGGTCGGCCCATTTTTCCAGGTTGCCATGCGAAGGAGGGGTAATCCCAAGGTCATCCTGCAACTCCTTGAAGATATTCACCAGCGAAGGGGGCTTGGGTATACCATGGGGAACCGAAAAGCAAAGTCCGTGGGCCTGACCTTTTCCATGATATGGGTCCTGTCCGAGAAGGACAACTTTGACCTTTTCAAAAGGTGTATGCTGAAATGCATTGAAGATCAGCTTTCCCGGCGGATAAACTGTGTGATGTTCCCTCTCATTTACCAGGAACTCTTTCAGCTCTCTGAAATAGGGAGACTGGAATTCCTGCCACAGGATCTGTTTCCAGCCCTCCTCTATGTCCGGATTGATGGCCTGCATGGGAATGAAAGTTAACAAAAGTGGGGATGTCTTGCAATGATCGATTGCCGGTGTTGGTAAATTCAGTGTGAAACGGTCGATGAAATTTATAATTTTGGATCAAACAGGTGTACTATGTGGAAAAGAATTCTGATCGGAGGAGTGATTGCGTTCATCTGTGCGGGACTTGTGGTGGTGATCCTGTTGCAGCGTATGGACAGGATCACGCCCATTGAAGTTCTGGAAGCCGTACCTGAAGATGCGATCGTGCTTGCTGAAGGGATTGATTACGAATACCTGACACGGACTTTTTTTCCGAAGAACAGAATATGGATTGATTTCGTGAATACCACGGGAATGAACAAACTGGACTCCATGACCCGTGAGGTAATTTCGCAGATCAGTTCCAGTGAATCGATCAACGAACTTCTCCTGGAAGAAGGATTGAGCATCTCCATTCACCTCCTGGGAAGAGACCGGTTGGTACCACTTATTTATATATACTATGCAGATTATCATAGCGACCATGATTTTGAACAGCTTATACTGTCTTTCCTGGATGGGGAAACCATGGTCAATGAACGCAGTTATGAGGCGGAAACACTGTATGATGTCTCCGCAGAACCCGGAATGATCCCCGGCAGGTTTTCCTTCACCTGCGTTAAAGGAATCTGTCTGTTAAGCCCGTCCTCCATCCTGGTGGAAGAATCGGTCCGGACCATCCATTCCGAATCGGACCTGTCAGACAGGCCCGTTTTGCAACTGGTCAGGGAGACTGCGGGCAGGTATGTGCATGCCAATATGTATATCAATTACGAAAAGCTGCACCTGCTGTTCTATCCCTTTGTTGACCATACGCACTGGGACCGGTTGAACATGCTGTCGGAGATGGCTTCCTGGGGTGAGGCGGATCTGGATATCAAAGATGATGCATTTATTCTGAACGGAATGACCCACGCAGATCCTGCCGAAACATTTCTTCTGAATGCATTCGGACAGCAGCCTTCTGTCAGGATCGAACTTCACGAGATCATGCCATCGGGTATTTCATATTTTCTTCATCTGGGGATCGGAGACCGGTCGCAGTTCCAGGATGGCATGAAGAACTTTTTTGTCCGGCAGGGAACCTGGGAGAGGATCGAACAGGAACGCATGAGGATCCTGGATCAGTATGGAGTGGATCCGCTGGATGATTTGATGACCCTCATGGATGATGAAATGGCATGGTTTGCCATGGAGGGTGTCACTGAAAGTAAAGAAGATGAGATCCTGATCATCGAGACCAGAAGCCAGAGTGAGACCAGTGATGTGGTCATGCGCTGGATCGAACAATACCTGGAAGTGCATTCCTTTGACATGCAGTCCCTGCTTCATATCTACCATCTTGATGATCAGACCAGCTTTAAGATCTACCGTCTTCCTGATCTTTACTTTGAGGGATTGCTTCCGGGAAGATTGTTCAACCGGTATGTCACCGTCCTGGAAAACCATCTGCTTTTCGGACCATCGGTAGAGGCATTGTCCAGAGTGATCTATCAGAATGTACTGCAGAAGACCTTCGTGAGCGATCCGGTTTTCAAGGAAATGGCGGATTATCTTTCCAGCCGCAGCAATGTGAGCCTTTTTATCAGACCATTTCCCTACCTGGATTACAAGCAGGACCTGCTGCAGGAATCAATTGCCGAAAAACTTTCTTCCCTGGAACTTTTTCTCAGGAGAATTCCCGGGCTGATCATCCAGTACAGTCCGGAGGACCGCTTGTTTTACCAGAACATCAGTTTCAAATATACCTCTCAGATCAAGGAAAAAGCGCTTACCGTATGGGAAAGTCTGCTGGATACATCAGCGGCAATGAAACCGGCACTGGTGGTGAATCATAATACATCGGATAGGGAGATTTTTATCCAGGATGAAGCCAATCAAATCTATCTGATCAACAGTACGGGAAGGATCTTGTGGAAACAGAGGATCGCAAATCCCATCCTGAGCGAAATCTATCAGATTGATTTTTATCAGAATGGCAAGCTTCAGTATCTGTTCAATACCCGTGAAAATCTTCACCTGATTGACAGAAATGGCAATTACGTAGAGCGTTATCCGGTATCACTGAGGTCTGCTGCCACCAGTCCCATGTCCCTGTTCGACTATGACCAGAACGGGGAATACCGGATATTTGTAGCCGGAGAAGACAGGCATATTTATGCATATGACAAAGAAGGGAACGTTGTCACCGGATGGATTTTCGGGAAAACAGAATCGACGGTTACCAAAGAGATACAGCACTTCAGAATCGAGAACAGAGATTATATTGTGGCAGCAGACGATATACGGACATATTTTTTAAACAGAAGGGGCAGGGAAAGGATCAGGCTGAAGGAAAGGGTAACCGTATCACGTCATAATCTTTTCACCCTGGATATGAACATCAGGGAGGAGAAGCCCAGGTGGATCACCACGGATACCACGGGAAATGTGATTGCCATCTACCAGGATGGTTCCGTCACTACCCTGCTGAAGCAAAACGTAACACCCGGTCATTATTTCCGTATGCAAGATCTGGACAACGATGGCATCACGGAATTCATTTTTGCTGATGGGGACGAACTGACAGTACTCGGGCAGGATGGGAAGCGGAGTTTCAGTTTCAGGGTCCGCGGAAGGATCAGTAATCTGCCGGACATCTATAAATTCTCAGCTTCGAACATCAAGATCGGGGTTACCGATGAACCGAGAAACAGGATCTACCTGATCAACTCGGACGGATCCCTGTATGAGGGATTTCCCCTGGAGGGATCCACCCGTTTCAGCATAGGATATTTCGCTGGTTCAGACAGCAGGTTCAACCTGATCGTTGGAAGCGCGAACAATTTTTTATACAACTATTCAATTGAATAGAACATGAAAAAGCAAGTAAGATTTATCGCCATGATCCTGGCCGCAGCGTCGGTTCTGACCTCCTGTAACAAGGATTATTTTGAAATGGAAAAACTGTCCGATGAGATGGAACTGGAACCAGAGCTGGTCGCTCCGCTTGCCTATGGTTCCATGGCGCTCGAAGATATCGTGGAAAGGATCGATTCCATGGGATATACCGAAGTGGATGAGGAGGGGCTGATCTACCTGGTCTACTCCGATACCGCATTTTCGGTAATGGCCGACACGATCGTGGATATACCGGATAAGCTCTATTCCGAATATTACATTGATTCGGAAATCAACGTCCCGATCTGGCTGGGAAGTGATATCGGGGATACCGTACATTTTTATAAAACAGAAAAATTTGAATACGAGATGGAGGGGAACGACCGGCTGGACAGTGTCATCATCAAGGGGGGACAGGTGATCATTGATGTGGCCAGCTCTTTTGAACATACCGGTATCCTGACTGTCAGCTCCAGCCATATCCGGAATGTGGCCAGGGATACCTTTGTCAGTGTGTTTGAGATCAGTGATCTGAGCGGGGGATTTATCGACCAGAAGATCTACAACACCGATGGTTATTTCCTGGAGACCTCGGAAAGCAATGATACAAGCTATATAGAAATCAACTTCGATCTGGCACTGATCAACTCGGGCAATCCGATCAACCCCGATGATGAATGTGAGATACTGACCAGTTTTGAGGATCTGGATTTTTACAAAGTTTTCGGGTATATTGAATCCAGGGACCTGATCAATGAGGCTGGATCGATCGATATCCCGCTTTATGAGAACAATCCCGGCCTGGCCAATCTGATCTTCGCGGATCCCAGGATCAACCTGTTTGTTTCCAACTCTGTTGGGGTTCCCATGGAAGTGGAGATGGACAGTGTGATCGCAACCTCTTCGCGGGACGGAACCCGGACCGAGCTTACCTTTACAGGAGAATATCCGTTCCAGATCGGCGCGCCCACACCGGAGCAGATGGGGGAACGGGTGGAGACCGAGATCAATATCAACAGGAACACAAGCAACATTGATGAATTGCTGGCTTCGGCACCTTCCCACATGACATACAATTTGATCGGCAGAACTTCCCCGGATGCGGGAGTCAGTCAGCATTTTGTGCTGGATACCAGTGTGCTGGACCTGGCCATGGAATTCGTGATGCCCCTGGATTTCAAGTGTTCGGAGTATTCCCTTGAGGACACCATTGAATTCGGCCTGGGAGAGGAAGGGATCGATACCAGTTTTGTCAGACAGCTGGAGATTGACCTGACCACACTCAACGAGCTTCCCCTTCAGATGGAGGTGCAGGTCTATTTCATGGATGGCAGCTACACCGTCCTGGATTCGCTTTTCACCGAAATGAGCGTCCTTTTGGAAGCCGCCACTGTGGATGCTGATGGAAAGCTGCTTCAGGCCATGGAGGAGACCAACACCGCAGCTTTCTCCAGCGATAAGCTCGGGAAACTGGAAGATACCGCATATGCCCTGATACAGGCAAGATTGCTGACATCTGGCGGAGGAGACCAGTTTGTAAAATTGTATACTCATTATACCCTCGATTTTGAACTCGCCATCTATGGAAAGTTCAGGCTGAACACAAGAGAAACGAACTGATCCTATGAAAAGAATGACTTTGAAGCCAATTATCAGACAGGCCCTGGTCCTGGGAGTTGCCCTGTGCCTCCATCTGCAGGCGGGAGCGCAGATCACCAATTCACTGTATTTCATGCATGGCGTGCCACAATCCAACCGGATCAATCCCGCGAACCAGCCCAAATGTGGGTTGTACCTGGGATTTCCCGCACTTGCACCTTTGAGGATGGAGGTGGCCTCCAGTTCACTGGCCTGGGAGGATATTATCTACCCGCACCCCACCCAGGATTCGCTGATCTTCTTTACGCACCCTCTCGGCGATAAACAGGCATTCCTGGATCAGCTCAGTCCGGTTAACTATGTGATTTCAGATCTCGGCACTTCCCTGGCCTCCATTGGCTTCAGGACCCCCGTCGGATTCTTTTCCCTGGATGTGACCACCAGGATCGACGGGGCGGTCTATTATCCCCGGGACCTGGCAAGACTGATCCTTTACGGTGCGGGGGAAGGACAAAGTTTTCAGTTCGATGGTCTGGGGGTTGACTTTTCGGTCTTTAACGAGGCATCCCTGGGATGGTCGGCCAGCATCATGGATAACCTGCAGGTGGGAGCCCGGGCGAAAATGCTGTTCGGGGTGGCAAACCTGTCCACCACAAAATCGGAACTTTCCCTGAGTACTTCAAAGGCTCAATGGAATATCCGGTCGGATATGATGCTGAACGTTTCACTTCCTTTTGCAGATTTGCAGTACGACCAGGAAGGGATGATCGATACGATGATGCTCGACAATGATCTGGAAGATTTTCCATTTTCCGTTCCCGGGTACCTGTTCAATTTCGGCAACCCGGGATTAGGTCTGGATGTGGGGGTCAACTACCGGCCCATCGAATCGCTCCTGCTGAGTGCCAGTGCGGTGGATATCGGTTTTATTTCCTGGAAGGACGGGGTGCATGATGTGGCTTATGATATGGATTATGATTTCGAGGGAATCGAGATCAATCCCTTTGATTTCTCGGATGACTTTACTCTTGGAGATTATCTGGACAGCACATTTTCACAACTGGCAGACAGCCTTTCCGGGTTTGTCCGGTTTACCGAGGGACGAAGCTACAGCAGGAGACTGAATACAAAACTCTACCTGGGTGCATCTTATTTTCTCACCCCGAATATTAATTTCGGGATCCTGTCACGGACCGATTTTCTGGATGGAGAGATCTCCCAGCAGTTCACCGCCACGGCCAACCTGACCACCGGCAGGTTTATCAACCTGACCCTCAGCTACTCGGTCATGAATTCCTATTACAAGAACCTGGGAGCGGGGCTTTCTTTCAATGTAGGTCCATTGAACCTCTATCTGATCTCAGACAATGTCCTGAACGGGGTATTCTGGCCCCAGGAGGTACAATCGGCCAATCTCTGGTTCGGGATGAACCTGGTATTCGGCTATAAAAAGTTCATGCAGCAACAGTATACCGACCGGCCGCTGGTATACTGAGGGAAATGAACAATCAGCCTTTGATTTTCTTGGCCATGTTGGTGGCGAACACAAAATTGTTCAGGTCCTCATTGTCTGTTTTCAGGACTTCTTCTTTGGTCCCCTCCCAGCACTTGCATCCCTTGTGGATATAGACCACCCGGTCGCCGATCTCAAGGACCGAGTTCATGTCATGTGAATTCACGATGGTGGTCATGTTGAATTCATAGGTAATATCCCGGATCAGGTTGTCTATGACCGTTGCAGTCTGCGGATCCAGGCCGGACGTTGGTTCGTCGCAGAAAAGGTATTTCGGGTTCAGGGCAATGGCCCTGGCTATGGCCACTCGTTTTTTCATCCCCCCGCTGAGTTCTGCGGGATAAAGATCATTGGCCCGGTTCACTCTGACCCGGTCCAGGCAGAAGTTCACCCGGTCCAGTTTTTCCTGGTAGTTCTGCCCGGTCAGCACGGTCAGGGGAAACATCACGTTTTCTTCAACCGTTTGCGAATCAAAAAGTGCCGCGCCCTGAAATAACATCCCCATTTCTTTTCTGATCTGCTGTTGTTCCCTGGTCCCCATATGGCTGAACCGGCGCTGGTCATACCAGATCTCCCCCTGGTCGATCCCAATCAGTCCCACGATCGATTTCAGAAGCACCGTTTTTCCCGAACCGCTGCGGCCGATGACCAGGTTGCAAATCCCCTGCTCGAATGTGACGGAGACATCATTGAGCACATATGTATCGCCCAGCCTTTTGAATATGTTCTTTACCTCGATCATTGAAGAATGGTTCTTGTAAGCACCAGATTGGCCAGCAGGATGAGTACACTGCTTTGTACCACGGCACGGGTACTGGATTTCCCCACCTCTACAGCACCCCCTTCCACATAATAGCCCAGGAAAGATGAAACGGAAGTGATGATCAGGGCATAAAACGCTGTCTTGGTCAGGGCATAGGTGATGTAATGGGGATAAAAAGCATACTGGATGCCGTAAATATATTCCGCGGGGGGCACCACATCGGCCAGTACGCAGGAAAGATAACCGCCCAGAAGACCCACGATCATGCTCAGCAAGCAAAGAATGGGAAAGGAAATGATGGCGGCAATGATCTTGGGCAATATCAGCAGGGAGGCGGAATTCACTCCCATTACCTCCAGGGCATCGATCTGTTCGGTTACCCGCATCATGCCCAGTTCGGAAGCAATGCTGGATCCTACCTTTCCTGCAAGGATCAACGCCACCATGGTGGAAGAAAACTCCAGCAACAGGGAATCCCTGACGGTCACCCCTACCAGGTATCTGGGCAAAAGGGGATTTTCAATGTTATAATTGGTCTGAATGGTGATCACAGCGCCCACAAAAAGGGAAATAACCACCACGATGGTAAAGGAGCTGATCCCTACTTTCTCGATCTCCCGTACGGTCTGATGATAAAGCACCGAAAACTTCTCCGGCCTGGAGAAAGTCCTTTTCATCAGGAAAAGATAAATACCTATTTGGGTGAAGATACGCATAGGCCTGTTACAAAATTAAGAATATATCCATTGACGAATAAAACAATCTTCCCGGTAGGGATATTCCCTAAAAACCGGTTATATTTATGATAGAATACTTAAATCAAAAGAATGGATAAGAACAACTTCTGCGTCATCATGGCCGGCGGGATCGGCAGCCGTTTCTGGCCTCTGAGCAAGACCCAGCGACCGAAGCAGTTTCTGGATATCCTGGGGATGGGAAAGACTCTCCTGCAGCAAACCTTTGAGCGTTTCAGCCAGGTCATTTCCGCCGATCAGATATTCATTGTGAGCAATAAAGAGTATGAATCATTGATCCGGGAACAATTACCGGAGATCCCGGAAGAGAACATTCTCCTTGAACCCTCCCGCAGGAACACGGCCCCCTGTATCGACTATGCAAATTTTCGGATCCGGGAGAAGAATCCTGAGGCAAACGTGGTGGTGGCACCTTCTGACCACCTGATCGTCAAGGAAGCAGAATTTCTGAAATGCATTGAACAGGGCCTTGAGTTTGTCGGTTCAAATGATGCCCTCCTTACCATGGGAATTGTTCCCAGCAGGCCTGAAACGGGTTATGGTTATATCCAGTCCAAACAGGAAAGAGTGAAAGGATACGAGGAGATCGGATTGATGAAGGTGAAGACCTTTACGGAAAAGCCAGACCTGGAAATGGCCAGGGTATTTTTGGAAAGCGGGGATTTCTACTGGAATGCAGGGATCTTTTTCTGGTCCCTGAAAACCATCATGCAAGCCTTCGATACTTATCTCCCCGAAATCCATTCTCTTTTCCTGGAGGGAGAGGGCATTTACGGAACGCGGGATGAATCCGCTTTTATCGAGGAATCTTACAGCAACTGCAGGAATATCAGCGTGGATTACGGAATCATGGAAAAAGCAGAGAATGTATTTGTGCTGGTTTCCGATTTCGGATGGTCGGACCTGGGTACATGGGGCTCTTTGTATGACCAGCTGGCAAAGGACGAGAGGCAAAATTCGGTTTCCGGAAAGCATGTTTTCCTCTATGAATCCTACGGGAATATCGTGAACATCCAGGGGGACAAACTGGTGGTGCTGCAGGGACTGAAAGATTACATTGTGGTCCAGAATGAAGATATCATCCTGGTTTGCAGAAGGGAGGACGAACAGAAGATCAAGCAGTTCGTCAATGATATCCGGACCGAGATCGGGGATAAAATGATGTAGTTTCCATGAAAATCCAACCCAATGTAAAAACCATGATCTGCCTGGTCATGATCGGCCTGGTCATGATCACAGGCCTCTCCTGCAGCAGGGAGGATCAGGATTACGTGACCATTCTGTTTGACAGCGAAAAGGAAGTATCAGGAAGGAAATTTTCACTGGAGGAGATCTCTCCCGGCTTGCCGACCGACTGGGACGGGTATGAATATGTCGTCCTGGAGTTCATGATCACTACCCCCCAGCGATTTCAGGTGGGATTTACCACCAAAACCGGCTACAACGAACTGCGGGTGATGAGCTATACCCCGAACGGATGGAACAGACTGGCTATTCCGCTGAGGTTTTACCGGAAACCGCCCGCTGCACGGAGTGACCTGGCGGCCACCTTCAATCAGCCCAGGTATACGGGCTGGATCAACCTGACCGGGCGGAGGACACCCCTCAAGGGTGTGGATTCCATCGGTATCCGGATGCAGGTCCCCATCGGAAATCCTCTCATGAAACTGCGTTCGGTATCCCTGGCAGAGGAAGATCCCGGTGACCGGTACCTGGGGGAGGTCCCGGTGGTGGATGCATTCGGACAATATCACCTAGGAGACTGGGAAGGTAAGATCCATTCGCTGGAGCAGCTCGGGGAGGAGTGGGAAAAAGAGGATACTGAGCCGGTAAAAAGGGAGCTGTACGGATATTCCCGTTACGGAGGCTTTCTGGATGCGCGGATCGATGAAGGAACCGGGTTCTTCCGGACAGAGAAAATCGATGGCCGCTGGTGGTTCGTGGATCCTGAAGGGTATCTTTTCCTTTCTCACGGGGTGAACTGCGTGGGACCCGGAGGCGGAGGGAACATTCACAGGCTGGAACATCGCAGGAACATGTACATGGAGCTTCCACCGGATGAATGCAGTTCAGGATACGGAAGGTACCGTACCCTTTCCTATGGCATCTGGAACCTGTGCCGCAGGTATGGGGAAGACTACCGGGAAAGATCCATTGAAAATATTTTTAGCAGAATGGACCGCTGGGGACTGAATACCATTGCCAACTGGTCAAGCCGGGAAGTGTACGACCGGAACCAGAAAGCGTTCACATTGCAGTTGAGGGATATCGGCATTGAGGGAGCACTGATGGGCCTGGCGGATGTATATGATCCGGATTTCGGAAGACGTATCGACAGCTCGGTCAGGGCAACCGTCCGGCGATACAGGGATAATCCCTGGCTCCTGGGGTATTTCACTTTCAATGAACCTTCCTTTGTGGGACGCGAGTCCAGGCTATGTGACCTGATCCTGGAGGGTGAAGAAAGGCCTGTTAAACGGGCACTGGAAAAGCATCTGGCAGAAGGTGACACCCCCGAGACCCGGAAGCAGTTCATCTATGAAACATTCCGGATCTTCATAGAAACCGTCGATCAGGCAGTGGAGCGCCATGATCCAAATCATCTGACATTGGGGATCCGCTTCGGTCAGGAAGCGGACAGGGAGATTCTGGAGATGTGCAGAAACGTATTTGATGTGTTCAGTTTCAACTGCTATGACCTGTATCCCCGAAAGGAGATGATGGACCGGTTCCTGGAAGTGACCGGAAAGCCCATGCTGATCGGGGAGTACCATTTTGGTACGGTGGACCGTGGGATGGCACAATCTCTCTGGCAGGTGAACTCACAGGAAGAGCGGGGTGTGGCCTACCGGTATTACACAGAAAGAGCTTATGCACATCCCGGACTTATCGGGACCTCCTATTTCCAGTGGTGCGACCAGGACCTGACCGGCCGTGGCAACGACGGGGAGAATTATAACTGCGGAATGATGGATGTGACGGACCGGCCCTACCCCTATCTGGTGGATGCAATTTCGGAAACCGCAAAGAGGCTCCATGGAATCCACTCCGGAATGCTGGAACCGGCGGATCAGGCCCCGGTCAGGGCACGCGGACACCACGCCATCCCGGATCTGTGGGAGTGATGCGATGATCTTGGAAATCCGACCGGGATCTTCCGGATGGCCAGGATAATACCGGTCAGCCGTTTTTCATTCCGTAGTAATACCCGGATTGGCCCCGGTGATCCCGTTCTCATTGAATGCCTCGATGGAAAAGTGATATTCCCAATTGACATTCAGGCTGTTGATGGACACTAAAGTATCTTTATAGACCATATAGTTGTGATACAGCCTGTCCTCTTCGGTCCCGAAACGGATATTGTAACCGGTGGCATGCTCTGACACCTCCCAGGTGATTGTAACACTCCTTCTGTCATCCGGATCCCTTTCTGCCGTGAAAGAACCCACGGCCCGGGGAGGCTTGTCATTCCCTCTCCCGAAAACCCTGAATCCGCTCAATGCCAGGTGTCCCCCGGGTATACTGAAGGACTTCAGCCTCAGATACCTGCAACTGACTTTCCCGGGAAGTTGGATGTAATCATGGGGAGCGTCCTTCCGGTTGGAGGATCTGTCCGCCAAAACCTGCCAGCCGGAACTGTCGGAGGAATATTCGATCCGGTACTGATGGAACAGGCTGTCCTCCCTGCCGTAGATCTCCGTTTGATGTTCCGCGAAATTCACCTGGATCGCATAGACGTCGTACTTCCTGCCCAGATCCATTGTTGCCCATCCTTTTCCGGAGCTGTCCCGGGCTGCCCAGTAGGACCTGATATCCTCATCGTTCATATGGGATGGCGGCAATGAATCCATGGCAGAGGAAACGTCCACCTTCTTGCCGAAGGACAGCAGCATCCATCCCGGGAACAGCTCCTCGACACTTGCGAACTTTTCCGTGGGAATGATCAGTGGGTAGTCCCCGAACCTTGTATCGGCATGAAGGATGCCCCGGTCATCAAAAAATGCGGGGAAAAGACCCAGTCTTCTCTCGAACATGTGTTTCTCGGAAATGGTCATGGTTCCGATATGCCACCAGTTACCGTATTTGTCCTGAAAAGTACTTCCGTGGCCCGCCCCTGCGGCAAATCCCGAGGGTTTGTATGCAAACGGATTATGAGGCTGAAGCTCGTAGGGACCGAGAGGGCTGTCCGATACATAGACCCCGTCGCAATAGCTCTTGTATTCCGTACCCGGACCGGCATACTGAAGGTAGTACCTCCCATTGTGTTTTTTTAACCATGCACCTTCGATCCATGGAGCCTGACCTTTCAGGGTGTTGTAGTCACCGGGGACTTCCCAGCCGTATTCCTCCGGGTGGGCAAAGATCAGCTGCCGGGGTTCGCCAATGAACCGGAAATGGTTATCGTAATCCACCTCGACTCCCCTGATGGGGGCAAAATTCGAACATCCCCAGTAAAGATAGAGACACCCATCATCATCCAGGTAAAAGGCGGGATCCCACACAGGAACCTCCAGGGTTTCTATGGCAATTTCCCATTGGCCGCTCAGAGGGTCTGCGGTTTTATAGATCGTGCTTTTCACCCTGGAGGAGGCCAAAAAATAGACCGTATCACCGATGGCAATGGCCGTGGGGGCATACTCTTCGGTGGGGATCTCATCCGTTTCCAGAAACAGCCAGTCCGCCAGGTTGTCCGAATGCCAGTACCCTCCCGATTTTGATGCAAACAGGTAGTAAGTGTCCCTGAATAGGATCACCGTGGGATCTGCGGCCTCCCTTCTGGAAGGTTCATCCGGCTGAAAGCGGTAGCTGAGGTTCAGGGGATTGCAGATGGTATGGAATGTATCCGGATCTTCGGTTTTCTTTACCGTGCAGCCTGCGATCAGGCCGCAGAAAAGAAAAATAATGAATGGTTTCATTGGAATAAACTTCAATTATAGTTCTGTTTTTCAATATAATATAAATTGATGTTTTGAGCTTTTTATATTTTAAATGCCGTGGAACCCTCATATTTTGTTCATATCCTGTTTTGAACGGTAGTGCATGAGGGTTTCACTCTATGATAATTTTGCCGGATGCCTGAAAGTGAGAGCTCCTATTTGATTTTTTCCAATGCCTTTCTGGCATCCTGGTAACCTTTTTCCATCAGGTCTTCCACATGCTCCATGTTGGTCCAGTTGTAGGCTGATAAGTCCGGTTTGATCAACAGATCAGCATCTTCGGTCTGCAGGGAGGCAGCAGTCTTCATGATGAAATGAAAACTGTTCAGGATCACATCCAGGATATTTTCCGGTTTCTCATAGGATTGCTCTGCGTTCAGATCAACCCCGATGACATATCCGGCTCCCATATTCCTCACCGTATGAATGGGTACATTTTCCACGACACCTCCGTCTACCAGCATTTTCTTACCCTCATCAGAAGGTCTGAAAACACCTGGTATGCAGGAACTTGCCATCACGGCTTCGGCAACGGACCCGGTGTCCAAAATTACCTTCTCTCCATTGGATGCATCGGTGGCGAGGATTGCCAGCGGAATACTTGAGTCTTCGATGTTTTTATCTCCGATATGTTCTATCACCAGTTGTCCCATCTTCTCGTTTGACAGGAGACCGTACCGGGAAAGGGAAATTTCTGTAATGTCAATCCAGTGGAGGTCCAGGGCGATTTCCCCGATTTCCTCCCAGCTTTTCCCGAAAGCATAAAATGCAGCCACGAATGCTCCGATGCTGGTGCCTGCAATGTAATCTATTTGAATCTCCAGTTCTTTGATGGCCTTAAGTACACCTACGTGGGCAGCGCCCAGCACAGCGCCTCCTCCTAAAGCCAGTCCTGTTTTTTTCATTTTCGAGGAATCGTTTTTGTGCTATAATGGATATAAGATACAAAATAAACAGGCATCCCCCTGAAAAAAGGATCCATCAGTTTATAATGGGGGATGCATCACAGAGAGGGAAGATTTATTTGTCAGGGACTGCGGGTCGGGACCATGTAACTCCGTCGTTCCGGGATTGCGGGTCGGGACCATGTAACTCCGTCGTTCCGGGATTGCGGGTCGGGACCATATCCCTCCCTTCGGTCCGGGATATAGTGTCCCTCCCTCGCAATCCCTCCACTGGGGGGAAATGGTGTCCCTGCTCTACAATCCCTTCACTCGGGTACATATTGTGCCACGTTCGCAATCCCTCCATAGGTGTGATGTCGTGTCTCTCCCTTGCAATTCCTACACTCGGGGGGAAATGGTGTCCCTCCACTGCAATCCCTCCACCCGGGGGAAATCGTGTCCCTCCTGAGCAATTTGTTCAAACGGGTGAGACTTTACAGAAGGGGTGTCCTGATGGGGCCGCAAGGAAGGAGTCTGACATCACGGACCGCAGGGAGTTCTATGGCCGCGAGTTGCGACCCCATCAGGGAATCGTTATGAAGGGATGGCAGGGAACCGATGATGCTTATTACAGGGAACCGATGATGCTTCAGGTGCCTGAGCTGGATCTCGCGGCCGGTGATGATCTCTTTGCTGAAATCCCGAAAGTGATGCATCAAAAGAAAAAACCGAAAAAACCCGGTATCCCCATTCCGGTACTTTGCCACATAACAATGTTGTTATTTCTTCCTATTTCTGTTAGTTTTTCAAAACTCCCTCTCTTTTTTTGCATTCTCTGTATGTAATTGAATATAAGTCTAATAGTAAAAATAAGGCGGAAATATTTAGAGGCCAGCGACTTTACAAGATTGTTACTAAGTAACAGCTTTGTAAAGTCTGCTTTTCCCGAATTGGGACACCGGTAAAAAATAAGCAACCAGTGGTACGTATCACATGTGTTGTTGCTCCGCTGTGGTCCCTTCGAATGGTGAGGAACCGAACCTGGATAATGTACTGGGATTGTGGGTCGGGACCATGTAACTCCGTCGTTTCGGGATTGCGGGTCGGGACCATGTCGCTGTGTTACGGGATTGCGGGTCGGGACCATATCCCTCCCTTCGGTCCGCGACATAGTGTCCCTCCCTCGCAATCCCTCCACTGGGGGGAAATGGTGTCTCTCCTCATCAATCCTTTCCCTCTGGATGAAATAGTGTCCCTCTCTCGCAATCCCTCCGCTCAGGTGATATTGTGTCTCTCCCCTGCAATCTTTCCAGCCGCATGTGTTTGCAGGGAACTACTGTACCTGCAGGTGCCTGCGCTTGATTTAAATGAGGGATGCTATTTCTGGACGAGAAAGGGTGACCAAAAAAAAGGCCGTACCCTTTGATACAGCCTCGCCTTTTGAATTTTGTCCGGTACGCGTCAGTACTCCCAGAGGTCGTGTTCCATTCTGAGCAGATCCTTCTTGATCCTTTCAGCTTCCAGCAATACATCCTGGCCCAGCTTGTAGGATGTCAGGGGCCTGTTCCCGTATACGTTGGATTCGGCAATGATGGTGCTGTCGAACCGGCGCTGGAAAAACAGGTCGTCAAAAGAAATCTCCTGCGCATCGTTGTTGGGATTGTACACGGTATGGGTGGCAAAAAGCCTCCTGCACTGCGGGAAATAAACAATGAACGGGATCTGGGGACGGGGTACCGGCAACTCCTGGTTGAATTCATCATATCGTTCATAATAGACCGGTGCAAGTCCAACGATCCGGACTTTCATTATCGAGTGCTGCTTATCAAAGAACCACTGTTCCTGGATCTCGAACTGCATCACATTGGCTCCGTCGTATCTGACTTCCAGCAGGTTCCCTTCATCATCAGGAATGCTGTCACCTCCCGCCAGCTCGAAGATCCTTTTCAGGTTGGTGACCTGGGAAAAGGGATCTTTCCATCCCACATTGGGCACATATTCATATGGAGTGATCTCTTCTGTCTGTATCCCTTTGATCAGCAGACCGAACAGGCTGTATCTGTCACCACCGGCCATATCGCCCTCCAGGGGATAACGAATGGGAATGTTCATACGCTGTCTGAGATCAATGGTCCGCCAGACATCCTTCGCCCACATCACATCGGCTTCCCGGATGTATGCATAGGGAACCGGTTTCTTTTCAGGGATGATGTTTTCGTGTTTGTATACGTTGGTGGTTGGTGATTGGGTTGAAACGCCACTCGTACTTCCCGGTGTTATGGAAGTATTCACATTCTGTGCGGAAAGCGACACTCCGAAAACCGCACATACCATTGTTCCAATTAAAAACCTTCTAGCCTTCATATTATCTAACGTTTATGGTAATATTATTCAGGGTGTTGACCTTACCGTCAGGTCCGATTGCCTTAATATCTTCGAACATGATTCTCTGTCCGGAGGTGAGTGAACGGAATATGGCTTTCTGTGCACTGGTGAAACGGCTGTTATCCGATTCCTCATAGCTCCATTTTCCACTACGGTCCTGGAATGCAACCGTAAAGGAAGTAACGTCGAAATCCACTTCAAAAAGGAAGTCTTGTGCTTCGGCCCTGATCTCCTGCAAACTGGCCAGCTGGCCTACGGTGAGATTGCCGCTGCTTCCTCTGACCCCTTCCACAACAGCATCCGGGACCGGAAGATCACGGACCCGGAAATTCATTCTGTTCATCAGCCTCTGGGTTCCATCCAAATTTGCATAGACGCTGACCGTGGCCTCGGCTCCCTGGGAACCCGGCCGGACAATATAGGTGCCGGCCCTCACCCGGCTGATGGTATGGGGAGAGGATATCCTGGCGATCACGTCCCTTTCCGTAACACCTCCGGCGGAAATGGCCACCGGGTTATCCACCCCGCGATAAAATACATTCATGGCTGTGGCGGAGATGGTTGCATTGGCTTCGGCAACTTCGTATTCGGTCTCAAAAGAACGGCTGATGACATTTCCTTCACTCTCAAGCTGGATGGTTCCGCCCCAGCGACGGATCCCGATGGTACTGGAGGTGGTGGAATAGACCCCTTTACCTTTTTCCACATCCAGGACCGTCCCGTCGTTCAGGATTACCTCGGGCATCTTGGTGGAATCATAGGCGGCAAGAAAAACCTGTGCCCGGTAAGGTTGCCCCTTGAACACGTAATTGGATTCAGGGATCACCACCGCTTCCAGGGTATTCACCGGAATGTCGCCTTCACCAACCTGGCCCAGAAGGAAGTTGAGCATTTCAGCTTCAACGTTCCTGACATCTCCCTGCATTTTTGAGAGCAGGGTGATCACTGCTGCCAGAGGCAGGTGCTCGAAATAAGTGGATTCCCAGGTGGGTTTGGCGCCTTTTTTACTGCCATGTTCCAGATCAATATCGGGAATCTCAGTATTCAATGTTTCTTCTACGGTTTCGGTGGTGGTGGCATATCTTTCCGGATCTCCGATCAGGGAAAGCATGTATTCCCTGTGTTCATCGATTTTGTTTTTCAGCTCAACGCCTTTCTTTTCGACCACCATGATCTGTGCGGGAATATCCGTGTTCTGCTTCACTTCCACTTCGGCCAGATTTACCTGGTTGTCCTGTATGGCATCCTTTTCTTTGACAAGGACGATCTCCTTTTTGCATTCGTTGATGAATTCATAAAGCTCATTGGACCGCCTTCTCACTTCCTCTGCCTTATCCCGCCATTCCCCCACTTTTTCGGGATTTTGTTCGTGGGCGATGGCAAACCTGTCATACAAGCCTTCGTTCTTGGCTGCAAAATTCTCGGTTGTGGTGAGAAGTCCTCCATCCACCAATGTGAATGCATCCAGCACCTCTTTTGATACATTCAGTGCCAGCATGGCTGTCAGCACCAAATACATCATACCGATCATTTTTTGTCTCGGTGTTTCTTTACCGTGTGCCATTGATCAGGATTGAATGTTCATTTACTTTTTTCGAATGCTCATTGCTGAAAGCATGTTCCCGTAGACATTGTTCAGCTCGGACAGACTCTCACTGAGCTTGACGATCTCCTCCTTGTATTTCTGCGTCTCATCAACGGAAACTTTCAGGCTGTTGATCATATCACTGAGCCCTTTGTATACCCCGGCTGTTCCCTGCAGGTGCTCCTTGCTTCCCTTCACCTGGTCGGTGTAAGATTCATTGAGTTCGGCCAGATTTTTGTTCAGGGCCTCCAGCTGTTCATTGAATTGCTTCTGGCTCTGGGAAATGCTGGTATGTTCCTGTTTTACTTCACCCGACATGGCCTCATAAGTGGCTGTCAGGTTGGCACTGGAAGCAGCGAATTTATCGGCGATCTCCAGGCCTTTCTGATCGATCAGGGAAGCGGATTTCTTATAAGATTCCGCAAGTGTATTGACCGATTCATTGAGCTCGCCGGTGTTGGTACCGTAAGCCGTGGCCACGTTATCCATATTCTGAGCAGCCGTCCCCATTTTATCAAAATACTCTTTGGTAGCCAGGGAGGCCGTGGTGATATCACCGATGGTTTGCGTGGTGTTGGATATCGTGTTCAGGTGTTTTCCCAGACTGCGAACATCCTCCGCGTTGATCTGGGACTGCTGAAACAATTCATCAAATTTCTGCAGTCCCACGTTCCGGTCTGCAATGGCCTGTTCCTTGTATTCGTCAATTTCGTCAGGATCTGACATTCCTGCCAGTTCCGGGTAAACGAGCGTCCAGTCCAGTTCTTCATGAAGTGGTTCGAATGCCGAGAAAAAGAAGATCACCGCTTCGGTAAGAAGTCCGGCCGTCAGCGCGACACCGGCTCCGGGCCAGTGCTGGATCTTAAAAAGTGCTCCGATCAGCACAACAGAAGCACCGAAACCATAAAGTTTGGCTGTAAAATTCTTCCAGCCCGAACTTTGAACAAGTTCTGTAATTCCCATATATCAGATATTTAAATTAGTTTGCACCCAAGTATGAGCGTACACACCTGAAGCCAATGTAGGATTTTGCAGTGTCCTGGTATTCATAATCACGGGTGCTGACCTGGAGATAACGGGCAACATCCTTCCAGGAACCGCCCCTGATCACCTTGCGCTTCATCACAGGAGGATCATCGGGTTTCGCATTATAATTATAGTAAGGGTTCATATCATGTGAAAAAACATATGCCGAAGGATCATAAGCGGTAAGCGTCCATTCGGCTACATTCCCGGCCATGTCATAGAGCCCGAATTCATTGGCATATCCGTAATAGCCTACCCGGGCCGGGTACATGGCTCCATCGTCGGTATAATTACCCCTGAGCGGCTTGAAGTTGGCAATAAAGCAACCCAGCTTGTTTCTCAGATAGATGCCACCCCAGGGATACATACTGTTGTCCAGGTTTCCCCTGGCCGCATATTCCCATTCGGTTTCGATGGGAAGCCTGTAGTTCTGGACGGTGGGCTGGCCGCTCCTGATCAAATCCCTGTTCAGGTAATTGGTTCTCCAGATACAGAATGCCTTTGCCTGTTTCCAGTTAACACCGACCACAGGATAATTGTCATAGGAAGGTGAGCTGAAATACATGTTGGCCATGGGTTCGTTGTAAGAGTAAGTGAAATCGGCGATCCATACAAGGGTATCCGGGTATACAAGCACCCAGTCCTTGTTCACGAACGATCCCCTGCTGGTAACTTCCTCACGAGTCCCGTCCGGACGGGTCACAGTTCCTTCATACTGGACCACCGGATCGGTGGAACCTCCTGAATAATCCAGGCGGAAACGGTTACCTGGCCGGGAGGCCTGGTCGAGATCGACCCAGTAGTAATTATAGATCAGCTTGGTCACATTCAGTTCCCTGGAAGAGGACAACAGTGCATCAGCACCACTGTAATAAATCCCCAGATCCTCGATGATCTGAGAAATATTGCCTTCCTTATCCTTGGACATGTCCAGCGACGCATCCCAGTTAATGATAGGTTCACCGTCTCTGTCCTCAAGGGGCTGGCCTTCATCATCTTTGGCAATGAAATCTTCAACTCCCTGAAGGGCAAGTTCTTTGCGGATGATGGAATCACGGACCCAGTAAACATACTGACGATATTCATTATTGGTGATCTCCGTTTCATCCATCCAGAAAGCATCCACTGCGACTGTCCTGTTCATGGCATTTTGCGTCCATGTCACGTCCTGATCGCTGGGCCCCATGAGGAACGACCCGGCCGGGATGGGAACCATGCCATAAGGATCTGGTTCTGAATACGCCTTTCTTCCCTGAACACCTACAAGTTCTCCGTTGTTGTAAGTGCTACATCCTGCAATGATTATCGCGAGGACAACTAAAATGACTTTTTGTTTCATAGTCAATTGCTTAAATGATGCAAAAACAGACGTTACTCAAAAATTTATATCAATTTGAATATAGATAAATTCTATAAAAACCTAACACTCTCATATTTCTGGGGACTCTTGTCAATACTGAGATCGAAGCAATATCGAACCGTGACTTCATGAGACCCGCTGTTGTATTTTAAAAGGGGCGAAAGCTCAAAATCATATGAGTATCCGACCATGATTCCATTCAACAATTCTATACCAAAGAGCGCCGTGATAGCACCCCCGACAGAATAAGAAACTCCTCCCCAGAACCTTTTATTGTATCGGAGGTTCGTATTTAGATAAATATGGTGCGACCGGGCGTCGGTCTGAAGCAGTACAGAAGGCATGATCTCAAACATGGGATTGGCCAGCTGGATATTATATCCGGCCATCAGGTAATAGTGCCTGATCAGTTTGGTCTCCGCATACTCCTCCGGGTAATCAAACGAGGTCTGGTTCAGATGGGTGGTAGATGCCCCCACATAAAAATCTTCGGTGTTGTAAAAAACACCCAGGCCCATGTCAAAACCGAACACGCTACCACCGCTCTGCGGAATGGCCTGATCCCCTTCCGGCTGTATGACATCGGCTCCGTTCCATTCCGGGCTCAGGGACTGATTGGCAACACCCAGGTTTGTCCCGATGCCCAGACGGCCCGTTCCCAGGTCAATGCGGAAAGCATAGGTAGCACTGAACAAAAAATCGTTGTTGAAAGCCAAATTATCGTTCATCAGGGTCAGTCCGATGCCGTGGGTCCGACCCAGGAACCGGAGGGGCATATGGGCGGAGAAAGTAGTTACGATGGGTGCATCGGGCATTCCCGTCCACTGGTTCCTGAAGGCTGCGGCCAGGCAGATCCTGTCCCCGCCTCCCACAGCGCCCGGATTATATACGGGAGCGAGGAACATATTCTGGCTGAATTTCGGGTCCTGCTGTGCTGCAAGATCCAGCGAAATAACCGTAAAAATGATGATGACAACCAGTTTTTTCATGAGTCATTTACATCATCACCCTGCTTAAAATCCTCCGGGCTGTATGCTTCGGTAAATTAAAAAAAAATAAAACTGTCACACAAATATTATTAATAGCAGCATGTTCATAACTTTCAAGCAGTTCAGTTCAGGCTGCGGTAAAAAATCCAATGCAAAATCTGGTAATAAAACGGATTTTATCCTTTTTCATTACCCAACCTGTGTAAATAACGCCACCAGCGATCCGGGATCTCCTTATTACAGGCCTGCTGGTAATCCTCATACGAACATGAGACAAAAAAGTTATATCCTGTAACCGGATTCTTTACCGGGATCTCCATCCACCACCTTTCCGAAAGGGTGCTTTTGTGAAAAATGATGTCATGTCCGGCAACGTTCAGATTAACAATGAACTTTTTCATGTGGTCGGGTGTGTCCACGGGATTCTCGGTGATACGGTGACTCATACCCTCCAGGAAATACCACACAGCCTGTGCGGAAAGATGGGCCGTCTGTCCGTTCAGATCGGTTGAAGGATTGCATTCGAAGAATCCCAGGATCCTTAGTCGGTCGCTGAGACCTGCATAGCGTGTGACCTGGCAGAGTTCATCCCCGGTGAATCCGTTGGGCGAGGCAATGGAAACCCCGGGGGCATCGGCATGTTTTACCGCACCCAAATCGATCCCCGCAAATACCGAATCGCGGATCAGGGGCTCTGCATGATGCAGGTTGTTGCGTGCCTCACCCAGACGGATGCTCTGAAGATAGGATTTCTCCAGCACATCAAGCTGGTCGGGGGTTACAAAGTATGCCTGATGACCCAGGTTAATGTAACTGAAGGTTTTACTGCCGGCAGGATGAAGCAGTTGGTTCAGGTAATTCCGGGAATCAATGGGATCTTCCTTTTCTTTGCTGAAATCCAGCATGGAATCAACTGTCAGGACCTGAAACATCCCTTCGGTCTTTTCCAGGGCCAGAAAAACACCCCGGCTCAGGTCCTGGGACCCGCCGAGCAGGATGACGGAAATCTGGCATTCCATCAGTTCCAGGAGAATGTCCCTGAGCGCAAAATAGGTATCGTTGATCTGAGCGCTTTTTTTTACATTCCCAAGGTCGTAGATCCTGAGATTGCGGTTCATTTTCCTGAGCCGGTACAGCTGGCTGCGCACCTGGTCAGGGGCATCACAACTCCCTTTGATACAACCCCCGGCATCTTCGGGGATCCCGATAAGGGCCACCTGGTGTGTGTCCAGTTCACGGATGGGCAGATCGGGTGTGTGCACAGAGATGTGATGGCTGAAGGTTTCCGTCTCGGGAAGGTAACCGAACCGGGGTCTTTCGAGACTGACTGGATCGAAATATCCGTTGAGATCCATGGTACAGGTTTAGGAACGATCTTTTTTTGACCTGGAATCGGCTTTCTCGATCAGCTGCCGGCATTCTTCCAGGGTGAGACCGGCAGGATCCTTACTTTTTGGGATGCGGTAATTTTTATTTTTATAGGAGATGTAAGGGCCATACCTGCCATTCAGGATCTGCATTTCCGGTTCTTCTTCAAACTTTTTGATCTGCCGGTTCTTCTCCCGGGTCCTTTTTTCCTCAATGACCTCTATGGCACGGTCGATCCGGATCTGGTAAGGATCATCGTCTTTGCCCAGGCTGTAAAATTTGGATTTGTGGCGGATGTAGGGGCCATAACGGCCCACCCCGACCACCACTTCTTCGCCTTCGTAGGTACCCAGGTTCCTGGGAAGTTTGAACAGGGAAAGGGCTTCTTCCAGGGTAATGGTTTCCAGGCTCTGACCTTTTCGCAGACTTGAAAAGCGAGGCTTCTCCTCATCACTAGCTTCCCCGATCTGTGCGATGGGACCGTAACGGCCGATCTTGACGGTGACCGGTTTTCCCGATTCCGGGTCCGTTCCCAGCAGTCTTTCCCCTCTGGACTTTTCCGACCGTTCCGTGGTCGATTCCACCCTGGAATGGAAAGGATCATAAAACCGCCGGATCATGCCGGGCCAGTTCTGGTTGCCTTCGGCGATCTCGTCAAAATCTTTTTCCACCGAGGCAGTGAAATTATAGTCCATGATGTCCTGGAAATACTGTTCCAGGAAATCATTCACGATCATGCCAATATCTGTGGGGAAAAGCTTATTTTTCTCATATCCGAATTTTTCTTTCAACACTTCCCGTGATACGGAACTGTTCTTCAGGACCATCCGGGTCATGTCCCGTTGCTGTCCCTTCCGTTCTTCCCTGACCACGTATTCCCGTTGCTGAATGGTTGAAATGGTGGGAGCGTAGGTAGAGGGACGTCCGATCCCCAGTTCCTCCATTTTTTTCACCAGGCTGGCTTCGGTATATCTGGGAGGATGGCTGGTGGAGCGCTCGGTGGCCTCGATCTCTTCACGGGATAGCCTGTCTTTGACCTTGAGTGAGGGCAGAAGGACCTTTGTTTCCTCCTCCTGTTCATCATCACTGGATTCCATATATACTTTCAGGAACCCGTCAAATTTCAATACCTCTCCTGTGGCCGTAAAATGTTCCGGGGCATTGGAGATCTGGATGGTGACCGTCGTTTTTTCCAGCAGGGCCTCACTCATCTGTGAGGCGATGGTTCTTTTCCAGATCAGCTCATAAAGCCTCTGTTCAGTTCTGCTCCCGTCCACAGAATCATGTTCCATGTAGGTGGGCCTGATGGCCTCATGGGCTTCCTGTGCACCTTTGGAACGGGTGGTGAAATTTCTTGATTTCAGGTATTTTTCCCCAAAGGACTCCCGGATCTTTTTGGCGGCAGTACCGACAGCCAGCCGGGAAAGATTGACCGAATCGGTTCTCATATAAGTGATCTTTCCCGACTCATACAGGCGTTGTGCCACCGACATGGTCTGGTTTACGGAAAAACCAAGCTTACGGCTGGCTTCCTGCTGCAGGGTGGAAGTGGTAAATGGAGGGGCGGGGGATTTTTTGACCGGTCTCTTTTCCACGTTTTCGACAGTGAAAGTGCTGTCTTTGCATCTTTCCAGAAACTCAGTGGCTTGTTCCAGGGTATCAAACCTTTTGGAAAGATCCGCCCTGAATGTATTTTGGCCCCCTTTTCCGTCCGGTACCGAAAAGATCCCGGTGACCCTGAAATATCTTTTGGGTGTGAATTCCTGAATCTCCCGTTCTTTTTCAACGATCAGTTTAACGGCCACCGACTGGACCCTCCCGGCAGACAGCGAAGGCTTGACTTTTTTCCATAGCAGCGGGGAGAGTTCAAACCCCACCAACCGGTCCAGGATCCTGCGCGCCTGTTGTGCATTGACCAGGTCAAAATCGATAAACCGTGGATTCTCAAGGGCATTCCGGATAGCATCTCTTGTGATCTCGTGAAAAACGATCCGGCGGGTTTTATCCTTGTTCAGGTCCAGCTCATCATAAAGATGCCAGGCAATGGCTTCTCCTTCCCGGTCTTCATCGGTGGCCAGCCATACCTTATCGGATTTCTTTGCCAGGTCTTTCAGCTCCTTCACCACTTTCTTTTTATCCGCAGGAACAACGTATTTGGGAGTGAATTCCTGGTCGATGTCGATCCCAAGATTTTTTTTGGCAAGATCGCGTATGTGGCCAAAACTCGATTTCACCGTAAACTCCTTGCCCAGGAACCTTTCAATGGTTCTCGCTTTGGCCGGAGATTCAACAATTACCAGATTCTCTATCATTTTTTACACATTCGCTCGTTTTCAAATTGACCACAAAATTAAGTCAAATGAGCATCCGACATCACAAATTTGGTACAAATATTACTATTTTTGCTGCAAACAACGTGATCCATGGATCATAAACCCGATAAGAGCAGAACATATCTGATCATCCTCTGGTCCCTGTATGCCCTTCCCATCGTGGCCTTCGTCATTATCATGATCCTGATAGGAAAAGGGAAGATGGGATTTATGCCGGAGTTTGAACAGCTGGAGAATCCCCGGACCAATCTTGCTTCGGAACTCATTACCGAAGATGGTGAGCTGCTGGGCAAGTACTTCGTGGAGAACAGGACTTTCGTGGATTACAACGACCTGTCGCCATACCTGGTGGACGCCCTGATCGCCACAGAAGATGTCCGCTATTACAGTCACTCGGGCATTGATATCAGGAGCCTTGCCCGCGTGCTGATCAAATCGCTTCTGCTGGGCCAGGATGAGGGAGGAGGGAGTACCATCTCACAGCAGCTGGCCAAGAACCTTTTCCCCAGGGATACCACGGTGAGCCGTACCAGCATCGGGCGAGCCGTACATATGGCCATTACGAAGTTCAAGGAATGGAATACCGGAGTCAGACTGGAGCGGAACTATACCAAGGAGGAGATCATCGTCATGTACCTGAACACGGTTCCCTTTGGAGGAGAGTCCATTGTGGGGATCCAGAGTGCAGCAAGGACCTTATTCAATACCACCCCGGATTCCCTTTCCCTGGACCAGGCGGCCATCCTGGTGGGGATGCTGAAGGCACCGACCGCTTTCAATCCCAGGATCAACCCGGTACGTTCATTCCACCGGAGGAACACGGTCCTCGGCCAGATGGAAAAATACGGCTACCTGGATCCGGAGACCGCGGATTCGGTCAAACAGCAACCCATCAGGATCGATTACAATCCGGCCAGCCATCTCACGGGATACGCAAAGCATTTCAGGACATTCCTTTCCGAATTCATGAATAAGAACAAGCCCACCCCGCCTTCAAAGGATGCAGGCATACTGGCATGGGAGCGTTACGGGAGGGATTCGCTGAGATGGGCTACCGACCAGTTTTACGGATGGATCAATAAGAATTACAAACCTGACGGGACCCAGTATGATCTGTACAGGGACGGACTGAAGATCTTTACCACCATCAATTACAAAATGCAGCAATATGCCGAGGAGGCTGTAGAGGTACAGTTGAAGGATTACCTGCAACCCGCTTTTTTCGAAGAGAAAAAAGGGAGGCCCGATGCGCCGTTTGAGGATATTTCCAGGGAAGAGGCCCGGCAGATCCTCTATCGCTCCGTCAGGTGGACAGAACGGTACCGGGACCTGGCTGCCAGAGGTGTTTCCTGGGATTCCATCCTCCAGGTATTCAACCAGCCTGTTCCCATGCAGGTCTTCTCCTGGGATGGCCCGGTGGACACGGTTATGACCCCGATGGATTCCATCCGGTACATGAAACATATCCTCAGGGCAGGATTCATGGCCATGGAACCTGCAACCGGTCAGGTAAAGGCATTTGTAGGAGGACATAATTACAGGTATTTCCAGTATGAACATGTATATCAGGGCCGGAGACAGGTGGGTTCCACCATCAAGCCATTTCTTTATCTGCTGGCAATGCAGGAGAATTATTCTCCCTGCGAGATGATCCCCCTGGTTCCCATCACCTTCCAGGATGTGGTCAATGATTCCACCTATACCCCCAGGGCGCCCAGCCATAAATTTGCCGGAAAAAAGGTCTCCCTGAAATGGGGACTGGCCACATCGCACAACTGGGTCTCTGCCTGGCTGTTCAAGAACTTTAATCCCGAGAACGTCATCAGGATCATGCGCAAGATGGGGGTCACCTCCTATATTGACCCCGTACCCAGCATGATCTACGGACCATCGGATATTTCCCTGGAAGAGATGGTAGGTGCCTTTAATACGTTCTCCAACAGCGGGATTTATGTGAGCCCGAATTATGTGACAAGGATCGAGGACCGTTACGGCAATGTGATCTCCACTTTTCATCCCCGGGAGATCGAGGCCATCAGCGAGGAGACTGCCTACCTGATGCTGACCCTCCTCAGGAATGTGGTGGATATGACCGGACGATACCAGGGTGAATTCTATTCGGGGACCGCTAACCGCCTGAGGTATTTTTACGAATTTGAAGGTGAGCTGGCCGGAAAGACCGGAACCACCCAGAACCAGAGTGATGGCTGGTTCATGGGACTGGCTCCCAAACTGACCGCAGGGGCTTGGGTGGGCGGGGAGGACCGGTCCATCCACTTCGATATGCTGGGAATGGGAGCAGGAGGGAATATGGCCCTTCCCATTTATGCAGAATTCATGAAACGGGTATACGCCGATTCCACCCTGAACATCACCCAGGAAGATGAATTCCCAAAGCCACTGGACTTTTTTGTAGACCTGGATTGCCCGGATATCACCGAATCGGGCACCAGTACCTACGATGAGTTCTGAGGGGCCTAACTTCCGCAGAAATTCCTTCAGTGACTGAATTTCGTGAGCACATTGACCCTCCTCGCAAGGCCATGTGATTCAGCCTGTTACAGTTATAAAATGAAGTACAGTATGGAGGGATTGCAGTGGAGGGACACAATGTCATACGAGTGGAGGGATTGCAGTGGAGGGACACTATATCCCGGACCAAAGGGAGGGATATGGTCCCGACCCGCAATCCCATAACATCATTCAGGTTCAGTTCCACAACATTCGATGGGATCACAAATGAGTGACAACTTATCAAATGTGCGCATGGATTCAGGAGGAGCGATCCTTTTTTCGAACCGGTATCCCATTTCGGGAAAAGCAGACTTAATAAAGTTGTTACTAAGTAACAATTTTGTAAAGTCTTTGAATTTTAAACATTTCTATTAAATTTTCACTATTAGGCTTATTTTCAATTACTTACAAAGCATGCAAAAAAAGAGAGGGAATTTTCAAAAACTAACAGAATTAAGAAAAACTAATAAAAATGTTAAGTGCGAAAGTACCGAAATGACGGTACCGGGTTTTTTTCGGTTTTTTCTTTTGATGCATCACTTAACTCCCTCCGGTCCGTGATCTCAGGCCCCTTCCTCGCGGTCCCATCAGGACACCCCTTCTGGAAAGTTTCACCCAAGTGGAGGGATTGCGGTGGAGGGACACCATTTTCCCCAGGTTGGAAGGAATGCAGTGGAGGGACATCATTTTCCCCAGGTTGGAAGGAATGCAGTGGAGGGACATCATTTTCCCCAAGTGGAGGGATTGCAATGGAGGGACATCATGTTTCCCAAGTGGAGGGATTGCGAGGGAGGGACACTATATCCCGGACCGAAGGGAGGGATATGGTCCCGACCCGCAATCCCGTAACACAGCGACATGGTCCCGCCCCGCAGTTCCTTCTGGACGGGTCTTCCCTCCTTGTGAGCCCGGAACCTTCAAACACACACCTCGGTATAAGGGGCTAGCCCGGGATCGAGCGGATCAGCTCGGCGGTATAGGGATGTGCGGGTTTGTCATAAACCGCATCCGCCCTTCCGGTCTCAACGATGGATCCGTCCTTCATGACCAGGATCCGGTCTGACATGTACTTGACCACGGTCAGGTCGTGAGAGATGAAGATATAGGTGAGACCGTAAGCCTGTTTCAATTCATTGAGCAGATTGAGGATCTGGGCCTGTACACTGACATCCAGTGCAGAAACCGGTTCATCCAGGATCACGAAGTCAGGTTCACAGGCCAGCGCCCGGGCAATGCCGATCCGCTGCCGTTGTCCGCCCGAGAACTCATGGGGATAACGGTTTGCATCAGATGCCAGCAGACCCACCTGCTCCAGCAGCTGTTCCATCCTGCCTTTTCGTTCGCTGCTGCTGTTTCCTCTCTGATGGATACGCATGGGTTCCAGGATAATCTCCCCTGCGGTCATTCTCGGACTAAGAGAGGAATAGGGGTCCTGGAATACCACCTGGATCTTCCGGCGGATCTTCCTGAGCGCCGAGCCGGAGTAGGACATCAGGTCCTTCCCCTCGTAATCGATATCCCCGGAGGTTGCCTCGATCAGCTGCAGGATGGTCCTTCCCAGAGTTGTTTTCCCGCATCCTGATTCTCCTACCAGTCCCACGGTTTCCCCCTGGTACACGTCGAAGCTGACATCACGGACCGCTCTGACGATCCGCTTCCCGCGATGAAGGGAATACCATTTGTTCAGATTCCGGATGCTGAGCAGGGGCGGGTCATTGAAAGAAATTTCCGGTTTATCCAGTGTCCGGGTTTCCGGTTTTTTTCCGGCCATGAAGTCGGCCAGGGTAGGAAGACGGTAGGGAGCAACGTCCAGCCGGGGTTTGCAGGCGATCAGCCCTTTTGTATAGGGATGTTCAGGGGACATCAGGATCTGATGGGTGGTACCGGATTCCACCACCTCTCCCCGGTACATGATCAGCATATGATCGGCGATCTGCTTGAGCACCATCAGGTCATGGGTAATGAACAGAATCGTGAGCCGGTATTTGTCACGCAACTCCGCAAGCAGGTCCAAAATGCTTTTCTGGACAGTGACATCAAGAGCGGTGGTGGGTTCGTCCGCAATGATCAGTTCCGGATTGGTGGCAAGAGCCATGGCGATCATCACCCGCTGTTTTTGTCCGCCCGACAGCTGGTGTGGCCATGACCTGCAGGCGGACGTTGGATCCGGTAGCTTTACCTCACCGAACAGTTTCAGTACCCGGGACCTCACCGAACGGTGATCTCCTCCCAGGTGCAGCCGGATCACTTCTGCCACCTGTTGTCCGCATCTCATGGAAGGATTGAGAGAGGTCATGGGTTCCTGGAAGATCATGGAGATCTTGTGTCCGCGGATATGATTCAGTTTTTTTTCAGGAAGGGATGCCAGATCGACCGTTTCCCCACGATGGCCTGCCGGATAAAACCGGATGGTCCCATCAGTCATTCGCACGGCCGCAGGCAGGAGCCTTAAAACGGAAAGAGCGGTGAGGGTCTTTCCCGAACCGGATTCTCCCACCAGCCCGGTGAACTTTCCTTTTTCCAGTTTCAGGGATATTCCCCTGATCAGCTGTTTTTGCCCGGCCTCCAGGGTGAGATTTTCGATATTCAGGATGATCTGCTCCATATCATTTCCTTACTTTTTTACGGCGGACCACCACCCGGTTGCCTTTCAGCTCCACCTTCCACTCCGGACCGGTGATCGCTTTCGCCTTCCGGTAGTAGAGCATGGTCCGGATGCTCGATTTTCGCTTCTCGTTGCCCTTCTTGAATTCCCCGCTGAATTCGTAGCTCAACGAGTATGCGTGGTTCTCATGATAGAGGCGGATGATCTCCACCACCGTGGCGATGACCCGATAGATCTCTCCGCGGTTGGTGACGCTGTATTCGTCATCGTACTGGTCATCGATGACACTGAAATTCACAATGTTCTCCAGATAATGGTCCTTTTTCCGGGCAAACATCACCTGGTACCGCAGGCCGCTTTCGGTTTCAAAATTATATTCTGCTCCCGAACGGATCCCCGGCAGCCTGATGGGATAATGAGGGATCTCCGGGGTGAAATCCGTCCGGAACAGCGGAAGGTCCATTGTTTCGGAAGTCGCCATCACCCGAACAGGTATTTGGGAATCTGCTGAACCCTGCTGATCTGCACAATCTCCAGCCCGAACCTGGCAGGATCGATCCGTTTTTGGTTGAAAGCGGGCAGCAGGATCCTTTTCATACCGAGCTTACTGGCTTCCCCCAGCCGTTGCTCAATGCGGCTGACCGGTCTCACTTCACCCGAAAGGCCCACTTCTCCTGCGAAACAGGTGTGCTGATCCACGGGGATATCCACCGTAGAGGAGAGGATGGCCGAGATTACCGCCAAATCGATGGCGGGTTCATCGACACGTAGTCCCCCGGCAATATTCACGAACACATCCTTGCTGGCCAGTTTGAAGCTTGCCCGTTTCTCGAGTACTGCCAGCAGCATGCTCAGTCTGCGTATGTCAAATCCCGTGGACGTGCGTTGCGGGGTTCCGTAGACAGCAGAACTGACCAGGGCCTGTATTTCAATTAAAAACGGTCTGTTCCCTTCCACATTGGCAGCGATGACCGATCCGCTCAGATCCGATGGCTGCTGGTTGATCAGCAGTTCAGAGGGATTTTTGATCTGCCGCAATCCCTCACCGGTCATCTCAAAGACACCGATCTCGGAGGTGGAACCGAAACGGTTTTTGTTTGCCCTCAGGATCCGGTAGAGATGGTGTGAATCGCCCTCGAACTGGAGCACGGTATCCACGATATGCTCCAGGACTTTGGGACCGGCAATGCTGCCTTCCTTGGTGATATGACCGATCAGGATCACCGGGGTATGGGTTTCCTTGGCCAGTCTCAGCAAACGGGCGGAGCACTCCCTCACCTGGGAAATGCTTCCTGCGGCCGATTCGATCTCTTCGGTATAGAGGGTCTGGATGGAATCGATGATCAGCAGATCGGGGCTGATCTGCCTGACCTGGGTGATAATGGCTTCAAGGCTGGTCTCGGCCAGCACCAGGCATTCTCCTTTTTTCCCGTTGAGCCGGTCCGCCCTGAGTCTGAGTTGCTGGGGACTTTCCTCTCCCGAAATGTACAGGGATCTTTTTTCAATATCCAGGGCCACCTGGAGTGCCAGGGTGGATTTACCGATCCCCGGTTCCCCGCCGATCAGGATCACCGACCCGGGTACGATCCCTCCTCCCAGTACACGGTTGAATTCTTCATTCATCAGATCGATCCTGGAGACACGGTCCGACTGCACCTCTTCAAGTTTACGGGGGGCCGCATATGCACCTTTATCCTGGGAGGGAGAAGACCGCCCCCGGGTGATCACCTGCTCCACATAGGTATTCCACTGGCCGCATGCATTGCACCTGCCGATCCACTTTGGGGATTCGGCCCCGCAGTTCTGACATATATAAACAGACTTCTGTTTGGCCATATTTCTGATGATCTGCTGTAAAGTTAATGAAAGATCAGGACAACCTTTCGATCAGGGAAGTGGTGGAATAACCTTCCAGAAGGGGGATGATCTCAACCGAGCCTCCCCGGGAGACCACTTCGCGGTACCCGACCACATCCGCTGCCCTGTAATCGCCCCCTTTCACCAGAACGTGGGGACGGACCGTCCGGATAAGTTCAAGGGGGGTATCTTCCCCAAAGATCATGACATAGTCCACAAAAGCAAGGGATGCCAGCACTTCTGCTCTTGCCTGCTGCGGATTCAGCGGCCTCCCTTTTCCCTTCAGTCTTGTAACAGAAGCATCGCTGTTCAGGCCCACCACCAGCAGGTCACCCAGGGCTCTTGCCCTGGAAAGATAATAGATATGCCCGCGGTGCAGCAGGTCAAAACAACCGTTGGTGAAAACGATCTTCCGTTGCTGCCGGAATGATGGTGTAAAGAGTTCTTCTGCTTTTCCGTCAGGGATGATCCTGTTCCTTATTTGCTCATAGGTTCGCATCCTGTCCGGCGGGTATGGGTCGTGGATCTGTTCTGTGGATAAAGAAGAGTACAGCATAGGAAACCACCCCCAGCAGGATGGTGAACAGTGAATTGGATTCATGGGTGAGAATGGCATAGGCCCCGCCCTGCTCCAGGGTAAGTCCGTATACATATACAAGTCCCCTGGAAGTGATCCAGTGATAGGCCCCGAATCCGGCGGTGACCGGTGCAGACATGCCCAGTCCGCCCACCACAAGCAGAAACATTCCGTCGATGAACTGGAGGTGTGCGGTATCCTTCAGTGCGAATACCACCACCCAGGTCATCATGATATAATTGAACCAGATGAAGAACGAATGGAACACAAACTCCCATTTGTGCTTCATTTTGTAAAAGGTCTTCAGTCCCTCAATCACCCCTTTGATGATATCCTTCGTTTTGCGGACCAGGATGAAATTCCCCAGGCGCCTGCGGTAAAAATAGAGAAGGAACAGGATCATCACCAGAGAGGCAAGGACCAGCATCCAGAACACCAGAGCCCCCCCGAAGGCCCCTGAGATCTTTTGTTGCAGGGGCAAGACTACCTGCTGGCTGAAAAAAGCCCCGAATTTCTCCAGTCGACCGATGAGCAGGATCACCAGGATCAGAAAAAGCATCAGCAGGTCAAACACCCGCTCCATGATCACGGTCCCGATCAGGGAGTCCACCGGGATCTTCTCTTTTCTTCCGAGGGTTACGCAACGGGTGACTTCGCCCAGACGGGGAAGTGCATAGTTGAAGAGATAACCCACCATCAGTGAGTGGTATGTACTTCTGAAGGAGGGTTTGAATCCAAGGGGCTCGATCAGAAGCACCCAGCGGCGGGCGCGGCTGAAAAAGGCAATCAGCGCAAACATCAGGGAAAGGCCGACCCACCAGAAATTAGCTTCACGGAGGGTGTTTGCGAGCTCGTCCATGGCAATTCCACGGAAAGCAAAGTAAAGGAGCAAGATGCCCAGTGCCAGAAAACCGGCAATCTTCAGGAACTGTAAAAAGGGCTTTTTCAAAACAGGGATCAGGTAATTTTATTGCTATCCGTATCGGGAAAGATGATCACCGGTTTGAAAGACTTTGCTTCCTCAAAATCCATGGAAGCGTAAGAAATGATAATGATGATGTCCCCTACCGCTGTCTTCCGCGCTGCCGGTCCGTTCATGATGATCTGACCGCTTCCTCTTTCACCGGTGATCACGTAGGTCTCAAGACGTTCTCCATTATTGATGTTTACTACCTGGACCTTTTCGTTCTCAATCAGATTAGCCGCATCCATGAGATCCTCATCAATGGTAATGCTTCCCACATAGTTCAGATCCGACTCGGTGACCGTCACCCTGTGTATCTTGGATTTGACTATTTCAACATTCATAACTGCATGTTTCCTGTGTTTCCTGATGCAGACAAAGTTAATTAAAATTCACATTATCGATCAATCTGACTCCACCCAACCGGACAGCAATGCATCCTACTTTGTTCACATCCTCTGACCACTGCTCAATGGGCCTGAGCTGTTGATCGTCAACAATTTCAAAGTAATCCAGCTTCATCAGCGGCTGGTTCTCAAATTGCTCTTCAACCCAGGATTTCAACTCGGCGGGAGACAGAACGGCCTTCTTTTCCCTGGCGATCTTCAGGGTGATGTATATGAAGGGCGCGGCTTTCCTTTCTTCCCGGGTGAGCAGTTCATTGCGGGAGCTCATAGCCAGTCCGTCGGGTTCGCGTACAATGGGACAGCTCACAATGGCTGTATCCAGGCCCATCAACCCGACCAGCTTTCTGATGATGACCAGTTGCTGAAAATCCTTCTGCCCGAAGTATGCCCTGTCCGGCCGGATGGTCTCAAAAAGCTTGCTCACAATCTGGGTCACCCCTTTGAAATGCCCCTCCCGGTATTTTCCCTCCATCACTTTGTCCAGATGACCCAGATCAAAGCTCGTGTGGTCATCCTCCGGGTACATTTCCTTCACCGACGGAGTGAATGCCACATCCACCTCCAGGGACTGAAGCAACTTCAGGTCATCATCCATTTTCCTGGGGTAATTTTCAAGATCGATGGGATCACTGAACTGGGTGGGATTGACGAAAATGCTGACCACCAGGAGCTCGTTCTCTTTTTTGGCTCTTTGTATCAGGGAAGTATGTCCTTCATGGAGGGCTCCCATGGTGGGCACGAATCCAACGGTCTTCCCGTGGCTGCGGAGTGCATCCAGGTGAGAGACAAGATCTTTTTTGGTGCGGTATACGATCATATGTATAAGGAGTGTCAAATATATGGAAAATGTCAGAGGTTCCATAGGACCGTGCGGTTGACTTCACTTGAGGTGTCAATAATTTTTAGTAAATTTGCATGGTTTAATATCCAGGCTTCAAGATGGAAAGTAAAAAGGTATTATTTGTTTCCCAGGAAATAACACCCTACTTACCCGGATCAGAGCTTTCCTCCATCAGCAGAATGCTTCCCCAGGCCATTCAGGAAACCGGAAAGGAGATCCGGACCTTCATGCCGAAATACGGGAACATTAATGAAAGGAGGAATCAGCTTCATGAAGTGATCCGTCTGTCCGGAATGAACCTGATCATCGATGACACGGATCATCCCCTGATCATTAAAGTAGCATCCATCCAGGCAGCCAGAATGCAGGTCTATTTCATCGATAACGAGGAATATTTCTCGCGGAAATCCACCGTGACCGACTCCAAAGGGAGATTTTACGGGGACAATGACGAAAGGATGATCTTTTTCGCCAGGGGGGTGCTGGAGACAGTCAGGAAACTGCGCTGGTCCCCTGACCTGGTGCACTGTCTCGGATGGTTCACTTCACTGGTGCCTTTATATATTAAAAAATCATACCGGGAAGATCCGCTCTTTTCCGACTCCAGGGTTATATTTTCCGTCTATGATCATGGGTTCGATCAGACACTGGACGAATCGTTTGCCAGAAAGATCCTTGTGGACGGGGTTACCCCCGATCATGTGAGCCTGGTGGAGGAACCTACCTATGAAAACCTTATCAGGCTGGCCGCCAGGTATTCTGACGGACTGAACCAGGGTAGCGCCAGCCTTCCCGGGCCTGTCTCCCGGATCATCAAACAGGAGGACAAACCTTTCCTGGGATATGTAAACAGCGAAGAGCATGTGGATAAGTTCTCCGGTTTCTATGACAAAGTCATCAATACTTAAGCTTTTTTGGACAGCATGAAGAAGAAGGATTTGTGGGTTCATGCACTTTTTGTGATCATGGTGCTTGCAGGATGGTCCTGCCAGGAGCCCGACCAGGAACTGGGTGCCGATCTCCTGCCTCCCGACGATGAGGTATTCCTCTTTCACGATACCATTTTTGAGATTAACTCCTATCCGGTTACCGGTCAGCCTGTGCTGACCCACGAATCAGGCAGTTCCACAAGGCTGTTCTGGGTGGGGGCCACCAGTGATACCATTGTGGGGACCACCAGGGCCAGCCTGTTTACCCAGTTCAACAGCTCGTCGGCATACCGGATCGGTCCCAACCTGACCATTGATTCCCTGGTGCTTTACCTTTATGTGGATGATTATACCGGGGATACAACGCAGCGGTTGACACTCCGTGTCCACGAGATGACCGAAAGGATCTACCGGGATTCGGTCTACTATTCCGATTACGAGGCCGAAGGTAAATATGATCCTGTTCCGCTGGCCGAAAAAAGTTTCACACCCAAAAGCCATACACTGTATGGATTCCGGATCGAGGACCATGAATACCTGGATAAATTCTACAGCCGGGAGACGGATACAACGGTTTTCAGAAATGACTCGATCTTCAAAAGCGTTTTCAAAGGTTTTTACATCACCGGGGAAACGGAATCACAGCAGGGGACTCTGGCAGGGATACAACTCAATCATTCACGAAGCAGGGTGTCCATCAAATATGCATCGGACAGCACCGAGGTAGACACTACAGCAGGACAGGATTTTGTCTGGACCAATTTCAGCATCGATCAATATGCCTCACAGAAGGTGGGTGTATATGAGCACGACCATTCGGGAACCCACCTGTCGGAGATCATTGACCGGGACGAAGCGGATCCCCGGTACTGTTATGTGCAGGGACTGGCAGGAGTGAATACCCGGCTTTCTCTCCGCAACCTGCAAAAATGGATCGATAAGGGAGAGATTGCCATCAATTCTGCAACACTCATATTGGATGTGGTTCCCGAAGCGGAAAGCGGTCTGCCCATCGGAACGTTACCGGAACGGCTCATGGTGCTGACCGAACGGGATGAAACAGAGTTTGAGTATTTATACGATTATATATCACTTACCCGGATAGATGATGTTGCAAGCCGCTTCGGAGGTTACCTGAAACCCCGGGCGGAAAGCATGTTTGCGGATACCACCTATACCTACCGTTTCAATATGACACTTCACTTCCAGGCATTGCTTGATGAGGAGCGACTGATGAATAATTTCAGCCTCCAGGTGGAATATCCAAGGGATCATCCGGAAATTGTTAAACTCTGGAGCAACCATCCGGCCAATCCCGAGCGTCTAAGGTTGGAAGTGGTATATCTTAAACTGTAAGCATCCATGTGTGGAATTGTCGGTTATATCGGGAACAGAAAAGCTTTTCCGGTCCTGATCAAGGGATTGAAAAGACTTGAATACCGCGGATACGACTCTGCGGGAATCGCTTTGCTGAACGGAAAAACAGCTATTTACAAGAAAAAGGGTAAAGTCTCCGAACTGGAGGAGGTGGTCAGGGGATTGGATACCGCGGGCAAGGTGGGAATCGGTCACACGCGGTGGGCCACGCACGGGGAGCCCAATGATGTGAACGCACATCCCCATCATTCCGAAAAAGGATTATTTACCCTCATCCATAACGGGATCATAGAAAATTATGCGGATCTGAAAAAAAGTCTGGAAGATCAGGGAATGACCTTTTACAGCGATACCGATACGGAGGTTTTGGCCAATTTGATCGAATACATTTATATCAGACAGAAGGTAAGTGTGGAGATTGCCGTCAGACTGGCCCTGCAGAAAGTGATCGGTGCATACGGACTGGTGGTGATCTCCGATGAAGAACCGGATATGGTCATTGCAGCCCGGAGGAGCAGTCCGCTGGTCATCGGACTGGGCGATGGGGAGTATTTTATTGCTTCCGATGCCACACCCATTGTGGAGTATACTGACCGGGTGATCTACCTGAACAACGATGATGTGGCACTCATCAAAAGGGATGAGCTGATCCTCAAGAACCTTTCCAATGACATCCTTGAACCCGAAGTGCAGACCATCGATTTGGGGATCACTGAAATTGAAAAGCACGGGTATGATCATTTCATGCTGAAGGAGATCTTCGAACAACCCAGGTCGATCCAGGACACATTCAGGGGAAGGATCAGGATGGATACCAATGAGATCCGGCTGGGAGGACTCTATGCAGTAAAGGATCAGCTGGTCCATGCCAAACGGATCGTGGTGATTGCCTGCGGGACCTCCTGGCACGCGGGACTGGTGGGTGAGTACCTGCTGGAGGACCTGGCCAGGATTCCTGTGGAGGTGGAATATGCTTCTGAATTCCGGTACCGCAATCCCATGATCGGACCGGAAGATGTGGTACTGGCCATCAGCCAGAGCGGTGAAACTGCCGATACACTGGCTGCCATTCAGCTTGCAAAGGATGCCGGGGCGCTGGTACTGGGGATCTGCAATGTGGCGGGGTCAAGCATTTCCAGGGAAACCCATGCAGGTGTGTACACCCATGCGGGACCGGAAATCGGGGTTGCTTCCACCAAGGCATTCACCGCACAGGTGACCGTGCTTACCATGATGGCAATCATGATCGGCAGCGGGAAGGGATTGCTTGACAAAAAACGTTCCGCCACACTGATCAGGGAGCTGAATGAGATCCCCATGAAAATCGAAAAGATTCTGGAGCAGAACGAAGAGTTCAGGCGGATCGCCGGGATTTACAAAGATGTGACCAATGCCCTTTACCTGGGACGGGGAGCTTCTTTCCCGGTAGCTCTGGAAGGGGCCCTGAAACTGAAGGAGATCTCGTATATCCATGCGGAAGGATACCCCGCCGCCGAAATGAAACATGGCCCCATTGCCCTGATCGACCAGGACATGCCGGTGGTTTTCATCGCCACAAGAGACAAATCCTATGAAAAGATCGTCAGCAATATTCAGGAGGTCAAGGCCAGAAACGGCAAGGTGATCGCCATTGTTACCGAGGGTGACGGGACGATCAAAAAAATGGCAGACCATGTGATCGAAATTCCGGAGACCGATGAGGTCATGGTGGCCATCCCGTCGGTGATCCCCCTGCAGCTGATCGCCTACCACATCGCCGTGATGCGGGGTTGTAACGTGGACCAGCCCAGAAACCTGGCCAAGTCAGTTACCGTGGAATGATCGGCAGATCCCCCGGAATGATCGGCAGATCCCCCGGAAGGATCGGCAGTTCCCCCGGAAGGATCGGCAGTTCCCCCAGAATGATCAGCGGTTCGCGTACTGTTTATCGTAATATGCCTGATAGGCACCGGAGGTGACCCGTTTCATCCAGTCCTGGTTTGAAAGGTACCAATCGACGGTTTTGCTCAGCCCCTGTTCGAAAGTATGGGACGGCTTCCATTGAAGCTCGGTGGAGATCCGTGTGGTGTCCATGGAGTAGCGGAGATCATGTCCGGCCCGGTCCTTTACAAATGTGACTAGTTTTGCGGAAGTGCCCGGGTCCCGGTCCAGTTTCTCGTCCATGATGCTGCACAGAAGAAAGATCAAATCAATGTTCTTCCATTCGTTCATCCCTCCGATATTGTAGGTGCGCCCCACCTTCCCTTTGTGTAATATGAGGTCGATGGCTTCGGCATGGTCCTCCACGTAAAGCCAGTCCCTCACATTTTCCCCTTTACCGTAAATGGGGATGGGCTTTTTATGAAGGATGTTGTTGATGGCCAGCGGGATGAGCTTTTCAGGGAACTGGTTGGGACCATAATTGTTGGAACAGTTGGAGACCACCACGGGCAGCCCGTAGGTATGGTAATAGGCCCTGACCAGATGATCGGAACTTGCCTTGGAGGCTGAATAGGGGCTCCGGGGATCATAGGGAGTCGTTTCGGTGAAGGATCCTCCTTTGCCCAGACTTCCGTAGACCTCGTCGGTGGAGATGTGAAAGAAAAGCCGGCCGGCCGGATCTTCCCATGAAGAGCGGCAACAATTCAGCAGATGGACCGTCCCCACGATATTGGTCCGGATAAAATCCATGGGGTCGGTAATGGAACGGTCCACGTGCGATTCGGCCGCCAGATGGATCACTCCGTTAAACGAATATTCACTGAAAAGATCTTCCAGGAACGCTTCATCCACAATGTTACCTTTCACGAAAGTATAATTGGGACTTCCTTCCACATCCTTCAGATTTTCCAGGTTACCCGCATAGGTCAGTTCGTCCAGATTGACCACCCGGTAAGAAGGATGAGTGGTCACCATTTTCCGTACCACATGCGATCCGATAAATCCGGCTCCTCCGGTGATCAGCAGGGTCTTTTTTTGTTGTGTGCCCATCACGATGATCTTTGTTTTTGCAAATGTTTTTCCCACCTCCAGGCCGAAAGAAGGGTTTCCTCGATCCCTTTCTCAGCCTTCCATCCCAGTTCCCGGTTGGCATATCCCGTATCGGCCCAGACCCGTTCCACATCTCCTTCACGCCTTCCCACCACGCGGGTTCTGACCTTCACCCCGGTGGCCCGTTCGAAAGCATTAATGATCTCGAACACGGAAAGGCCCCTGCCGGTCCCCAGGTTGAACACCTCGAAGGGCGAGCGCTGTTTTTTCTCCAGCATCCTCCTGAGGGCCATCACATGGGCCCTGGCCAGGTCGACCACGTTGATGTAATCGCGGATGGCCGAACCGTCCGGAGTATCATAATCATCTCCGAACACTTTCAGGTGGTCACGGATACCGATAGCTGTCTGGGTCAGATAGGGGACCAGGTTGTTGGGGACACCGATGGGCAGCTCCCCGATCTTTGCCGAAGGATGTGCCCCGATGGGATTGAAATATCGCAGGGAGATCACCCTGAATCCGGGAAAAGGCACCATGGCATCCTGAAGGATCTCCTCGCTGATCTGTTTTGTATTGCCGTACGGTGAGCTGGCCTTTTTAATGGGCGCATCTTCCGTAACCGGCACCCGGTCGGGTTCTCCGTAAACGGTACAGGATGAGGAGAAAAGAAAATTCACCACGTTAAATTGATCCATTGCTTTCAGCAGATGGATCAGGGAAAGCAGGTTGTTCTCGTAATATTCAAGCGGTTTTTCCACACTTTCCCCCACAGCCTTGAAGGCAGCAAAATGGATGATGGCTCCGATACGGGGGTATTTCCCGAACACCCTGAAGGTGGCTTCCCGGTCCCTCAGGTCTACCTGTTCGAAAGCCGGTTTGCTGCCGGTGATTGAAGCGATGCCGTCCAGTACGCCCCGGTTGGAATTGGAGAGGTTGTCAATGACCACCACTTCGAACCCCTCTTTTTGAAGCTCGACCACCGTATGTGATCCGATGTATCCCGTACCTCCTGTAACCAGTATCGTAGCCATACAATGCTTTTTTAAAGACTCCAGTAATTCAGGGAAGAAACGCGGCCCCTGAATATCCCCTTCAGGTCTGCAAAAACAGCCCCCGGATGGGTGATGGATTGAAAATAATCCTCGTCCATCCGGACATATTCGTCGTGGTTCACCGCCACGATAATTCCATGATAGAGTCCCTGAATGGATTCTGCCAGCTCAATTCCATACTCATGACGGATCTCGACGGGCGAGGCGTGCGGATCCACCACCTCCACTTTCACCCCGAACTCTTCCAGTTCATGGATCACATAGGCCACCTTTGAGTTGCGTATATCGCTTACATTCTCCTTGAAAGTGGCTCCCATGACCAGCACCCTGCATTCTTTCAGATTGGGGAAGCTGGAGGATAACTTCAGCGTTACCTGCCGGGCCACATATCCCGACATACCGTCATTGATGGCGCGTCCCGAGTTGATGATCTGGGCATGATGACCGAACTTGGCCGATTTATAGGTCAGGTAGTAAGGATCCACCCCGATGCAGTGACCTCCCACAAGTCCGGGATGGAATTTCAGGAAATTCCATTTTGTACCGGCGGCTTCAAGCACTTCATAGGTATTGATCTCCATTTTGTTGAAGATCATGGAAAGCTCGTTCATGAAGGCAATGTTGATGTCGCGCTGGGCGTTCTCGATGATCTTGGCGGCTTCTGCCACTTTGATGGAGCTGGCCCGGTGCACCCCGGCCTCAATGACCAGTTCGTAGGTCCTGGCAATCTCCTCTGCCGATTCTTCGTCACAGCCCGAGGTGACTTTGGCGATCTTTGTCAGGGTATGCTCCCTGTCGCCCGGGTTGATCCGTTCGGGAGAGAAACCCACTTTGTACTGCTCGATATATTTCAGTCCGGAGATGCTGCTCAGCAGCGGGATGCAATCCTCTTCCGTACAGCCGGGATAGACCGTGGATTCGTAGACCACGTAATCTCCTTCCGATAGAACGCTGCCCACCGTTTCCGTGGCCGATATCACGGGTCTCAGGTCCGGTTTTTTGTGTTCATCAATGGGGGTTGGAACAGCCACCACGTAGAAAGAGGCTTCCCTCAGGTCCTCTTTGCTGGAGGTGAACCGGATATCACATCCGTCAAATGCTTCAGGGGGCATCTCTTTGCTTGGATCGATCCGCCGATTCATCAGCTCTATCCGGTCGGCCTTGATATCAAAGCCTATGACCGAGATCTTCCTTGCAAATTCAAGAGCGATGGGCAGACCAACGTATCCCAGGCCAATGACTGCCATCTTCTTTTCCTTGTTGATCAGGTCATTGTACATCATCTCGTAATTTGTTTAATGATAGGATGATAGTCTCCTTTGATCCCCACTGGATTGGCATTGCGAATGGCATATACCGTTTGGATGGACCTGCGTGCATCCTCCAGGCCAAAACCTGTGCCCTCCAGGATCTTTTCATAGGAGACCGTATGCAGGTCGGTGAATCCTCCGCTGAATTCGATCTCTTCCCCGTCCAGGGTGATCGAGCGATAGGTCCGTTGTCCGTTGTCCCTGATCTGCAGGGGAATGTCACTGTAATCGATGCTCAAAAACCAGCGGATACGGGCTTTTTCCAGTTCCAGGAATCCTGCCGCCTTGTCCTGTTCCAGGAAATGGACCATGTTCAGTTTCACATTCCCGAAGATCCAGGTGAGCATGTCAAAAAAATGGACCCCGATATTGGTGGCGATCCCTCCCGATTTTTCGGTATCGCCTTTCCAGGAATAGTGGTACCAGTTTCCCCGGCTGGTAATATAGGAGAGATCGATATCATATGTTTTATCAGCCGGACCGCCGAGGATCTGTTCCCTGAGTGCTGCAATGGAAGGATGGTGTCTTAGCTGAAGGATGTTCCAGACCTTCTTGCCCATTTCATGTTCGTAATCCAGCAAGGCATCAATGTTCCATGGATTGAGCACGACAGGTTTTTCGCAGATGGCATCCGCTTCATTCCTGAGAGCAAAACGGATGTGTGAATCATGCAGGTAGTTGGGGGAGCATATACTCACATAATCCATCTTTGTCCCCAGCCGGTTCATTTTGGCGATATGCCGGTCGAATCGTTCGAACTCGGTAAAAAAATCCGCCTCCGGAAAATAGCTGTCGATGAATCCCACGCTGTCGAAAGGATCCAGTGATGCCACCAGATTGTTTCCGGTATCCCGGATGGCCCTTACATGCCTTTCGGCAATGTAACCCGCTATTCCTATCAATGCAAAATTCTTTTTGGTTGCTGTCATATCAGGATCTGACTTTCGTTACAAATTCATTTTCAAGCCTGTAGCGCTCCTTGCTTTCCGGACAGGTGGCAAGTCCCCGCTTATCAAAATGGAGCCGGTGACCGAATTCACTCATCCAACCCACCTGTTTTGCGGGGTTGCCCACCACCAGGGCATAGGGTTTAATTTCCCGGGTGACTACCGCACCTGCTCCGATAAAGGCAAATTTACCAATATTATTCCCGCATACAATGGTGGCATTGGCACCGATGGTGGCTCCCTTTCCCACCAGGGTGGTCATATACTCGTCCCTTCTCTTGATCGCGCTCCGGGGATTGATCACATTGGTGAATACCATGGACGGTCCCAGAAAAACATCATCCTCACAGATCACACCCGTATAAATGGATACATTGTTCTGTACCTTCACATTGTCCCCCAGGACAACCTCGGGCGAAACCACCACGTTCTGACCCAGGTTGCAGTTTTTCCCCATCACACTTCCGGTCATGATGTGACTGAAATGCCAGATCCGGGTCCCCGCACCGATCCGGACACCTTCATCGATGACTGCTGTTTCATGTGCAAAAAAATCTTTCATGGATTATTGTCTGAAAAACGCATGGATCTGTTCGGAAATATAGGAAAGCTGCTCCGCCTCCAGCTCTGTATGCATGGGCAGGGACAGCACCCGGGTGGACAATCTTTCGGAAACGGGCAGGTCGCCGGCCCCGTATCCCAGGTCCGAATAGGCCTGCTGAAGATGAAGCGGTACCGGATAATAGATCATGGAAGGGATCTTCTTGCTTTCCAGCCATTGTTTCAGCCTGTCCCTGACCTCTGCGGGCACCTGGATGGTGTACTGGTGAAACACATGGCTGGAAAAGGGAGAACGGACCGGGATCTTTACATCAGCAAGACCGGACAGGGCTTCATCGTAAAACTTTGCGGCCTGCTGACGGGCCTGATGATACTCCTGCAGATGCTTAAGCTTTACCCTCAGGATGGCGGCCTGCAGGGTGTCCAGCCTGGAATTTACTCCCACATAATCATAATGGTAGCGTTGTACCATCCCGTGATTCACCAGGGCCTTCAGTTTTTCCGCCAGGCGGTCATCGCTGGTAAACAGGGCACCCCCGTCACCATAGGCACCCAGGTTTTTGGAAGGGAAAAAAGAGGTGGTTCCCACATCTCCGATGGTTCCCGCTTTCCGGGAGGAACCGTCGCGATAACGGTAATCTGCGCCAATGGCCTGTGCATTGTCCTCGATCACATACACTCCGGCTTCCACGGCAAATTCCATGATCTTCTCCATGTGGGCACACTGACCGAACAGGTGTACGGGTACAATGGCCCTGGTATGCTGGGTGGCAGCTTTTTTAAGCTGCTCCGGGTCCATGTTGAAACTGTCCTCCTCCACGTCTACCAGCAGCGGCTTAAGCCCCAGCAATTTGATCACCTCGATGGTGGAAATAAAAGTAAAGGGTGTGGTGATCACCTCTTCACCGGGATGGAAGTCCAGGGCCATCATGGCCACCTGGAGGGCATCGGTGCCATTGCCGCATGCAATGGTATGCCCGGAACCCAAATAAGCGGAGAGTTCGTCCTGGAACCGAAAAACTTCCTTTCCCTTAATAAATGCCGTGGAATCGATTACTTTTTGAATCGCGTCATCCACCTCGGGTTTGATCTTCAGATACTGCCCGTGGAGGTCAACCATCCGGATCTCTTTCATAGCTGGGACATCGTGTTTATCAGCTGCGGATAATCATGCAACAGTGTACGAAGATAATAAAAAATGCGGGTTGAAAATTTCGTTTTGAAATGATCCCGCCTGTGAGTACATTTACCCTAGAAATGAAAGCGAAAGTCATCATCGGAAAATATATCAGGCAGCTGCTGGAAGAAGGCAAACGGGTCATCCTGCCCGGCTTCGGGAATCTTCAGATAAAGGAAGTTTCGGGAGAAGTCCCCACCTCGGGCGGGAGGATCAGTCCCCCGGGCCCCGCGGTCAGCTTCGACGAAAAATACAGCAAGGATGACGGATTGCTGGCTTCGGTCTACGCATCCGGGGAAAACGTGGATCCCGGGGAAGCGGAACAGCAGGTGCTTGAGCTGGTGGATGCCATCCGGTTTGCACTGGATAAAGGGGAACCCTATACCCTTCCCGATACGGGTACCTTTACCAGGGACAGTGAAGGGAAGGTCCATTTTCAGACGGATCCCGCGTGGGTCCTGGAACCTGAGCAGTTCGGCCTGGATTCCATGGATCTTCTGGAGCTGGAGGATATCCCGGAAGAACAGGATGAACCGGCCGCCGAAGAACCAGGTGGTGAAAAAGTCACAGAAAAACCAGGTGGCAAAAAGGCCGCAGAAGGATCCGGTGGCGAAAAGGTCCCGGAGAAAGGCAAAGAAAAGCCTGCACCGGATAAAGCCGGTCCTGAAAGGCCTGCACCGGAGAAGGCCCGTCCTGAAAAACCTGAACCGGAGAAAGCGCATTCTGAAGCGGCTGTTCCTCCTGAGGATAAAGGTTCGGAACATTCCCCCGGTAAGGAGGCTCCTGTGCGTAGAACCCCGTCCTGGGCTACACCGGAACCCCGGGAACCCGTTGCCAGGACTGGCCGCAGAGCCCGCAGGTGGCGGGTTATCTGGATCATTACAGGTGTACTGATCGTGATCCTCGCCCTGCTGATCTTTGTCCCTGTGGAACGGACCGGGGAGGGAAAACTGAGACTGGGAGGGGAAGGGATCCTCCTGAGGGAAAAAGGGACGCAACCTTTGGAGACACCTGTACCCGGGCCGGAGGAAAGTACTGAAGCCGGGGCTCAGGGAGAGACACCCGATGGCGTTCAGGGAGAAGCCGGAGCTCAGGCACAAGGCTCAGAGACCGGGGCTCAGGAAGAGGCGGAAGTTCAGGGAGAAACCCCCGCCGGAGTTCAGGGAGAAACCCCCGCCGGAGTTCAGGGAGAAACCCCCGCCGGAGTTCAGGGAGAAGGCCGCTATTTCATCATTGCGGGCAGCTTCCGCAGCCTGCAGAATGCCAGCGAAATGCAGGACCAGCTGAAAGCAAGGGGATACCCCTCGGAAGTGATGGTCACCGGTGACCGGATGTACCGGGTGAGCGTGGCTTCCTATGCCACAAAACAGGAAGCGCTGCGGGCACTGGAAGAAATCCGTGCTGAAACGGATCTGCAGAACAGCTGGCTGCTCTCCCGTTAGTTTTCCGATCCGTGATCAGTTGATCTCCGATCCGTTCACCGCATTTTCCGAGGGTTCGATGAAATGCAGGGAGCAGTCTGGATTTTCAGCCAGCAGGATCATGCCCTTCGATTCGATTCCCCTGATCTTCCTGGGTGCAAGGTTCGCAAGGACCGTGACTTTTTTCCCCGGCAGTTCATCGGGACTGTAATACTCTGCGATGCCCGACACGATGATCCTCTGTTCCATACCCAGATCGACGGTCATCCGGATCAGTTTTTTGGTCTTGGGTACTTTCTCCGCTTCCACAATGGTCCCGGTCCTCAGATCCATCCTGGTAAAATCCTCGAACGAGATCTCATCCTTTACCGGTGTATAGCTCATATCATCATGGTTATTTTTTTTATTTCGCATCAGTTTATCCAGCTGGGCCTGGATCTTTTCATCCTCGATCTTTTCGAAAAGCAGGGATGACTCACCGATCCTGTGCCCCGCCGGCAGCAGGTTCGCCGAACCGATCAGATCCCAGGAAGTCCCTTCGAACCGGAGCATCTCCCTCAGCTTCGTCATGGAAAAGGGAAGGAAGGGGTCCATGATCAGGGTGAGGCTGGCAGCGATCTGAAGGGCCACATTCAAAATGGCGGCCACCCTGTCGCGGTCATGTTTGATCAGCTTCCAGGGCTCGGTCTCGGCCAGGTATTTGTTCCCCAGCCTGGCCAGATCCATAGCCAGTTTCACCGCCTCCCTGAAGCGGAAGTTCTCCAGGCTCTGTTCCACATCCTTGCGGATGAGACTGATCTGATCAATCACCTCACTGTCGGATGGGTCCGGTTCGGATATACCGGGGACTTCCCCGCCGAAATATTTGTGGGTCAGCACCATGGCCCGGTTCACGAAATTACCCAGGATGGCCACCAGCTCATTGTTATTGCGGTTCTGGAAATCCTTCCAGGTAAAGTCATTGTCCTTGGCTTCGGGTGCATTGGCACAGAGCACATAGCGCAGCACATCCTGTTTCCCCGGGAAATCCTCCAGGTATTCATGCAGCCATACCGCCCAGTTTCGGGATGTGGAGATCTTGTCATTCTCCAGGTTCAAAAACTCGTTGGCCGGCACGTTATCCGGGAGGATAAAACTCCCTTCGGCTTTGAGCATGGCGGGGAAAATAATGCAGTGAAATACAATATTGTCCTTGCCGATAAAGTGGATCATCCGGGTCTCTTCGTCCTTCCAGTACTTTTCCCATTCCGGGGTCAGCTCTTTGGTGGCGGAGATGTACCCGATGGGGGCATCGAACCAGACATAGAGCACCTTCCCTTCAGCATCCTCCAGGGGAACCGGCACGCCCCAGTCCAGGTCCCGGCTGACAGCCCGGGGCTGAAGTCCGTGCTCGAACCAGGACTTGCACTGTCCGTATACATTGGGCTTCCACTCTTTGTGTTCCTCCAGGATCCATTTTTTCAGCCATCCCTCATATTTGTCCAGGGGCAGGTACCAGTGCCGGGTTTCGCGGAGGACCGGCTGGCTTCCGCTGATAGTGGAGACCGGACTGATCAAATCGGAAGGGCTCAGGGAGGAGCCGCACTGCTCACACTGGTCGCCGAAGGCACCGGGATTCCCGCAATGGGGACATGTCCCCGTAATATACCTGTCCGCCAGAAAAGCGTCCGCTTCTTCATCGTAATACTGCTCGGTGGTCTTTTCCACGAATTCACCTTTTTCATACAATGTGGTGAAGAACTGCGAGGCCGTTTCATGGTGCACCTTATGGGTGGTGCGGGAATAGATATCGAAAGTGATCCCGAAATCCTCAAAGGCTTTTTTGTTCAGTGCATGGTACCGGTCCACCACTTCCTGGGGGGTAGTCCCCTCATTTCTGGCTTTCAGGGTAATGGGAACACCATGTTCATCCGAACCGCAGATGGAGATCACATCCCGGCCCCGTTGCCGCAGGTAGCGCACATAGATATCGGAAGGGACATAGACCCCTGCCAGGTGCCCCAGGTGCAGGGGACCGTTCGCATAGGGCAGTGCGGAAGTGACAAGGGTCCGTTTGAAAGAGTGTTTCGTCATGCTTCAGTCTGAGGTTTTGTTTACACTTCGAGGTCCGTCATTTTGACGATGGTCATATCAATATGGCTGAGCCGTTTATTCGTTTTTTTTTCAATCGACCGGGGTGCGCCAGATTTCGTTTAAATCTGGCAGAATACCGGTTTCACAAAAAATGAAAGTAACATGTCTGTGACTTCTTCACGTTTTTGTTACTTATCGGTCCATTCCGGATATTCTTTGGCGAGGACTAACCCCTTTATTTTTAAATACATAAACTAACAAAACAGGGGGTATTCATATCAGAAGCAACAACATTGAGAAAAAGTCACAACCTTGTTACTTCGTGAATACTCAAAATGACATCACCCCCGTGAACATTCGCTTCATGCACGAAAGAACGCGAAGCCGCATAAAGATAATGATAAAATGCTCGGACACAACCCGACCTCTCCTTTCATTGGACTGACCGGGAACACTTTCCCTGGTAACCCTGGTCACATTCACTGACAGATGGAACCAGTTGCACTGGCTGATCGGGTGAGGGAATGTCACATCAACCCTTAAAAACCGTGGCATATGAATCATTGTCAGCCAGGAAGAAGCCTCAGCATGCCTGCCCGTTTCGATGTGATCGCTGTCTACCATCATTCCGGAGGGACGGATATCGAGCACATTGAAAACGCCTTTTATCCTGAGGTGGAGTTAGAAAGAATAAAGAAAAAATAAAGAAATAGTATCTAATTAGGTACCTGTTGCTATATTTGTGATGCCGTTGATTGATTCTATTAATGGATTAAAAATATATGTGTATTCTAATGACCATAATCCACCTCATTTTCATGCTAAATATGGTGAATATGAAGTGCAAATTGTTATTAAATCAGGGAAAGTCTGGGCGGGTTATTTACCGGGAAAACAGAAAAGGATGATATTAAAATGGCTTTCATTGCACTCAAATAGAGTATTAAAGATGTTTTATGTGCTTAATCCAAATCTAAGATGAGAAGGAAGAATGTATTGCCAAGGGTTTTGCAGATCAACTGGATAGATGGACTTACAATATCAGTTACATTCAATAATGGAGAATCCAGAGTAATAGATTTTCAGGAATTCTTAAACAGAAATGAAGTAAAAGAGGGTAATTCGGAATACATGTTAAAGGATCCTCAGGAATTTGCAAAAGTCGAAGTAGACAACAATACTTTATCCTGGAAAAATGTTAAACAGAAAATTCCCGGACTGCACGGAGGATTAATGGAAGTCCCCTACGAAATATGCCCGGATACTATCTATGCTATCAGTCAGCCTGAAAGAAAAAAAGATGATGAACAGATTGGACGATTGGTAAAGCATAACAGGCTGAAAGCAGGAATGACCCAAAGGGAACTTGCTGCCAGAAGCGGAACCACCAGGAATTACATATCAAGGATCGAAAACAACCGTTCAGATATCGAGCTGGGGACACTCAGGAAAATCATTGAGATCGGTCTGGGTAAAAAGCTGGAAATCGTTATCAAATAGAATAAAATCAAATATTCCCCTTTTGATGTTTGGCAAAATGAAATACGGAACGATCTTCATTATCGCATGGTGGATAGGACTCTGTGCGGTGGTCCATGGACAGCAATAAACTTACAGTTTCAGGGCGGATCTGCCGTTAGCCTCAAAGAGCCACGCGCCGGTGCTTTCCTGATCACCCATGAAAAGATTTGAAAAAGTCACCCCGGAAATGGAAGGGTTCCTCAGCAGGCGCTCCCTGACGGTCTCCTGGTAGGTAAAGTCAAAACCGTCCGGGATCGGAACTGATTGCCGGATCAGGAAAATAGATCCGGGGTGACCGGCTGATCGGAAGGGGTAACATCACATTAAAGGATAAAATGATGTTCCATGAACCAGTGTCAGGCCGGAAGAAGTGCGGAACAGCTGGTCGCCCGTTACCTGAGGACCCTGGGGTACCATATCTGGAAGTGCAACTGGCGGTGGGGTAAAAAGGAGTTGGACCTGGTGGCCATCCACCAGGGGGAGCTGGTGATCGTGGAGGTGAAATCCATGGACGGGAACCGGGTGAACCATCCCTGGGAGGTGGTGGACTGGAAAAAGCAGCGGCACATCATCCTGGCCGCCGACGCTTTCATCTGGCTCCACCACATCCGCATGCCTGCCCGTTTCGATGTGATCGCTGTCTATCATCATTCCGGCGGGACGGAGATCGAGCACATTGAAAATGCCTTTTATCCGGAGGTGGAGTGAAAAAATTCCTGACCATCAATCCCATGAACATCGAAGCAATCCGTGAGTACTGTCTTTCCAAACCCGGTGTCACCGAAGGGTTCCCGTTTAACGACACGGCACTGGTGTTCAAAGTGGGCGGGAAGATGTTTGCTTTGCTCGACCTGTCGGAAGAGGCCAGGGGGATCACCCTGAAATGTGATCCGGAGCTGGCCGTAGCTTTGAGGGAACAGCACCTGTGTAAATGGATTTACTGGATGGGATCATCGCGTTTGAATCCAATTCGCTTTCTGCTATGGTGTTCAATTATTTCCTGATCTTTTTTCAAGAGGTGGTTGATTGCCTCATAGATATCCTGGAATTTCTTATTGTATCTTTTTTCTAGTTCATCAAGTTTTTCTGTCAGATCTTGATGGTTAAGAGCGTATTGCCGGATGAAAACAAATGCTCGCATAATGGCGATATTCACTTGGATGGCTTTTTCACTTTTTAGTACTGTCGACAGCATGGCAACACCTTGCTCGGTAAATGCAAATGGCGGGACAGGGCTGTATTTAGCGGTTTCTGGAAGGTTATCACAGATTGTGATAAGCTCCCTCCACTCCTGCATTGAAAGTTCTATTAGAAAATCCTTTGGGAAACGCTGGATATTCCTTCTGACAGCTTGTTTTAAAGCTCTGGTTTCAACATTATAAAGCGCAGAAAGGTCGAAATCAAACATCACCCTTTGGTTGTCAATCTCAAATATTTTGCTGCTTATAAGTTCTTTAATCATTCCCAGGTTGATTGATGATTCGTGAAGCAATAATGATATCCTTCATATTGATGTTCTTCACAGTGAAATATCAGCGATGATAGCATGCAAATGATGACATTTTTGTACCTTTTGAGTTATTTCAATCCCATGAACATCGAAGCAATCCGCGAGTACTGCCTTTCCAAACCCGTTGTCACCGAAGGGTTCCCGTTTAACGACACGGCGCTGGTCTTCAAAGTGGGCGGGAACATGTTCGCTTTGCTTGACCTGTCGGAAGAGGCCAGGGGGATCACCCTGAAATGCGATCCGGAAAAGGCCGTCGGACTGAGGGAGAAATATCCCGAGGTGACCCCTGCCTTCCATTTCAACAAGCAACACTGGAACGGGGTAAACCTCCGGGGAGCGATCAGTGACCAGCTGCTTAAGGAATGGATCGACCACTCCTACAATCTGGTGGTCAAAGGACTGAGCAGAAAGGACCGGGAGGAACTTTAATATCACGGAACCATCAGGTTGCAGCCGCGCACATCGGCATGGTCGAACCGGCCGGTCACCTCGAACCGGCCGTCGTGGTGCAGTGTTCCCAGATCGCCGGTGGCAATAAAGGAGCAGCTGTACAGGTTGGCCAGGTCGATGATGTTGAGGCTGCCGCTGGCGGAGTTCTTCTTCAGACCTGCCGGGAAGTCAATTGCAGTGTCATCCGTGGAACCTGGATGTGAACCCGGCCGGAAATCACGCTCGCCGGGTGTCAGGATGGTCAGCGGGTCGTTGGGGTCGCGGATCAGGATCTTCATCCAGGGGGGAGCGCGGAACAGGCCGCCGCCATGAGCGTATGCCTGGGAAAGCAGTTCGGTCATCCCGTATTCGGAGTGGATCACAGGCAGGCCGAATGCAGCGGTGAGGATCCGGTGCAGCTCCTCCCTGACCAGTTCCTTCCGCCGGCCCTTCATTCCGCCGGTTTCCATCACGATGATATGGTCCGCCAGTTCCATGGGAAATTTCTCGGCCAGATCCAGCAGAGCAAAACTGACTCCCAGCAAAAGTGTGGGATGACGGTCCTGCCGGCGATTGCGGAGGATCCCGGCCAGGGAATCCAGCCGGTCCAGGTAAAATCCGCTGTCGGGGTGGCCCGACTTCCCGATCAGGTGATCCATCATGGTTACCAGGGAAGATCCGCCCCGCTCCAGGTATGAGGGCAGCAGGGCCAGGATGCAGTAGTTTTCAGGCGGACCATAGAACAGACGGAAACCCTCCGTGAAACTTCTCCGGTACAGGGAAGCATCGGCCAAAAAATGCCTGGAAGGTGAGGATCCGGTGGTACCGCTGCTCTCAAAAACCATCTCCGGATCATAACCGTCGCAGATGACCCTCCGGGTCCGGAAAAATTCGACAGGAAGGAAAGGAATGGCTTCCGGGTCCCGGATCTTTGCCGGATCTGCCCCCAGGGTGTCCAGATATTCCCGGTACACCGGATTGTGTGCCGCCTGGAAAGAAAAAACCTTCAGGGCAACCGTCCTGAAGGCTTTGTCCGTATCGATCTGAAAAATGGCCTGTTTCAGTTCAGGGTCCATTGCCGGGATGTTCAGGGTCCATTGCCGGGTGGTTCTGGCTATCCTTTGATGGCCTTGATACCCGGCAGCTCCTTGCCTTCGATATATTCCAGCATGGCCCCGCCACCGGTGGAGACATAACTGATCTTATCGGCCAGACCGAATTTATTCACCGCAGCCACAGAGTCGCCGCCGCCCACCAGGCTGTAGGCTCCCTGGTCCGTGGAGGCTGCAATGGCTTTGGCAACCTCAACGGTCCCATTCTGGAAACTGGACATTTCAAAAACGCCCATGGGTCCGTTCCAGAGAATAGTTTTGGAATCCATGATGATCCTTGAAAACCCGGCAATGCTTTCCTCACCGATATCCAGTCCCATATATCCTTCCTTGCCCTGGTCAATGGGAGCCTCTTCTGTGGTAGCGTCGTTCTCAAACTTGTCAGCCAGCACCTGGTCCACCGGAAAGATCAGGTTGACTCCTTTTTCTTCAGCCTTTTTCACCAGGTCCCTTGCCACATCCAGCTTGTCGTCTTCACAGAGGGAGTTCCCGATCTCCCCGCCGCGGGCTTTGATGAATGTGTAGGTCATCCCGCCCCCGATGATCAAATTGTCCACTTTATCGAGCAGGTTCTCGATCACCAGAAGCTTATCCGAAACCTTGGCCCCCCCCATGATGGCCGTAAAGGGTTTGTCCGCATGGTGGAGCACTTTGTCCATGGCTTTTATCTCCTTGTTGATCAGGTAGCCGAACATTTTTGAATCCTCGTCAAAGAAATCGGCGATCACCGCCGTGGAGGCATGAGCACGGTGAGCCGTCCCGAAAGCATCGTTCACATAGACCTCGGCATAGGTGGAAAGCTTTCTGGCAAATTCCCTTGTAGCGGCCTTATCCTCTTCCGTTTTGATCTTGTTCTCGGCGGAATGGAACCTGAGGTTCTCCAGGAGCAGAATCTCGCCGGGTTTCAGGTTGTCTGCCATGTTCTTTGTTTCTTCCCCGATGCAATCCTCCGCGAACTTAATCTCCCTGTCAAGGTGATCGGAAAGCACGGGGATCACATGCTTCAGGGAAAACTTTTCTTCGGGGCCCGATTTGGGACGCCCCAGGTGTGACATCAGGATGGCTGAACCTCCATCCTGGAGCACCTTTCTGATGGTGAGAAGGGCACCACGGATACGCGTGTCATCGGTCACTTCGTACTGCGCCCCCAGGGGCACATTGAAATCCACTCTGATGATGGCTTTTTTGCCTTTAAAGTTATAATTATCAATCGTTTGCATTGGTATAGGGTTTTAATTATCTGATCTGAACCAGGTTCGGGAACCCAAAGGTAAGAAAGAAATTCTTTTTGGCTACATTTACAGACTGGAAAGAAAAATGTTGTTCAGCGAGATCATCGGCCAGCAGGATGTTAAGAACCAGCTGTTAAGCAGGGTCAGGGATGACCGTATCCCCCATGCCCTGCTGTTTTTCGGACCCCCGGGAACCGGGAAGCTTGCCCTGGCCGTGGCCCTTGCGCAGTATCTATCCTGTACGGACCGTAAGGAAGAAGATTCCTGTGGCGTTTGTCCCTCCTGTGTCAAGTTCAAAAAACTGGTACATCCTGACTTTCATTTTTCCGTTCCTGTGATGACTACACCGAAGGTGACCAAAGAGCCGGTAACGGATGACTATCTGGAGGACTGGCGGAAGGCTTTTCTTTCAAATCCCTATATTTCAGAGTACCAGTGGTATGAGGCCATTGAAGCGGAGAACAAGCAGGGTTTCATCAGCAAGAACGAGAGCCATCAGATCATCAGGAAACTGGGAATGAAGCCGTATGAATCGGAATATCGGATGCTGGTCATCTGGTTACCCGAAAAAATGAACCTGTCGGCTGCCAACAGTCTGCTCAAAATGATCGAGGAGCCTCCCGAAAACACGGTGATCCTCATGGTTTCGGAGAACACCGACCATATATTGCCCACCATTCTGAGCCGAACGCAGCTATTTTTTGTGCCTCCGCTCCCGGAGATGTATATCCGGGAGGGATTGATGCAGCAGGAGATGGATCCCGCCCTGGTGGAAGATGCCATCCGAAAGGCCAATGGCAATTACAATACGGCGCTGCAGACCCTGCAAAAGGACGAACAGGAGCAGCTCTATTTTCGTTTATTTACGGAACTGATGCGTCTTTGCTACAAAAGGGATATTATCAGGATCAGCGGGTGGGTGGATCAGGTGGCGGCGCTGGGCAGGGAACGGCAGAAACAGTTGCTGGTGTATTCCATGAAGCTTCTGAGAGAAAATTTCATTCTTCGTATGGGGGATGAAGAGCTCAATTATATGTCTGTGAAGGAGGCGGAATTCTCTGAGAAATTCAGCCTTTTCATCCATGATGAGAACATCCATGGACTGGTGGAAGCATTCAGTTTGGCCGAGAATCATATCGGGGCAAACGGAAATCCCAGGATCATCATGATGGATCTGGCCATCAGGGTGATCAGGCTGCTGAAACAGAAATCAGAGGTTCTGCGCTGACCTGGTTTTGAATTGGAGAACCGAATAGCTATTTTTGCCGGATAGGAAACCAGCACTGAAAAGATCATGGAAAGCATGAAGGCAAGGGGCTGTTGCTCGGAGAAGCAACTGGAGTCGGGGACAGATAATTCAGACAGAATATCATATTATTTCAGCTCATGTTCCAAGCTGGATTCATTCAACTGGATGAGGGAGGTATCCTCCATGGAGATCCCTGAAGTGGTGGAGATCCGTTTTAAAAATACCCGGAAGGGTTTTTACAGGAATGTGAACGGATTGAGGGTCAAGCGTGGTGACATCGTGGCCGTGGAGGCCAATCCCGGTCATGATATTGGCATTGTGACCCTGGCAGGGGAGATCGTTGAAAAGCAACGCCCGAAAACGAAATATGACGGGGATACGGAAGATCTGAAGAAGGTCTACCGGAAAGCCAAACCGGTGGACGTGGACAAATGGAAAATTGCCATTTCCAAGGAGGAAGATACCATGCTCAAAAGCAGAAAGATCGCTGCTGATCTTGGCCTGAGCATGAAGATCGGGGATGTGGAATACCAGGGCGATAATACGAAAGCAATTTTCTATTACATCGCCGATGAAAGGGTCGACTTCCGGGAGCTGATCAAAGTGCTTGCAGAGACTTTTCGTATCAGGATTGAAATGAGACAGATCGGGGCAAGGCAGGAAGCGGGAAGGATCGGGGGCATCGGGACCTGTGGAAGGGAATTGTGCTGTTCTTCGTTCATTACCAATTTTGTTTCCGTGAGCACACAGTCAGCCCGGATCCAGGAAGTGGCGCTCAATCCCCAGAAACTGGCCGGGCAGTGCGGAAAACTGAAATGCTGCCTCAACTATGAACTGTCTGGTTACAGGGATGCCCAGAAAGATTTCCCCCCGGCCAGTATTACCCTGAAAACACTGGCAGGAGAGGCCCAGCATCTGAAAACCGATGTATACCGTCGTATCATGTGGTTCGGATACGAAGGCGGGGGATCCCAGGTGATGATCCCGGTTCCTGTGGAAAGGGTACTGGAGATCCGGGAAATGAATCGGAGGGGAAAAATACCTGACGAGCTGATCGATACCATGGTGACTTCCGACAAAAGCTTTTCTGAATACAAAAATGGTGCGGGACAGGAAAGCCTGACCCGGTTTGAAAAGAACCCTCTTAAAAAGAATAAAAAGAAGAGAAAGTCAAGACGAAGTCAGCAATGAGATCCACAAAGTATCTTTATGCGCTCCTTGCGCTTTTTCCTCTTTCGGTTCTTTTCTCATGTGATCCGGGGATGGTTTATCACCAGTTCCGGGATGTGGAGGATGAGAGGTGGGCCTGGGAGGATGCCAAGAAATTCCCTGTGGAGATTTCCGATACCACACACATGCACAACATTTATCTGCAGATCCGGCATACAGTGGATTATCCCCTGCGGAACCTCTATATGTTTGTTCAGGTGGAAGGTCCTTCCGGTCAGCGGCTGACCGACACGGTGAACATGATCATTGCTGAACCCGACGGGACCTGGAAAGGCAAGGGTGTGGGAAAGCTGAAGGAACTGCAGATCCTCTACAGGAAAGGGACCATTTTCCGGGACACGGGAAGGTATACTTTCACCCTGGAGCAGGGGATGCGGACCCCTGCTCTGCCGGTGACAAATGTGGGACTGCGAATCGAACGCATCAACCCGTAATTCCTTGGGAAAGAATAAAATATCGAGGTTTAAGGAGATAGAAACCTTTGAGAGGGTCTTCCAGCCTCCTTTTGAAGAGGTGTATGGTAAAGACTATTTCCTGAAGGGAAAATGGAAAAAAGAGGTTTTTCACAACGATCACCCGCTGGTCCTTGAACTGGGATGCGGAAAGGGAGAATACACGGTGGAGCTGGCCAGAAGATATCCGGAAAAGAATTACATGGGGGTGGATATCAAGGGCGCCAGAATATGGAGGGGTGCCCGGACCGCAAACGAAGAGCATCTGATGAATGTGGCCTTTCTGCGTACCCGCATTGATTTTACCCGGTCGTTTTTTGCCAGGGATGAGGTTGCGGAGATCTGGCTCACCTTTCCCGATCCGCAGCTCAAGAACCGGAGGAGGAAAAAACAGCTTACAGGATCTATTTTTCTGAACCGCTACAGGGATTTTCTGATGGAAGGCGGATGTATCCACCTGAAGACCGATCACCGGGAATTGTATTCCGATACCCTTGCACTGATTGAATATAACCAGCTTCCCGTGGTCAGGAAAACAGAGGACCTGTACCGGAGCGGCTGGGAAGATGAATCGGTGACCATTACCACTACGTATGAATCCCGCTACCTGGCCGCCGGATCCCGCATCCATTATATTCAGTTCAGGCTTTTTTCGGATGTTGAGATCAAAGCAATTCCCGATGATGGCTGGTGACCCATTCTTTCTCAGGGTATATGAAGTGGTGAAGAAGATCCCCCCGGGAAGGGTGACCTCCTATGGAGCCATCGCCCGGGCCATGGGTTCTCCCGGGGCGGCAAGGATGGTGGGCTGGGCCCTGAACCAGTCCCATTCACAACCCGATTTTATACCGGCACACCGTGTGGTCAACCGGAACGGGTTGCTTACGGGAAAACATCATTTCGGGGGATCAAGGGTAATGCAGGAACTGCTCGAAAATGAGGGTGCAGTGGTCGAGGGAGAACGGATCCTGAATTTCAGGGAAATATTCTGGGATCCTGCAGAGGAACAGGGCTTGCAATTACTTAATCTAAATAAAAAATAATTATCTTTGGGCGGTCAAAATGCAAGGCTTTTATGGAGATTCAGAAAGAAAAAATACTGGAAGCACTGAAGGAGATCCGCCATCCGGGGACCAAAGAAAGCATCGTCTCTTCCGGGATGGTCAGGGATGTTGAGTACAAAGAAGGAGAATTATGGCTTACCCTTCAGTTCAGCAGACCCAATGATCCCTTTATTCGATCGATCCGCAAGGCATGCAGGCAGAACATTAACAATACTTTCGGGGAAGAGACGCTTCCGGAAGGGCATATCCGGGTGGAGGTGCCGGAAAAAGCCGGATCGCCGGAAATATTGCCCGGAGTGAAGAATATTGTGGCCGTGGCATCAGGCAAGGGAGGAGTGGGAAAATCCACCGTGGCGGCGAATCTGGCTGCAGCGCTGGCCCGTTCGGGATCCGGTGTGGGATTGATCGATGCCGACGTCTATGGTCCTTCCATCCCCAAGATGTTCGGAGTGGAAGGTGAACGCCCTTCAGCACGGGCTGAGGAGGGACAGGAATGGATCGTTCCCATTGAGAAATACGGGGTGAAGATTTTATCGGTGGGGCTATTCGTCCGGCCCGAGGATGCCGTGGTCTGGCGAGGCCCCATGGCCACCAACGCACTGAAACAGCTTATTTCACAGGGCGACTGGGGAACGCTTGATTACCTGATCATCGATCTGCCTCCGGGGACCGGGGATGTCCATCTGACCATGGTCCAGGAGGTGCCGGTCACCGGGGTGGTCATTGTTACCACTCCCCAGGATGTGGCGCTGGCCGCCGTGATCAAGGGGATTAACATGTTTGCAGGAGACAGGATCAATGTGCCCGTGCTGGGGATCGTTGAGAACATGGCCTGGTTCACTCCCGAGGAGCTGCCCGACAAACGTTACTATATCTTTGGAGAGGAAGGAGGCAGAAAACTGGCAGAAAAAGTGGGCATTGACCTGCTCGGACAAATACCCATTATCATGGGGATCAGGGAATCCGGAGATACGGGAGAACCTGTTGCCCTTTCACCGGAAAAACCTGCAGGAAAGGCTTTCCAGAACCTGGCACAGTCGGTAAAGGAAGCGGTGGACAGGCGCAACAGGGAAAAAGCGCCAACAAAAAAAGTGGATATCACAACCAGATAAGAGAAGAAAGAGATGAACAGAGAAAAACTGGATGAAATCAAGGCCCGCGCTGAAAAAGCACTTAAAAAGATAAGGCCTTACCTCGTAGCCGACGGGGGAGATATCGCCATTGTTGACCTCAGCGAAGACATGGTCCTGAAAGTTGAAATGAAAGGCGCCTGCCATGGCTGTCCTTTCAGCATGCAAACCCTCAAAGCGGGAGTGGAAATAGCCGTGAAGGATGAGGTTCCCGAGATCAGGGAAGTGATGGATGTGAGCAATCCCTGATTTTTATCCCTCCATAAAATAAGTAGTTCCAAAACCAGTTTATAATTAACAAGAACTGGAAGATTTTGCCGAACCGGAATGCCATATACAGGAGCCTGATCATCCTTGTATGCTGTGGTCTTATGAGCTGCAGTGTCGAAAAGAACACCTCCCTGAGCAGGAATTTCCATAACCTGACCTCTCACTATAACATTTATTTCAATGGTGTTGAGAGTTACAGGAGTGGCATTGAGCGGGCAAAACAAGCTCACAACAACGATTATACCCGAATCCTGAACCTGTTCTACTTTGAGGATGAGTCGGTACACAATGCCGTCAATGCAGACATGAAAAGGGCCATTGACAAGGCAACCAAGGTGATCACCTTTCATTCCATCACCGCCAAACCCAAAGTGAAGGCGGGTGACCAGTCTTCCAAGCAGAAGGCATTTTATGAAAAGAAAGAATACAACAAATGGGTGGATGATTCATACATGCTGATGGGCAGGGCATATATGTACCAGGGGGAGTATTTCCTGGCAGCGGAGACTTTCAAGCATGTGCTGGTCACCTTCCCGGAGGAGGAGATCAGGTTTCTGGCCCTGATTTGGCTCGCCAGGGCCAATATGATGACCGGGGAGATGAGAGAGGCGGAAAGGATCCTTTCTGCACTGTCTGATGAGAACGAGTTTCCTGAAGAGTACCTGGAGGCATACCACACCACATGGGCCGATTATTTTATCAGGATGGAATCATTTGCGAGGGCAGCCGAACATCTTGAACTGGCACTGGAGGCAAAGGGTCTGAAAAAGGATGAAAAGATCAGGTATACCTACATTCTTGCCCAGCTGTATGGGGAGACGGGACAGAATGAGCTGGCACTGGAGAAATTCAGAAGGGTGACCCGGTACAATCCTCCCTACGAAATGGTTTTTAATGCCCGGATCAGCATGGCTGAAGTATACGAATCCGGAACCCGGAACAGTGAAGAGCTGAAAAAATTGCTGACCAAAATGCTGCGGGACAGCAAGAATGAAGAGTACAAAGACCAGATCTATTATGCCCTGGGCAACATCGCCTTCGAGGAAGGGGACAGGGAGCAGGCCATCGAATATTACCAGCTTTCGGTATCTTCCAGTGCTCAGAATCATTTTCAGAAAGGTTTTTCATCCCTTACCCTGGCGGAGATCTATTACGAGGAACCCGATTACCGCCTTTCAGCCGCTTATTATGATTCGGCCGTATCATTCCTTGACCATGATTATCCAGGGTACAACAACCTGACCTCTCTTTCGGCGAGTCTCGGCGGACTTGTCCGGAATGTGCAGACCTATGAGCTGGAGGACAGCCTGCAGATGCTGGCCGCCCTTCCTGAAGAAGAACGTTTTTCCATCATTGACGGGATAATTGAGCAGTTGAAACAGGAGGAACAGGAAGCCAGCGAGGCTGAGCAGCAGGCCAGGCAGGACATGGCCTATAACCAGTCCATGCTCTATAACAATCCTTCCTCTTCAGCGGGAGGAAATCAGTCGGGCGGGACCTGGTATTTTTATAATCTCAATGCAAAAAGTTACGGTCAGCCCGAATTCAGGATGAGATGGGGCGAACGGAACCTGGAGGACAACTGGAGAAGAAGGAACAAGCAGACCATCTCAGATCTGGAAGAGGGTGAGGTGGCTGCGGTCGACAGTGCCGCTGCAGTAGAAAATCCGGAGCTTCTGGACAATACATCCAGGGAATACTACCTGGTCAGTATTCCGATGACCGATTCGGCCATGACGCAGTCCCATCATAGGCTGGAGGATGCCCTGTACAACATGGGACTGATCTACAAGGAAAACCTGCTTGATTACCGGGAGTCGGCCAATGCGTTCGAGGAGTTGCTGCAACGGTATCCCGACGGGCGATATTCCCCTTCCGCAATGTACCATCTGCATCAACTGTATAACAATCTCCAGGATCCCGACAGGGCTTCCTATTACAGGGAAAGGTTGTCCGCAGAATATCCCGATACGCACCATTCCAGGCTGTTGAATAATCCTAATTACATCCGGGAACTGGAAGAGGAAGAACAGAAGGTGCTCCGTTTTTATGAGGATGTATATGAACAATACCAGCAGAAGGATTACCGGAGGGTGATCGAAGATGCCGGCCGGGCCATTGAACAGTTCGAAGGAGATGCTTTGATACCCAAGTTCAAATATATCAGGGCCCTTGCAGTGGGCGCGGTCGAAGGAAAGGAGCAGATGAAAACAGAAATGGATTCCCTGATCGCACAGCATCCGGGGGTGGAAGAAAGTGAGATGGCACAGGAGATCGTGGATTATTTGTATGAGACTTTCCCGGTGATCAAGGAAGCAGAGCAGGCCAGGGAAGCTGAAGTGATCTACACCGAGTATAAACCCGGGGAAGAACATTACTTCCTGATCGCATTGAACGACCGGGAGGATTTGAACCAGGTGAGTTTTGACCTGTTAAACTATAACCTGGACCATTTTAATCAGTACGATCTGCAAATCGAAAAAGTGGAATTAGCGGACGCCAATAATCTGCTGGTGGTGAAAACCTTCACCAATGCTGACGGGGCTGACCGGTATATGAATGTGATCGAGGAGAACAGTGAGGAGATCCTGGCCGGGATCGATCCATCCCGTTACCGTTTGATGATTATTTCTCCGGAGAATTTCAGCATTCTTTCCGGGCGGGAACAAGTCGATCCTTACGGGCTTTTTTACGAGAAATATTATATAAATCAGGAATAATGGGAAAGAAGATCCACATATTATGGACGGATGATGAAATCGATCTTCTCAAACCATATATTCTTTTCCTGGAGGAAAGGGACTACAGGGTGACCACCGCGGCCAACGGGACGGATGCCATCAGACTTGTAGAAGAGAATGATTTCGACCTGATATTCCTGGATGAGAACATGCCGGGGCTCTCCGGAATGGAAACCCTGGAAAGGATCAAGAACAATAATCCTTCCATACCGGTGATCATGATCACCAAAAATGAGGAGGAGGATATCATGGACGAAGCACTGGGCAGCAAGATCACGGATTATCTGATCAAGCCTGTGAATCCCAAACAGATCCTGTTAACAATCAAAAAGTACATCGATACCAAGAGGCTGGTGACCGAGAAGACTACCTCCAGTTATCAGTCCCAGTTCAATCAGATCGGCATGCAGATCAACCAGGCTGCCTCTTTTTATGACTGGGCCGAGATCTACACCAGGCTTGTGTTTTGGGAAAAAGAACTGGAAGAAAGTGGTACCGAGGGTCTTGGCGAGGTGCTAAGGCTCCAGAAAACTGAAGCGAACAGCGAGTTTTCAAGGTTCATCCGTTCCAATTACCTGGACTGGTTCGGGAGAAAGGCGGATGATGCCCCCCTGATGTCTCCGAATGTCTTCCGGCAGAAGGTTTTTCCCCTGCTGGAGACGGGCAAGGTGGTGGTCCTGATCATCGACAATCTTCGCTATGACCAGTGGAAGATCATTGAACAGGAGATCTCGGATCTGTTCAGAACCGAGGAAGAATCCCTCTTCTGCAGCATTCTGCCTACCGCTACCCAGTATGCACGCAATGCCATGTTTGCAGGTCTTATGCCATCCGAGATCCGTGACCGGCACTCCCGTTTCTGGCAGGAAGAAACCGATAAAGGAAGTAAAAATGCCTTTGAGAAGGAACTTTGCCTGGCACAGATGCAGCGTCTGGGGATCAAAAAATCCTTCAACTATGAGAAGATCAACAACCAGCGTGCCGGAAAGAAGTTGCTGGAACGGAGTGCCGACCTGCTGAATTTCGATCTCAATGTACTGGTATACAACTTTGTGGATATGCTCTCCCATGCCCGGACCGAGGTGGAGATGATCCGTGAACTGGCCTTCGATGAATCCTCTTACCGTTCGTTGATACACAGCTGGTTCCAGCATTCCTATCTCTATGAGCTGTTAAAGCAGATTCCCCGGCACGACCTCAGGCTGGTCATCACCACAGACCACGGGGCGGTCAGGGTGACCAATCCGGTGAAGGTGATCGGGGACAAAGAAACCTCGGTCAATCTGCGGTACAAGCAGGGAAAGAATCTGAACTATAACCCCAGGGAGGTTTTCGAGGTGGTAAAACCCGGGCAGGCTTACCTGCCCAGTACCCATGTGAGTTCCAGCTATATTTTTGCCACCAGCAGTGACTTCATGGTCTATCCTAACAATTACAACTATTTTGTGAACCATTACCGCAACACCTTCCAGCATGGAGGGATCTCCATGGAAGAGATGCTGGTGCCCGTTTCCATTTTATCTCCCATCGGCTGATCATGAGGTCTGTCATCATTGAATCGCAATCCCGGATCGATCACGCTGCCAGGGAATTCCTGGAAAAAGTGGGGGATACCCGGGTCATCGCCCTGTCAGGGGAGCTGGGAGCGGGAAAGACAACTTTTATCCAGGCCATGTGCAGGATCCTCGGGGTTCCCGGGGGTGTGACCAGTCCCACTTTTGCTCTGATCAATGAGTATTTCACCCCGGACGAACAATCCATTTATCATTTTGATCTTTACCGGATTGAGGACCCTGAAGAACTATTGGATGTGGGTTATGAGGAATATTTCTACTCAGGTTCCAGATGTTTTATCGAGTGGCCGGAAAAAGCGGAACAATTGATCCCGGAGGATGCACTGAGAGCGGAAATGATCGTTCTAGAGAATGGTTCCAGGGAGGTGAGGTTCTGACCCCCAGCGGGAAAATTTCTTGACAATCCTGGCGATTTGTCTTATTTTAGGCTACCCTTTAAATACTCGGATCTATGGAAAAATCCGGATCATCTTTTAACATCCACAGGGAAGGACTGATGCCCCGGGAAGAGATGCTGGAAGTAAGCAATAAGCAGAAACAATTGAAAATAGGCATCCCTTCGGAAGACCACCTTGTAGAAAGCCGTGTTCCCATCACACCCGAAGCAGTTGAGATCCTTACGGGTCATGGCCATGAAGTCATGCTGGAAACAGGGGCAGGGAGAGCGGCAAATTACCTGGACAGGGATTATTCGGAGAAGGGAGGCATGATCCTGGAGAACCAGCAGGAGATCTTCAACAGATCTGATATCCTGCTGAAGATCAGCCCTCCGACTTCGGAGCAGATTCAGTGGATGAAAGAACGTCAGACCCTGCTTTCATCCTTCCAGGTATACACGCACAGGGACGAAAGATATATACGGAACCTGTTACAGAAAAAGATAACCGCCATTGCTTTTGAAAGCATACAGGACGAAAATCGTTGTTTCCCTGTTGTCAGGAGCATGAGTGCCATTGCGGGGACCACCAGCATTCTGATCGCGGCAGAATATCTGAGCAATATGCATGGCGGCAAAGGTGTGATGCTGGGAGGCATTACCGGGATCACTCCCACCGAGGTGGTGATCCTGGGTGCCGGCACGGCAGCGGAATATGCGGTGAGAGCGGCCATGGGCGTGGGATCGGAAGTAAAGGTCTTCGACCAGTCAATCCACCGGCTGAGGCGTTTACAGGGAGCGGTGGGTCAGATGATCCCCACTTCCATTTTCCATCCCAGGGTCATTTTAAAAGCGCTCAGATCCACCGATGTGCTGATAGGGGCCATCCGGATGGATGAAAAACACCCTGCGTTCTTTATTACCGAGGAGATGGTGAAGGAGATGAAGAAAGGTTCTGTGATCATTGACATCAGCATCGACAGGGGAGGGTGTATCGAAACTTCCGAATTACGGAGTCAGGTGGATCCTGTATTTGAAAAACACGGGGTGATCCACTACTGTGTTCCCAATATTCCCTCCAGGGTGGCCCGTACAGCGTCGATTGCCATCAGCAATGTATTCGCCCCGCTGATCGTAGAGATAGGCAGGCTGGGAGAAATGGGCAAACACCTGAAGGAGAATCCGGGGCTCAGGCACGGGGTGTATATTTATAAAGGGATCCTTACCAGCGAGACCATCGGGAACCGGTTCGGCATCCCTTCCAAAGATATTGATTTATTAATGGCGGCATATTAAAAGTGAAGGTGATGGGGAAAAGAATGTCCGGGTCAGTCATGCCTGTCGTGCTGATCCTTGTAGTGGCAGGTTGTGAAGGGATCTTCGGACCTGACAAAAGCGGCGAGATCCAGCTGAGTTCCCAGCTGTTCGGCAATGAAACGTATTACCTCTATGGATACGCTTATGAGCAGGGTGAGTATTACAGATATCCTTTCAAGGGAGAACCGGAACCGGATATTGTCAATGAGGGGTTCAGGGTGATCCGGGGAGGGGAACTGGCCTCATTGCCGGGATTCAACACCCCGGGCCAGATGAATGGATTTGCCCTGGTGGGTGAGTTTCCCAGCCAGGAAGAGGCCCGTTCTTTCTACGATGATTACTCCAGTGTGGAAGAGGGACTTCAGCTTGAAACGGTAAGCGATACCGTAGAATTACACCAGGTTTGGATACAGAAGACATCCATAGGAAATTATGTGAAATTACTGGTGAAAGATATAGAGGTTTTCAAAGGGGAATCCGGGAACATCTACAATGAAGTGACACTGGATTATACTTACCAGCCCAACGGTTCAACTGATTTTCCCAAATGATCCCGGATGACGGTTTTTTTCTATATTAGGGAATGAATTTTGCACTGATCGGTTTTATTTTCTATCTGGTGGTGATCCTGGTGGTGGGGTTCATCACCTATCACATCAACAAATCACACAAGGATTTTTTTCTTGCGGGAAGAAGGCTCAATCCATGGGTCGTGGCCTTTTCCGAAAGGGCATCCGGAGAAAGTGCCTGGTTATTGCTGGGGCTCCCCGGGGCGGCATATGCTTCGGGGCTTCTGGAGTTCTGGACGGCCCTGGGATGTGTACTGGGTATCATCTTTTACTGGTTTGTGATTGCCCGGGAACTTCGCCAACAGACTGAAAAATATGATGCCATCACCCTTCCCACATTTCTGGCCAGCAGATTCGGGAAAGGACAGCCGGTGATCCGTGTACTGGCCACCTTCATCATCATATTCTTTTTTATCTTTTATCTCTCTGCACAGTTCAACGGTGCGGGTAAGATCCTCAATGTCACATTCGGCCTCAGCCAGAGAACGGGAATGATCATAGGTGCCATGGTGATCATTTTTTATACCATGATGGGGGGTTTTTTTGCGGTGGCCTGGACCGATATGGTACAGGGGATCATCATGATCGGCACCCTGGTGGTATTGCCGCTGGTCGGACTGGTAGAATTGCTGGAGACAAGCGGGACGGCCAGGCCCCTTGCCGGTTTGATGGCACAGGAAGGTCATGCGCTTACCTCCTTCACCGGCGGGGAAACCGGCCTGGCAGCAGCGGCATTGATCATCAGCGGACTGAGCTGGGCTTTCGGGTACATGGGTCAGCCCCATCTTCTGACCAGGTTCATGTCCATCCGTTCGGCCGATCAGATCAAAATTTCACGAAGGATCGCCATTGCCTGGGCGATCCCCGCTTTTTCGGGAGCAGTGATCATCGGGATAATCGGTGCAGGTCTTTACGGACAGGGCATGTTCGATGACATTGAAAAAGTGATGCCCCAGCTGGCCAATGAACTGCTGCCTGCCTGGCTGGCCGGCATTTTTGTCAGCGGAGCCATAGCGGCCATGATGTCAACGGCCGACAGCCAGCTGCTGGTCATCAGCTCTTCCATTACGGAGGATTTTTTCCACCGGACTTTGGGATGGGATGTGGGAGACCGTTCCCTGCTCAGGGCCAGCCGTCTGATCACCGTCCTGGTGGGGCTCATCGGGTTCGCCATCGCGATGACCTCGGATAAACTGATCTTCTCCATGGTTTCCTATGCATGGGCGGGACTGGGTTCTTCATTCGGTCCGGCGGTCCTGCTGCTCCTTACCTGGAAGAAGGTGACCCATCAGGGGATCATCGCCGGGATGATCACCGGATTTGCCTCCACGGTGATCTGGTCGGAGCTGCCGGCCCTGGATGCGGTGATCAGTGTAAGGTTTGTATCATGGGTGCTGGCTTTTCTGGCCGTCTGGCTGGGGAGCAGAATGACCTGGAAAACATCCTGATTCCCGGATCCGATGAGAATATTATACGACATAACTGTCAGGATATACCGGATGGGGATCCTGGTGTCTTCCCTCTGGAACCGGAAAGCAAAGTTATGGATCGGGGGAAGGAAAGACTGGTACAGGAATCTGAAGCAGACCTTCGGGGAAAAAGAAAGAGTCATATGGTTTCATTGTGCTTCCCTGGGAGAATTTGAACAGGGAAGGCCTGTAATGGAGGAAACCCGGAAGCGGTTTCCACGACACCGGATCCTGCTCACCTTTTTTTCACCTTCCGGATATGAGAAACGTAAGAACTACGAGGGAGCCGACCATGTGATGTACCTGCCCCTGGATACGGCGGGGAACGCATCCCGGATGATCAATACACTGTCGCTGGAGATGGCCGTCTTCGTCAAGTATGAGTTCTGGTACCATTATCTTCACCGGCTGGATAAGGAGAAGATCCCCGTTTACCTGATATCAGGGAGTTTCCGTCCGGATCAGCTTTTTTTTAAATGGTATGGGAGCTGGTACAAAAGGTTTTTGGAATGTTTCACACACATTTTTGTCCAGCAGGAATCCTCGAAGATGATCCTGGAAAAGGCAGGGATCCATCCGGTCAGTGTAGCCGGTGATACTCGTTTTGACAGGGTGGAAAAAGTGGCCGGCACTGAATTTTCCCGGCCGGCACTGGAAGCATTCGCATCCGGATATAAAGTGATCATTGCAGGCAGTGTCTGGGAGCAGGATGAGCAGATCCTGGTGCATGCATTCCGGGAACTGCCCGGGAAAGTCCGCTGGATCATTGCCCCTCACGAATTGTCGAAGGGGCATCTGAACAGGATCAGTCGTGATTTTTCTCCTTCTGTTCGTTATACCGAAATGGAAGAGAGGGTTCCGGAAGGCATCCGGACAGTGATCATTGATACTATCGGCCAGCTTTCCTACCTTTACCGGTACGGCACCCTGGCTTATATCGGCGGGGGATTCGGGAAAGGGATCCATAATATCCTGGAGGCGGCTGCCCATGGGTTACCCGTGATATTCGGTCCCCGCTACAAAAAATTTACGGAGGCAGTGGATCTTGTACGGTTGAATGGCGCCTTTCCGGTATCCCATCACGCGAAATTGTTATCCACAATTCGTCAACAGCTGGAAAACCCGGAACTGTTGAAAACCTCTTCTGAAGTTGCCCGAAAATACATTCAGGCAAAGAAAGGAGCCACATCGGTCATCATGGACCAGGTGTGCAAAGAATTTGTTTTCTTAATTATTTCTTAAGATTAACAATGGTTGAATTCTCTATTTTCACTGCCGTTTTCAATAAACCTATATTAATCCTTACGACCATGAAAGTCATGAAAAAGTTATTGCTTTCCCTGGCTGTTATTGCGTTGTCAGTGAGCCTGACCGGTCAGGGTACAACCACCTCGGGTATCAACGGTCAGGTTGTGGATGAAAATTCAGAACCACTTGCAGGAGCCACCGTTGTGGCAGAACACCAGCCCACCGGGTCCCAGTTCGGAGCGATCACCGGGGAGAAAGGCTTTTTCCATCTTCCCAACATGAATGTTGGTGGCCCGTATAAGATCGCCGTATCGTATGTGGGATACGAAAATTTTGAACAGGACCAGATCTACCTGACGCTGGGACAGACCTTTCAGATCAATGTGGAGCTGGGGATCAGTGAAGTCGCTCTTGCGGAAGTGGAGATCGTGGGACGCAGGGTAAAGGAATTCGATGTGTTCGACGGGAACAGGACCGGGGCGGAGACGGTGCTGGGTCCGGATGAGATCGGAGATCTTCCATCGGTTAACAGGAACCTTTCCGACTTTATCCGGATGACGCCCCAGGCCATTGTGGACGGTAACGGTGCCATATCCATTGCAGGGATTAACAACCGGTACAATGCCATTTCTTTTGACGGAGCGGTGAACAATGATGTATTCGGACTTTCCCCCACCGGGACCAACGGGGGACAGACTTATGGCAATCCCATCAGTATGGATGCCATCGAGCAGTTCCAGATCACACTGGCTCCCTATGATGTCCGCCAGTCAGGTTTCGCGGGTGCAAGTATCAATGCGGTCACAAGGAGCGGTTCCAATACAGCCACCGGTTCGGCCTATTATTTTTTCAGGAACGAGGCCATCGCAGGGAAAACACCCACCGATGACGAATCGGTGGAACGGACACGGCTACCTGAATTCAGATCCCATACAATGGGATTCAGGATCGGGGGGCCCATTGTAAAGAACAAGCTTTTCTTCTTTCTTAACGGGGAACTCAAGCGGGAACAGACGCCCAAACCGTTTGACTTTGCTCAGTACAATGGAGATACCCAGGATGAGGCAGCCATTCGGGCCATTGCCGATAAACTGACCGGGGATTTCGGGTATGATCCGGGAACCTATCTGGACAAGACCGATGAACTGAATTCGGACATGCTGATCGGAAGGATCGATTGGAACATCAACCGGAAGCATAAGATGACCTTCAGGCACAGCTACACCAAACTGGTGGCCCTGAAGACGTATACTTCAAGCACCAGGGCGATCAATTTTTTGAACAACGCGCAATTCTTTCCCAGTGTGACCAATTCCAGCGCATTGCAGCTGAAATCAAACTTTGCCGGCAGTGCCAATGACCTGGTGATCGGTTTTACCACCGTGCGGGACGACCGGGATCCCTACGGGGAGAATTTCCCTGCCGTACAGCTGTTTGACGGGAGCGGCACGATCTATTTCGGATCGGAGCCCTATTCCACGGCCAATGCACTTGACCAGGACGTACTCACCCTGACCGACAACTTCAGCATCTATCAGGGTCGGCACACCATTACCGTGGGGGCCAATGTCGAATTCTCCTCCACCTACAATCTTTTCATGAGAAAGAATTTCGGTGAATACCGGTATCTGACGGTGGCCGATTTCATGACCGTGGGCACCGCTTCGGAAGTACCGGCCTATCAGTACGAGAGGGGATATTCACTGGTGGATGATCTGACAGGCGACGGATCGGCTGCCGCCGCCGATTTTGACATGTTTCAGTGGGGCATCTATGCCCAGGATGAATTCCAGGTATCTTCCGGGCTGAAACTCACCTATGGTATCCGTGTGGATATGCCCATGTTCCTGACAGAAAGTCCATTGGATGAACATTTTAATTCAACCACCCTCCCCATGCTGGAAGAGCAGGGATGGAACATGGGAGGTGCACGTTCGGGACAGATGCCCGATCCGCAGCTTATGTTCTCCCCCAGGGTGGGATTCAACTGGGATGTGACCGGTGATAAGGTTACCCAGATGCGGGGCGGTGTGGGGATCTTCACCTCCCGCCTGCCGCTGGTGTGGCCCGGCGGGTCTTACACAAACAGCGGGGTGACCATCGGAGGAGTCTACCACAGGAGTTCCTGGGGCGAACCCATTTATTTCCGGAGCGATTGGGACAACCAGTACAAAAGTGCGGATTTCGGGTATCCTGAAGCCGATTATGGCGGACAGATCGACCTGTTTACGGAAGATTTCAAATTCCCCCAGATCTTCAGGGTGAACCTGGCCCTCGACCAGCGCCTGCCGTGGGGACTGATCGGTACTGTGGAGGGGATCTACTCCAAGACACTGAACAATGTGCTTTATTATAATGTGAATGTGGATCCCGATCCCATCGCGTATCTGGAAGGGGCGGATAACAGACCCTATTATTCCGATGAGAATCTTTCTAGCAATTATACCAGGATCATGCTGGGGACCAATACCAATGAAGGGTACAGCTATAACATCACCGCCCAGCTGCAGAAACCTTTCAGCCGCGGACTGACTGCCATGCTGGCCTATAACTTCGGGCGGGCCATGGCATTGAATGATGCCACTTCCAGTCAGAACAGTTCCCAGTGGCGGTATATGGAACAGGTGAACGGACTGAATTACCTGGATCTGAGCATCTCCGACTTCGATATCGGTCACCGGATCACAGGGTATCTGAATTACGAGGTGAACTGGCTCAACCACCTGACCTCCTCGTTCACACTATTCTACAATGGCCAGTCAGGTGATGTCTTCTCCTATGTGTACAACGATAACGGGAATTTGAACGGGGAGGGAGAGAACGAAGGGAATCTGATCTACGTACCGGCAGACCAGTCAGAGATCGTTTTTGCAGATGCAGGCTCTGCTGCCGGGCAATGGGATGCGCTGGACCGTTTCATTGAGAATGATCCCTACCTGAGCACCCGGAGGGGACAGTATGCCGAAAGAAATGGGGCACGTTCGCCTTTCAGTCATATTGTGGACTTCAAGTTCGCCCAGGACATTTTTGTGAAGACCGGCGACACCAGGCACATCCTTCAGCTGACCCTTGATCTGTTCAACGTGGGCAACCTGATCAACCCCAAATGGGGACGCAAGTATTATGTGCGTTATAATACCTTCACCCTGATTGATTTCGAAGGACTGGCCGATCCGGATAACGGGGATTATACCCCGCTTTTCTCCTTTGAGGATCCGGGGGACATCTATGATATTGATGATTCGGGCGTGATCAGTTCCCGCTGGCAGGCCCAGATCGGGATCCGGTACATTTTCTGAGCCCGGGCCGGTCCGGTGGTCAAAAAAATGAGGCCCTCTCAAAAGGCATTCATTTCTGTCCTATCTGAGGGATGAGCTACCAGAAAAGCATCCCCCGGATCATGTTGATACATGACTTATGGGACGGCCTCGTTTTGTTTTGCCCGGTTCCCGGCGCATCGTGAATCAATGTCCCATCCGGGCAGCAGGCCGCCGCAGGCATGTGAAAGAGAATAATATCCTAAAATACAGCAGATTACAAATTTATCCACGGGATATCAAAAGCCGCCCTGTCTCATAGAAGCTGACTATAACAGAGTTAGCTTTCGGGTTAATTCTTTGTTGAAAAAAACGAAGTGAGTGATCCACTTTGACACTTGATTTCTTCTTAATTTCATTTCCCGGAATCTGTATCACGAAGGGACCCCTTTTTTATCCTGTAGGAAATTGTATTGTTCGATTCATGCTGATGAAGAGAAGGGCTTGTTTTCGCTCATGTTAATAAATCTATTTGAGATGGGAGAACCCAATAACTAATTTGCTGTTGTAATGATGTACAACTCACCCCAGAAGTAAAAAAATCTGTAAATTGAAAAGGATGGCAGAAAAGGCAATACCACAAAAAAACTTGACGTTTGTTGACAAAGGGCCTGATATTAAACCTGTAGAAATAACGAAAAAAGAAAAGAAACAGCGGCATACGTACAGTTTTGATGAAGCCTTCAGAGCTTCCCTGGATTATTTCAGGGGTGATGAACTTGCTGCCAGGGTATGGGTCAGCAAATATGCACTGAAAGATTCCGAGGGCAGGCTCTACGAACGGACTCCGGATGACATGCACCGGCGTCTTGCCTCCGAAATAAGAAGGATCGAAAAAAAATATCCTAATCCGCTCAGTTTTGATGAGCTGTTCGAACTCATGAGGGGATTCAGGTATATTGTTCCCCAGGGTTCTCCGATGACAGGGATCGGAAATCAATTCCAGATTGCCAGTCTTTCAAATTGTTTTGTGATCGGGCATGAAGGGCCGGCAGATTCCTACGGCGGTATCATGAAGATCGACCAGGAGCAGGTTCAGCTGATGAAACGCAGGGGTGGCGTGGGACATGATCTGTCCCATATCAGGCCCACGGGCAGCCCGGTGCTCAACAGTGCATTATCCTCCACAGGGGTGGTGCCCTTCATGGAACGCTATTCCAATTCCACCCGGGAAGTGGCACAGGACGGACGCAGAGGTGCTTTGATGCTGAGTATTTCCATCAAGCATCCCGATGCGGAAAGGTTTATCGATGCTAAAATGGAACCCGGCAAGATCACCGGGGCCAACGTTTCTGTCAGGATCAATGACGAATTCATGCAGGCCGTGGTGGAAGGCAAGAACTATGTGCAGCAGTATCCCATCTCTTCGGAAGACCCGAAGTACACCCGGGAGATCGATGCGCGGACCCTCTGGCAGAAGATCGTTCACAATGCATGGAAATCGGCCGAACCGGGGATCCTTTTCTGGGATACGGTCACACGGGAATCGGTGGCGGACAGCTATGCGGACGAGGGCTTCAAAACGGTATCGACCAATCCATGCGGTGAGATACCGCTCTGTCCGTATGACAGTTGCAGGCTGCTGGCCATCAATCTTTACAATTATGTGGATGATCCGTTTACCGAAAAGGCCAGGTTCAACTGGGAAAAGTTCCGGAAGCACGCAGTACTGGCCCAGCGGATCATGGACGATATCATCGACCTGGAACTGGAAAAAGTGGAAGCGATCCTGGATAAGATCTATGCAGATCCTGAAGATGAAGAGGTCAAGAGGGTGGAGATCAACCTCTGGGAAAATATTAAACGGAAGGCCCTGGAAGGAAGAAGAACCGGTGTGGGCATCACCGCTGAAGGGGATATGCTTGCCGCACTGGGTCTCCGTTATGGAAGTGAAAATGCCATCGATTTCTCCATTGAGGTTCATAAGACCCTGGCCCTTGAAGCATACCGCTCTTCCGTGAAAATGGCCGGGGAAAGAGGTCCGTTCCAGATATTCGATTTCAACAAAGAAAAAGACAATCCTTTTATCAAACGGCTGGAAAAGGAGGATCCCGGCCTGATCGAGGAAATGAAGCAACACGGGCGAAGGAACATATCGCTGCTTACCATTGCCCCCACCGGCACCACCAGCCTGATGACCCAGACCACATCGGGCATCGAACCCGTCTTCCTTCCTGTTTACAAGCGAAGGAGAAAGGTGAATCCCAGCGATAAGGATGCCCTGATCACCTTCGTGGATGAAGTGGGTGACAGCTGGGAGGAGTACAATGTATTCCACCATAATTTCCTCACCTGGCTCAAAGTGAACGGGATGGATCCGGAAGAAGTAAAAAAGCTGAATGATGCGGACATACAGGAGCTGGTGAAACAATCCCCTTATTACAAAGCCACTTCCAATGATGTGGACTGGGTGCAGAAAGTAAAAATGCAGGGGGCTGTGCAAAAATGGGTGGATCATTCCATCAGCGTGACCATCAATCTGCCGTCCGGTGTGACCGAGGAACTGGTGGGGGAACTTTATGTGAACGCATGGAAGAACGGATGCAAAGGGGTCACGGTATACCGTGACGGTTCCAGATCAGGGGTACTTGTGGCCAGTGAAAAGAAGAAAAAGGAACAGGCCCCTTTCCCGGTCAAGCGTCCCAGAGAGCTCGAGGCCGAAATCCTAAGGTTCAAGAACAACGACGAGGACTGGATCGCATTTATCGGGCTGCTGGACGGAAGGCCATACGAGATCTTTACCGGGCGGAAAGAAGAAGATACCTTTCCCATTCCCACCAAGGTGAAAAAGGGGAAGATCATCAAGACCAGGAACGAGGACGGT